>NZ_VISL01000001.1:5000-605000 GCF_007827465.1 Dokdonia sp. Hel_I_53
CTTTCTTTAATGATTTCCTAAATATGTTAAGATATTTTCTTTCGCTTTAAGCGAAAGGGCTTAAGATGTTACCACATCTTATTCTAAAACTAAGGTGGTTATAGCGACGGGGCTCACCTCTTCCCATTCCGAACAGAGAAGTTAAGCCCGCCAGCGCCGATGGTACTACAATCGTGGGAGAGTAGGTCGCCGCCTTTTTAAGGTCTGATTCAGTAATGAGTCAGACCTTTTTTTATGCCGGAAAAAGAAGGTCTAAAATAGATTGTGTTTATATGTTTTCTATCATTGAAAATTCAGTTTTAAGCCTATGTTTAGTGTCAAACTGATACACTATATTTTGCTCTTCTATAAAAATTTATAGTGGTTGGAGATTATTATATAATAAATTTAAAGCGGACTGAACCCGGTTGTCGAACATGAACTGAGTTAAAATAATCTGAGGTCTATTAAATTATGTTAAGGATAAAAGCAGTTTTAATCGTTAAAAATTGCTCCTATCAATGTTTTTATACCTTTAAATCCTAAGTAAATAGCAGCAAATAGCAAGATAATTCCAATTGTCACCACTGGAATGAAGTAAGGATGGTCTTGATTTTTAAATGATGAATTGAGAATAATGGGTGCGGCGATAAGAAGAAGTAATGTCCCTCCCATAAATTTAATTCCTTTTAGTAATTTTTCTTTATTGGTGTGCATAGCTCTCAATGGCTTTTCTAACACTACCGTGCTCCAATAATAATTTCTTAGCTTCCGTCTCCTGAATGTTTAACTCTGACATTATCATTTTTAAACCTCTCGCCACGAGTTTGTCGTTGCTCAATTGCATATCTACCATTTTATTCCCTTTTACGTGTCCAAGCTTTATCATTGTAGCAGTAGAAATCATATTAAGGATAAGTTTTTGAGCTGTACCAGCTTTCATACGAGAACTACCAGTGACAAATTCAGGTCCTACTATAACATCAATTGGATATTTTGCTGTATTAGACAGAGGACTATTTGGGTTACAGCTTATGGAAGCAGTTAGTATATTGTTGTCATTACATGATTTAAGTGCCCCTATCACATAAGGAGTAGTACCTGATGCTGCGATGCCTATAACAACATCTTTTTCTGAAATCTGATATCCTTTTAAGTCTTCCCAGCCTTGATTAATACTGTCTTCAGCAAATTCAACAGCGTCTCTTATAGCCTTATCTCCACCAGCTATTATACCTACAACTATATCAGGGGAAACTCCAAAAGTAGGTGGGCATTCACTTGCGTCAAGAATACCTAATCTTCCACTAGTACCAGCGCCCATGTAAAATAATCTACCCCCACCTTTTAATTTGAGTAGAATTTTATCTACGAGGTTCTCTATCTGAGGTATCACCTCTTGAACAGCGTCTGATACCTTTTTATCTTCATTATTAATATTTGTCAATAATTCTTTTGTGTTCATCTTTTCTAGATGATCATAATTTGAATCTTGTTCAGTAATTTTTTTAAAACTCACGTCTTTTATTTTAGCTCTTTCTCAAAGGTAAGGGGTTTTACTTTCAAACAATTATATTATTATTTTTTTATGCAATTCAGTTTTTATAATTGATAAATTATCATTTATTGAGTTTATAGTAGATTCTTGAATTTTACCTTCAATAATTTTCGCGAAAGCGTACCCCATCTTGTAAATTTTAACCTATAAGCATTGTCTGTCTATCTTTCAAATGTTAACTTTGTGTAACGTAGTTAATGCATATGTGTTTATGAGTACTCTTTCTAATGTTGTTGATTCTCTTGAATATCGAATCGCTGCTTTGTTAGAAAAATACGAAGATGTGAGGCAAACGCGGGTAGCTCTAGAAAAACAGCTTACCGCACTGCAACAAGAAAATAAGCAACTTAAAGATGCTATTGATATTTGCGAGCAGAAGAATAGAACACTCAAAACAGCAAATGCATTACTAGGCAGTAACGAATATAAAAGGGAAACTAAGCTAAAGATTAACGCTTTAGTACGTGAGATAGATGCGTGCATAGCATCTCTCGCGGAATAAAACCATATGGCAGATAAGCTCAAAATTAAGTTGTCTATTGCAGATCGAGTGTACCCACTTACTATCGATCCAGCTCAAGAAGAAGGGTTGCGTAAAGCGGCCAAAGATATTGAGGCGATGGTTAAGCAATTTGAACAAAATTATGCCGTTAGAGATAAGCAAGATGTTTTAGCCATGTGCGCTTTACAGTTTGCTTCTAAGGTTACCCAAAAAACTATAAATGAAGATTCTTTGAGTGAGGAAACTGCAGCAAGATTAGAAAAGCTTGCGTTACTTCTCGATGAGACATTAACATAGTCGTTCTTTACATACAACAGCATATTACTGCCTGCATTGGTTATTTTTTTGATAAACTCAACAGTTATTTTTTATAAAGAGTGACTCTAAATTGTAAAAACACGCCGTTACTAGACTAGTGCTAGGTAGATGGAAGTTTGATCAGTTTTCTAGCTCTAATCCTTACTATTAGGAGTTTATACAAAATGCACTACTAATGCAGGCTTTTTTATATCTCATCGTGAGGTATAATATATAGGGCAAAGCCCACACAAACTAATTAAACAGATCGCCTATAGGCATCTTAAAATAAAGATTTTTATGGAACAGACCTCACTCTTGATCATTGTAGGTGTGATAGCATTAGCACTGGGATTTTTTATAGCAAAGATGCTAGAGCGTAGTAATGCATCTCAAATAATTAAAAGAGCAAAGAAGAGTGCTCAAAGTATTTTAAAAGAAGCAACATCAGAAGGAGAATCTCTTAAAAAGGATAAAATTCTTCAAGCAAAGGAAAAGTTTATTGAATTAAAATCTGAGCATGAAAAAGTAATTCTTAGTCGCGATAAAAAAATATCTGATGCAGAAAAGCGTACTCGTGATAAAGAATCAAGTGTAAGTAGTGAGCTTTCGCGTAATAAAAAACTTAACCAATCTTTGGAGGACAAAATAAAGTCTTATAAAGAAAGATTAGACTATGTAGAAAAGAAAAAAGCAGAAGCCGAAAAAATGCACAAAAGTACAGTGCAACAACTAGAGGTTATTTCTGGTTTATCTGCCGAAGACGCAAAACATCAACTTGTAGAAACACTAAAAGATCAAGCAAAGACTGATGCAATGGCTCATATCCAAACAGCAATGGAGGAAGCTAAAATGACAGCTGAGCAAGAAGCAAAGAAAATCATTATCAACACAATCCAACGCATTGGTACAGAAGAAGCAGTCGAAAACTGTGTATCTGTTTTCAACCTAGAAAGTGATGATGTTAAGGGTCGAATAATAGGACGTGAAGGTCGTAATATTAGAGCGATTGAAGCAGCTACTGGCGTAGAGATTATTGTAGACGACACACCTGAGGCAATTATACTTTCTTGTTTTGACAGTGTTCGCAGAGAGGTAGCTCGATTGTCTTTACACAAACTTGTTACAGATGGACGTATTCACCCAGCCCGTATTGAGGAGGTTGTAAATAAAACCTCAAAACAAATAGAGCAAGAAATAGTAGAAGTAGGGAAGCGTACTGTGATTGACTTAGGTATACATGGATTGCACCCAGAACTTATTAAAGCTGTCGGTCGTATGAAGTATCGATCATCTTATGGTCAAAACTTATTACAACACAGTAGAGAGGTGGCAAAACTTTGTAGTGTTATGGCTGCAGAGCTAGGAGTTAATCCAAAACTAGCACGTCGTGCTGGCCTCCTACACGATATAGGAAAGGTGCCAGATACTGAAACTGAAACTCCACACGCAATTCTTGGAATGCAATGGGCAGAAAAATATGGTGAGAAGCCAGATGTTTGCAATGCCATAGGAGCTCACCACGATGAGATTGAAATGACAAGCTTATTATCTCCTATAGTACAAGTATGTGATGCTATAAGTGGCGCTAGGCCTGGTGCACGTCGTCAGGTATTGGATTCTTACATACAGCGTCTTAAAGATCTTGAAGATATTGCGTTTGGTTTTCAAGGTGTTAAAAAAGCATATGCCATACAAGCTGGTCGTGAATTGCGAGTTATTGTAGAAAGTGAAAAGGTAAATGACGACAGAGCAGGAGCCTTGTCATTTGAGATTTCTCAAAAAATACAAACTGATATGACTTATCCTGGTCAAGTTAAGGTTACTGTTATAAGAGAAACGAGAGCTGTAAATATTGCTAAATAAAATTACCGCTTTCGCGAAAGCGAATACAAAAAATGAGAAATCCTGATCACTTATAGATCAGGATTTTTTATTCTAAAATTGTTTGTAAAAATAAACCTCGCATTAGCGAGGTTTATGATAAAATATAATTTAAGTCGTTGTGATTCTTATAAGTGAATCACTTCACCATAAGCATCTGCCACCGCTTCCATTACAGCCTCACTCATTGTAGGGTGAGGGTGAATAGTTTTTAAAACTTCATGGCCAGTAGTTTCTAGCTTACGCCCTAAGACAGCCTCTGCGATCATATCTGTCACACCCGCACCTATCATGTGGCACCCGAGCCACTCTCCATATTTTGCGTCAAAAATAACCTTTACAAACCCGTCTTTCGTTCCTGCAGCACTTGCCTTTCCAGAAGCAGAAAATGGAAATTTGCCAATCTTGAGTTCGTAACCAGCTTCTTTTGCTTGCTTTTCTGTCATCCCAACACTTGCTATCTCTGGTGTTGCATACGTACATCCTGGAATGTTTGAATAATCTATTTTTTCAACATTAATGCCTGCAATTTTTTCAACACAAGTAATTCCCTCTGCAGAAGCAACGTGTGCTAGAGCTGGGCCTTTAGTTACATCACCTATAGCGTAGTAACCGGGCATGTTAGTTTGGTAAAAGTCGTTTACTATAATTTTATCACGGTCTGTTACGATACCTACATCTTCCAGACCTATATTTTCAATATTGGTTTTGATACCTACAGCAGATAAAACAATATCAGCTTCTAATGTCTCTTCACCTTTTTTGGTTTTAACTGTGGCTTTTACGCCGTTATCAGTTTTTTCAACCTTCTCTACAGAAGAACTGGTCATGATCTTAATTCCAGCTTTTTTTAGTGAGCGCTCAAATTGTTTTGATACATCCTCATCTTCTACTGGAACCACATTAGGCATAAATTCTACAATGGTCACGTCTGTGCCCATGCTATTGTAAAAACTAGCAAATTCGACACCTATAGCTCCAGAACCTACAACAATCATAGATTTTGGTTGTTCAGGAAGTGTCATGGCTTGACGGTATCCAATTACTTTTTCACCATCTTGTGGCAAACTAGGCAATTCTCTAGAGCGTGCACCAGTAGCTATGATGATATGATCTGCACTATACTCTTTTCCATCAACGTCAATTTTCTTACCTGGTTTTACTTTACCATAGCCGTTTATAACATCAATTTTGTTCTTCTTCATAAGGAATTGAACACCTTTGCTCATTCCTTCTGCAACACCACGACTACGTTTAACTACAGCTGCAAAGTCTTTATCTGCACCATCTACTTTTAAACCGTAATCTTCGGCGTGTTTTAAATATTCAAAAACTTGAGCACTTTTTAATAATGCTTTTGTAGGGATGCAACCCCAGTTTAAACATACACCACCTAGGCTTTCTTTTTCTACTACAGCAGTCTTAAGTCCTAACTGGCTGGCACGTATTGCAGTAACATATCCTCCAGGACCGCTTCCTAATACGATGACATCATATTTGCTCATATCTTTGGTTTTTTAAGTCTATAAATTGGATAGCGAATTTACGTATTATCTCAATATTTTTAAAGCTTAAAAACCGAAGTGTTAGCTTCGGTTTTAAGTGTTTTAAGGTTACGCTTTCGCGAAAGCGTGGCTATCTCTAAAATTTTAAATTTAAAGCTGTTGCTACTTCATTAAAATTCAATAAATCAACATCAGTAGTCGAAGCAAAATCTGAAGGTACTACTACAATTCTAAAGGTTTGGTTGTTTGTAAACTCTGCTCCAGCTAGATCTGGGGCGTCACTGTTCATGATAACATCTACATCACCAGTTGTAAAATTAAATCTGTAATTTAAAAATCCTTCTATTGCACCAGTTGAATCATTTGTAAAGAAATAATAAGCTGTAGGTAATGGTTCCCATACATCGAGACCATTGTCGACCTCCTCAAGTTTATAAACTAAGACTACGTCTGAGTCAAATATAAGTTGATCAAAACTAAAACGGGTGGTATAGTCGTTTGCTTGCGTAAATGTGGTTGTAAACTCAAAAGTTTGACCTATTGTGTCAAAATCAAAGTTGTCATCATCATTAGAACAAGAAGTTAATATGAATGCTGAAGCTAGTAATAAGGTGTAAATGTATTTCATAATCTCTAAGTTGTTTGTCTCTTTTTTATCAATAAGCATTCCAGTAATAGAATAGCTTATAATTATTTTGTGTTTTTAAAATCTATACTTAGTGAATTCACGCAATATCTTTGCCCAGTAGCTGTAGGACCATCGTCAAATACATGACCTAAGTGTGAACCGCAATTGGAACACAATATTTCAGTGCGTATCATTCCGTGTGTTTTATCTCTTACATATTCTACAGTTCCAGGGATGGATTCATCAAAACTAGGCCAGCCACAGCCACTGTCAAATTTGGTGTCGCTTTCAAATAGCTTTGCATCACAAGCTCCGCAATGGTAAGAGCCGTTTTCTTTGTGCATATTATAAGTTCCTGTAAACGCTCTTTCAGTTCCTTTCTCTCTTAGAATGCGATAGCGTTCTGGACCAAGTTCTTCTAACCATTGCGCTTCAGACTTCTGGATTGGATAACTCATATCTATACTCCTAATTAATTTGATTGTGGTACAAATACCAAAGCATCTCCGTTTATACAATGTCTTTTTCCTGTAGTTGCTTTAGGTCCATCATTAAATACATGTCCTAAGTGACCACCACAAGTTGCACAATGCTCTTCTTTTCTGGTATATCCTAGTTTGCGATCTGTACTATAGGCTACATTACCCTCGATAGGTCTGTCAAAACTTGGCCAGCCAGTGCCACTATCAAATTTATGTGCTGTTTCAAATAGAGGCGTGTTGCAACCTGCACATTTAAAGGTTCCTGGTTCTTTAATATCGTTTAACGGGCTAGAGAAAGGTCGTTCTGTTCCTTCCTTACGCAAAATGTAGAATTGATCTGCTGTCAGTTCAGCTTTCCATTGGGCTTCGGTTTTTTGAACCTCAAAAGGTTCTTCTTTTGTTTCTTGTGCATTACTGTTGCAGCTTGTAAATAAACCACATAGTGCGACTATTAGAACTATTTTTTTCATCTTTTTTTTAGTAAAATTATAGATTGCATATGCTTTAGGTCGTTAAAAACAAGCTAAAATAACATAGATGAACAATTAAGATGCATGCGCTTTCGCGAAAGCATAATTATTTACAATGATTTCTTTTCTAATTTATATTAATTTAATAGTTAAATTGATTTCTATGAACGGATAAGTTTTACATTTAGCCGAAGAACTCTAAAATAGTATCATGAACATTTTTCATATAAGTGCCGAATGTTATCCTGTAGCTAAGGTAGGCGGTCTAGCAGATGTTTTAGGAGCGTTACCTAAATATCAAAACCGTATAGGTCACAAAGCAAGTGTGATAATGCCTTATTATCGAACACAGTGGGTTGAAAAATCTAAAGGATCTGTCATTTTTTTCCATCATCTTGTGATGGCAAATAAAACCTATTTTTCTGAAATCATTGAGGTTGAAAACAACTTAGGTTTTCCACTCTATTTAGTACGAGTTAACGAATTAACAGACAGAAGAAAAGTTTACGGTTATGAGGATGATACACTAAGATTTATGGCTTTCCAGCAAGTGGCTTTGCATTGGCTTCATACATTTTCAAGTCAGATTGATATAGTTCACTGTCATGATCATCACTCTGGATTTGTCCCTTTTATGATGAAATATTGTAAGCCTTTTTGTACACTTAAAAATATTCCAACTATACTTTCCATACACAATGCGCAGTACCAAGGAGAGTTTTCTCATGAAATGAATAATATTTTTCCTGAGTTTGATAAAAACCAGGCCGGATTACTTGATTGGCAAGAAAAAATAAACCCCCTAGCCGCAGCAATAAAATGCGCGTATCGGGTAAATACAGTATCTCCATCTTATATGGAAGAGTTACAAGAAAAAGCAAACGGATTAGAAGGTTTGCTAAGAGCGGAGCGAGCTAAATGTGCTGGGATTTTAAACGGTATTGATACAGAAACATGGAATCCAAAAACGGACGCATTCCTTGTAAAGAATTATTCACAGCATACAAGATTAAAAGGTAGACTTACAAATAAGAAAGCACTTTGTGATGAATTTGATTTAAGTTATGAAAAACCACTTTTTGGTTTTATAGGTAGGCTGGTATGGGAAAAAGGAGCTGATTTACTTCCTAAAATTATTGAGGAGTCTTTAGAAAAGTTTGATATAAATATTATAGTTCTAGGTAGTGGTAATCATGACATTGAAGGACAATTAGAAAACCTTAAATCCAAATATAATGGCCGCTATAATGCTCATATAGGTTATGAAGAAAGATTATCACATCTTGTATATGCTAGTGCAGATTTCTTATTAATGCCTAGTAGAGTAGAACCTTGTGGGCTTAATCAACTTTATAGTTTGAGGTATGGCTGTGTTCCAATTGTACACAGAACTGGAGGTTTAAAGGATACAGTAATAGATATAGGAGATGGAGGTCACGGTATCTGTCATGATCAAACCAGTGTTTTTGATGTGGTATACAGTATAGGAAGAGCATTCCAGTTTTATAAAGAAACTGACTATTTCAAACGTAATCAAATCGCAATGATGAAGATAGATCATAGTTGGGAAAATGCTGCTAGAGAATATGTATCTTTATATGAGGAGGTACATACTTAATATAGAATGAATTAACACCTAAAAGCTATACGATGAACAAGAAAGTAATTGCCATTATTTTAGGAGGAGGTCAGGGTTCAAGACTCTATCCATTAACTGCACAGCGTTCAAAACCAGCAGTACCTATTGCAGGAAAATACAGACTTGTAGATATACCTATTTCTAATTGTTTAAATTCAAATATCAAGAGGATGTTTGTCTTAACCCAATTTAATTCGGCTTCACTTAATAAGCATATTAAGCACACTTATCAATTCTCTTATTTTTCAGACGCTTTTGTAGATATACTCGCAGCTGAGCAAACACCAGAAAATAAAGGCTGGTTTCAGGGTACAGCAGATGCTGTGCGACAAAGCCTTCATCATTTTAAGGGGTATGAATCTGAGTACGTTATGATACTTTCTGGAGATCAATTGTACCAAATGGATTTTAATAAGATGCTCCAAGCTCATATAAAGTCTGAGGCAAAGATTACGATAGCATCATTACCTGTGAATGCAAAAGATGCAACTTCTTTTGGTATTTTAAAAACAGACGAGACTAATACAATAACTTCATTTATTGAGAAGCCAGATGAAGGTATTTTACATGACTGGGAGTCTGAAGTATCCTCAGGGATGAAATCTCAAGGTAAAAACTACTTAGCCTCTATGGGGATTTATATATTTAATAAAGATCTTCTTATAGAACTCCTCGAAGGTACTTATACTATGGATTTTGGAAAAGAAATTATCCCTCAATCTATTGAAAATCATAAGGTTTTAAGTTATCCTTATGAAGGATATTGGACTGATATAGGAAATATTGATTCTTTTTTTGAGGCAAATATTGATCTCACGGCAGATTTACCAAAGTTTAATTTGTTTAATAAAGGACAAACTATTTTAACGCGCCCTCGCGTACTTCCTCCAACTAAAATTTCTGGCACTACATTAGAAAAATCCATTATAGCAGAAGGGAGTATCATACACGGCAGCCGTATTGCAAATTCTGTCATAGGAATTAGAGCTAGAATTGGTCGAGGTACGGTTATAGAGAGCAGTTATATAATGGGAAGTAATCGGTTTTTAGACTTAGAGGAAATTAATAATGCTAGAGCAAATGGCATTCCTCATGTAGGAATAGGAGATCGTTGTTTTTTAACAAATTGTATTATTGATAAAAATGCAAAAATAGGAGATGATGTTAGAATAACAGGAGGCAAGCACTTAGAAGATGTTGAGACAGAAACGTACGTCATACGTGATGGTATTGTAGTCATTAAAAATGGTGCAACCATCGCATCAGGAACTATTATATAATGAGCACGGTTCTAGCACACAGTTTATTTTCAGAATTTGATATAAATCTTTTTAAGGCTGGTAAACATTACCGTTTACATGATAAAATGGGTAGTCATTTGCTTACACTCGATGGGGTGGAGGGAACATATTTTGCTGTATGGGCCCCTAGCGCACGGCTAGTTTCAGTTGTAGGGGATTTTAATTTCTGGAAAGACGGGGAATATTCATTACATGTGAGATGGGATGAAAGTGGCATTTGGGAAGGGTTTATTCCAAACATAGGTCATGGTGAAGTGTACAAATACAAAATTCATTCTAATCACAATGGAGTCATTACAGAAAAAGCAGATCCTTTTGCTCGAAGAGCAGAGCATCCACCACAAACTGCCTCTGTAGTATATAAATTTAATCACACTTGGGAAGATGGTGAGTGGATGAGAAAGCGTCACAAACATAATCACCTCAATGCTCCATTTTCTGTATATGAAGTTCACCTTGCATCTTGGCGTCGTAAAGAAGATGAGGGGAATCGAAGTTTAAGTTATTTAGAACTAGCAACAGAGCTTGTATCTTATGTTAAAGAGATGAATTTTACACATGTAGAATTTATGCCTGTTATGGAATATCCTTACAGCCCTAGCTGGGGGTATCAAATAACTGGGTACTTTGCCCCAACAGCTCGTTTTGGATATCCAGAAGAGCTCATGACATTAATTGAAGCTTTACACAAGAACGATATAGGTGTAATCTTAGATTGGGTGCCATCTCATTTTCCAGAAGATGCACACGGTTTAGGCAGCTTTGACGGAACAGCGTGCTATGAACACCCAAACAGGCAAAAAGGATATCATCCAGATTGGAAGTCACTTATTTTTAATTATGAACGCAATGAGGTACGAAGTTTTTTAATAAGTAATGCACTTTTCTGGCTTGAGCACTATCACGTTGATGGTTTGAGGGTAGATGCTGTCGCATCCATGTTGTACTTAGATTATAGTAGAGAAGATGGAGAATGGGAGCCAAACAGAAATGGAGGTAGAGAAAATCTTGAGGTCATTACATTTTTAAAAGAGCTCAATCAAGAGGTTTATTCGAGCTTTCCAGATGTACAAACCATTGCAGAGGAGTCTACAAGTTTCCCAATGGTTAGTAAACCTGTTTTTTCTGGCGGATTAGGCTTTGGAATGAAATGGATGATGGGATGGATGCACGATACCCTAACATATTTCAAAAGAGACACCATTCATAGAAACCACCACCATAATGAAATTTCTTTCTCAATGACCTATGCATTTACAGAAAACTTCATGTTACCACTATCGCATGACGAGGTTGTTTATGAAAAGCAATCAATATTAGGTCGTATGCCTGGAGATGAATGGCAACGATTTGCAAACCTACGGTTACTATATACTTATATGTACACACATCCAGGAACAAAGCTCTTATTTATGGGTAGTGAATTTGGTCAGGGTACAGAATGGAATTTTGAAGAACAGTTAGATTGGTATGTACTAAAATATCAATTCCATAAAGGAATCCATCGAGCTTTTAAAGAGATAAATAAGCTATATGTTGATACCCCAGCATTTTATGAAAAGCAATTTGATTCAGAGGGTTTTGAATGGATTGCCCACGATGATGATGAGAATAGTGTGCTAAGCTACATTCGGAAAGATAATAATACCCATGAAGTTTCAATATGCGTATTTAATATGACACCAACCCCTCAATCAAATTATAGAATAGGAATACCATTTGAAGGACGCTTTCGCGAAATTTTTAACAGCGACGCAACAGAATACGGTGGGACGGGTGAATACCATAACAGAATTCTGAAAATTAGTACAGAATCATGGCACGGAAAGCCATATTCTACGTACATAGATATTCCTCCACTTGCGGGTGTAGTTTTCGAACTTATTAAAAATTAATAATTAAGTAAGTAGTTTTCAATTACCGAGACGAGAATATTTTAATTGGTGTATTAATTTAACATCAATTTTCTGTGATGAAGGGTTATTAAAATTGCATCCTATAGATGAAATTTACTCTCATTCTTTAAAAGTTTTTTATTGACATTGGCAGTAATATTTTAATTTCCCAAAAATGTGATTTAAGATCTTATAATTTATGGATTAGATTTAAGCATCACCTTCTGGTAATCGTATTTATGAGTTCCAAATTTTAGCGAAAGCATAAAAAACACAACCATGAGATGAACGAAAACGTTAGCGTTAATAACTAATTGGGAATTAACATTGTATCTCAGTTAGATACTGTTTATTTGATATTGTTAACTTTAGATTTATGATTGTAAACACAGAATTACAGCAAAAAGGGAATCAATTTCCAAATCGGGTAGTAGACTTTAAAAAAGAGGTTGATACTTTATATTTCACTACAAAGAATGAAGTCATACTTCAACTTACAGTTCTACGGGATAGTGTCATTCGATTTCGATTTGCGACAGGGGGAGTATTCGAGCCAGACTTTTCATATGCAATAGATGAACAAGCGCTAAAGGGATATAATCATCTTGAACTTACAGATGACGATACTCATTACCATATTAAAACGGCTAAATTACATTTAAGATTAGAAAAAGAAAGTTTACAGGCTTCAATTTTTGATAGAGAAGGTAATCTTATAAATGAAGACGAGTTAGGTTTCCACTACGAAGAAAGTTTTGAGTATGGTGGGAATATCGTTAAAATGAGTAAAAAAGCGCAGCATGCAGAGTCTTACTACGGTCTAGGAGATAAACCTATGCACTCTAAT
Source organism: Dokdonia sp. Hel_I_53 (assembly GCF_007827465.1). Taxonomy (NCBI): domain Bacteria; kingdom Pseudomonadati; phylum Bacteroidota; class Flavobacteriia; order Flavobacteriales; family Flavobacteriaceae; genus Dokdonia; species Dokdonia sp. Hel_I_53. Next base: position 17,988 of record NZ_VISL01000001.1, read on the forward strand.
TTAAGAGGAAAACGGATTGAAAACTGGGCAACAGATCAATATGCTTTTAGCAAGGATCAAGATCCTATTTACAAATCTGTTCCTTTTTATATAGGTCTTACTCAAAAGAAGGCCTATGGAATCTTTTTTGATAATACATTTCGTACATATTTTGATTTTTGCCATGAACGAATGGGGGTTACTAGCTTTTGGGCCCAAGGTGGAGAGATGAACTATTATTTTATCTATGGTCCAGAGATGTCAAATGTGGTTCAGAGTTATACAAATCTCACAGGGGTGCCAGAGTTACCTCCTTTATGGGCGCTTGGCTATCAACAATGTAAATGGAGTTACTTCCCAGAGAGTAATGTTAAAGAAATAGCTGCAAAATTTAGAGAGCTCAAAATTCCATGTGATGGTATTTATTTAGATATTGATTATATGGACGGGTGGCGATGTTTTACTTGGAATAATGAATATTTTCCAGACCCTAAAAGAATGGTAGGAGAACTTGCAGAAGATGGCTTCAAAACTATTGTAATTATCGATCCAGGTATTAAAATTGATAAAGATTATTGGGTGTATAATGAAGGGGTTAAAAACGATTACTTCTGTAAGCGAGCAGATGGACCCTATATGAAAGGTAAAGTATGGCCGGGGGAGTGTAATTTCCCAGATTATACAAACCCAAAAGTTAGAAAATGGTGGGCTGGACTTTTTAAAGAGCTTATTCAAGATATAGGTGTGAAAGGAGTTTGGAATGATATGAATGAACCTGCTGTTATGGAGGTACCTGGAAAAACATTTCCCTCAGATGTACGCCATAACTACGATGGACATCCCTGTAGCCATTTGAAAGCTCACAACATATATGGTACTCAGATGGCTAGAGCAACATATGAGGGAGTTAAAAAATATGCTTACCCTCAACGTCCATTTGTGATCACTAGATCTGCATACAGTGGAGCGCAACGTTATACAAGTTCTTGGACTGGAGATAATGTTGCTAGTTGGGAGCATTTATGGGTTGCAAATGTACAAGTCCAGCGTATGTGTATTTCTGGAATGAGTTTTACGGGTACAGATATAGGAGGATTTGCAGAACAACCTACGGGTGAGCTTTATGCTAGATGGATACAACTAGGAGTATTCCATCCATTTTGTAGGACACACTCTTCTGGTCACCATGGAGATCAGGAGCCTTGGACTTTTGATGTAGGAGTGACAGATATTGCTCGCAAATTTATTAATCTACGCTATAGATTATTGCCCTATTTATATACTATGTTTTATGAATATGTAAAAAAAGGAACACCATTATTAAAGCCTCTTGTCTATTTTGATCAAGAAGATGCACAAACTCATTATCGTACAGATGAATTTATATTTGGTCACCATATTCTAGTTTGTCCTATACTTGAACCTAACGCAAAGGGACGTCGCATGTATGTGCCTAGAGGTAAGTGGTTCAATTATTGGTCTAAGCAGTCAATAGAAGGAGGTAAAGAGCAATGGGTAGATGCTGATATAGATGAAATGCCGTTATTTATTAAAGAAGGAACAATTTTACCTAAATATCCGTTACAACAGTATGTTGGAGAATTGGAAATTAAACAAGTAGAGCTAGAAGTCTATTATGGTCTTGGTAAAAATGCATCAAAGCTTTACGAAGATGCTCAAGATGGCTACGATTATAAAAAAGGGAGATATAGTTATCGTACATTTAAGATGGTAGGTCGTGAGAGAGATTGGATCATACAGCAGCATAAGAGAGGTGACTATATCACTTCTTATGATACTTTTAGGATTCATTTAATTGGGCTTCCATTCGATATTAAAGAAATTGAACTTGATAATCAGTTAGTTACATTTGAAGAAATGCAATTTGACCCAATTGCCTGTGCGCTAATCATTAACAAAGATTTCACGGAGTTACATCTTACTGGAGCTTAACATTTGTGTAATTTTATAATGATATAAAAACCATCATTATGAATACGAAAAATACATTAATAGCGATACTGACCATTTTTTTGGTATGTGCGTGTAAAACCAGTCCATTTACAGGGAAGAAGACACTTAATTTTGTAAGTAACGATCAATTATTCCCGATGGCTTTTCAGCAGTATGACGCTTTTCTCTCTGAGAATAATGTTATTACAGGTACGCCAGAGGCAAATATGGTTAAAAGAGTAGGGGAGAGAATAGCTGTAGCCTCAGAAAAGTATATGACGGCTCTTGGCTACCCTGGTTATTTGTCAGATTATCGCTGGGAATATAATCTAGTAAAAGATGAAGCGGTAAATGCTTGGTGTATGCCAGGTGGTAAAATTGTCGTGTACACTGGAATATTACCTGTTACACAATCAGAAACAGGTCTTGCAATGGTTATGGGACATGAGCTAGCACATGCACTAGCAGATCATGGCGCACAACGTATGAGTGCAGCACAAGTACAACAGTTAGGTGCAGTGGGGGTAGCGGTAGCAACCTCAGGGTCAGATCCAGCAAGGCAACAGCAAATCATGCAACTCTATGGAGTGGGATCTGCAGTAGGTGGTATGTTACCTTTCTCTCGTAGTCATGAGACACAAGCAGATGAAATAGGAATCGTAATTGCAGCAATTGCAGGTTATAACCCAGATGAAGCTGCAAATTTATGGAGACGTATGAAAGAAAAAAGCGGCGGACAATCACCCCCGCAAATTTTAAGCACTCACCCTTCATCAGATAGTCGTATCGCAAATCTTACCGCAAAAGCGCCAATGGCAAAAGCAGAAGCAGCAAAATTTGGAGTAACGACTTTTAAATAATAATTATTCATAATAAATAATTGAGTATAAAAGCTGTGCAATTGCACAGCTTTTCTATTTTAGTATCATGAAAAAAGAACTTCTTAAAGGCGATAAGAAATTATTAAATGCGTGGGCTTTTTATGACTGGGCAAACTCTACTTATAGCTTAGTGATAGCATCGGCTATATTTCCCTTATTTTATGGTGCGCTTTTTCGAAGCGCAGCTATAGAGGAAATCGAAGTGTTTGGGTTTTTACTTCGTCGAAGTCCGCTTATATTTTATACTACGGCATTCGCATTTTTTATCGTGGCTACGATTTCTCCTATACTATCTGGAATAGCAGACTATTTAGGAAATAAGAAATTCTTCTTAAAACTGTTTTGTTACTTAGGAGCATTATCTACCATAGGGCTGTATTGGTTTAGCTTAGAACACATTTACTTAAGTTTGCTTTTATATGCACTAGGTTTGATAGGATTCTGGGGAAGTATCGTTTTTTACAATTCATATTTACCAGACATAGCCTACCCAAATCAGCATGATGCTATTAGTGCAAAGGGATATTCGTGGGGGTACATAGGGAGTGTTTTGTTGCTGATTGTTTGTTTAGGAATGATACTTGGTTATGAATCTTTTGGTTTTGAGGACGAAGGATTACCTACAAGATTATCTTTTGTTCTTACTGGTATATGGTGGATAGGTTTTAGTCAGTACACCTATTTTTATCTTCCCAAAGGAAATCCGTCAAGTGGTAAATTAACTAAAGCCGTACTTTTTAATGGCTTTCAAGAATTGAGGAGTATTTGGAAGTCGATGAAACATCAAATTCGTCTTAAAAAATATTTATATGCCTTTTTTGTGTATAGTATGGCAGTACAGACGGTAATGCTTGCCGCTGCATATTTTGGAGAACAAGAGTTGGAATGGGGGAGTGATAGTGAGCGCACTACTGGATTAATCACAAGCATTCTTTTGATTCAATTAGTAGCCGTACTTGGTGCCGTACTTACTTCGAGATTATCTGCACGCATAGGAAATATTAAAGCATTAATTGTAATAAATATCATTTGGATTTTTATTTGTGGTTGGGCATATTTTGTGTATACACCTATTCAATTTTACATCACCGCAGGTTTTGTGGGGTTAGTCATGGGGGGCATTCAATCATTATCTAGGTCTACATATTCTAAATTTTTACCAGAAACAGATGATACAACGTCTTATTTTAGCTTCTATGATGTTTCAGAAAAAATAGGAATCATCATAGGTATGTTTTTATATGGATTTATAGAAGAAATTACAGGCAGTATGCGATTTTCTATCGTTTTTCTAATTATCTTTTTTGCAGTGGGGGTCTTTCTATTACTTAAGGTACCAAAAAATAGAACTATTATTAACTAACTATACGCTTTCGCGAAAGCAAAATTGCATCCATAAAAGATATGTCTACATTTTTTCAAGAATTTAAGGACTTTGCGGTCAAAGGAAATATGATCGATATGGCAGTGGGTATCATTATAGGCACTGCCTTCAATAACGTTGTTAACACGCTTGTGAAAAAAGTGGTTATGCCACCGTTAAGTTTGATGACAGATGGTATTAATTTTGCAGATCGTAAATATGTTCTCAGAGAATCACCAGATGGAACTCAATCAATTTCAATAGGCTACGGAGAACTTATCGAAGTGCTTATTGACTTTACAGTGATAGCCTTTACAATTTTTATTGTCATAAAATTTATTAATAAATTTAAGAACAAGGCAGAAGATCCAAAAAATAAAGAGGTTGTCACGCCAAAAAATCTAGAACTATTATCTAATATTGAGCACCTTATGCAAGAACAGAATAAAATCCTTAAGGAGCGAGGTAAAAACATATAATTAATTTGCTTTACCTAACTCATTAGTTATCTTTTAGATTAATCACCTATTTGATTTATATTTTGATATTTATAATGATATAACTGGCATAATTTTAGCCATTGACTCATGAGATTATTTATTTTCTAACCCCAATAATGTACCTTTAGTTCATGAAAAAAATAACTATAAGAACAATCATTCTAACCTTGCTAATACTAGCAACATTAAGTGTTAGTGCACAAAGAGAAAAAATAAAAGGAAGTCGAAATGTTAAAGAGCTGTCAGAACCACTTAGACCATTTACTGATATAAAAGTAATAGACGGCTTAGAAGTAACCCTTATACAAGATGCAACTACTGGCTATGACCTCGAGATGGATGATAATCTTCTAGAAATAATAAGTTTTGATATACGCGACAGCACCTTGCTTGTTTCTACTCGAAAGGATATAAGAAGTAGTAAGAAGCTTAATATTATTGTTCGGTTTGAAGAATTAAATAGTGTAACAGTTGCTGCGTACAGTAAAGTAATTTCAAAATCTACAATTAATACAGAGGATTTTGCTTGTAATCTTACATCAGATAGTGTTTTTGAGGGGGAGATAAAATCAGAAAATGCAGTCATAACTGCAGATGAAAGCTCGAAGGTTGATGTAGAATTTAAGGGAGACGAAATTAGATTTAATTTGAAAAATAACGCTTTCGCGAAAGCTGATATCAACACAGAAAAATTTGTAGTTATGGCCTCTGGCCGCACAGACATGAATTTTAAAGGTAATGCAGAAGAAGCTACAATTACCTTAACAGACAACGCAGAATTTAAGGGCCGTGCATTCGCGGTAGATCAAGCATCTTTAGTCTTAAAAGACGACACAAATGCGCTTATCTCTATTGATAAAGACCTTGTTTTAGATATGAATCATAAAAGTGAGCTAGAGCTTTACGGAAGCCCATCTATTGTCATAGAAAAACTAGCTGGCAACTCAAAAATTTTAAAGAAAGAATAATTTGATACATTCAAATAAAAAAGCCCTCTATTAGAGGGCTTTTTTATTAGATTACGGTGTCACTACCCTTTTGTAATGTCACCAGAACCAGAAACTTTTGTTTCCTGTTTATCTGGGTTGCCTAAGTATTCTATATCACCAGACCCAGTTACACGTGCTTTAAGGTATTTTGAGCAGTACACTTTAATATCACCAGACCCTGTAACTTTTGCATCAACGTAATTTGCATTAAATCGAGAAGCGTTTATATCTCCAGATCCTGTTACACTAGACTCATGATCTCCAGTACTTCCTCTCAATATGAGATCTCCAGAACCAGTAACTCTACTCTTTGTAGCACTAGATTCAACATCAAGAGTTACGTCACCAGAACCAGATACAGAAACTTTAAAATCTTTTGCTTTAATAACATCTTTTGTAATGATATCTCCAGAACCAGAAAGAGAAACAAGCTCTATGTCTCTAAAAGGGACTGTTATTTTAATATCATTTCCCCAACTCGTTTTCAAATTTTGATTTTTCTGAACACGAATTTTTAGAACTCCTTTATCTACAACTGTTTCGATATAATTAAGTAAATTACTTTCTCCTTCTATAGTGATTTTACCTTCAGATCCTGCAAGTAGGGTTACTTCAAAAAAACCCGCTACACTTACTCCGTCATACTCTCCAACGTCTCTTGTTTCTTTTTGAACCTCTCCATTACCTTTAATAGATTTACCCCACCACTGTGCATGTATTTGAGTGCTTATAAAAAAGATAAAACTAAGTGCTACTAATTTTTTCATAACTAATTGGCTTTTTGATTGTTGTTTAATTTTTATGGAGCGTAACGCCACCATAGTCTGAGTTAATATTTATATTGTTTTGAGAAGATGATGATTTATAATATCCTTCATAGTAAGCATCACCAGAATCTTTACGTTCTTTACGTATATTAAGATTGTCTTTACCACTTAATCCTGCATACTCTAGTTTGATATTGAAAGTAAAACTATATGCTGAATCATAACCAATATTTATACCTGTGTAATCACTTTGAATAACTATGTCTCCAGCGCTTGGGCTCATTTCGTCAATACGGATAGATCCATAATCTGCATTAATATTTAAGTGTCCGTTTACAGTGCCCAACTTTGCACTTAAATAATCACCTCTTCCAGTGATATTATTAGACTCTTTTGTACGTACAGAGCCATAATCACAGTTATAATTAAGGTCTTTTATAATACCAAATTCAGATTTTGAATAATCAGCATTAAGGTCAACATTGCCTCCATTTTCTAATACAAAAGTTGAGTAGTCTGCATTGATGCGTCCACTTTTCATGTAGCCGATGGTACTATTTTTTGTGTAATCAAAATTTAAGTAATTATTGTCTGCAAGTAATTCGCCTATAGTGATTTTACCATAATCACAGCTTATTTTTGCGTTGCCTTCTATACGATCTAAAGTAATCCCTCCATAATCATTACTTATATCGATCACAGCAAAAACTGGAAGTTTTATGGTGTAGTTAATTTCCATATTTACGTTACTGCTCTTCCAGCTGTTCCACCAAGACCTACTGCTATTATTATCAAATGTAGTTTTTGCACTTACAAATGATGCACTAGCTTCAAATTGCACGTCAATTTCATCAAGTTTATCTTTTACACGATCCTCATCATTTCCATTAGTCTTTACATGAACTTCGATTACTATTCGGTTTTCAGACCAGCTTACCATGTTTACTTCGCCATAACTATTTTTGATTAATAGCTTAGCATCACTGTTTACAGAGTATTCTTTCTTAATTTTCTTTTCTTTGGTGTACTTTCCGTTTGGATTACTTAAACCAGCAAAAGCTATAAGAGGGATAAGGCATGTAAAAAAAGTAGTTATAATATTTTTCATTTTTATTTTTTTTATAGTATTAAAGGGTAATAGCCTCTTGTGTTTTTTTTATTTGTTTAATAACCTCCATTTGTTCAACAACATCTTGCAACAGATAAATTCTATTTTGAAAATTATCTATCATAGCATAAATGACTCTTTTGTCCTCACCGCTTTTTGAAAGATCCTTTTTAAGTTTTTTGTATTCTGACTCTAACATTTCAAGTTGTGAGATGGCATCAAGTACAAGTTCTTGATTCTCTGGGGTCATATTTTCTTTTATATCAAATAGTTCTCGTTCTATTGTTTTTGTGAAAAAATCTTGCGTTTGTTGCATTTCAGGAGAGACATCTGCTAAATCTTTAGTAGCAGAACCTACTTGAGTAAAATTTAAAACAAGACTCGCTATAAGAACCAAACTGGCTGCTATAAAGAGCGGTCTCATCCAGCGTATACGATTCTCTTTTTTAGAAGGAGAAAACCGGTTTTTACCTTCTAACTTTTCTAAAAAGTTAGCTCTATGGCTTTCACTCGGCTCATAAACATCTAATTTTCTGTTTAGCCGCTTAAATAGAAGATCTATAGATTCCTTTTCCTTTTCCATTTTTATTTAAAATTGCTCGTAAACTTTGTTTTGCCCTAGATATCATTGTTCTAGAATTGGCATAGCTCACATTCATAATTTCACTTATTTCTTCGTAATCATACCCTTCTATGAGGTGCAAAGACAATGATTGTCTGTAATTATCTTTTAAATTATTCATTGCTGTAACAACCTCCTGAGCTCTCACACTTGTAAGATCTATAGTACCACACCCTCCGTCGTCTTCAGAAACTTTATATAAGTGATTTTCTAGTGGTTGTTCATCCAGTCGTTTAGCTTTCTGATAGGCTGTTAAACTATTGTTTACAACAATTCTCTTGAGCCAACTTCCAAAAGAAGCTTCTTCTTTGTAAGTATCAATTTTTGTAAAAGCGCTCAAAAATGATTCTTGCATAATATCTTCAGCCTCAGCTTCGCTTTTTACAATACGGAGGGAAGTATTATACATTGCCTTATAATAACGATTGTATACTTCCATCTGCGCTACTTGCTCACCGTTGCGACAACGATTAATAACTTCAGTTATGTGATGGTTACTTAAATTCACTTTGGTCAGTTCTATTATAAAGATGGTACGTTTTTTAATTTGTTACACTTTTTAATAATCTTTTTAAAGAAATATCATAACAAATTATAAAACAACCTTTTAGTGATCGTTTTTGAATATGTATACAATAAGCTAATAATTTGTTGGCTATTGAGACGGTTTGTTAAGTAGATAAAATTTTTACGAAACCAAAAATGATCAAAAAAAAGACCGCTTAAGTTAAGCGGTCTTTTCATTTACAATATAATTCCCCCAAATTAGTAATTGTAACATTGATAAAAATACAATAAGATATCCTTTAATTCAAATTTTTATTAAAAAGTTTATTTGTTAACATATTTAAAGACAGAGTGCTATAGTTAATTCTATAGAAATATGAAAATTTTGTAGCAATGGCACAAGAATTGACTTTAAAAATACGGAATAGTTATAATTCTGTGATAGATATATATAACTATCTGTTTTTTAATAACATAATAATAAATTAAGATGCACCTGTTTTGTAAAACTACAAGACATTGTGACACATAATATATATGGCAAAACCAAAATTTACAACATTAGACAGATTGTCACTGCAAGAGATAGATGGAGATGCAGAGTTAATCCCATTGATGACTCCAGAGGACGAAGAGGCAATTAATAACGAGGAGTTACCAGAGAGTCTAGCTTTATTACCGTTAAGGAATACTGTATTATTTCCTGGTGTAGTGATACCTATTTCTGCTGGAAGAGATACATCTATTAAGTTAATAGACGAAGCTAACAAGGGCGGGAAAGTAGTTGGAGTTGTTGCTCAAGTTGATGAAAGCATAGAAAATCCCACAGCTGATGATATCCACAAAGTGGGTGTTGTTGCAAGAATATTACGTGTTCTTAAAATGCCGGACGGTAACGTCACGGTAATTATACAAGGTAAAAAGCGTTTTGAGATAGATCAAGTAACGCAAGAAGAACCTTACATGAAGGCTACTATAAAAGACTATCCAGAGTCTCGACCTGAAGTGGCAGATAAAGAATTTAAGGCGGTAATAGATTCTATTAAAGAACTTGCCTTACGTATTATTCAAGAATCTCCAAACATCCCAACAGAAGCTTCATTTGCTATAAAGAATATTGAAAGTAATTCTTTTCTAATCAATTTTGTAAGTTCAAATATGAACTTAACAGTAGAGGAGAAACAAGAATTGCTTCAAATTAGCGATCTGCAAAAAAGAGCGCTAGAAACGCTTAAGTTTATGGATATGGAACGCCAGAAGCTTGAGCTCAAAAATGACATTCAGAGCAAGGTTCAGAATGACATGAGCCAGCAGCAACGTGAGTATTTTCTTCATCAACAGATGAAAACTATTCAAGAAGAACTTGGTGGTGCATCGTCTGAAGATGATTTAGAAGAAATGCGCTTACGATCTAAAGACAAAAAGTGGAATGAAAAAGTTGCCAAGCACTTCAAAAAGGAGCTTGCAAAAATGCAACGTATGAATCCACAAGTTGCTGAGTATAGTATACAGCGAAATTATCTTGACTTATTTTTAGATCTCCCTTGGAATGAATTTAGCAAGGATAAATTTGATCTTAAACGCGCGATGAAGATTCTTGACCGTGATCACTATGGATTAGATGATGTAAAAAGACGTATTATAGAATATCTCGCCGTTTTAAAGCTCCGTAATGATATGAAATCTCCTATTTTATGTTTGTATGGACCTCCAGGAGTAGGTAAGACTTCTCTAGGGAAATCTGTTGCAGAAGCTCTTGGACGTGAATATATACGTATGAGTTTAGGTGGCATGCGAGATGAATCTGAAATAAGAGGGCACCGTAAAACTTATATAGGTGCGATGCCTGGGCGCATTATCCAAAGTTTAAGAAAAGCAGGGACTAGTAATCCAGTTTTTGTACTTGATGAAATTGATAAGCTAAGTACAGGAAGTCAAGGCGATCCTTCCTCTGCGTTACTTGAAGTATTAGATCCAGAACAAAATAGTGAGTTTCATGACAACTTTTTAGAAATGGGTTTTGACCTTTCTAAAGTAATGTTTATTGCAACTTCAAACAGTCTTAATACCATACAGCCTGCGTTGAGAGACCGTATGGAAATCATTAATGTAACAGGTTATACGATCGAAGAAAAGGTAGAAATTGCAAAACAACATTTGTTGCCTAAACAACTCAAGGAGCACGGGATGACAACAAGTCAACTCAAAATTGCTAAACCCCAATTAGAGAAAATTGTTGAGGGATATACTCGGGAATCTGGAGTACGTGGTCTTGAAAAGCAGGTTGCAAAAATGGTACGCTATGGAGCAAAGAATCTAGCCATGGAAGAAGAGTATAACATAAAGGTCTCAAATGAAGACATTATAGATGTACTTGGATCTCCTAAAATGGAACGTAACAAGTATGAAAATAATGAAGTAGCTGGCGTAGTTACGGGCCTTGCATGGACGCGAGTAGGTGGCGATATTCTATTTATTGAGTCTGCCTTGTCCAAAGGAAAAGGAACACTCTCTATTACAGGAAATCTAGGGAAGGTAATGAAAGAAAGTGCAACCATTGCCATGGAATATATTAAAGCAAATGCAGAGTCGTTAGGTCTAGATCCAACGATATTTGATAAATATAATGTACATATCCACGTACCTGAAGGAGCTACACCTAAGGACGGTCCAAGTGCAGGTATCACTATGTTAACCTCTCTAGTATCACTATTTACGCAACGTAAAGTGAAAAAAAGCATTGCGATGACAGGGGAAATCACTTTAAGAGGTAAAGTATTACCAGTAGGTGGTATTAAAGAAAAAATTCTCGCAGCAAAAAGAGCAAGAATTAAAGAAATTTTAATGTGTGAGCAAAACCGTCGAGATATTGATGAAATTAAAGAAGAATACTTAAAAGGGCTTACCTTTCATTATGTATCTGATATGAGTCAAGTTTTAGAACTGGCTTTGACTAAGCAAAAGGTTAAAAATGCAAAAACACTCTAATTGAATAATATGTCACGCTTTCGCGAAAGCGTATGAGTAATATTAAAAACGGGAACTTTTATAAAGGATCCCGTTTTTTTAATTTAAACTAGAATTGTCATGACTTATAGCAATTATATCTGTTTCCAAAATATACTCTCATTGTAACCGTTTATCTTTGTATTGCAGGATTGCTTAAATGAAAAATCTAGTACTACTTCTTTTTTTAGTAACGTCTTTTGTGGCAAAAAGCCAATTAGGGGGGAGGGCCACCTACCAGTTTCTCAACTTAATGTCATCTCCAAGACAAGCTGCAATGGGCGGAAAGGTCATCACAAACTATGACTATGATCCAGATTCTGCCATATACAATCCAGCCAATATAAACTATAAAATGGATAATCAATTAGCTGTAAACTATGTCAACTATCTTTCTGACATAAATTACGGTACTGCATCTTATGCCTACATGTGGGATAGGCGTACGCAAGTTTTTCATGCTGGTGTAACATATATCAATTATGGTAATTTTGATGGAAGGGATGAAAATGGAAATGCTACTGGAAATTTTGGCGGGAATGAAGCAGCACTTTCTTTAGGTTATGCCGTAAATGTTCCAAATACAAACTTTCATGTTGGTGCAAATTTTAAATTAATAACCTCTACTCTTGCAGAGTATTCCTCTGCTGGGATAGCTCTAGATATTGGGACCACCTACAATTTTGAAGAATGGGACTTAAATGCAGCCGTCGTAGTAAGAAATTTAGGAACGCAGTTAACTCCTTATGTAGACACCTATGAAAACCTTCCTTTAGAAATAGACGCAGGGATTTCGCAAATTCTTCCCAACGTACCAATACGATGGCACCTCACCTTTGAAAATTTACAATTGTGGAATATTGCTTTCGAAAATGAATCTAGAAGTACTACAGATCTTGATGGAAATGTGACAGAAGAAAAGATAGGTTTTTTAGATAATGTGGTGCGTCATACTATAATCGGGATTGAGCTTTTCCCTCGAGGAGGTTTTAACCTACGATTAGGTTATAATTTTCGTCGTAGTGAAGAGTTGCGACTCATAAATCAGCGTAGTTTTGCTGGTATAAGTGCAGGGTTTGGAATCAAAATTAATAAAATGCGTTTTAATTATGCTTACGCTCGCTATAATGGTGCAGCGGCGAGCAGTTTTTTTGGAATAGGTATCGACCTACAATAGTGAAATTTTTATTTTGAAGCGGCTATAGTATCTCTCTTTGGGAAGGTATTTACCTGCTTTTCATTTCAATTCCTCACGCCGGCTATGCCAGGCAGCTGCGGGATTTACACTACAATCAGGGCTATAGAGTTAGGGTTACGTTCTCTTTCCAATAGTATCTATACTGTTTGTGAAATATAAAAAGTAATAAGGCTCACCTAAAAAAAAGCGATAATCCCTATTTTTGTTATTCAAAATTATTTTATGAAAATTACCATCGCCATTGACGGCTATTCATCTACAGGAAAGAGTACAGTAGCAAAACAATTAGCAGACTGGTTAGAATATATTTACGTAGATACAGGAGCAATGTACCGTGCCGTAACTTTATATGCTATGCAGCAAGGTCTTATAGCAGATGGTTTTTTTGACAAAGAGGCACTTATTAAAAAGCTAGATCAAATTAAGATAACATTTACTCGTGATACAACATCTGGAAAAGCAGAAGTCTGTTTAAATGGAAAAAATGTTGAGCAAGATATTAGAAATCTTGAGGTTTCCTCCTTTGTAAGCCCCATTGCGACAGTTTCTGAGGTGCGCTCTAAGTTAGTCGAGCAACAACAGCATATGGGAGAAGAGAAGGGTATTGTTATGGATGGTCGTGACATTGGTACCGTTGTTTTTCCTAATGCAGAATTAAAAATATTCATGACAGCAAGTGCAGCAGAACGTGCAAAAAGACGCTATAATGAATTAGTAGAACGTGGAGATGATGTTAATTACGAATCTGTACTGGCAAATGTACAAGAGCGTGATCATATTGATACCACTCGTGAGGATTCACCACTCGTAAAAGCAAACGATGCTATTGAAATTGATAATACAGAAACTAACATAGACGATCAATTTCATACCATTTTACAACTGGCAAAAGATCGTATCGCAAAGCGCATTTAATGTCAAAATTACCTCAAAACCTCCACCTAGGTGTATCTTCTTTTATTGTGCTACTGATGGCCTTTGTTTATGGAGCAAATCCAAGTGGAATTTTACCTTATATTTTTGGTTTTGAAGTAGAAGATATAGAGCTTAAAAATATCTTTAGGGCGATTATGGGGCTCTATATGGCTTTTGGAGGATATTGGATTTACGGACTGTTCCATAAAAGTCATTGGAGGTCTGCTACATTAGCTAATATTTTATTTATGAGCGGTCTCGTCTTTGGTAGAGTACTAAGTACTATCCTAGATGGTTGGTCACCTCAATATGGTATTGGCATGGTAGGTGAGGCTGTCTTAATGTGGTGGGGGTATTGGAACTTAAAATACTATAAGTAAGTCTGTTGGATTTTTCAATCAAATCAAGCTTTCTCAATATTCAAAACATTTTTTTTATCTTTTAAAAAGTTAAAAGTATTTGCACGAGATAACTCCTTGAGTAGTTTTTAATTTCCCATCATTCATAGTTCTAATTTTTTTCTAGGATGTTCGCTTTCGCGAAAGCATGCTTTGTAAAAAAAGGGCAGAAGGAAAATCCAACTGCCCTAGAAATTTCAGTGTAAAACAAATTATTTAAGCAACTCTAATGCTGTGATAGATAGCACTTCGTACTCCTCATCATCTTCATTAATTTGCATCTCTGAAGAGTAAGAAACTTTAAATTTCTTCCCTTCAAAACTTTCAGATACAAGATCAAACTCTTGACTAACAGATTCACTAATTGACTCAAAAGAATAGATTAACCCATCTTCATCTTCAAAATAATAGGTGCCTTCTGAGTAGCCACTATAGGTAGCAGTGATTGTTTCTGTTATAGAATTTGATCCTATAATAAATAGTGAGAATAGGGTGATTAAAAATGTTTTCATAATAGTGTTTAATTAAAAGTTATTTTAAAAATTGCCGCGTGTGCGACCACTATTGGAAGTGTCTAAACTAGGATTTTAGCCCGTAGTTTATACGTATGAAAACTTATAAATGTTTCAAAAAATAACATTTATTTTAATTATTATTTTTATCATCGTCGCGTTCATCTTCATCAAGATCAAAATCAAAATCATCACTATCTTGGTCATCATCTTCATCATAATCATCTTGATCAAAATCTTCCATAGCCACCACTAGTCTTTTACTTACTTTAACAAGGTAGAGTGTGTCCTCTGTTTGTACTTCTACACAGTCTACCATTTCGCCTTGAGCATTTTTAAAAGTAATAATGTGTTCTTTATCGTAACCATATGGATACTTGTTCACTAGAAGATTTAAGATGTCATCATTTAACTTAGCATAGTCTACGATAACACGTTTTAAGTTACTTGGTTTTTTCATTATATGGGTGTTATAATTTACATGTCTAATAGGTAAGCAAATATGAGAGGGGCTACAATTGTAGCATCACTTTCTATAATAAATTTTGGCGTATCCATATCTAGTTTTCCCCAAGTTATTTTCTCATTAGGAACAGCACCGGAATAAGATCCATAACTTGTTGTAGAGTCACTTATCTGGCAGAAGTAACTCCAAAAAGGAGTATCTGTACGCTCAAGATCTTGATAAAGCATAGGAACTACACATATAGGGAAATCCCCAGCAATACCTCCTCCTATTTGGAAAAAGCCTATTCCTTGAGAGGAATTCTCTGTATACCAATCTGCTAGAAAAGTCATGTATTCAATACCAGACTTCATAGTGTTAGCTTTAAGCTCTCCTTTTACTACGTAGCTGGCAAAGATATTTCCCATGGTACTATCCTCCCATCCTGGACATATGATAGGTAAGTTTGCTTCTGCAGCAGCATACATCCAGCTGTCTTTAAGATCAATTTCGTAGTACTGTTCTAAAACTCCAGATAACAAAAGTTTATACATATACTCGTGAGGCAAATAGCGCTCGCCTGCAGCCTCTGCGTCCTTCCAAATTTTTACAATATGGTCTTGAATACGTCTAAAAGCTTCTTCTTCTGGAATACAAGTGTCTGTCACACGGTTGAGTCCTTTTTCTAATAAGTCCCACTCATCTTGAGCTGTGAGATCTCTATAATTAGGAACACGTTTGTAGTGACTGTGTGCCACAAGATTCATAATGTCTTCTTCTAGATTTGCGCCTGTACAAGAGATAATATGCACTTTCTTTTGACGAATCATTTCAGCAAATATTTTACCTATTTCTGCGGTGCTCATAGCTCCAGCAAGAGAGACTAGCATCTTTGATCCCTTGACAAGCTGTGCTTCGTATCCTTTTGCGGCATCTACTACAGATGCAGCATTAAAGTGCAAATAGTATTTTTCAATAAATTGAGATATAGCTCCTTTAGTATTCATTATAATCGTCTTCTTCTGAGTTAACTTTTTTGGATTTTTCTTGCAAACCGGTCATTTCATACTCATCATCTGCATCTTGTTGTTCAAACTTATAAGAGAGTAATTTATAGTATAATTTTGCTGCGGCAAAGTCTGATGGTTTGCTATGCGCGTTAGGGCATAACTCCATGATATCAAATCCCACAACATTTTTTTCTTTAAAAACGTGTCTTAAAAAATCTAAGGTTTCATACCAAAATAAGCCTCCTGGTTCTGGTGTACCAGTTGCAGGGAGAATTGACGGATCAAAAGCATCGAGATCAATTGTGATATACACATTGTCTGTCATCGCCTCTATTGCGGTATCTGACCAATACTCATCATTAACCATTTCATGAGCAAAAAACACATTGTCTTCATTCATTACGGTCTTTTCAATGGCATCCATACTACGAATACCAACTTGCACAAGATTTGTAGTTTGATTTGCCTCATATAATGCACAGGCGTGGTTGCACTTTGATCCGTCGTAAGACTCGCGTAGATCTGCATGTGCATCTAGCTGCAATACGGTAAGGTTATCAAAAGTCTCATTAAATGCTCGTATAGCACCTATAGATACAGAATGTTCTCCACCAAAAGTAGTTACAAACTTATTACGTTTAATATTTTCTTTTACTTCTTTGTGTACCGCAGCAACCATCTCCTCTGGAGAAGAATTCTCTGTAATAGGATCTGCTAGGTATATGCCCTGCTTGTATACTTCGCTTTCGGTTTCAATGTCGTAAAGTTCCATGTTTTCTGAAGCTTGTAAAAAGGCTTCTGGACCTTTATCTGCTCCTTTTCCCCAAGTGCTCGTACCATCGTAAGGCACTGGAAGTAAAACAATTTTAGCCTTTTCAGCTTGTGCATATTCTTGCGGAATACCTGCGTACGTTCTCATTTTTGTGGTTATTATGTTAGTGTTTGGTAAGTTTATTTTAGGTTTTTGCTTTCGCGAAAGCGTAACTGAAAGATTATTTAAAATTATTTTGAATGTGAAAATTAGCTATTTAGTACCCTAAGATACTTAATAATTGGTCACTTGTTTGTTGTACTGCAAAAATTTCTGTGGTGAGATTTCCATCTGTATCCCTATCAATTAATATATGTTTAGGGCTAGGAATGAGACAGTGTTGCAACCCTCCAAAACCACCGATACTCTCTTGATATGCGCCTGTATTGAAAAATCCGATATAGAGCGGCTTTTCCTTCTTATACTTAGGCATATAGATAGCGTTCATGTGTTGTTCACTATTGTAATAATCATCACTGTCGCAAGTGAGTCCTCCTAGTAAAACTCGCTCGTATTCTTCGTTCCATCGATTAATGGCAAGCATAATAAATCTCTTATTAATTGCCCATGTATCTGGCATTGTGGTGATAAATGAAGAGTTAATCATATTCCATTTTTCACGATCATTTTGTTGTTTTTGGTAAAGTACTTCATAAATGGCACCACCACTCTCGCCAACAGTAAAACTGCCAAATTCTGTAAAAATGTGTGGTACTTTAACACCTGCATCGTCACATGCGTTTTTTATCTGCACTATAATCTCGTTAATCATATACTCATAGTCATATTCAAAAGCGAGCGAATTTTTAATTGGGAATCCACCACCTATGTTAAGACTATCTAGACTTGGGCATACTTTTTTAAGATTAATATATACTTTGATACATTTCATCAATTCGTTCCAGTAATATGCCGTGTCTCGTATTCCCGTGTTGATAAAGAAGTGCAACATCTTAAGTGATACCTTTGGGTTGTCTTTAATTTGACTGTTGAAAAAGGGCACGATGTTCTTATAACCAATACCTAATCGCGAGGTATAGAATTCAAATTTAGGTTCTTCTTCTGATGCTATGCGTATACCTACATTGAAACTCCCATCTATTTCTGCACTTAGAAGATCAATTTCTTCATAATTATCAATAACGGGTATCGCATTTTTATGTCCTTTATTAATAAGTCGAGCGATATTTTTTATATACTGGTCTCTTTTAAAACCATTAGAGATAACGTAGGTTTCATCCGTTATTTTTCCTTCAGCCTTAAGATTTTCTACAATATTGATGTCAAATGCAGATGAGGTTTCAATATGGATATTATTTTTTGTCGCTTCATGGAGTACGTGTTTAAAGTGCGAACTCTTAGTGCAATAACAATAATGGTAATCCCCATCATAGTTATTGTTTTTGATCGCCGTTCCAAACCATTTTTTTGCACGTTGAATATTATCAGAGATCTTAGGTAGATAGGTAAATTTTAAAGGAGCTCCATATTGCTCAACAAGATCCATTAAGTCAATACCGTGAAACGCTAAAGAGTTTTTATTTAATGTAAATTCTTCTTGTGGAAAATAATAAGTTTGATCGATGAGATCAATGTATTTAGTTTTCATTATTGAGTATTGTATTTGAGTTAAAAATTTGAGTCATCTCTTTTCTAAATGAAAAGTAAAATTCAATTCAAATTTTAAAATAATAATATTTGGTAGAGGCAAGGTAAGTACAAAAGTTTATAGGAGTACTCCTGTAATTATGCGTAAATGTATAAGACTTTACCCAATCTAGGTCAGAAGTTCTAAGTGATAATGTCTCAAAACAGCAGAGACAGACAATGTAAAGCTCTTTCATTAACTAAAGACGAGCGGCGGTCGCCATAAAATTGTACGTCACAAACATAAATGTGAATAATAAGCTGAAAATTTAATTTAACAAATAATTAGCAATTTTAATAGTGACTATTTTAGAATCTATATTTTCTGCTATAGGAGTAACATCAAATGAATTTGTAATAACTATTTATTTTAAAAATAAGTTATTCTAAATAACATAGTTATCATGTCGCTAATGTTTTGAAACAGGATTTGCTAGAGTTAAAAATTTGTTAATCGTTAACTTCATAGAAAACCCAATAGAAGAAACACGCGTAAATATTACAAACAATATTAAAAAAAATAAATTATGAATACGATTAAAAAATTTGGTATTGCAGTTATGGCAGTAGGAACATTTATTGCTTGCGAATCTGATGACAATGAAAACGAAATAATAACGGCAGACTCTCGTGCTGAGTTATACGCTTCAAGTAATAGCGATGGAAATGTCAGAATGTATGACGTATCTGATATTGCTAATGTGAATTCTTCTATGTACGGTACTTTATCAACAGATGCAGAAGGAATCTATTACGACAGTACAAATGATGAGGTTACACAGGCATCACGTTCAGGTTTACAACTTAACACATATGCTGGTGTTTTTGCTGCAGTCTCAGGTGTTACTCTTAACGTTTCAGCTACTAGTAATGCGGTTTTAGTGAGTCCAAGAGACATTGCCGTTAACGGAAATTTTTATGCAGTTTCCGACAACTCTGATGTAGATGGTAATCAAGATACTCCAGACGGAAGAATTTTCATATTTACAAAATCTGGAAATGATTTTACATTGAGAAATACACTGACCACAGATTTTGCTGTTTGGGGAATTGAATTTGTAGGAAATAGTCTATATGCGGTTGTTGATAAAACGTCTGATGTTGCAGTATTTGCAAACTTTACAGCTACTAATACTACTGATGCAACAATCACACCCACAAAGCGTATTACAATTGAAGGTATTACAAGAACTCACGCTATAGCAGAAACTAATGGAACGATGATTCTTACTGACATAGGTAATGCAGGGATGGATGGTGACGGTGGTTTTCATGTGATTTCAGACTTTCAATCTAAATTTGATGCTGTAGCAAACGGAGGCACGCTAGCGGTAGGAAACAATCAAGTACGTGTTGCTGGAGCAGCTACATTTTTAGGAAACCCTATAGGTGCTGAGTATGATGCGCAAAATGAAATTGTTTTTATTGCTGAACGTGCGAACGGTGGAGGTAGAGTTCTTGCCTTTTCTAATATAGGAACTGGCGGAAATATTGCTCCAACCGTCAATAACACTCTTTCAGGAGCATCTTCATTATACTTATATAAAGAATAATTTATAGATTATAGCCAGAAGTGAAAAGCCCCGAGATATTCTCAGGGCTTTTTTTTATTTTATTATTCAACCAGCTGTTGTAGGTAATCTATTAGATTTTCAATCTCCTCTGGCGGATTGCCGTGATCAAACTCAGGTGTTATGTATTCTTTTCCTTGTTTCATTAAACTAAGCTTTGCTATTGGAGCGCGATCAGAAATACTTCCGGTACTTGGTCTTTCAAGTGTTTCTAGCGAGCTTGTATTTATAGATTTTAATAGACTATTTAATTTACGGCTTTTTTCCTCTGAGAGTACTTGTGCGGCATCCCTTATATTTTCTACACTATTGGTATAATAGAGCGTATCATTTTTTACAGCAATTTCATAATTAAATCCTCTAGTTTGAGCAGTATAAGATAAGTTGATATTAGCTACTTTTTCTTGAGTACAAGAATTTTGAAAATTGAGTATTAATACAATAAACACATATAAGATTTTCATAGAAGGTAAAATTAAAAGCAGCGCCTATTGGCGCTGCTTTGTATACAATTAAAAATAGGTTTTTAGTTTGTAAAGCCATCACGTACACTTCCTGGTGCAAATAAAGCTCTCATTCTTTCTTTCTGACCTTGAGAGAACATATTCATACATGCATCATTTGTATAATCCATGTAATTCATTGTCATGTCTGTAGATCTACAATTTGTCGTAGGGAAAGATGGGCAACCATAGTTAGGTCCATCTGAGCTTGGCGTATCTGCAACAAAATCATCTTGCTTACAACGACCGTCTCCCCAAATATGACGTAGGTTTAAGTAGTGACCCACCTCATGAGTTGCTGTACGACCTCCATTAAATGGAGCTTGAGCAGTACCTGTTGTTCCGAAGTACTGAGGAGCTACAACTACACCATCAGTTGCTGCTGCACCACCAGGGAATTGAGCATAACCTAAAATTCCACCACCAATATTACAAACCCATATGTTCAAGTGTGTGTCTGGAGATACAACATCAGACCCACCGCTTGCAGAAGATTTCATAGCATCATTAGTTCCCCAAGAGGTTCTTGAAGATGCTTTTCTGATTGTTTGAACAAGATTAAAATTAATATCAGTATCTGCTGCTAAAGGAGCAAAAAGAGAAGGAATAGAAGACGCATCGTTATTTTGAAGATTAAAATCACCATTTAATACAGCCATTTGTGAAGCAATTTGTGCATCACTAATATTTTCAGAACTAGTATTATATAAAACATGCACTACAACTGGAATATTAATAACGCCTAGATTATCTTCAACTGGAGTGCCTCCGCCACCGTCGTTGCCACCATTACCACCACCTCCTGGCTTACCTTTAGCGTTCGTTCGTGCGCCTATGATAGAACGTACGTTTTTCTCTACATCATACATGCTTGCGTATAAACCTGGATTTTCGTTTAGTTTTTTGTTAAGAACTTTCATAGAGTGACAATCTCTTCCACCTTGTGCTCTTCCTGTTGAATCATCGGCATCAGTATAAAGGTAGAAATCACCCATATCAACTTGTTGCTCATCAACATTTGCAATCTCTTGTTCATTTTCACAAGATGTAAAAGCAAATCCGGCAATTGCAAGGCATACTAAAATTTTTTTCATAATAATTGAGGGTTTGATATTTTATGAGGCCCAATATATCAATTTGATTGAAAAATTTGTATTTTTTTTAAGAATTATCTAAAAATATATATAAATAGATGTGAGTGTCGTATAAAGCCTTATAGACCCTATGCTTCGCAGAAGTTTTTTTAATTGTAAAAATTTAAAAAAGTTGACAATTCACCAGCTATAAATGTTAAAATGTTATCTAAAAAACAAAATTATTAGAAATGAACGCATAATTAACAATTTTGAGTTTAGGTTATCGATGAACTACACAATAATAATTATGCATAAAAAAAGACTTAGAATTTTTCCTAAGGCCCTTTAATTTCTGTTTTATGTTACTACTCTTCTTCAGTATGGGATGACTTCATTGTGTGGAAAACATTTTGCACATCATCATCTTCTTCTAATCGTTCTAAGAGTTTATTTACATCCTCTTCTTGTTCTGGAGATATCTCCTTAGTAACCTGAGGGATCCTGTCAAAACCAGACTCAAGAATTTCTATTTCCTTTTCTTCTAGTGCGTTTTGAATCGCTCCATAACTTTCAAAGGGTGCATATATATGTATGCCATCTTCATCTTCAAATACTTCTTCAGCACCAAAGTCTATAAATTCTAATTCAATCTCTTCTACATCCTGTCCCTCAGCGTTAACTCTGAAGGTACATGTATGGTCAAACATGAACACAACGGAGCCAGATGTTCCTAGGCTACCATCACATTTATTAAAAGCTGCACGTACATTTGCAACAGTTCTTGTGTTATTATCTGTAGCAGTTTCAACTAATATGGCAATGCCATGAGGTGCATACCCTTCAAAAATTACCTCTTTATAATCCCCTTGGCTTTTATCTGAAGCTCTTTTGATAGCTCGCTCTACATTATCCTTAGGCATGTTAACAGCCTTTGCATTTTGTATAACAGCGCGTAAGCGAGAGTTGGAATCTGGATCTGGGCCGCCCTCTTTTACTGCCATCACAATATCTTTACCTATTCTTGTAAAAGCTTTAGACATGGCGCTCCAGCGCTTCATTTTACGTGCTTTCCTAAATTCGAATGCTCTTCCCATATGTGTTTGTATTCCTATTGTTTTTCGCGAAAGCGAAAAACTCAAAAAATTAATCTATTAATAAAAAACGCGAGCAACAACTGTTGCTCGCGTAAAAATAGGAAATCAGATGCTTCCTTTCAAATCTATAGTATGTATTATGCACCTAAAATATCGTCTATAGCGGCGGCAAGATCAAAATCTTTTTCTGTAACGCCATCAGCGTCATGTGTACTTAATGAAATTTCCAATTCGTTGTAGGTATTCGTCCAAGTAGGGTGGTGGTCCATTTTTTCACACTCAAAAGCAATGCGCGTCATTGTTGCAAACACCTCGCGAAAATTTTCAAACTCGATGGTTGTATGTATAGCATTCTCGTCATGTTCCCAATCCGGAAAATCTTCTAGCCTGTTTTTAATTTGCTCGTTTGTAAGTTTCATATCGTTGGTTTTGAATGTTGAAAGCTAAAGGTAGGTAATTGCGGTATTGCGAAAATGAGAAAACGGTTAAAATTGTGTTAGGATATTAACTACCTATCATTGTCCTATTTTAACTTGCTATTAGCCCTGTGCAATTTTAAAATTGCTATCGTATTCAACGGTCATTAGTGTGCCATCGCTAAGAGTTAAAGAACTTCTATAGTAAGATCAGTTCCAGATACTGTTACCGTAACTGTACCAGCTGTTGCTTCTCTTTCGATATTATTTATTTCAATAAATGCATCTGAAAAATAAAAATCATCGTCGTTAGGAGACAAGTGTATGTGAAAGTTCCAGTTCTTAAGGCCGGAGTCTCCCCTTCAACTAACAGAGAAAATAACTCGAGATATAATTCATATTCATCATCTCCAGAAGTTCCAATTAGTGTAAAATCATAATTATAAAATCCAGATATAATTTCATCGCCGTAGTCTTCAATTAATGCAGACGTTATCTCTACCGAATCCCCATCAACATTAATGGCATTGTCAAAAGATCTAGCGTCATCATCGCTACCACAAGATGTAAGAGATGCTGCTGTAATAAATAAAAAAGTGTAAAGTAAATTTTTTATAAAAATAGATTGTTTGTTTAAAGGTGGCGTATATAATTTTTTTTCTTTGAAGAGAGTAATATTTGTAAAAAAATAGTTTTTACAGCATCACCCTTTGAAAATCAATTAAAAGACCGTATTTTTGCACACCTTTTTGGCACCCTTAGAAAGCCGCCAATAAAGTTTCTATAAAAACAAAACAACCCTTTTACGGTTTCGAGGTTTTTAGGCTTTCGCGAAAGCGTAAAATACAAAACCCATCCTGCTTAAAACTTTTATTTTAAGTATGATGTAATTTTAGCAAATGGCTGAAGAAACAACAAAACAAGAACTTGAAGCAAAACAAGACGGTGTCACTGAGGCGCAAGTCGAAGCTCAAGTAGAGAAAACGGACATTGCAGAAGCAAAAACTGCAGAGGCTCCAAAAGCAGAGCTTTCACCAGCTCAAGAAAATCCTGAGAAATTTTTGAAAGATTTTAACTGGGAGAAGTATGAGGAAGGTATTGACACAGTAGATGACAAGCAGCTCGAAGAATTTGAAGCGCTTGTAGCAAGTAACTTTGTAGATACACTTGATGATGACGTGGTAGAGGGAACTGTAATTACACTTACAGATCGTGATGCAATTATCGATATCAACGCAAAGTCTGAAGGTGTAATCTCTCTTAATGAGTTCCGTTACA
Source organism: Dokdonia sp. Hel_I_53 (assembly GCF_007827465.1). Lineage (NCBI taxonomy): Bacteria > Pseudomonadati > Bacteroidota > Flavobacteriia > Flavobacteriales > Flavobacteriaceae > Dokdonia > Dokdonia sp. Hel_I_53. The sequence continues at coordinate 42,537 of NZ_VISL01000001.1, forward strand.
ATCCAGATCTTAAAGTAGGTGATAAAGTAGAGGTACTTATAGACGTACGTGAAGATTCTACTGGACAATTAATTTTATCGCACCGTAAGGCGCGTGTTATCAAAGCATGGGATCGTGTTAACGCGGCTCACGATGAAGGAACTATCGTAAACGGTTTTGTAAAAGCACGTACTAAAGGTGGTATGATTGTAGATGTTTTTGGTATCGAAGCATTCTTACCAGGGTCACAAATAGACGTTAAGCCTATCCGTGATTACGATCAGTATGTAAATAAAACAATGGAATTTAAAGTGGTTAAGATTAACCATGAATTCAAAAACGTTGTTGTCTCTCATAAAGCGCTTATCGAAGCAGATATTGAAGAGCAGAAAAAAGAAATCATTGGACAGCTTGAAAAAGGTCAAGTACTTGAGGGTGTTGTTAAAAACATCACTTCATACGGAGTATTTGTTGATCTTGGAGGAGTTGATGGACTGGTACACATTACAGACCTTTCTTGGTCACGTATCAACCACCCGAACGAAATCGTTGAGCTTGATCAGAAATTGAATGTTGTAATTCTTGATTTTGATGAAGATAAAACACGTATCCAATTAGGTCTTAAGCAATTATCTAAGCATCCTTGGGAAGCTTTAGGTGAAGAACTTAAGGTTGGAGATAACGTAAAAGGTAAAGTAGTTGTAATCGCAGATTATGGTGCATTTATTGAAGTTGAAGAAGGAGTAGAAGGTCTTATACACGTTTCTGAAATGTCATGGTCAACTCACTTACGCAGTGCAGGTGACTTTGTAAAAGTAGGTGATGTAGTAGATGCTCAAATTCTTACTTTAGATCGTGAAGATCGTAAGATGAGTCTCGGTATCAAGCAACTTACGCAAGATCCTTGGACAGATATTACCTCTAAGTATCCTGTAGGTTCGCGTCACGAAGGTATCGTACGTAACTTTACAAACTTTGGTGTGTTTGTTGAGCTTGAAGAAGGTATTGACGGATTGATTTATATCTCAGACCTTTCTTGGACTAAGAAAATCAAGCATCCATCAGAATTCTGTGAGGTTGGTGATAAATTAGAAGTTGTGGTTCTTGAGCTAGATGTTGAAGGACGTAAACTATCTCTTGGTCACAAGCAAATAGAAACTAATCCTTGGGATAAATATGAAGCTGAATTTAAAGTAGGAACAACTCATAAAGCTGCCATCACGGATGTTGTAGATAAAGGAGCTACTATTGAATTTAATGAGGATATTACTGCCTTCATTCCTACACGTCATCTTGAAAAAGAAGATGGAACTAAATTAGGAAAAGGAGATGAGGCTGAATTCCAAATTATAGAATTTAATAAGGACTTTAAGCGTGTAGTTGCTTCTCATATGGTTATCCATAAAGAAGAAGAGGCTAAGATCGTTAAGCAAGCTGCTAAGAAAGCTAAAGCTCAGTCAGATGAGTCTAAGCCTACTTTAGGAGATGCAAACGAAGCTCTTGCAGCTCTTAAAAAGAAAATGGAAGGAGGAAAGTAATTTCTAAGATTCATATTCTAGTAAAATAAGCCTCTCAGTAAACTGAGAGGTTTTTTATTTAATTTTCCCAACTAAATATTAAATTAATTTTCTATTTTCGTGTAGCCTTGATTAAAATTAACAAGGTGCTAACTAATTTTAAATTAAAATTATGAAAAAAATTTTTTTATCTGTAGCATTTGTTGCTGCGACATTTATTACAGTAAACGCTCAAGAAACAACTTTCGGTCTTAAAGGAGGTGTAAACTTTGCATCAATTAACGGAGACGATTTAGATGATTTAGACGGGAGAACTAGTTTCCATGTTGGTGCTGTTGCAAACTTTGGTTTAACAGAGGCATTTGCGATACAACCAGAAGTTGTTTATTCTTCTCAAGGAGCATCCGAGGAATTTGAAGGTGATGATATAAATTATAGATTAAACTACATAAATATTCCTGTTTTAGCAGATTATACTTTTGCAGAGGGATTTAGCGCGCAATTCGGACCTCAGTTTGGTATTAATGTGAGTTCTGACGTTGAATTTGACGGGGATACAGAGGATTTAGAGGATGTTGAGACTTTAGATTTAGGTTTAGCAGGTGGTTTGCAGTACAGCTTAGATCAAGGGATTTTCTTTCAAGCGAGATATACTTTAGGATTAAATAATATTTTTGATTTTGAAGATGCAGATGCTAAGAATGGCGTATTTGCTTTATCTGTAGGTTACAATTTCTAATCTCATACTTTATCATATTATGAAACCTCTCAGGAAACTGGGAGGTTTTTTTTTACGCTATCGTTAATAATGTAAAACTTATATTTTATGCAAAATACTTTTTTAATGTTAGTATTTATTAGTTTAGGTTTAAACCAGATCATAGCATAAGAGTCTGCTACACCCAAAGGGAATTGGATAGTAGAGTCTGGAATAGGAACTAGTATTATAGGTAATGCAAATACTTCAATAGTATTTGCTTCTAACAATGGCAATAGCTCGTTTGCTATAGGTGGCGAAGCTGGATATTTTATTAATAATTTAGAATTAAAAGCCTGAATTTCATATGAGAGTGAAGGAAGCTATGTGAATTGGAAAGCTGGTACTAAATATTATATTTCAAGTAAATTCCCAGTGCAATTAGACTTAAATGGATCGTTAGACAGTTTTTTACCATCAGTTATGTAGGGCTTCAAGGAGTGTACAGCCTAGAATTAGGTATATTTTCTGGGGAAGAATATAGGGGTAAGTGACAATTATAATTACATATGTTGCAACAGTAGCATCTTCCTTATTCTGATAATTTCAAAATTTGAAAGGCCTTTTAAATTTTATTTTAAAAGAATCCTTAAATTTTATTATGTGAGAACTATAAGTTGATAAATGTGTTATAGTTAAAAGTAGATTTTGTTTTGGGAAGCAAAATCATTTGAGATCGCGGCGATGTAACCATAATTTTGTATATCTCATAAAAACGGAATAAGCTTGTAATGAACTTATAACAAAACCGACTACGCCATCAAGAAATCCCATTTGGATGATATAATGTTTGAAAAAGCTCCATAATGGCTTCATAAAAAAATGATAGATCGAGAGTTTGCCAGTAAAACTATCATAATCTATTGCTTGCCAATTTGCATACCTATTTAATTTAGCAATGTGGTTATCAATAGTGGTGTAGGTATCGTGATAAAGTCGATTTTTTAAGTAGCCAACTTTACCTTCAGCAATAATTTCTGCATGCACCATTTTATTTTCGTAACGACATTTGTCCCTACGAAAAAGACGGATTACCTTATCATTTTGCCATCCGCTAAAACGGACGTGCTTCCCCATGAAGTGGTTCTTTCTGAAAATCCAATAAGCTACCATATCATTATCAGCAGAACAGCTTAAAACCTCTTCAATTTCTGCTTGAAGTTCTGGCGTGACTCTTTCATCTGCATCGACTAGAAGTATCCATTCATTCGATGCTTGAGGAATAGCCCAATTTTTTTGTGATGCGGAATTTTCATATTCCCTTTTTATAACCTTATCAGCTTTTTGTAATGCAATTTCATAGGTTCCGTCAGAGCTATAGCTATCTACTACTAAAACCTCGTCGGCAAATGAGACAGAATCGATTACGGCTTCAATATTTCTTTTTTCATTACCTGTGGGAATGATGGCCGTAAGTTTGATCTCTCGATTGTTTATTGTGTATGATTTGTTATAACTTTTATGGCTATAAAATCCTGTTTTTTTTCGAATCTTGAATTTCCGAATTAAATTTAAAGGTTTCTTTTTTAAATAATTTTTATCTCTATGCAGCATGTCAATACTTGTATTGATTACTCTTGCACTAGACTTGCCGTCCTTGTAAGGATGCGTAAAGTTTGCAAACTTGCTAATGTTTACTAATAATTCTTTTGAAGGATGGAGGGCTTTATCTAATGCAATTTCCAGTTCATTAACGTTATCTATTTGTATAAGATAATCGTGATTTAAGGTGTGTTTGTACGCTATGACTGGGCGCTTTTGCAATAAAAATTCTTGAATGGCAGAGGTAGTGTCTGCCAGCATTATATCTGCTTTCTTGAATAGGGGTATTAAATTAGTTGTATCATAGTAAGTTAAATTTTTATTTTCGAGTGTTTTCCATTTATCGATAATATCTACATTCATTTTAGGATGTAGTGTTACCATAAATTTGTAGGTTCCATAATTTGAAAGTCTTTCGATTGTTTCAAACATTTTATCATCATGAGCGAGACTTAATCTTTCAGTGAAGGTTGAGCAAATCAAAATCATTGGGATTTGAGCTGCTTTTTTATCAGTAATTGGAAAAAGTGGATCAACTTTAGACCATCCAGTCTCGACCACTTCAAAGTATTTATGGTAATCTGCTAATTTCTGAAATTCAATGGTGCTTGATGGGCCTTGAGTACAATATAGGTCAAAGAAACCTCTCATTTTAAAGTCAGTACTTTTAATTTTTTTTGAAGGTCTCTTGTAAGCAGGAAAGCCGTGAAAAATTTGAACCTTTAATCCTTTTAGAAAATCAGGAACAACATTTGTAGCGGTTAGAACGATATGTGGTGAGTAAGCTACTACAGATTGTATAGTATTTAAGAGTAAGGGGTCATTAAATAATTTTGATTTCCCTTCACTTTCATCTGCAAACCATCTTACCTCATAATCTCTACTTAAAATTTCTTTCTCTAAAGGCTTTCCAATGGGAATAGAGTAGCTATAAGATATATAAATCAGGAATTTGTAATTCATCTATTTTTTGATACAATTAATTTAATTTGAAAGATGTACCTCTAAAATTTGTGAAGATAATTATTTCTGAATATTTATCTTTTTGAAAAATGATTAAGTTTAAATTAAAAAATACAAGTATAATATTATATTTGTTTATTAATCTAACAATATATATAAAATGAAATTACTAAAATTAACCTTTTTTGTTTCCACTCTAGCTATTTTTTCGTGCTCGAAGGAAAATCTATCAGAAGAAGAATTTAATAGTGCTGAACTTAGATTGCCTATTGGAGATTCTACTCCATTAATACCTCAACCAATAGAAATTTACGATGATTACTATGACCAAGAGGTGGATTATGTACGAACTGTTTCAGATATTGATGGAGATGGAAAAAATGACATAGTAGGCTTTGGAAGAGAAGATGTATTAGCGTCACTTTCAGATGGTATGAAATTTGGAAGTGATCGAGTATGGTATGCCGGATATACTGATGGCTGGAATAATGAAGATCATGTAAGAGTTGTAAAAGATGTTAACGGAGATGGAAAATCAGATATAGTAGGTTTTGGAAGAAAAGATGTCCTTGTCTCACTTTCAAATGGTAATAGTTTTGGAACAGCTACCGTTTGGAATACTGGATTTGCTGAAGGATGGCGTAATCAAGATCATCAGCAGGATTATATAAGAACCATCGCTGATGTTAATGGAGATGGCAAATCGGACATAATAGGGTTTGGAAGAGAGAATGTACTAGTGTCACTTTCTGATGGGTACAGGTTTGGAGTACCAAGAGTATGGAATAGTGGATTTATAGATGGTTGGAACAATGAAGATCATGTTAGAGTAGTTGCAGATGTTAACGGTGATGGTAAAGCTGATATAGTCGGATTTGGAAATAATAGTGTTTTAGTCTCTCTTTCGGACGGTACTAGATTTGGAACGCCAAGAACTTGGACCAGTGGATTTACTAGTGGATGGAGAGATCAAGATCATCAGCAAGATTATATAAGAACAATCGCTGACGTTAACGGAGATGGAAAATCGGATATAATAGGATTTGGGAGAGAGAATGTATTAGTTGCATTATCTGATGGCTACAGATTTGGAGCACCAAGAGTATGGAATAGTGGATTTGTGACTAACTGGAACAATGAAGATCATGTTAGGATAGTCTCAGATGTTAATGGCGATGGAAGGGCAGATATTATTGGGTTTGGAAATAAGGATGTGTTAGTATCATTATCTAACGGAAGTAGTTTTGGTACAGCTAGAAAATGGAATAGTGGATTCACCGAAGGATGGAGGCCATAAATAATATTTTAAATAAGTAATTAAGGGGGGGGGAGGAATACTTAGCTCCCCCTTTTTTTCTATAAATATATAAGATTATATTCGAGTCCTTTCCTCAAGCCAAGAAAGAAAAAAATTCATTTTACTAAAAGAACTACGATCTAAACTTTGAAGACCTAAGAATAATTTATTAGTTTCTTTATTTTTCAATTTAAATCTGTACCACCAAAGTGGCTTTTTAAAAGATCTGAAATAAAGAAGCCTTAAATCGTTTTCAAATTCACAACTATTATTAATTATTTCTAAATGATTTGATAAACCTTGAGCAAGGTATTGGTTACCATTCCTGAACCTATATTTTATATTATTTATAAAATGTTCATGATTCTCATTATAGAAATTTTCAAGTGTTGATTTTCTGAGGGGATGTGGGGTATGTCTAAAATTATAATATTCATTCAAACCAACAATTTTGGCAGATTTTTGTTGAGCTGACTTATGACCAATACGTTTTTTTTTAAATTTTTTAAAGAATTTTTTTTCTGGAAAACTAAGCCATTTACCTCTCAACACAGGAAAACCATTTTTAAAAAAATCTTGCCCCACAGTTTTGTTAATTAAGAAAAAATCATCATTAAAATAAATAAAATGTTCTGAAAGAGTAGGAATTCGATGGATACAGGTTTCTATAGATCTACTGTTGAAAGTGGGCAGAAATTTTTCGTATCCTTTGAATATTACTTTATGGTCTATGATTTGTACATTATTGTACTTATTAATTTCACCAGAATGATTTAAAAAAGAAGGTTTTTGGTTATCTGTTACTATAAAAATCTTTCTAATGTAAGGAGCAAATTTTAAAATTGAATTTACCGTATACTCAATCTCATTTACTTGATCATATCTTGTACGCACACTTTCATCTTCAATATTCTTATCTAAAGGAAGAAAGGGTCTCATTTTGTCTTTATGATTCATATCAGACCCATCCACCCATAGAATGACAGCATCAATTTCAATTCCCTTAGTTTCAATCATAAATATTCATTCTAGTGTTATATAAAACCTTCTACTCAAGGAAAATTCGTAATGACTCGCTCATTGCTATCAAGAGATGGAAGTTTAAAATAATTGCCGATGATTTCATTGTACTTTTTTGGGTAAAATTCTTTACGAGCATCTGAAGGGTAAAATGTCATTTCACCAAATACCGTCCTTCCGTTAACTGAATAAAGATCAACTCTTACAAAAGGAAAATTTTCAGAAAGTTTTTTTGAAACTTCAATCATTTCTTTAAGATTTGTAGGCTTCATAATACCTTCTGATATACTTTTATAATTTAAGCTCTTTCCAAATGGTAGTAAATTAAATTCTAGATCAAAACATCCTTGTTTATGATCCTCCTCCCTGTCAATGTGGACGTCAATAAATTTAGGAACACCATCAAAACAATAGAATTTATAGTCAACGAGTGTATTTTTATCTTCTTCCTTTAAGAATTTCTCGACTACTAACCTAGGTTGCACATCCTTATAAGCCCATTCTTGACCCATTCGATAATATTGGTTTTTTTTAAGCCATTTATTAAGAAGTGGTATTACTTTTTTAAATTCTAATTGTGATTTGTCTTTTACTATTAAATTATAGCTACTCGTATGTGTGGCTTTAATCACAAATTTATTAGGTAAATCATCAAATGGAATGTCTTTACCATCAGTATACACTCCAATTAATTCATTCAAGTAAGAGGCTCCTATCTTATCTTCCACATAAGCTCTTACAGCATATTTATCCACCAATTGATTTAAAATTTTAGGACGAAAAAATACTTTATACCATTCAATTTTTGCATTGAATTCCATCGGATTTTTTAAATCTAATTTTTTACCTGAGAAATACTCATAGTGATAATGAACGTAGTGTTTTGATGGCAAGAAGCGCATTTTTCTCAAAGTACGTAACCCAAATCGCCGCAATTTATTTTGCATCTTAGTTAATATTAATTGAAGCATTATGTAATCATAATGTTTATGTTATATACATGAATTTATAAATTTACTTGATCAATCCTATATCCAAACCCATCTCTCCTGTATTGTTTGCAAGGGCTGCACTCTCCACAAGCTTTAGATCCCGATCTATGGCAAAACCAAGTTTGCTCCATCAAATTTGAGAAGTTATAATCCTCAGCAATTTTTTTCATTTCAGGCTTAGAAATATTTACTATTGGAAATGTCATATTTCCAAATAGAAGTTTTCTAAAAATATCAACTTTTTTTTTGTTAATGACCCAATTTTCGCCAGATGCTCCTTGATTTATTACTATTAGCTCATCTAAATTGAAAAAACGATATAAGTCACCTTTGTGAATTGAAAGTTCAAGACGATTATATTTTTTAGCTAGAAAAGCGAGCCAATAATATTGCTTACCAAGATTTTTTCTTTTTCTTAAAATATTATATGCAAATTTTAATCTAAAATTAGAAGGTATTTTTTTTCTCTCATAAATTATTAATGGTAAAATACTCCCTTTAGAGGTAGAAAAATGATCTTGTATAGAAGAAGTTAGAGATTGTATGGTTTCAAATTCACGTTGAGTAGATTTTCTATTGTGATCTCTTACGTATATAGGTTGTATAGTACAATTATTCCGATAGAGTTGAATTACTCTAAAGGTAGAGTCCCAACCACTAGTCCATAAAACATTATGTACAGAATTAGACATATATTGAAAATCTTATAATAATTTAATAAAAGAAATTTTTTTAAACCGCCACATCATATTCCCTCAAAGCATCATTAAGCGAAGTCTTTCTATTTGTGCTTGCTTTACGTTTTCCGATGATTAATGCGCAGGGAACTTGATACTCTCCTGCAGCAAATTTCTTAGTGTAACTACCAGGTATTACTACAGATCTAGCAGGAACGCGGCCTTTTGTTTCTACAGGCTCATCTCCTGTAACATCTATTATTTTTGTACTCATAGTTAGCACGACATTTGCGCCTAAAACGGCCTCTTTCTCAATATGTACACCTTCTACAACAATACATCTCGAACCTATAAAAGCACCATCCTCAATAATTACTGGGGCAGCTTGCAATGGTTCCAAAACACCTCCTATACCTACACCGCCACTTAAATGTACATCTTTCCCTATTTGAGCACAGCTACCTACAGTAGCCCAAGTGTCAACCATCGTACCTTCATCTACGTAAGCGCCTATGTTTACATAACTAGGCATTAAAATAACTCCACTAGAAATATAAGAGCCATGTCTTGCCACTGCATTAGGAACAACTCTAATTCCGCGATTTGCAAAGTCTTTTTTTAACGGAATCTTATCGTGATACTCAAAAATACCTGCTTCAAGCGTTTCCATCTTTTGGATTGGAAAATATAAAACCACAGCTTTTTTGATCCATTCATTTACTTGCCAGCCATCATTAGTAGGCTCTGCGACACGCAAAGTACCACGATCTAACATATCTACTACTTCTCTTATCGCACTTATTGTAACTCTATTGGATAATTGAGATCTGTCATCCCAAGCTTCCTCAATGATATTTTGTAGTTGTGTCATTTAGATATAATTTAATTGAAGTCTATAACTTTAGTTTTTTACTAGGTTTCTCAAAGATAAAGTAACAATTACTTTTTTTAAGTTCTATATATTCAAAAACCAGAGATTAAATTCCTTAAAACTGTTGTAGATGAACTTGTGGATAAAGAATTCTTCAATTGTTTTTCCTTATTTTTGCCCCAAATTAACACTATGTCCCGCATTATTGCGATAGATTATGGAACTAAACGCACTGGTATTGCAGTGACAGATGAGTTGCAAATGATTGCCTCGGGACTCACTACGGTTGCAACAAAAGATTTAATGAAATTTTTGAAAGAATTTTTCAAGAATGAAAATGTTTCAACTTTGATATTAGGAGAACCCAAGCGTATGAGTGGTGAACCTTCTGAGGTGGAAAAGGATATTTTACGCTTTCGCGAAAGCGTAGAAAAAGCACATCCTAACCTAGAAATCATAAGACAAGACGAGCGTTTTACCTCAAAGATGGCCTTTCAAACTATGATTGATAGTGGACTAGGAAAGAAAAAAAGACAGAACAAAGCATTGGTTGATGAAATTAGTGCTACTATAATATTGCAGGATTACCTGTATAATAAATAAGTATGATTTTACCAGTTGTAGCTTACGGAACTCCCGTGTTAAAGAAAAAAGCAAAAGCGATTACACCAGAATACCCTAATTTTAAGGAGTTACTCGATAACATGTGGGAGACTATGTACGGTGCATCAGGTGTAGGACTTGCTGCTCCTCAAGTAGGATTACCTATACGAGTTTTTTTAGTAGATACCACACCTTTTGCAGATGATGAGAATTTTACTCCAGAAGAACAAAAACAACTTTCTAAATTTAAAAAGGCATTTATAAATGCAGAAATTCTAGCAGAAGCTGGAGACGAGTGGGCATTTTCTGAAGGTTGTTTAAGTATTCCTGGGATTAATGAAGACGTTTTTAGAAAACCTACAATTACTATTCAATATCAAGACGAAAACTTTGAAACGTTTAAAGAAACCTATGATGGGCTCATTGCGCGTGTCATTCAGCATGAGTATGATCACATAGAGGGTATTTTATTTACAGATAAACTTTCTAGTCTCAAAAAACGTCTTATCAAAGGAAAGCTAGCAAATATCTCAAAAGGAAAATGCAGCGCAGATTATAAAATGCGTTTTCCTGCAATGTCTAAAAAAAGATAATTGTAAATCAATAATACACTAATTTGTAATAATGACTGGCATAGTGCATCTTTGCCGTCCAATTTAAAATATATATGAGTTTAGATAAAGTAATTGCAATCTCTGGGAAGCCTGGAATTTATGCTTTAAAACAACAGACACGTAGCGGATTTGTAGCAGAATCACTTATTGACAACAAGCGTATTACAGTAGGTATACGTCATAACGTAAGTGTACTTTCTGAAATAGCCATCTATACACTATCTGAAGAAAAGCCTTTAAAAGAGGTTTTTCAAAAAATAAAAGATAAAGAAAACGGAGAGCAAACCATAAGTCACAAATCATCTAAGGATGAGCTTGAAGAATTTTTCTTTAATCTTATACCGGATTATGATGAGGATCGTGTGTATGCTAGTGATATCAAGAAAGTAGTGCAATGGTACAACATCCTTCAAAAGAATGACATGCTGGATTTTGAAACTTCAGAAGCAGCTGCGTCAGAAGAAGAAGAATAGTGCATAACTTTTTAAAAATTAAAATGGCCTTTACTGTATTTAAGTAAAGGCTTTTTTAATTTTAAGGACTATTACGCTTTCGCGAAAGCGGTATCACAAAACCAACCTGACCTACTCATTTATGAACTCAAGAGAAGCACAACTTCAAGCATTTGATAGACTTTTAACCATCATGGACGAGTTGCGAGTAGGTTGCCCTTGGGACCAGAAGCAAACCATGCAAAGTTTGCGACATCTTACCATAGAAGAGACTTATGAGCTAGGTGATGCTATCCTTGACAACGATTTAGAAGAAGTTAAAAAGGAACTGGGCGATCTATTATTGCACATTGTCTTTTATGCAAAAATAGGCTCAGAAACTAATGATTTTGATATTGCAGATGTTGCAAATGAAATCTGCGATAAATTAATTTCTAGACACCCCCATATTTACGGAGATGTATCAGTGGCAGATGCTAGTGAGGTAGCTACCAATTGGGAGAAACTCAAATTGAAAGAAGGTAAGAAATCTGTCTTAGAAGGGGTGCCTCGTAGTTTGCCAGCACTAGTAAAAGCAAGCCGAATTCAAGAAAAAGTGGCCGGTGTAGGTTTTGACTGGGAAGAGCCACAACAGGTTTTTGAAAAGGTAAAGGAAGAGCTGGCAGAGTTACAAGATGAAATAAAGTATCAAAACCAAGAGAAAATGGAAGCTGAGTTCGGTGACGTTTTTTTCTCCATGATTAACTATGCGCGCTTTTTAAAAATAGATCCAGAAAGTGCACTTGAGCGTACCAATAAAAAATTTATCAATCGCTTTCAATACCTCGAATCAAAGGCAAAAGAATTAAGTAAGGATATGTCTGACATGACACTGGCAGAAATGGATGTGTTTTGGGAGGAGGCGAAGAAAATTTAACTAGAAGAGACTTAAATAGACTGCAAATACAATTGCTCTACTTTTTCTCTCGCCCATGGAGTTCTACGTAAGAACTTAAGGCTAGATTTGATAGTGGGATCTTTCTTAAAGCAATTGATATCTACCTGAAGACTCATTTCTTTCCAACCATATTTGGCTACTAGAAATTCAAGAATGTCTGCTAGTTTTACACCGTGCAATGGGTTGTTGGGTTGTGACATGTTACAAAGTTAAATAAATACATCAATTTTAAACTATACGATGTGCTATCCTTATTTTTGTACCGCACAAATTAAAATTCTTGAGAAGAACAATTCACAGTCACTCCGTATCAGATATTGATGTCTTAAAAAGCAAGCTATTGCATTGGGCACAACAATATGACGAGGTAGTTTGGCTAGATAGTAATGAGTATGAGCATCAAAATTATCCTCAATATCAGGCAATACTAGCGGTAGATGCTTTTACTAGCCTTAAGACAGATTACACAAATGCTTTTGATCAGCTAGAAGAATATCAGAATGGATTGAATGATTGGATTTTTGGTTACTTAAGTTATGACCTTAAAAATGATACAGAGCGTCTGGTATCAAAAAATGATGACCGACTACATTTTGCAGACCTCCACTTTTTTCAACCTAAAAAGTTATTTCTTATTCAGAACAATACCTTAGAGATGCATTATTTGTCTATGATAGATGATGAACTCACTGAAGATTATAATGAGATACTCAATCAAACAGAGCAACCAATTTCAAAATACACAACTGACTTACAGATTAATGCAAAAATTCATAAAAAGGCTTATATTGAAAAAGTTAGTGATCTCTTAGCACATATAGGGCGTGGAGATATTTATGAAGCAAATTTTTGTCAAGAATTTTTTGCAACTGGTCTCATAGATCCCTTAGATATTTACAAAAGACTTAATGACATTAGTACTCCACCATTTGCGACGTTTTTAAAACTAGATGAGCAGTATTGTCTTTCGGCGAGCCCAGAGCGATATTTGCATAAAGAAGGGAAGAAGGTAATAAGTCAGCCCATTAAAGGGACAGCACCTCGAGGTAGCAGTGAGGAGGAGGATACCGCTTTCGCGAAAGCGTTATCACAAGACCCAAAAGAGCAGTCTGAAAATGTGATGATTGTAGATTTGGTACGTAATGACTTGTCGAGAACGGCAATGAAAGGATCTGTTCAGGTAGAAGAATATTGCAAGGTGTATCCCTTCAAACAGTTACATCAGATGATCTCTACCATTACGGCAACCATTTCTGAAATTGTATCTCCTGTAGATGTGATTAGGTCTACGTACCCTATGGGAAGTATGACAGGAGCGCCTAAAATTATGGCGATGAAACTTATCGAATCCCTAGAGGAGTCAAAGCGAGGCTTGTATAGCGGGAGTGTGGGATATTTTACACCAGATGGGAATTTTGACTTTAACGTAGTGATCCGAAGTATTCTCTATAATGCCGAAAAGGAGTATATTTCTTATTCGGTAGGTGGCGCAATCACTGCGGGCTCAGATCCAGAAAAAGAATATGAAGAATGTCTACTCAAGGCAAAAGCAATGCGCGCTGTATTGGAGGGAAAATCGTAATTTTACATTTTAATTTTGAGGACTGATATATGCTTCTGATTCGTGTGCTATCAATTAATTCAAATGAATTAAGGAAGTGATTCATCAGCGATATTTATATGTTTTTTAAACAAAAGCTCTGTGATATTTCAAAATTATTTTTTCGCGAAAGCGTAATTAATTCTAAACAACAAACAAAACAACTATGAGTGACGATAAAAAAATAATATTTTCAATGCAAGGGGTGACAAAAAGTTATCCTGGGGCACAAACTCCTGTGCTTAAGAATATATACTTGAGCTTTTTCTACGGAGCAAAAATTGGAATATTAGGTCTCAACGGTTCTGGTAAATCAACGTTGATGAAGATTATTGCTGGATTGGACACAAACTTTCAAGGGGATGTCACTTCAGATAAAGAATTTTCTGTAGGATATCTTGAACAAGAACCTAAGCTAGATCCAGAAAAAACAGTTTTGGAAATTGTCAAGGAAGGAGCCGCAGAGACGGTTGCTATTCTAGATGAGTACAATCAAATAAATGATTCATTTGGTTTAGAAGAAGTATATTCTGACGCTGATAAGATGGAGAAATTAATGGCGCGTCAAGCGGTTCTTCAAGATGAGATAGATGCTCGCAATGCGTGGGAACTTGATACAAAACTTGAGATTGCGATGGATGCTTTACGCACGCCACCTGCAGATCAAAAAGTAGGAGTCCTTTCTGGTGGAGAAAAGCGTCGCGTTGCCTTATGTCGATTATTACTTAAAGAACCAGATGTATTGCTTTTAGATGAGCCTACTAACCACTTGGATGCAGAGTCTGTGCATTGGTTAGAGCATCACCTAGCTCAATATAAAGGAACTGTAATTGCAGTAACTCACGATAGATATTTCCTAGATAATGTTGCAGGATGGATTCTTGAGTTAGATCGAGGAGAAGGTATCCCATGGAAAGGGAACTATTCTTCTTGGCTTGATCAAAAATCTAAGCGCATGGAACAAGAAAGTAAAACAGCCTCAAAGCGACAAAAGACACTAGAGCGAGAATTAGAATGGGTGCGTCAAGGTGCAAAAGGTCGTCAAACGAAACAAAAAGCTCGTCTACAAAATTATGATAAGATGATGAGTCAAGATCAGAAGCAAGTAGATGAAAAGGTAGAGATTTATATCCCTAACGGACCGCGATTAGGAACTAATGTTATTGAGGCTAATGGTGTGAGTAAAGCCTTTGGAGATAAATTACTTTATGAAGATTTAAACTTTAATCTGCCACAAGCTGGTATTGTAGGTATTATAGGACCTAACGGTGCTGGTAAAACCACAATCTTTAAAATGATTATGGGAGAGGAAGAGCCAGATAAAGGGAGTTTTACTGTAGGAGATACAGCGCAAATTGCTTACGTAGACCAGAGTCATTCTAATATTGATCCAGAAAAAACAATTTGGCAAAATTTCTCAGACGAGCAGGAGCTTATCATGATGGGAGGGAAGGAAGTGAATTCTAGAGCGTACTTAAGTAGATTTAATTTCTCAGGTAGTGAGCAAAACAAGAAAGTGGCAACACTTTCTGGAGGAGAGCGTAACCGTTTGCACCTTGCAATGACCTTAAGGGAAGAAGGAAACGTACTACTACTAGATGAACCTACAAATGATCTTGATGTGAATACTTTGAGAGCATTAGAAGAAGGACTCGAGAATTTTGCAGGTTGTGCAGTAGTTATTAGCCACGACCGTTGGTTTTTAGATCGTATTTGTACACACATTCTGGCTTTTGAGGGAAATAGTCAAGTATATTTCTTCGAGGGAGGATTCTCAGAATATGAGGAGAATAAGAAGAAACGACTAGGGGGAGACTTGATGCCTAAACGTATTAAATATAAGAAGCTTGTAAGGTAACTAGACCTTTCAAAATTTTTTACAAGCGCTCGATGTCAATGATGTCGAGCGTTTTTTTATAAAAAGAAAAAAAGCACAGTACAGATAGTAAGTACAATAACAGAAACAGTAAATATAGCTCTATTTTTTATTTCTACTTTCATAGGTAATTGATTATTAGTTATATATATCAGATACGTCACTCTTTAAAAGGTTGCGTAAATTCTTACATTTTTTTAATAAATATTATAACTATTCATTTACAAGTTCGCGAAAGCGTAAATTTCCTACACACTTTTGATGAAAATAAATGACTTTTATTAATGCTATCTAGCATTGTAATTTTCATTAACTTTATTTTGAGCATGGTTTTTGATTCTTTGCTCAAAAACCAATTATGAAGTATGTATACTTTTTTTTATTCATAGCATTTTCATCCCAAGCTCAATCTGAGCTTATTAAAGGTTCCGTGCTATCTGATATTAAATTTAGCTCAGATAAGGAGTTGACATATGCAATGTATTTGCCAAGGAATTATGATAGCGCTAGCAAATATCCTGTGGTCGTTATTTTTGATGATAAGGCAAGAGGCGCTGCGGTAGTACAACAATTTACAATAGCTGCAGCTTTGACAGGAAGTATAGTAGTGGGTAGCAATTATGCTCTGGAGAACGTCCCCCAAGCTGCATCTTTACAAATAAGGAACTTAATACGAGAGGTAAAAGACCGCTTTGCGGTTGATGAAAATAAAATTATTCTAGTTGCTAATGGAATCAATGTAACTTCTGTAGCATCTGTTGCTCAATTGTCTAGAGGGATACACGGTATGATTGCTATTAATGAATTATCCTTAGATGAAAATTTACTAGAAGAGAATTCAAGTCTCAAGATTTCGATATTATCTGGTGATGAAGGTAAAGCTTTTTATAAGCTAAAGGAATATTATACAAGTAATGACTTTAAAGATACTATTATAGGTTACCAAATATATGATGGTAAAGATTGGCCCGAGGCAGGATATTTGGCTGGAGCTTTGACTAATATTTTATTAGATGATGCTACTCCAATAGCAAAGGTTGAAGAATATTATAATAGTGATCTTGCCTTTGGGGAGCTTCTCTACAAAAGGCAGCGACATTTGTATGCTTATAGTTTCGTTTCAAAACTCAAGAAAAAATATAAAAAGTTCATAGATATTGATTCTCAGAAAAAGTTATTAAATAGAATAAAGAATAATCATAATTATAAAGCAAAATCTAATCAATCAACTATAGTTAGTTTTTCAGAAAAGGGACTTGCAAAAGAGTTTAAATATTATCTAGCAGAGGATTTTAAAAACGCTTTTTTTGACAATTTAGGATGGTGGGGTTCTCAAATGGACGCTCTTGATGCTAGTATTTTTGATACAATACAATCTAAGCTTATTCGAAAGTCTTCGATACGTCTCAAAGCATACGTTCAGTATATTGTTGAGCAACAATATACTGCAAGTCAATTTGAAAAAACAAGTTTTGAAAGTGCTTTGTTCTTGAATATCTTACGTACACTAGTAAATCCACTCAATCAAGATGCGTTTATTAATGTTATTTCATTAAGCGCGAGAGAAGGAGATTATAATGCAGCTTATTTTTATCTAGAAGAACTTCTTAAGACTGGCTATAAACATTATGAAGCACTCTATACTATACCTTATACAAATCCCATTTTGATAGGACCAGAATGGAACGATATGATTAAAACTTATCTGGGCAGATCTAAATATTATTGATGAAGTGCCAGTTTTGCCTCTTTAATTTTTTCTAACAATTTTTCAGGAAATCTAGTACCCACGAAAAAGCTAGAAGAAGAAGTTGGGACATATAAAGCATGATTGAAAGATGCGTTAAGAAGTACACCTTTAGTTGTAAATCTATAACCTACACCCCATATCCATGGAGTATTTATAATCTCAGCCTTATCAGGTAATAATTCATTTATACTAATAGACCTTTTTATAAGCCCAATGCCAAAAGAGGCTACAGCCATTTTGTCTGTTATTTTGATTTCTAGTTTGTAAAACAATAATGCAATTATGGTTATTGGTAATAAAATATATAATAGGTACAAAACAAACTGACCTAATAATCGATCATAATAGCCTATAGCCCCAAGAATAATAGCAACAATTATTAAGATGGATAACAACCATGTAAGCGGTTGTCTTTCTCTGTAATACACATGCTGATCTTGGCTCATAATAATTTTCTTAAGCCTTAAATTTAAGCATAATATAACATACACAATTTAAAAATCTGAGCTATACTTTCAAAAAGTATTAGTAAATCGTGGGTTTTCAAAATGTGTAGAAATTAATATATGATCTTTTGGCTCGATTATTGGCTTGTTCATTACTCTGTTAAAAACTATCTCGTAGTTTTTGAACAGCTCCCTTTAGTAATCTTATATTTATCTAAAGAGGATATTAAATTAGTGCTTATGGAGTTTAGCCAAGAAGAAAATAATATATCGCTCACGCGTTTTGAATCAATGTTGAAGACTAATGATGTTTTGTTTTTTGACTCTGAGGAGTTTGAGAACATAGCAAATCATTATATAGAAATGGGTAAAATTGCGCTTGCGCGAAAAGCGGTAAAGCTTGGTTTAGAACAACATCCTACCTCATCAAATTTACGTCTCTTCAAAGCAGAACTATTTATCTTTGAAAATAAATTTGAGCAGGCAGAAGCTATATTAACAGAGCTTCATGAACTAGAGCCTCATAATGAAGAAGTGTTTATTCAAAAAGCTAATATTTATAGTAAACAGGATGAGCACAAGAAAGCGATACACTTATTAGAGCAAGCAATCGATCTTACAGATGATCCTGCAGATATATATTCACTCATCGGAATGGAATACTTATTTCTTGAAGATTTTAATTATGCCAAGATCAATTTCATGAAATGTCTTGAGGTTGATGATCAAGATTATAGCGCATTATACAATATTATTTATTGTTTTGATTTTTTAGAACAGCACCAAGAGGCTATTGAATATCTAACTATCTTTTTAGATAAAAACCCATATTGTGAAGTAGCCTGGCATCAAGTAGGAAAACAATACTTCGACCTTAAAGAATATGAAAAGGCATTGTCAGCTTTTGATTTTGCAATTATAAGTGATGATCGTTTTGTAGGGGCTTACTTGGAGAAGGGAAAAGTTTTAGAAAAGCTAGGCCGTTACAATGAGGCATTAGAAAATTATCAGATTACTCTAGAATTAGAAGACCCAACGTCATTTGCGTTATTGCGTATGGGAAAATGTTATGATAAATTAGGTTGCGATGAGCTAGCGATAAAACATTATGAAAGATGTGTACATGAAGATCCGCTTCTTGACAATGGTTGGATAGCTATTACAGATTTTTATAAAAAAAGATTGAATTTTCAGAAAGCACTTTATTACATTAATAAAGCAATTCATATAGATGCAGATAATGTTTTATACTGGAAACGCTATGCAAAAATTAATCATAGGTTAAAATTTTATGAAGAGGCAGAGGCTGGGTATAGGAAAGCCTTAGAGCTAGGAAATTATGAATTAGAAACATGGCTTCATAGGTCAGATATTTTAATACATCTAGGTGAATCTGAGGCAGCTATTACAAACTTAACTCAGGCAATGGAATTTTATCCAGAAAATGCTGAAATTGCATTTAGACTAGCCGGTCTCAATTATAGCAAGGGAGACGATATTCAAGGACGCTATTTTCTTAAAAATGCACTTCAAACAGATGCGGAATTTAGTATAATTTTAGAAGAGTTGTTTCCGTATGCTGCTAGTAAAAAAGAAGTCGTAAATCTTCTGAAAAAATACAACGTATAGAGCTCTTAAAATTCTGTTTAATAGTAGGTGCTTATTAGCAAACCTAGTATTTTAGCTTTTAATTTAAATCAAGTATTTATGTCTAAAAGCTCAGTTGCCTATTTATATGTTCTTCTTAAAGGAATGGCAATGGGCGCCGCAGATGTTGTGCCAGGTGTTTCTGGAGGTACAATTGCATTTATATCAGGTATTTACCAAGAGCTCATAGAAACCATTGATAAAATAGGTTTTGGAGTTTTTAAAACGTGGAAGAAAAAAGGGTTCAATGCCGCTGTTGATGAGTATAATCTTAAGTTCTTAGGAAGTTTATTTCTGGGTGTCATTATAAGTATACTCTCTCTAGCACGTCTATTTTCTTTTTTACTGGAAGCTTACCCAATATTAGTTTGGTCTTTTTTCTTTGGACTTGTACTTGCTAGTATTCTTTATATAGGAAAACAAATCATAAAATGGACTTCTGCCGTAATTATTTCAACATTACTTGGAGCTGTTGTTGCTTATATTATAACTGTTGTTGCCCCAAGTGAAGCTCCAGATGTCTGGTATTTTTATTTGTTATCTGGTTGTATAGCTATTATTGCAATGATATTACCAGGAATATCCGGATCCTTTATCTTAGTTTTATTAGGTTCGTACGCTATGGTGTTGGGAACAATTACTGATGTGCAAGACGCTATGCTAAAGGGTAATTGGGAATTATTAATTGAGGCCCTCTTCAAAATTTTATTATTTGGAATAGGGTGTATAATAGGTCTCAAAATATTTTCGAAAGCTCTAAAATGGATGTTCGAAAATAAAAAAGAAATCACACTTGCTATTTTAACTGGATTTATGATCGGCTCTTTAAATAAACTTTGGCCATGGAAAGAAGTGTTATCTACTAGGATAGATAGTCATGGAAAAGAAGCTATAGTAGAAGCCAATAGTATTCTTCCATATAATTTTGATGGAGATCCACAAATTGTAGCAGCAATAATTTCTGCTTTTATTGGTTTTGCATTGATACTTTTGTTAGAACGAATTGCAGGAAAAAAGAAAGTATATGCAGACTGATACACGATCTTTTTCGGATAAGTTATGGCTAGTACTTAAAGGTCTGGCGATGGGGGCTGCAAATAAAGTTCCAGGTGTATCGGGAGGAGTAGTCGCATTTGTAGTAGGTTTTTACGAAGAATTTATTTACTCTCTTCAAAAAATAAATGCCACCGCGCTTAAATTGCTAGTAAGTGGTCGCTTTAGAAGTTTTTGGGTTTATATAAATGGTAGGTTTTTAGGACTTCTATTGCTTGGTATGCTTATCAGCTACTTTAGTGTATCATTGCTTTTAGATCTAGCAATACGGCATTACCCATTGTTAGTTTGGAGTGCTTTCTTTGGGATGATTATGGGTTCTATATACTATATAGGTAAGGACTTTGAAGAACTCACAAGGCGAAATCTCTTTATTTTAATTTTAGGTATAATTGTAGGTGTGTCTATAAGTTTGATGGAGCCTGCTCAAGAAAATGATAATTTGATATTCGTTTTTTTATGTGGAATCATAGGGGTCTCTGGTATGACACTTCCTGGTCTTTCTGGTTCTTTTATCCTTATTCTACTGGGTAACTATGTTCTTTTGTTAGTAGATGCAGTAAATGCATTATTTGTAACCATCACAAATAGCTTTACAGGAGACTTTAGTTACCTCGATGACCCTGATCATATGCGGTTATTAGTTGTACTTTTAGTATTTGCGGCTGGATCATTGACGGGTTTAGTCACGCTTTCTCACTTTTTAAGTTTTTTATTAAGACGTTATCGATGGGCAACAAATGCAGGTATATTAGGATTTATTATAGGTTCACTTGGGGTTGTATGGCCATGGAAAATAGAGGTTTTTAAAAAAACAAATTTAGGAGAGATTGCTATTGACAGAAATGGCACTCCTATTTTAGATAATTATGATAGGTATATTCCATCAGATTTTAATATTGAAAATATACTTGCAGTTTTTTTTATTTTGTCTGGGATATTAGGGGTCGTAGCGCTAGGAAAGTATGGAGAAAGAACAAAAGCAAAAAGATAAATACGGACTTATAGGTAAGGATATTGGATATTCTTTTTCAAGAGGATATTTTAAAAATAAATTTGGGTCAGAACAAATTAATGCAGTTTATTTTAATTTTGATGCATCTACTCTTGAAGATGTAAAGCAATACTTAGATAATACTCTTGTAAAAGGGTACAATGTTACAATTCCTTATAAAGAGAAAATAATTCCTTTATTAGACGGGCTAGATGATAACGCTTCACAAATAGGTGCTGTAAACACCATAAAAAGAGAGGTTGATGGTAGGTTGATAGGTTATAATACAGATTTTATAGGATTTAGAGATTCGCTGCTACCTTATTTAAATAATATAGACCCACATGATCAAGACTTTAAAGCAATCATTTTGGGTACTGGCGGCGCCTCAAAAGGAGTTAGCTATGCTTTACAGCTCTTAGGAATTAAATGTCAATTTGTTTCGCGAAAGCGAACTAAAGAAAACCTTACATATGAGGACTTAACTCAAGAAGTGATCCTTGACCATAAATTTATAATTAATACAACACCAGTAGGCACGTTTCCTAATGTGGAGGCTTTTCCCAATATTCCTTATAATTTTTTAAAGGAATATCACGTAGTTTATGATCTGATATATAATCCTCCACTAACTGCTTTCTTAGGATTTGCTAAGGATCGAGGAGCTACTATCATAAATGGTTTAAAAATGCTAGAATTACAGGCAAAGGCCTCTTGGTCTTTATGGAATGACTAGCCCTTAATCCTTCTCATATATGCTTTTGAAATAGTATATTTACTCTTTATTTAAGAACCTTAACATTGAAAGAAATGTCTGAAGAAAATAAATCTCAAGACTCTAAAGAAGTAGAGAAAATAGAAAGAGCAGAAGCAGGAAATGAAAACATATCTAAAGATATTGCTGCACAAGATGCTGCAGGAACTGTGAATGAAGAGGTTTCCATAGATCCTAATGAAGATAAAACCGCAACTGCCATCATAGAAGAGTCTGAAGGCATAGCCCCCTTAGATATAACCTCACAAGAAAATGTGAATGACAAAGAGGAAGAGGAGAAGGTTGAGGTAAAAGAGATTGAAAAGAAAGACTACACTGTACTTTCAAAAGAAGAACTAATTAAAGAATTACAGCATCTTATAAAAAATGAAAAAGTAATTGATATTAAAGATCAAGCAGAAGAGATCAATAGTGTCATTAATGCTCAGTTTGATGCAGAGCAGGAAGAGGCAAAAGCATCATTTCTGAAAGAAGGTGGTAATGTAATAGACTTTAGATTCTATTCTCCGCTTAAAAAGGACTTCAATGAGGTATATTATGAATATCGCAACAAGCGACAAGAGTTTTTTGAGCGTAAACGTAAAGATCAAAATGCAAACCTTATAGAACGTCAAAATATCATAGAAGACATTAAAGCTTTGCGAGACGAATTGGGTGGTGCTGAGAGTGTAAATACAACTTTTAATAAGTTTAAAGAAATTCAAGAACGCTGGAACAATGCAGGCAATATACCTAGAGATCGATATAACTTAGTTTGGAATGATTACTATTTTCACGTAGATGCTTTTTATGAGTTGTTACACTTAAATCGTGAGTTTAGAGATAAACATTTTGAAGACAACCTCGTTAAAAAAATCCAACTTATACAACGTGCAGAAGAACTTAGCACTGAAACTAACATAAACAAAGCTTTTAAAGAATTACAACTTCTTCACCGTATGTGGAAAGAAGAAATAGGCCCTGTCTCTAAGCAATACAGTGATGAGATATGGGACCAATTTAGTGCAGCGACCAAAAAAATACATGATGCTCGAGATGAGAAACAAAAAGAAATAGAGGCTGTATGGGAAAAAAACTTTGAAGAAAAGCAGCAAGTTATTGCTCAAATTCTTGAAGTAGCACAAGATGATATCAAGGCACACAAAACGGTACAGGAAAAAATTAAAAAAGTCGAGGCTCTAAGAGATACTTTTTTTAAAACAGGTAAAGTACCTAGGGATAAAAATGAAGAGACATGGTCCGCATTCAAGGAAGCCACAAAACTTTTTAATAAGAAAAAAAATAACTTCTATAAATCTCAGAAAAAAGAGCAGTATGATAATCTAGAGGCAAAAAAGGCCTTGGTTAAAATAGCACAAGAAAATAAGGATAATGAAGATATTCCAGCAACGTTGGATATCATGAAGCGTATTCAAGCAGAGTGGAAAACTATAGGACATGTTCCTCGTAAGGATAGTGATAAGATATGGAATGAGTTTAAAAGTGCTTGTAACAACTTCTTTGATCGTATGAAAGATTCTAAAAAACAGGATCGAGCAGGAGAGCAAGAGAATTACGAGAAAAAAGTGGCATTGATGCAAACCTTAAAAGATGTGAATCTTACAGGTGATCGAACCACAGACCTAGCTTCTATTAAAGAATACATTGCACGGTGGAAATCCATAGGTCGTGTACCGTATGCTAAGAAAAATATTGATCAAGATTTCAACAAAATACTCGATAGTTTTTTTAAAAAATTAGACATAGACCGTAAAGAAGCAGAACTCATTAAATATGAGAATCGTATGCAAACAATGGCAGATGCAGATAATGAACGAGCTATTGAAAAGGAAAGATTCTTTATACGTAAAAAGATAGATGAAGTTAAATCAGAGATAAATCAGTTAGAAAATAACCTCGGATTTTTTCAGCATGTAGCAGATGATAACCCTATGGTAATGGAGGTTCATAAAAATATTAATAGACATAAAGATGATTTAGCACTATGGAAGTCTAAACTTAAAAAATTAAGGACCGTAGTAGCAGAAAGTCAGAAAGAAGAAGAGTCTCAAGAATCTCAAGAAAAAGAGGTAGATGATACTTCAGAAGAATAAGGATATGTTTATGATTTAGAAATTTTGTAACATTTTTGATTGTTAAGCGTCTTTTAAGTATCAATCATTAAATCAGTACATTATGAAATCAAAAACACACACATCGAGTTCTAGAGAGCACAAAAAGGGTAGAAATATCGTGTTAGCTATTTACGTAATTTTATCAACTTTTTTTATTACGTCTTATACATTAGTACAATACTTTTCTATGTAATTAGACATTCTGTACGCTTTCGCGAAAGCGTAAAAAACACAAAATCCGCATCTAAAATCAGATAGCGGATTTTGCTCTTTCATAGCAGAAATTTTGTCTATCATTGTGATACAAATGATATTAGACAATGGTATAGTCGTTATTTTTTGGAAAATCTTACAATGTGCTATCTTTGAAAGATAAAATTGCTGAATATGAAGAAGTGTATGTTATTAGTTTTTCTTGCGGTGGTGTCTATTAATTGTGACGGACAAAAGAAAAACACCGAACCACAATTAGACAAAAAAAGAGTGGTAACTACTTACTATTTTATACGCCATGCAGAGAAAGATCTAAGTAATCCATCAAGTCACGATCCTGAGCTCACTAAAGAGGGCAAACAACGGGCAGAGGAATGGAAGGCTTTTTTTAAGAATAAGGGTATTGATGCTGTATATAGTACAGACTTTAAACGCACTATGAGCACTGCACAGCCTACAGCGATAGCAAATGGTATTTCCATTAAGACCTATGATCCAGCTAATCTTTATTCTTCAGATTTTGAGGAGGAAACAAAAGGTAAGAATGTAGTAGTTGTAGGTCACAGCAACACTACCGCTCAATTTGCAAATGCAATCCTAGAACGCAAAGAAGCTCCGGAAATCGATGAATCTGATTATGGTAATCTATATATAGTGACTAAAACGAATGACAAAATTACTTTCTCAAAAAAACATTTCAATTAACACTCTGGGCAAAGAGTAACCGTAATATTTTTAAGCTCGATTTTTGAAAGAAGATCGAGTTTTTTACTTTCAAAAAGGGAATCTAAGCTTTCAAGTGGAGGGTACTGTGTTTTTGGTTTAAAATTATTGTAATCGACAAAACGTATTCCGTTAAAAAAACGCTCGTTGTAGGCCTCTCTAAAACGTGTCCCACCTTCATTTACCTGATAATTATAAGCTAAGTAGTCTACATGATACGTATGTTTGTGTATCCAGTACATGTACTCGTCTTCAAAATCAACTCCGCCACCTTCCTGTGAAAATGTAACCTTAATACGGTAATAAGGCTCACCTTTTATGATACTTGGGCTTATGAGTGTTTTTTGGACTGCAGGATCATTCAATCCATAAGGAAGCACAGAGAAATAATGAACTGAGTTTATACTATTAGAATAGCTTTTCAAAGTACTATCTGGAATGTTGAGTGGTACGCTTTCGCGAAAGCGTACAAACTTACCGTCTTTTTTTATAATATCCTGTTGTACTAAGCATTCCTTATCTGTACAACGCTCAAGAGTTCGTATTCCATTTGCACGCGTTGCTGTATAATAATAGTCACGAAATTTGAAATGAATTTTTGAATTAGAAATAATATCACCACCCGCAGCTACTATAGCTTTATCAACAATATCTTGTGCTGTAAAAGATTCTTTAGTACAACTTTGTAGCAGTAATAAAATACAAAAGAGGAGCTGCTGCTGAGTTATACGGTATGTAGAAGGTTTGCTATTATTTTGTATCAAAGCAAATGTTGAGTTTAAGTTATTTTTAACGACTTTGAGCTATTCAAAAATAAGGATATCAATCTTGAGAATAACGTTTTTGCTTACATTTGTCATAATGTCAAATACAGTAAATATAAAGAATAGAAAGGCCCGTTTTGAGTATGAATTGCTTGATAAGCTGGTTGCAGGTATTGTTCTTGCGGGTACAGAGATTAAAGCAATAAGGGATGGAAAAGCCTCTATTGCAGAAAGTTTTTGCGAGTTTAATGAGCATGGTGAGATGTTTGTTATTAATATGACGGTACAAGAATATTCTCATGCCACTTACTTTAATCATCAGCCTAAGAAAGCACGTAAGTTATTGCTCAATAAAAGAGAACTTAAAAAATGGGAGCGTGAGGTGAATAAATCTGGACTAACGATTGTACCACTGCGCTTATTTACAAATGATAAAGGCTTTGCAAAACTTGAAATTGCATTAGCTAAGGGAAAGAAAACCTACGACAAGCGTGAGACTATAAAAGATCGTGATAACAAGAAAAATCTTGATCGTATTAAGAAAGCTTTTAATAATTAATTTCATTGTAAAATAGTAACATTTAATTGGCACTAATTGTACATAAATTTATGTTTCTTGGTACTTCTTAAATTAAGTGCATGGGTTCTAAAAAAAATATCCTCTTTCTTTTTATAGTACTAATAACCTTTAAGGCTCTCTCTCAAATCACTGGTGTTGTTACAGATACAAATGGTAATACATTGCCTTTTGTAAATGTTTTTGTTGAAGACACAAATAGAGGAACAGCGACTAATGGTGATGGTTTTTATGAACTCACTATCTTACCTCAAGACATAGGGAACTCTATTACGCTGGTATACCAATTTTTAGGTTACAAAACGAAGCGCGCAACTGTTACTATTAGTGAACAAGTATTCCAAAAAAACATAATCCTTGCAGAAGAAGCTACATCTCTTGATGAAGTAATTGTTCAAGCAGGAGTAAACCCAGCTGATAGAATTATAAAGGCTACCATTGCAAGACGTGAAGAAAATCTTGCTCGCCTAAGTGAGTATACAGCAAAATTTTACTCTAGAGGTTTGTGGAAAGTAAAAGATGCACCAGAAAAAATTTTAGGTAGAGTGGTAGGTGATTTAGGTGGAGGACTTGACTCTACTAGAACAGGGATTATATATTTAAGTGAAACTGTTTCAAATATTGCGTATAGAAGACCAAATGATTTTAGCGAAACAATTATTGCAAGCAAAGTATCTGGTGATGATAATGGCTTTAGTTTTAATACCGCAGTAGATGCAAATTTCTCTTTTTACGAAAACACATTAGATATTAATACCCAAATCATTTCTCCCATTGCCTCAAATGCTTTTAATTATTACACATATACTTTAGAAGGAACTTTTTACGAAGCGGGTAGCTTGATTAATAAAATAACGGTAACACCTCGTAGGTTAAACGACCGTGTTTTTTCAGGTACACTATATATTGTTGAAGACGCCTGGCAGCTGTATGGAGTAGATTTAAATACAAATGGAGCAGCCATTCAAGTTCCTTTTATAGAAAGTATTAATTTTAAACAGAATTACAAGTATGAAAACACTTTAAAACAGTGGGTTAAAATAAGTCAAGTGATTGATTTTAGTTTTAGCTTTCTAGGCCTGAAAGGTGATGGTCGATTTACGGCAGCTTACTCTGAATATAATTTCACACCTAATTTTGATAAAAAATCATTTTCAAATGAGATTTTATCATTTAAAAAAGAAGCAAATAAAAAGGATACCACTTTTTGGAATAGCGTAAGACCTGTCGCTTTAACAGATGTTGAGAGAGATGATTATATCCGTAAAGACAGTATACAAGTGCTACGTAAATCTAAAAGTTATTTAGATTCCTTAGATCGTCGGGCTAATAAATTCAAACTTACATCTCCAGTACTTGGCTACCGGTATACAAACACCTATGATCGATGGAGTTTCAATGTTCCAGGACCATTGCAAGCGGTTCAATTCAGTACTGTTCAAGGCTGGAATAGTACACTTGTCGTATCTTACAATAGCTGGAATGATGATGACGCTACAAAAACTTTTTCTGCTTTCGCGAAAGCGAATTACGGCTTTTCAGAAGATAGATTGCGGTACGTGGGTCGACTTACAAGGCGCTTTAACAGAACAAATAGGGCGACGCTGCGTCTTTCTGGCGGAGTAGATGCTATGCAGATAAATAATTCAAACCCCATTCGTCCAATTATAAATTCTTATTTGACACTTACTCAAGAAAAGAATTTTGCGAAGTATTATGAAAAGGCTTTTGCAGAGGTTTACTACGGTCAGGAAATCATCAATGGATTCCGCTTAGATGTACAGATGTCATTCGAGAAACGCAACCCATTATTCAACACAACAGACCAAACGTTCTTCCCTGTAGACGATAGGATGTATACAAGTAATAATCCATTGCAGCCTTTGGTATATGGATCTGCTCCTTTTGAAACACATACTATTGGTAAATTATCTATAAGCGGAACAATTAATTTTGGACAGAAGTATTATAGTTATCCTAGTGGTAAATTTAATGTAAATGTAGACACGTATCCAAGCTTAAGTTTAGTTTATGAGAAAGGTTTTGGGGCTTCTGTTGATCGCTATGACTTTGACCAATTACGATTAATTATTAAACAAGAATTTAATATTAAAAATAAAGGAAGACTCTCTTATGATGCTAGAGTTGGAACTTTTTTAGGAACAGGAGAAGAAGTTAGTTTTATTGATAGACAACATTTTAATGGCAATCAATCTATATTTTTTGATCCTTCTAGTTTAAATCGTTTTTATGTACTTCCTTATTATGAACGTAGTACAAACAAAGGTTATTTTGAAGGTCATATAGAACATAACTTTCGCGGCTGGATTCTTGGAAAAATACCACTACTCAATAAACTTAACTGGAATCTTGTAACTAGCGCTCACGTACTAAGCACGCAGGGAGATAATTTCTACAGGGAATTTGGGATTGGAGTTAGTAATGTGGGATTTGGAAAATTTCGTCTACTACGTTTTGATTATGTCTATGGTCAAGGGGCACGAGGAGGCAACGAGAGTGCTTTCTTGATTGGGTTAAGTTTGTAATTTAATCTGGAAATATAATACTCTCATATGCTCCAAAATCTGGAGAATTTGACCTTGTAGTTCCAATTAGGTCTAGTGGATATTCTATAGCTCCTGCTGGTAGTCCCAAGTTGTTTCCTGAAGTGTTTTCCCCTACTTGGAGCTTATTCAGTTCTGGGTTTAAAAAATCTGGATCACCACCTCTAATAACGTTTTCATAAGTGCCTGTATTCGAAAAGTCATACAGAGGATCGTTTTCAAAATTGCCAAAAATATCATCAAACCTCAGTTGTGTATTACTAAATTTATAATTGAATAGAGCACCTTCCTCTTTATTGAATCCAATTTCATTTTCTTGGTTTCCATAAATAATACAATTTGTGAAATTTGCACTTGTGAGATCTCCAACAAATAAGGTTTCACTAGCAGTTAATGAATTATCTAAGAAAACAGAAGGTGTATTTCTAAAACTCCCAGTCCAATAATTTGCAAATGTGCAATGTGTAAAGTCATAAGAACCTCCTAGCTGAATAAGCATAGAGAACTGACCGCAATTATTTATAATAGTATTAAAAGCATTAACGTTAGAAAATCTATTAAGCAGTCCTACAGCCGAAGCATTATAAATTTGAGTATTTGAAAGAGTAAGATTAGCAATGCCTGTATCTGTATTAGATTCATTGAGAATACCTACGGTTGCATTTTTAATGGTTGCATAGTTAATAGTATTATTTACGCTCCCATCTGTAAGTAGTATGGTTCCCCATTGACCAGGAACCTCAGAAAAAACAGTCTCAAGCCTATCACTTTCTAAAATAACTTCATTTTCTAAAGCTTCTTGATCTGCACTCAAAGATCCGTTGATGGCTAGTGTAGCATTATCTGCAATTAATAACCCACTATCTGCATGGAAATGTATTCTAGCTCCAGCATCTATTGTAAGTGTTTTTGCGGTGCCATTCTCTGGGTCGCCTACAGCCACATAACCATACACAACATATGGCTTTTCGTTCGTAAATATCAGCTCGTCATCTAGTAAATAACGACCTTCTATAGAAGTTTCGACACCGTTTACATCTAATGTTTCTATGATACCTGTTGCGCCATCACGCTCGGGAAATAAGAAAATGGCATCTTTTACTAGTGTGACTAAGGCTACACGTTGTTGTGCACCTGCACTATTGAACTCAATAACATCTGTGTATAAGAATTCATTATTTCCATCACCCACTTGATTAATATCTAAGGTGGTTTCTATAAATATAAAGATGCTGTCTTTTGCTAAAATCTCTACATTTTCAAATACACGACCTGGAACACCATCTACATTTAATCTATAATTAGAATTCTCACCATTGCCTAACTGTACAGAAGGAATAGAAATCGCATCATCACTGCGATTGTAGACCTTGAGGTTAAACGTACTTGAACCTATATTAGTAAATACAGTATCGAGATAAACAGTGTCTCTAGAGAATTCTAAATTTCCAGTACTTTCTGTGGTCTCAAAATCATTGCGACACGAACTTGCAGAAATAATGCTTATGAGAAGAACAAGGGTATAAAGGATACGAATATTTATAAGCTTTTGTGCCATTCTAAAAATGCTCTATTTTTCAAAAATTTCTATTTCAAAAAGTGTATTCCAATGCTTTCCGGTCACAAATAATCTGTTTTCGTTTTCCTTGTATGCAATACCATTTAGAACATCATTAGCAGGGTCAAGGCCCTCCTGTACTTGATCTTTTAAGGAGCGTAAATCTACAATTCCTTCTATAGCTCCTGTATTTGGATTAATAATAGATATAAGATCCACTTGATAATTATTTGCATAAATTTTTCCGTTTACCCACTCCAACTCATTGAGTTTACTTGTGACCTTTTTATTATCTGTAGGTTCAATATAATTTTGTTCAGATAAGTTTGATTTATTTAGTGACCAAATTTTACTTGTGCCATCTGATTTGTAGATTATATTTCCATCATTGGCAAGTCCCCATCCTTCTTTACTACTATTGTAAGAAAACGTTCCAGTTTTTTCAAAAGTATTTTTGTCATAAATAAAGCCCACATTTTCCCTCCAAGTTAGCTGATAAATTTTATCATCTAAAATGGTCATACCTTCGGCAAAGTAGTTATTATCAAGTGCGACTTCTTTTAAAACTTCTCCTGTTTCATAGTTTAATTTACGAAGTTTTGATTTCCCGTATTGACCAGTGCTCTCATATAAGGTATCCCCAACAAATTCTAATCCCTGTGTATAAGCATCAGTTTGATGAGGGTATCTATTAATAATTCTATAGCCATACAATTTAGGTGGAGTAGGGGATAAAATATTTATTTTCTTAGTGAAAAGTGCAGCACCATTATCTGTAAAAACTTCTGCTGTTAGTTGATGTTGTCCTAATCTATCAATCTTTATAATTGATGTAAACTTTTTAAGACTGTTCTTTCCTCCAAGTCTTTTCCCATCAAGTGCATACATTACCGAGTCTATTATGATATCTTTCTTTGGAATCACAGAGATTGTAAGCTCTTCACCATTCTTAATAGAGTTCTTTGTGGCATTTGTCTCTATAGAAAAATTTTTATCTAATTTAATAGTATCTCCACAGGATATGAGAAAAATAGGTAAAAGTAATAAGATGAGATGTTTAGCGGTAGAAGTCATTTGTTATGTAATTTTAAGGCAATTTAAAACAAAAAATCCGTCTAAAAAATCTTGTAGCTTTCTAAAGAAGCTATATCTTTGCAGCGGCAAGTCCTACACAACCAGCTCCTGTCGAATCCCCCAGGGTGGGAACGCAGCAAGGGTAGATGGTCGTAGCGGTGTGATGTAGGTAGCTTGCCATTTTTTATGTCTTAAAGTCAGCATGTCTGACAGTACTTTATATAAAAAATCCCAAGTGCTCGTGGCATTTGGGATTTTTTATTTACACGCTTTCGCGAAAGCGTAATTGAGTATACAATTAATTAGTATCCAACTCTCTCGACAATTTCCAGCCCGTAACCAATGATGCCTATGCGTTTGAGCCCTTCACTATTAGTGAGAAGTTTGATTTTTGATATACGAAGATCGTGTAAGATTTGTGCACCTATACCGAAGTCTTTACTATCCATTACGACATTAGGAGCTTTCATAATCCCGTCTTGTTGTAAGGTTTTAAGCTCGCTAAGGCGGCCTAGTAAATTTGCAGAAGCATTTTCTTGATTTATAAAAACAATAGCGCCTTTTCCTGCTTCATCAATTGCTTTAAACATATCATCAAGTTTTGCATCAGGATTATTGGTAAGGGTGCCTAGTAAGTCATTATTAATTTGAGTAGAATTTACTCTAACGAGTACAGGTTCATCTTCCTCCCAAGCCCCTTTTGTAAGGGCAATATGAACGGTATCATTTGTGGTTTGTTCATAGGCTCTCAGTCTAAAATTTCCAAAACGTGTTTTGATCTCGAAATCTTCTTTTTTGTCAATCAAGCTATCGTGGTTCATGCGATAAGCAACGAGATCTTCAATAGAGACTATCTTTAAATCAAAAGTTTCAGCTACTTCAAGAAGTTGAGGTAATCTGGCCATGGTGCCGTCTGCATTCATAATTTCTACAATTACTCCAGCAGGCTTGAAACCCGCTAATCTTGCAAAGTCTATGGCAGCTTCTGTATGCCCTGTTCTGCGTAAAACGCCTCCTTCTTTGGCTTTGAGCGGGAAAATATGCCCTGGTCTGCTTAAGTCGTATGGCTTTGTGCTTGGGTCAATAAGTGCTTGTATAGTCTTTGATCTATCACTTGCAGAGATGCCAGTGGTAACACCTTTACCTTTAAGATCTACAGAAACGGTGAATGCGGTTTCCATAGGATCTGTATTGCTAGTGACCATCATGTTAAGATGTAAATCTTCACATCGATCTTCTGTAATAGGAGCACAGATAAGTCCTCTCCCATGGGTGGCCATAAAGTTGATCATCTCTGGCGTAACAGCTTCAGCGGCAGCTAGAAAATCACCTTCATTTTCTCTATCTTCATCATCTACGACAATGATAACTTTGCCATTTTTAATATCTTCAATAGCTTCTTCTATCGTGTCAAGTTTGATGCTTTTTTGAGCTGTTATTTGCATTGTTTACTTTTTTGCAAAGATACAAGAAGACAAGAAAATAAAGTCGTTAGAGTAGGAGATACATTTTATGAGTGCTCTTCTGTGTAATATCCTTGTACCCTTAAGTTTTCAAGAGTTATTCCCAGTTGGCCTAGTCTGTCTATAGCAGCAAGGCGCACATCATCTGTGTAGTCGTATTCTCTATAGTTTTTTACGATGTCTTTAAGTTGGTTAGATGAACATTTGTTAAGCATTTCTTCTTCAACCTTAGTAAGGGTATATGTAAGATTACTAATTTCAGGAACTGCAGACACTTTTTTTGTTTTCCTAAATAATCTTTTAAGTGGAGATAAGAAACTCTCTGCATCAAATATCCCTTGATCTGTGGTAGCTCTGTAAGTGAGATAAATACTTAATGGTAATAGAATAAACGTGCTTAACCAACTGGCTACAAAAGGGCTGATAGAATTATCTTCGGCACTGTTTTTTGCAAAAATTCCAATGAAATGGAAGGTTAAAAACAGTACAACTCCCACGACAATAGGTAAGCCTAAACCACCTTTTCGAATGATTGCTCCTAAAGGAGCACCTACAAAAAACAAAAGTATGCAACTAAAGCCTAAAACAAATTTCTCGTGAATAGAAATCTCAAATTTATTGAGACGTTTGATTTCTACTTGTAACCTACGTTTTTGGTTATCGAGATCTGTAAGGGTGGTGCTTATATTAGATTTTGCAATCTCTAGAATTCTTACTTGATCATCAGTATCATAATGGGTTAAAACATCCTCTGTCGATGTTGAGTCTACCCTATTATTTTTAAATCTATCACCCAATGATTCTTGACTCACCTTTTGAGCATATTTCTGACTAAACTCCTCTCTATCTTTCTCAAATTTTACAGAGAGATCTGTGAGTACAGAGTCTAATTCTACTACATTAAACATTTGGTAACTATTGTCTATAGCCTTGTTATCAAGGTCTACATCATCAAGAGTGCTTAAATCAATGTTGAGAGTGTAAGTTTTAAAATAGCTCTTTGCAAAAGGTTCCTTCCTTTTTTTTGTATAATCTCTTTGGTAAATTTCGCTATAATAATTCCCATCGGTAAGTTGCAAGGAGACAACAGGGGAGTCTAGTGAACTTATGAGTTCCCCTTTTTTTGCTTTGATGACTGTATAATTCCCTAAACGTCTTTTTTCTTTTTGATGAATGATTACATCTGTAAGATATTGATCTCTATCTCCAGATTTTTCTGCCACACGTATGTTTATATCATCGCCCATTTCTGTAAACTG
The DNA here is from genome assembly GCF_007827465.1 of Dokdonia sp. Hel_I_53. Lineage (NCBI taxonomy): Bacteria > Pseudomonadati > Bacteroidota > Flavobacteriia > Flavobacteriales > Flavobacteriaceae > Dokdonia > Dokdonia sp. Hel_I_53. The sequence continues at coordinate 77,208 of NZ_VISL01000001.1, forward strand.
TCCACTTCGTATAGCAACAGATGGCTTGAGCTGACTTATATTCCTTCGTAGGTTCCTAAATTCATATTGAGAAGCAGGGATCACATAGTTTGCAAATAAGAATGATATAAAACCTAGAAAAACGATAAAAAAGATAACGCTCTTCATCGCTCTTTGTAGCGATATCCCAGTAGATTTCATCGCAGCAAACTCATAGTTTTCTGCAAAATTCCCAAAGGTCATAATACTTGTAAGAAGCACAGAGAGTGGAAGCACAAGTTGTACTAAACTAGGTGTAGCGTATAAAAGAAACTTACCGATAGTCGCAAAATCTAGATCTCTACCGGCCAGCTCTTGTATATACAACCAGACACTCTGTAAAACAAAAATGAACATCAATATAATAAAGATGCTCAAAAATGTTTTTACGTATGTAAAAAAAATATATCGGTCTAAGATTTTCATGTATCAAACTTGGTAGACAAAAATAGGAAGTCTACTCTCAAGCTACTAGATTCTTACTATAATTTGTTAATATAATAATCTGCATACTTTGATTTATCAAAAACAAATGTATTTTTTGAGATAGGTAAATTAGGTTTAAATGAATTTACCGTAATAGTTATTTTAGTGCCATTATTTTGTGTGATAATAAGCTTATGGATGTGTTTTGTCTGAGCGTCTACACCTAGTAGTGTTTGTTTTACATCACTGTTAGAGTCCATAGGGGTTAATTTTACAAACTGAATTTCCCTACCATTTACCTTTTGTTTAATATCCATCTCTTGAGTATATCCTTCGTTAAAGAAAGACAACATCTTAGAGGGCGTAATTGCATTTTCATCCTGATCACTTACGGCACTAATAGTTACTTCCTCATCTTCTGGAACAATGGTGTAAATACGTTGACCATCAAATAACTGAGTGGTACCCATTAAATCAAGTTTGTAATTATTACCGGCTAAAATTACTGCTCCTTTAGTTTCTTGATTAACATCTTCTGCGTCATTAGAAAGTGCATATTTAAAATCTATAGAAATATTCTCGTAGCTTTTTACTTTGCTATCTACTTCTTTAAGAAGTGATTGTGCGGTTTGCGCTTTCGCGAAAGCGGCCATAAATAATAATAATATGACAGGCATAGCACGTTTTGCAAATTTTTGATATCCTTTTCTTGCAACTGGTATTAGCACTCTTTTAAAAAGTATAGGAGCTAGCCAAAAAATTAGTTTCTTTTTCATGTTTTTTTATTCGTTGTTGAGTAATTGATCGAGATGTGCAATATCTTGAACTAAAACTTGACGTGCTTTACTTCCTTCAAAAGGACCTACAACACCTGCAGCTTCTAGTTGGTCAATAATCCTACCAGCTCGATTATATCCTAGTTTAAGTTTACGTTGTAAAAGAGAGGCACTACCTTGTTGCGCAATAACTAATACTTCTGCGGCGTCACGGAAGAGCTTATCTCTATCTGATGCATCTATATCAAGACTTGTGCCACTCTCTTCACCGACATATTCTGGCAGCAAATGTGCATCTGGATATGCTTTTTGATTACCAATATAATCTACAATACGCTCAACTTCTGGAGTATCTACAAAAGCACATTGAATACGTACTACGTCATTACCTTGTGTATAGAGCATGTCACCCCTACCTATAAGCTGATCTGCTCCTGAGGTGTCTAATATAGTTCTACTATCAATTTTTGAAGTAACTCTAAAAGCAATACGCGCAGGGAAATTTGCTTTAATAATACCTGTAATTACATTTACGGAAGGTCTCTGAGTAGCAATGATTAAATGAATACCTATAGCTCGGGCAAGTTGAGCAAGACGCGCGATAGGTGTTTCTACTTCTTTCCCTGAAGTCATAATCAAATCAGCAAACTCATCTACTACTAAAATAATATACGGTAAAAATTTATGTCCATTTTCTGGATTGAGCTTTCGTGCTTTAAACTTTGCGTTGTATTCCTTAATGTTACGACACATCGCATCTTTGAGTAAGTCATAGCGAGCATCCATCTCAATACACATTGAGTTAAGTGTATTAATCACCTTAGAATTATCTGTAATAATGGCTTCGTCTGTATCTGGTAATTTTGCGAGATAGTGCCGTTCTATTTTGTTAAAGAGTGTGAGCTCTACTTTTTTTGGATCTACTAAAACAAATTTGACTTCGGCAGGATGTTTTTTATAAAGTAACGAGGTAAGTATAGCATTTAGACCGACAGATTTTCCTTGCCCAGTGGCACCTGCCATGAGTAAGTGGGGCATTTTAGCAAGATCTACTACAAATGTCTCATTTGATATCGTTTTACCTAATGTAAGTGGTAATTCCATTTCGGCCTCCTGAAACTTCTTACTCGCCACTGCAGATCGCATGCTTACAATACGCGGATTCTTATTAGGGACTTCAATACCTATCGTACCACGGCCAGGAATAGGCGCAATGATTCTAATTCCTAGTGCGCTGAGTGATAGTGCAATATCATCTTCTAGGTTCTTAATTTTTGAAATTCGAACTCCAGCCTCTGGAACTATTTCATATAATGTTACCGTGGGACCTACAGTAGCCTTTATATTGGCGATACCTATCTTGTAGTTATTTAGTGTTTCTACAATTCGGTTTTTGTTTTCTTCAAGTTCCTCTTGATTTATTGTGATGCCTTGACCATTTGTATAGTCTTTGAGAAGATCTATAGGAGGAAACTTAAATTTTGCAAGTTCTAGGGTAGGATCAAATTCTCCAAAATCTTCTACGAGTTTACTACTAAGATTATCTGTAAGTTCCTCCTCTTCGATAGGTTTTTCTACCTCTACACTTAATTCTTCTTCCTCAGGTTGTGTTATTTCAAAAGTATTATTACTTGTGGATACTGTCTCTGAAGAAGTGGGTTCTAGGTTTTGAGTAGTAACCTTTATTGTGTCATCTACCGCAGACGTAACGCTACCATCTTGAGACTTAATATTTTTTAGAAATTCTTCTGCCTCATAGGTAGAAGAGTTATCTACTACTATGGGCTCACCTGAAGCTGTAAACTCATCTGTAAGATCACTTTTCTTTTGTTTAAAATAAGCTCCTATTTTTTCTGGAGTAAGTTTGATTCTTAGAACTAAATATATAATAGCTAAAAATGCCATTACAATAATGGCTCCTGTGAGACCTAAGTAATCTTGTAAAAAGTCATTACTTTCATATCCTACAGTACCACCTAGTAAATCATTTGTTTTATGAAAGAAGCCTAGAAATACAGATAACCAAAGCATAAGCAATACTCCCCAAAACCAAAATCGTTTTAATCCAGCTTTTGCGTAGTTAAAAAAGAAGTATATACCAGTGAGAGCCGTAAGGATGGCAATCGTAAAAGCAGGAACTCCAAACCCTTTATAAATAAAAAAATGACTTATGCGAGCTCCCACAAGGTTAAGCCAGTTTGCACTAGCGTCATCACGTGTACCTTCTGCTATTAAACTTTGGTCTATTTTCCAGGTAAAAAGGTATGACGTAAATGCGATGAATAAGCCTAAGCCTAGGAAAAATAGAAAACTCCCCAAAATAATCTGTTGCTGTCGCGACAGTTTAAAGGATATAGGTTTTCTGGTAGACGTTTTTTTAGTTTTCTTACGCGTAGTTTTCTTTTTAGCCATAAAAGCGTAGCGGTAATCGTTTTTTGATTGGAGTTAAAAATACAATATTGAAACGTAAAAATTTGCAGTTTGGTGTTTAAGAATATTGGAAGTTAACAGATTTGTATTTCTAAAGTGCTTCTTTTCTAAACTCACAATAAGAAGATCTTTACTAAAAAACTTTTGGAAAATAAATTATCACTGCAACAACTACGGAGGCTAGAGCCGCAATACCTACGGCACCTGCTGCTACATCTTTTATCTTCCCTATTTTTACATGAAAATCTGGATGTATAAAGTCTGCAATACCTTCAATTGCTGTGTTTAAGCCCTCTGCTGTCATGACGAGACCTATGCATAACGTTTGTGCCATCCACTCTATACGAGAAATTTCAAAATAAAACCCAGCAATAGTTACTAGTATGGCAATCCCAAATTGCACCTGTATGCTTGCTTCTGAGCGAATGAGTTGTAGCCCGCCTTGTAGCGAATACTTCATTCCTTTAAGTCTACCTACAATAAATTTTATGGGCACGGCTTGATTTATTTTTATGTAATTTATAATTAAATACTATGAAAGCGCGTTTACAGCACTCTCATAATTTGGTTCTTGGCCTATTTCTGGAACTTGCTCTGTATATAAGACTTTTGCATTTTCATCCAGTACTACAATCGCTCTAGAGTGAAGCCCAGCAAATGAACCATCTTCGATAGTTACGCCATAGTCAACTCCAAATTTACCTGTCTTAAAGTCAGATAGTGCATGTACGTTTTCTAAACCTTCGGCAGCACAAAATCTTGCTTGTGCAAATGGGAGGTCTCTAGAGATACAAAGTACCTCTGTGTTTGCTAGACTAGAAACCTTTTCGTTAAACGTTCGGACAGATTGAGCACAAACTCCTGTATCAACAGAAGGAAAAATATTTAAAACAACGCGCTTACCATTAAACTCCTCTAGGGTTGTTGTCGATAAATCATTTCGCGAAAGCGTAAACTCAGGAGCTTTTGTTCCTATTTCTGGTAAGTTACCAATTGTATTTGTAGCGTTTCCGCCTAGTGTAATTTGTGCCATTTTTTTGTGTATTAAGTAAAAATAGGTAAAACACTTGTATCTCTTGATAGCTTAACAATTGTTTATAACCCTATAGACTCATAAAGATTTTTAAGAGCACTCAAAAAAAAAGGGATATGCCTTTTAATAGCATATCCCTTCAAAATCAATTAACAATGATTTTAGGAATCTATAGACCCCATAACTCTTTGCATAAATCCGTTAAGAGCATCTTTTTTTGTATTTCCAGCTTTTACAGCTTTATGTACTTCTAAGGCTCCATACATATTTGATATAAGCTCACCTATAACATCTAGCTCCTCATCTTTGAGAGAGGGAACTTCTGTAAGGTTTTCTAGTGTCTCAATAGTCTCGACAACAAAGTCTTGATCGTTGTTTTCTATAAAGCCTACGAGATGCTTAATTACTGGTAACTTCATTCACAAGGTCTTTAAGTACATCAAACTTATTAGTTTGGACTTGGTTTTTAAATGATCCTTTTGAGAATGTAGCAAATGTGGGTAGGTTATCTACCGTAGCCATTTTACGAGATTCAGGATTTTTTTCTGCATCTACAATGACAAATTTTACATTATCAATTTCTGAGGCAAGTTTTTTTAACTTAGGTTTCATAATCCTACAGTTACCGCACCATGTGGCGCTGTATTGAACAACTACAGTGTCGTTCTCTGCAACGATCTGGCCTAAATTGTCTTGGTCTAATTCTAGAATCATGCTATTTGTATTATTAGTTTGCGTGAGCGGCTAGGTAAGAAGCTACGCCATCACGATTTGCATTCATTGCATCTTTTCCATCTTCCCAGTTTGCAGGACAAACCTCTCCTTTTTCTTGAACGTGTGTATACGCATCTACAAGTCTTAAAAACTCGCTAACGTTACGTCCTAAAGGCATATGATTTACACCTTCGTGAAAAACAGTCCCTTCTTCATCAATAAGATAGGTTGCTCTATAGGTAACATTGTCACCGTCTACCATTACGACTCCCGTTTCTTCATCATAACGCTCGTTCGTTACATCAAGTATACCTAATTGGTTAGATAGGTTTCGATTGCTGTCTGCAAGAATTGGGTAAGTAACGCCTTCAATACCACCGTTATCTTTAGGTGTATTTAACCAAGCAAAGTGTACTTCAGGAGTATCACAAGAAGCACCTATAATAAGTGTATTGCGATCTGCAAATTTCTCTTTGGCAGCCTCAAATGCATGAAGTTCCGTAGGGCACACAAATGTGAAATCCTTAGGGTACCAGAAAAGAAGAATTTTCTTTCCCTCTTCTTTTGCTTTTTCTAAAATATTTAATTTAAAGGTATCTCCCATTTCATCCATTGCATCTACAGCAAGGTTTGGGAATTTTTTTCCGACTAGTGTCATTTTACAGTTTTTTAATTTGGCTGCAAAAGTACTGTCTATTTAAAGCGATAATAGTTATTAGAAATGGGAACTATTGATAGCAGTATTGAGTTTGTTTATATTGATTTATGAATGCTTGTTAATGTGGGTTTTATGCTTTCGCGAAAGCATAAAAAAAACTCAACTCTAAGATTTGGCATCTCTCAGTAATCTAATTTTAATTCGAAAAGCCGCAAAAATCAAGGTCATAAAAGGAGATAGCCAATTAAAAATGGCATACACAAAATAATCTGCAACACTTACGTTAAGAACTTGACTTTGATAAGCCCCACAGGTATTCCACGGGATAAGAACAGATGTCACCGTACCTGAGTCTTCTAAGGTACGAGACAAATTTTCTGGAGCCAGACCTTTGTCTTCATAAGCTTGCTTGAACATTTTGCCAGGAATCACTAAAGCTAAATATTGATCTGAGGCAATTATATTTAGACCCAAGCAGCTTACCACGGTGCTAGCAAATAAACCAAAAATAGTATCTGCCACGCTTAAAAGTGCTTTTGTAATTCTGGAAAGAGCGCCTATTCCATCCATGACTCCACCGAAGATCATTGCGCAACAAATGAGTAAAATTGTCCACATCATCCCGATCATTCCTCCAGAACTAAAAAGCTCATTAAGTGTTTCATTAGGCGTCTCAATGGCAACATCAGTCCAAATAGCGGTCGCTAAAGATTGAATGCCTGAGTTTGATATACGCTCTAATATTTCTGGTTGGAAATATAGGGCAAAACCTGCTGCTAGCAGGACGCCAAGAGCGAGCGCAATAAGTGGTTTGGTTTTAGCCACAATAAGTGCGATCACAATTCCAGGGACAATAAATAAGTATGGTGAAATGTTAAATGTGCTATCAATAACTGTAAGTAATTCTGTGATATCTGCAGTTCCTGAGGTATCTATATTTAAACTTATAATAACAAAAACAGCGAGTGTAATTAAGATCGTAGGTCCTGTGGTTAGGAACATATATTTAATATGAGTAAATAAATCGGTACCTGCCATAGCGGGAGCAAGATTTGTGGTGTCACTTAAGGGAGACATCTTATCTCCAAAATAAGCGCCAGAAATTACGGCTCCTGCAATCATACCCGTGTCAATACCCAATGCTTGCCCTATACCTATAAGAGCAATACCTACAGTGGCAGAGGTTGTCCATGAGCTTCCTGTAGCGATTGAAATAATTGCTGCAATTATAATGGATGCAGGTAAGAATATGGCAGGGTTTAAAACCTGTAAACCGTAATAAACCATCGCAGGAATAATACCACTCACGAGCCATGTTCCAGCAAGAGCACCCACTAAAAATAATATAAGAATAGGGATGAAGACACTTTTTAGATTTTCCCAAATCTCTTTTATCATAACTCTTAATTGCGTTTTATTTAAAAACCCTACAATAGCCGCTGTGACTCCACCAATTATTAAAATGAGCTGATTTGAATAATCACCTAACCATATTCCATCTTTGAAAAAAATATTATAAGCTAAAAGAATCATCAGTACAATAACTGGTATAAGAGCTTCCCATAAACTAAGCTCTTTATTATCTACAATGTTTTGATTTTTTTTATCCTCGATTTGGTTACTCATAAGTGATTTTTCTAAAAGGTAATGTTACGATTTTGAGAGAGAATGCGCAAGGTGATTTTTCTGCTTTCGCGAAAGCAAAAAATCAAATCTCCAATTTAAGTGTATATAGATTTAAAACTTTCTGAAACCAGATGCAATTGAACTGCGTAAGTGTCTGTGAATAATGTTAATTTTTTTTTCAATAAAGTTCGCTTTCTTGGGTTAGCAAGTTTTAAAAATTCATAAATGGATAAAAAACTACTTTTTACAATCATATTAATTTTCATTATAGGTAAAGGCTTTGGGCAAGTAGGTATAGGTACTACGACTCCTAGAGCAGCTTTGGACATCTCGAATGATTCTAACGGAGGCTTATTGATTCCTGAATACTCCTTATTAAGCACTACAGACGCTACAACTGTAGTAAATCTTTCTAATGGTAATTCTCCAGCAGAAGGTACTATGATTTTTAATACCAATGCTTCACTGACTGGCATAAGTAGAGGGTTTGTATATTGGGATGGAGGAGAGTGGAATAATGTCGCTGCAGTAGCAACTTCGGGAACTCCTCAATACGGACAAATGTTTAAAACAACTTTTCAAAATCTAGGAGCATCAAATCAGATTATTCAATTTGAGCGTAATGGATTGAGTAGTTCTGATATAACCGTAAATTCAAATTATATTGAAACGGGTACACAAACTGGGGTCTATGAATTTTCGTATTCTTTACTTGTAGGAATTGATGGTAACCCAAGTAATAGCGCAATTATTCAAGACTTATTTTTTTTAAATCAAGGATCAGGTATTAATATCGTCCCCGATTCTGAAATAATTGCAAGCCTAACAACAGAAGGCGTTTGGGCAACTTTCACAAAAACAATATTAGTAGATGTGAATTCTCCTAACCAAAGATTTTATATTTTTTCTCGATTTAACGAACCTTTTATGACTGTAGGTCCAAATTCTAAATTGAGCGTAAAACTTATTGAAGCTGATTAATTTTTTAGTATTCCAATATCTCTCATACAGTCTTTCATCATCTCGAAGGTTCTTTCAATATCTGCATCTAAACCTATTGAGAATCGAATTAAGCCATCTGTAAGTCCCATTTCTTTTTGCTCTTCTTCTGGAATTTCTGAAGATGTTGACGTACCCGGAGCACTAAATAATGTTTTGTAGAACCCTAGACTTACAGCAAGATACCCTAGATTGCGTTCTTGCATTAATTCCATTAATTCATTTGCTTTATCAAGAGATCCCACATCAATAGTAAGCATTCCTCCATAGCCATATTTCTCATTCATAAGCTTATTGAAAATATGGTGACTAGGGTGAGATTTTAAACCTGGGTATACCGTTCGTAAACCTAAATTTTCAAACTTCTCTGCTAGATATAAAGCATTAAGACTATGTTGTTGCATTCTGATATGCAATGTGCGTAGGTTCTTTAATACCGACGCAGCGCGCAAACTATCCATCGATGGTCCTAAAAGCATACTTGCACCATCATTTACGTTACGTAACTCATTTATAAAGTCTTGAGTACCACAAACCACTCCACCTACAGTATCTGACGATCCGTTAATAAATTTTGTTAGACTGTGTATTACCACATCAGCACCATGTATTGCAGGAGATATTGATAATGGAGAGAACGTATTGTCTACAACTAATTTTAAATTATGCCTTTTTGCAATTTTAGAAAGCGCCTCGATATCTGCAATTTCTAATAGCGGATTACTTACAGACTCACAGTATAAAACTTTTGTATTCTTTGTAATTGCAGATTCTGTTGCTTCTAAATTAGTGATGTCAACAAAACTGCTATTTATTCCTAATCGAGGAGCAAAATTTTTCAAAAACGCATAGGTCCCGCCATATATCGTTCTACTTGAGACAATATGATCTCCAGCTTGACATAACTGCAATAGGGTAGGAGTGATAGCACCCATACCGCTAGCAGCAACATTTGCTGTCTCTGTTCCTTCCATAGCTGCTAGTGCCTCTCCTAAATATAAATTGGAGGGAGTGCTGTGCCTAGAATATAAGTAACATCCATCTGCGTTTCCTTCGAACGTGTCAAACATTGTTTTTGCAGAAAGAAAAGTATAGGTGGAACTGTCTGAAATAGATGGATTTACTCCACCAAATTCTCCAAAATACTGTAAGTCTTGGATGCTATTTGCAGGTTTGAATTTCATAATCTTTTGCTTTATAATAATTGCTATAAAATGAGGTCTAAAATTAATTTTAATTAAACAATAAGTCAATGTATTTAATTAAATATGGAATATAAATCTAAATGATTTGATATATTTAGATTTTAAATCTATATACCTTTAAAAATCTCATTAATTACTATATATATTTACATATGAAACTAGATGTGATAGATAAAAAAATTTTGATGTTGCTGCAAAAGGATTCTAAAATTACTAATAAGGAGCTTTCATTATCATTAAATCTTTCAGTAACGGCTATTTATGAAAGAATTAAAAAAATGGAACGATCTGGTGTTATTGCACACTATGTTGCGCTTGTAGATAAGCAAAAAGTTGAATTAGATTTTCAAGTATTTTGTCACGTGAAGTTAGCTCATCACGGGAAAGAGGCCATCTCTTCCTTTGAAAAAGATGTGATTAAGCTTGATGAGGTTTTAGAATGCTTTCACGTAAGTGGGGATTACGACTACCTTCTTAAAGTGGTTGTAAAAGATATGGAGCATTACAGGTCCTTTATGGTCACAAAACTAACGGCACTTAAATTTATAGGAAGTACTCAAAGTTCATTCACCATAAGTGAAGTTAAAAATACTCTTATGGTCAAAGTATAATTCACCAGTATTAAAAATTTGAAAATTAAAATAGTGAGTGAACATAAAATCACTCACTAATTTATAATTCATCACTTGCTTCTTCTTGACCCATCATCATCAAATACCCTTTTAAGAAGAGATCAATATTCCCGTCTAGAACTGCATCGGTATTTCCTGTCTCTACAGAGGTGCGTACATCTTTAACTAGTTTGTACGGGTGTAACACATAATTACGTATTTGAGATCCCCATTCTATGGCCTTCTTATCCGCTTCAATGGCGTTTCGAGCTTCCATTTGCTTGCGAAGTTCTAGTTCGTATAATTGTGAACGTAGCATTTGTAATGCTTTAGCACGATTATCGTGTTGAGACCTAGAATCAGAGCATGATATTTGGATACCAGTAGGGTGGTGGGTAAGTTGTACTTTAGTTTCAACTTTATTTACATTTTGTCCACCTGCACCAGAAGATCTTGCGGTAACAATATCATAATCTGCAGGATTAATATCTATCTCAATCGTATCATCTACTAGTGGGTATACATACACAGAAGCAAAAGAAGTATGTCTTTTTGCATTACTGTCAAAAGGAGATATACGTACTAATCTATGAACACCATTTTCACCTTTGAGCCAGCCAAAGGCAAATTCTCCTTCTATCTCCAGCGATACGGTTTTTATTCCAGCTACGTCACCTTCTTGAAAGTTCAATTCCTTTACTTTAAAGCCTTGTTTTTCTGCCCACATGAGATACATACGCATAAGCATGCTAGCCCAGTCACAGCTTTCTGTACCACCAGCTCCTGCTGTTATTTGTAAAACACAACTCAGTTCATCACCTTCTTCAGAGAGCATATTTCTAAACTCAATATCTTCTATAAAATCTGCGGCTTTCTCATAGCGCAGTTGTACATTTTCCTCTGGAGCTTCGCCTTCTTTTGCAAATTCGTATAATACTTCTAGATCCTCTACAAAGGTTTGTGCGTCCTCATAATCTGTCACCCATTTCTTTTTAGAACGCAGTGATTTCATAAAAGCTTCTGCTTCTTGAGGATCATTCCAGAAATTTGGATCGTATGTTTTTTCTTCTTCGTTTTGGATTTCGATGCGTTTACGATCGATGTCAAAGATATCTCCTCAAGCTCTCTATGCGCTCTTGGAGTGATTTTATGTGGTCTGTAGTAATCATATTTTTTTCTTAGTAGGGTAATTGAGATAGTATTGTAAAATTAAGATTTACAAAATGGGTGAGCAAGAAGTATTACGCTTTCGCGAAAGCGTTATTTTACTCCTCCAATAGGTCTGGTCTTCTTTCTTTTGTACGCATATATGCTTGCTCTTCACGCCATTCTTCAATCTTTGGAGTATTGCCGCTGGTCAATATTTCTGGCACTTTCCAGCCTTTATAATCTGCAGGCCTTGTATAAATAGGGGGAGCGAGTAGTCCATCTTGAAAACTATCTGTCAAAGCTGAAGTTTCATTGCCCAAAACACCAGGAATTAAACGTATTACTGCATCACATAAAATTAAGGCGCCAAGCTCGCCGCCACTTAATACATAATCTCCTATAGAAATTTCTTTGGTCACGAAGTGGTCTCTAACACGCTGATCTACTCCTTTATAATGACCACAAAGTATAATGATATTTCCCTTGAGCGAAAGCGTATTTGCCATTCCTTGATCAAGTGTTTCTCCGTCTGGTGTCATATAAATGACTTCATCATAATCACGCTCAGATTTCAATTTTGTTATACACTTGTCAATAGGTTCTATTTGCATGACCATCCCTGCACCACCGCCAAATTGATAGTCATCTACTTGCTTATAATTGGTATCAGTATAATCACGGAGATTATGAAACTGAACATCTACCAATCCTTTAGAGATAGAGCGTTGCATGATAGAAGCTTCAAAGGGGCTTTTAAGTAAATCTGGAACAACGGTGATAATATCTATTCTCATAATATGTGTAACGCTTCAAAAAAGTAATTTTTAATGACAAGTCCAAAAATAATGTAAATCAGGGTCTTTTTTAAAGTTTAGTCTTTCATAAAGCTTTTGTGCTGGGTTTGTAATTTCTGTCTGGATTACTAATCCTTTCTGCTGTGTTTTTGTACAAAGCTCCTTTGCTTCATTAATTAGTGCCGTTCCAATACCTTGACCTCTATAATTCTCTGCTATAAATAAATCATTCAGTAATAGCATAGGTTGCATGGTAACGGATGAAAAAAGTGGGTAAAGTTGCGTGAATCCTACAGCACTATCATCTTTATAGCAAAGAAAAATTGTACTGTCCTTATATTGCAATCTAGAGGTAATAAAAGATTTAGCAGCTTCTAAATCTGACTTTTGACGATAGAACTGGCGATACCCATCAAAAAGAGGAATGATATCTTCTAAATTATCCAGTGTAGCTTTACGTATTTCCATAAAAAAAATCTGTACGACAAACGTACAGATTTTTAATTTTAATGGGAATATGCTCCTCAGTTTTTAGGAGACTTCAATGCTTTATTACGCTCGTCTTGTAGTTGGCGTCCTAACTTTTGTTCTTTTTCTAAAGCTTTACGACGGTATTCATCAAACTCAGCTTCTGTCTCATCAAGTCTGTGTTGTGCTTCTTTTGTAAGAACATTACTACTTCTAAATCTATAGATGAAAAATAAAAGTCCTAAAAGCAAAAGTGCTACAATACCCCACATCATTAACTGGTAAGCCCCTTTCTTCATAGGATTACCAAAAAACTTAATAGAGTCTTTTTCTCCTCTGGTAGCTTCAAGATCTTGTTGTGTGCCTTCTAGATCTGTTTGAACTTTAAGAGAAGCAGCTTGTTCCTCACTAATTTGTTTTTTTAGATCTGAAATTTCTGCTTGCAAACTATTAATACGTTCTTTTGTATTAGCTTGTAGTTGGGTCATCTTAGTTTTTTCAATCACCTTAAATTGTTGGTAATTGTTTGAGCTCTCCACTACATCAGTAAACTGTTGATCAATTGTTTTTTCAGTAGAAGTTTCCTCTTGAGCTGTACTTATAATAGTGGCGAAAAGAAAAAGTATTAATGATGATTGCTTTATAAATTTCATAAGTATGGGTTTCGTTAGCGAATATCGAAGATAGTTATTTTTTGTTTTTTAGCAGACAAATATATATTATGTGACTACTTTTCGGCCTTTACTAGACTTACTATTTTTTTGTCTATTACAAATAATTCATAGTTTATCTAAGCCGAGTTGTATTATATTTTTTTAGAAACACAAATTTGCAAAAAGCTAGAGCTTCATTACGTTAACAGTGTCATAAATAAATTTTCAGCCATAGATTAATGACTTACATAAGTGTAATCATTTATAAGCCTCTTCATTGGTGTTATGAAGAGGCTTATAATATAATTATATAGGGCGTCTTACGCTTTCGCGAAAGCGTATCCTAATAATACGTATACCTACGTACCTTAGAAATATATTTTGCTAGTCTGATTACTTGATGGCTGTAGCCGTATTCATTATCATACCAAACGTAAAGGATCACATTTTTACCATCTTTACGTACAATAGTGGCATTACTGTCATAAATACTTGGTGCAGATGAACCAACTATATCGCTGGAAACTAGCTCATTATTTAAAGAGTATTTAATTTGTTCTACAAGCGCTCCTTCAAGAGCATACTTTCTCAAGAGTGTATTTATTCCCTCTAAAGAAGTTTTTGTGTTAAGCTCAAGGTTAAGAATCGCAAGTGATCCATTAGGAACAGGTACGCGTATAGCATTAGATGTAAGTTTGCCTTCAAAAGAAGGAAGTGCTTTGCTTACTGCAGCTCCTGCACCAGTTTCTGTAATGACCATATTAAGTGCAGCTGCACGACCACGACGGTATTTACTGTGCATATTATCTACTAGATTCTGGTCATTTGTATAGGCATGAATTGTCTCTAGGTGTCCAGATTGAACTCCTAAGGTTTCTTCTATTGCATGTAATACTGGGGTAATTGCGTTTGTAGTACAAGAAGCAGCTGAGAATATTTTTGTTTCATCAGGATTGTGCTCTGTGTGATTTACACCGTGAACAATATTTGGAATTCCTTTTCCAGGAGCTGTTAATAATACACGATCTACTCCTTTAGAAATAAGGTGTCTGCTTAATTGCTCTTTATCTCTAAAAGCTCCCGTGTTATCAATCACTAAAGCGTCATCAATACCGTACGTAGTATAATCTATATCCTCTGGGGCATTAGCACTTATTATATGAACTGTAGTACCATTGATCACTAGGCTATTATTAGCAACATCTACCGCAACGGTTCCTGTAAAATCACCATGTACAGAATCACTTTTTAAGAGACTTGCGCGTTTTTCTAAAACGGATTCATCTATCTTACCACGCGTAACAATGGCTCTCAGTCTCAATTGACTTCCTTTGCCTGTTTTAGTCATTAATTCACGTGCAACCAAACGACCTATCCTTCCAAAACCATAAAGCACAACATCTTTTGGCTTTATAATCCCTTGGCCTTGTGATGGCTTAAGTTTATTTGCAATAAAGCTAGTTGCATTGCGCTCGCTTTCTTCTAGATGGTATTCATAAGTAAGTTTACCTATATCTAATTTTGATGGAGGAAGATTAAGGCTTTTTATAGCCTGAGCAATCTCAACCGTATCAAAGATTGAAATAGGTTTTTGCACAAAATCACCAGCGTACTCATGTAAATCTAGCACTTGGCTTACATTGCGATCCATAATTTGATTTCTAAACAATACTAACTCAATAGCATTGTCATACCAAAGATCGCTGGCTATTTTAATAAATTCGACGGTAGCACGTCTTCTGTCTGCTTGAAAAGAAAGTTCTTTTTCGTAAGTTTCAGATGATTTCATTTTATGAATTTAAATGGTTGCTTTATTGAGAATTGAATAAATTATTATTTCAATTTTGAATTAGAAATTTACATTTCTCAATTTTCGGCAAAAATACGGTATTTACTTAATTGCGCAAACGATTTCGTATTCAATTGGTTTAAAAAAGAATAGCCCCTCAATATTTGAGGGGCTATAGAATTAATATTCTATTTAATCAAAAATATACCTGTTTCGTTCTCCGTTATCATCTACAAATACAATACTTACACGCTCATTTGATTTTTTGTTCTTAAAAATTCTTTTTACATCATCTACAGAGGAAACTTTTATGTCATCTATTTCTGTAATTACTTTTCCATATATATCGTACCTAGCCATCTCATTAGTAAGAGGCCTGTAAATCAATACACCGTTTTTAGCTTTGTATTTTTTTAAATTTTCTTTTGATGCGTTTTTAACTTGTATGCCCAGACGTTCTATGTCAAAAGTAGAGGGTTTTACTAAGCTAACAGGAATAGTAATTGAGCGGCTATCTCTTAAAATTTCTACTTGCACAACATCATTAGGTCTTTTAGAGTTAATATAACCAGAAAGATCTGAGAATTTATTAATAGTAATATTATCAATTTTTTTGATGATGTCACCCTCTTTAAGTCCAGCTTTTTCTGCTCCACTATCTACTTCTACATCTGCAATATAAAATCCTTCTTGAGTATTCAATCCTTCTTCTTTAGCAAGATTTGAATTTATGGATCCACCTCTCACTCCTAAAATGCCTTTTTGTACCGTTCCAAATTGCATTATATCCTCTACAATTTTTCGTGTATTATTAGAAGGTACCGCAAATCCATAACCTACGTAAGATCCTGTTTGTGAAGTAATGGCTGTGTTTATTCCAACAAGCTCGCCGTAAATATTTACTAAAGCACCTCCACTATTTCCAGGATTTATGGCTGCGTCAGTTTGAATGAAAGATTGAAAGTTTTGATCTGTTTCATCAATGTCACGTGCTTTTGCAGACACTATTCCTGCTGTTACAGTAGAGGTAAGATTAAATGGATTTCCTACAGCAAGGACCCATTCGCCAACTTGTGTGACATCACTATCTGCAAAAGGGATATATGGCAATTCTTCGCCACTTTCAATTTTTAAAAGAGCAATATCTGCCTTTTCATCTGCCCCTACAATTTCAGCAGTGTAGGTTTTATTATTGTTCATCGTGATAGCAACTTCGGTAGCGCCAGCTATAACATGATTATTGGTGACAATATATCCGTCACCAGATATAATAACACCACTACCAGCTCCCACAATGCCACGACTTGACTGTCCACCCCCGCGCATATATTCCATCATATTACGCGGTTGCTTGTATTCTTGAACATTTTTTACGTGAACTACCCCATCAACTGTTTTATTAGCGGCTTCTGTAAAATCTACTCCACTGGCAGCAGCAGCACTATAGTTTACAGGGGTGTAATTGGGTATAGCAGATTGTTCAAAAATAGCTCCTTGGTCTGATACGGGAGTTTCAATAAATAATTTATATGATCCTAGCGTAATTACGCCCGCTAGTACGGCAACAGAAAGTAATCCGGCAATTTTTCTCATCGTCTTTTTCATTTTATCTATTAGCGTTAAATTAAAGTGTATAGTATATAGGACAATCATATTTAACAAGCGTTTAATATTTCTTACCACTATTTCTTTACCTATTTTTGTCAAGAAGACATCAAAAAAATGACAATACCATTTTCAAAATATCAAGGTACTGGCAATGATTTTATCATCGTTGACAATCGGGACAATATATTTTCCAAAAATAATACCAAACTTATTGCACAGATGTGTGACAGAAAATTTGGCATAGGAGCAGATGGTCTTATGTTATTAGAAAAGCATTCAGAGGTAGACTTTAGAATGGTTTACTACAATGCAGATGGAAATGAAAGTAGTATGTGTGGAAATGGTGGGAGATGTTTGGTCGCTTTCGCGAAAGCGTTATCTGTTATCCATAACAGTTGCACTTTTGAAGCAATAGATGGAATGCATAAAGCCTCGATTGAAGAAAATGTTGTTCAGCTCAAAATGCAAGACATAAGCATTATTGATGAACAAGAAGCGTATACTTTTTTAGATACGGGTTCTCCACATCACATCAAGTGGGTGGATGGAGTAGATGATATTAATGTAAAGAGAGAAGGGGCTGCGTTACGCTACAGTCAATTGTACGGAGAGGCTGGAAGTAATATAAATTTTGTTGAGCAGAAAAGTCCTGACCACTTTAAGGTACGTACTTATGAACGCGGGGTTGAGGATGAAACGCTTAGTTGTGGAACAGGTGTAACAGCTGCTGCTATTGCTTCACATTATAAGGGATTAACAAGTTTTAAAGAGATCTCGCTTGATGTAGAAGGAGGTAGACTTTCTGTAACGTTTGAAAAAAATGATTCAGGATACACAAATGTTTATCTCATAGGTCCCGCCACCTATGTTTTTAAAGGAGAATGGTAATGAATACGCTTATAGGTGAACACATATATTTGCGAGCGTTAGAGCCAGAAGATATAGAGGTATTATATTCTATAGAAAATAACGAAGGATTCTGGAATGTAGGAGAAACAATTACTCCTTTCTCTAGATATGTCTTAAAAGAATATCTTTCTAATGCATATAAAGATATCTATGAATCACGACAGCTGCGAATGATTGTGTGTGATAATCAAAGTAAAGGTTTTTTGGGATTAGTAGATTTGTTTGACTTTGACCCTCATAATTTACGAGCTGGTGTGGGGATTATAATCGCCGCTAATGAAAGTCGTAAGAGAGGTTATGGATTTGAGGTCTTAGCACTATTGAAAAAATACTGTGCTTCTCATCTTAAATTACATCAACTATATGCAAATATAGAAGAGACTAATACTCCTAGTGTAGCTCTATTTGAAAAAGCAGAATTTAAAAAAGTCGGTTTAAAAAAAGATTGGCGACGTATCCAAACAATAGATGGGATGGAGCGTTATACAAATGAATACTTATATCAATATATATTTTAGATGTACATAAAAAAATTATTACTCATCATCGTTGGAATTACTGTTATTGTAGGTGCTGTATTTGCCTATTTTATTTATGATGCCGTTTTTTCACCCAATACAGCTTTTAATAATGACACGGCAGCTGTATATATTGCATCAGATGCTACTTTTCAAGATGTTTTAAATGACATGAAGCCACTACTGGATGATGTTGATTCATTTGTTAGTGTAGCCCAAAAGAAACAATACGATAGAAATGTGAAGGCTGGGCATTTTATCATTAAGAAAGGAATGAATAATAATGAAATTATTGATGCTATACGATCTAAGAATATCCCTGTAAAGGTTGCTTTTAATAATCAAGAGCGAATTCAAGACATGGCAGGTCGTGTTGCAACACAAATAGAAGCAGATAGTCTTTCGTTGATAAACGCCATGTTAGATAAAGATTTCTTAACCTCACAAGGTCTTAACGAAGAAACTGCACTTACTCTATATATACCAAATAGTTATGAGTTTTATTGGAATACAGATGCTAAAGGATTTAGGTCAAAAATGCTTAAGGAATACAAGCGCTTTTGGACAGCAGAGAGAAAATCGCAGGCACAAAAGGCTGATCTTACTCCGCAAGAGGTATATACTCTAGCGTCCATTGTACAAAAAGAAACTGCAAAAGTAGATGAACGACCTCGAGTAGCAGGTGTCTATCTCAATAGATTGCGAGAGGGAATAAAATTAGATGCAGATCCAACAGTGATTTACGCCGTAAAAAAGACAGCAAATGATTGGGATATGGTTATAAAGCGAGTTCTTTACAAAGATCTAGAGACTCAATCTCCGTATAATACCTACAGAAATTCTGGTATCCCACCAGGGCCTATTTTTATGCCAGATGTATCTTCAATTGATGCCGTATTACAACCAGAAGCTCACGATTATTATTATTTTGTAGCTGATGTTGAAAATTTTGGATATCATAAATTTGCAAAAACATTATCGCAGCATAATGCAAACAGCGCCGCTTATAGAAGGTGGATTAATAACAAGGGTATCAATCGTTAAACCCTTGTTAACACTGCTGTTAACTCCTCCCAAAAATAATTTAATCACTGCATAATAATCTTATATTGCAGTCGTTACCATGATGCTCATAAGAGTATCAGTTAACAAACGTTCTTTAACAAGTATAGTATTAACGGCAGGCTTTTTGCCTGTTTTAAATAGCACATCAGTGTTATACTCTTATGGAGTATCACTAAACAATAGGCCACATTCGGTGGTTGGTAATTGTGAATTTAATTTTTAATCTCATAAACTATGAAGAGACGTTATTTACTATTAGGAGTATTGCTACCTGTGTTATTTGTAATAACGACAGGGTTCATTGTAAAAGATGAGAATGGCAATACGTTCGCCGCACAGTGGTTCAAGAATCAGGCAGAGACGTATGTCGCTCCCTCTCTTGAAGACATTGTTTTTGATTTTCCAGCTGGGTTTAACAGCCCTATGTTGGGATACTCATATGCAGGCTTTAAGGAAGCTCTAGCTTTCAGCGAGTCCAGCGGTAACTATTTTGCAGTTAACAGACTTGGTTATAAAGGTAGATACCAGTTTGGAAAATCTGCCCTTCAGTGGGTAGGTGTAAAAAGTGCAAATGATTTTATGAATTCTCCAGTATTGCAAGAAAGTGCTATGGACGCACTAGTTGCAAAGAATAAATTTGTTTTACGTGATTACATTACTGCCTTTAATGGTAAAACAATAGGAGGACATATGGTTACAGAAAGTGGACTCATAGCTGCGGCTCATTTATGTGGGGCTGGAAACGTAATGAAGTTTCTAGATTCTGATGGGGAATATGTATTTGCTGATGCAAACAACGTTCCTCTTACATCGTATCTTAAGCGCTTCGGCAATTTTGATACGTCAGTAGTCTCCGCAGATGCGTCGGCCAGAGCCGATTTATAATTACCAAAAACCCGAGATCTAATAGACTCGGGTTTTTTGATTTATAATTTTTAAAGATTAACGTTGCTTTTAGATCTTTAGTTAAAATGTTGTGAATCGATATTCTAAATAAAGATTACTCAATTATATTTATCATCAATAACGTTGTTAATTGACATTTAAAAAGATGTTTTGCTAAGAAATTTATGCAAACATCTATTCAATTTGACGGTTATAGTCTACATTTAAAAGTTTTTACTCCCTAAGTATCAATAATTTATAGGTAGTTTATAGAGTTTTTGAGTGTTGTGTCGAAAATAGTTGTTTTGTAAAAAGTGATTTTCTATTTTTGCCGGCCGAAATTGAACGCATTTTAAGAGGTTTGTAATTTGAAAAATCTTGGCGATCGAAAAGCGATCTTATGGTAAGAAACTTGGTTAAAGTTACTGTCCTTCCATGTATGTTTGGAATACTATTTTTTTCTTCTTCTACAGAATTAAATAAAACATATGATTTCTCCCACTATGCGACAGATGGTGTTGCTCTAGATTATAGAGTTCCTTTTGAAGAAGAAATCATGATTGAAACTCCTCCCAAGTTTGATCCTACACCTTTAGTTTTAAAGAATTACACAGGTTTTAAAGAAGCATTAGCATTTAAAGAATCTCAGGGGAATTATAGAATAGTAAATAAATTTGGCTATATGGGTAAGTACCAGTTTGGTCAAACTACACTAGACGTTATAGGTATAGACTCTCATCAAAATTTTCTTAAAAATCCTATTCTTCAAGAACAAGCTTTTTTACTAAACGCTTCAAGAAATAAATGGGTATTACGCAGAGACATTAAGCGCTTTGCAAACAGATGGATTGCGGGTATTAAAATTACCGAATCTGGAATACTTGCAGCAGCACATCTGGCAGGTCCAGGTAGTGTGAAAAAGTTTTTACGTTCTGGTGGAGAAATTGGATTTAGTGATGCCTTTGGAACAAGTATACGTAGCTATTTAAAGCGTTTTTCTGGGTATGATGTATCAAATATTAAAGCTGTGAAGCGACCATCTATCAAACAACTTCGTTTGGTAAGTTTATAATATCAATATATATTATAATTATATAGCACTCTTTTTTGAGTGCTTTTTTTTGCCTTTGCGAAAGCAGAGTTTTTTCTAAATAATAGCTGGGATATTTAGTATAATGTCACTTTGTCAGATCTGCTATTGTGGTACTTTTTCTGCATACTAGAGTTATTAGAAATTTACAACAAAAAAATATATACAATGTCAACAGGAAAAATTAATGTATCGGTAGAGAATATCTTTCCGCTTATTAAAAAGTTCTTATATAGTGATCACGAAATTTTCTTACGTGAACTTATCTCTAACGCAACAGATGCTACACTTAAGCTGAAGCACCTTACTTCTATAGGTGAAGCAAATGTAGAATATGAAAACCCTCGCATTGAAGTTAAGATTGATAAAGAGGGAAAAAAACTTCACATCATCGATCAAGGTATTGGGATGACCAAAGAGGAAGTTGAAAAATACATCAACCAACTAGCCTTCTCTGGAGCCGAGGAATTTTTAAACAAATATGAAGAAGGTGCTAAGGATACAGGGATTATAGGTCACTTCGGGTTAGGGTTTTATTCTGCCTTTATGGTAGCTTCTAAAGTTGAAATCATCACAAAATCATACAAAGATGAGCCTGCTGCGCATTGGACGTGTGACGGCAGCCCAGAATTTACACTTGTAGAAGCAGATAAAAAAGAACGTGGTACAGAAATTATCCTTCATATTGCAGAGGATAGTACAGAATTTTTAGAAGAATCTCGTATTTCTCAATTGCTTGCTAAGTATAACAAGTTTATGCCAGTTCCAATTAAATTTGGGATGAAAACGGAGACACTTCCAAAACCAGAGGATGCTAAGGAGGATGATCCAGCTCCTACTCAAGAAGTTGATAATATTATTAATAATCCAGATCCAGCTTGGACAAAGCAACCTGCAGATCTTGAAGATGAAGACTATAAGAATTTTTATAGAGAATTATACCCATCACAATTTGAAGAACCTTTATTCAACATTCACTTAAATGTTGATTATCCTTTTAACCTTACGGGTATTTTATACTTCCCTAAGTTAGGGCAGGATATGAATATGCAAAAGGATAAAATCCAGTTATATCAAAACCAGGTTTTCGTAACAGATAATGTAGAAGGAATCGTACCAGATTTCTTAACCATGTTACGAGGTGTGATAGACTCTCCAGACATTCCTTTAAATGTATCACGAAGTTATTTACAAGCAGATGGTGCTGTAAAGAAAATATCTGGTTATATAACTCGTAAAGTAGCAGATAAACTTAAGTCCTTATTTAATGCAGATAGAGAGGACTTTGAAAAGAAATGGGATGACATAAAGCTTGTTATTGAGTATGGAATGTTATCTGAAGACAAATTCTTTGAAAAGGCAGAAAAATTTGCACTATACCCTACAGTAGATAAAACATATTTTACTTGGGAAGAGCTAGAAGCAAAAATAAAAGACTCACAAACCGATAAGGATGGTAAAATGGTGATCTTGTATGCTAGTGATAAGGATGCGCAACATTCTTATATAGAAAGTGCTAAGGCAAAGGGATATGAAGTTCTTTTACTAGATTCTCCTATTGTGCCACACTTGATTCAAAAGCTGGAAACTAGTAAAGAGAATGTAAGTTTTGTACGTGTAGATGGAGATCACATTGATAACCTTATTAAGAAAGAGGAGGAGCAAATTTCTAAACTTTCTGATGAAGATAAGGAAACTGTAAAAACTGCAATTACAGAGGCTATTGCGACACAGTCCTATACAGTTCAAGTAGAAGCGATGGACAGTAATGCAGCACCATTTATTATTACGCAGCCTGAGTTTATGCGCCGTATGAAAGAGATGCAACAAACCGGTGGAGGCGGTATGAACATGTTTGGAAATATGCCAGAGATGTATAACCTCGTGGTAAATGGTAATCACGCCCTAGTCACTGATATCCTTAGTGCAGAAGGTGAAGAGAAAACAAGATTGATTAAACAATCGTTTGACCTAGCTAAGCTTTCTCAAAATCTCCTAAAAGGAGAAGAATTAACTAACTTTATTAAAAGATCTTACGAAATGATCAAATAAAGTCAGTGTCTTATATATTTTAAGAACCACTTCTCAAGTATTTGAGGAGTGGTTTTTTTGCTTTCGCGAAAGCGTAACAAAATAAAGATCCAGTCGACCAATTAAAAAAGGATGTATTATTTTAGTACAAACAACTTCTCAAAGAACAATGAATGGCACGTACATCATCAAACATGTTACCCTTAGGGACTAAGGCTCCAGAGTTTCAACTTGTGGACACGGTTACAAATCAACTATGTAGTTATCATGATGTGAAAGGCGTACGTGGGACTATAGTTATGTTTATTTGTAACCATTGTCCTTTTGTAATTCATGTTATAGATGAAATTGTGCGTATAGCAAATGATTATAGGGTTTTAGGTTTTGGATTTGTAGCTATAAGTAGTAATGATGTTGATACATATCCACAAGATGGTCCTGCATTAATGTGGCAAAATGCTCGTAAAAATAATTTTACGTTTCCTTATCTCATAGATGATACACAAGAAGTGGCAAAAAAGTATGATGCGGCATGCACGCCAGATTTCTATGTTTTTGGTCCAAATAATAAGCTGGTTTATAGAGGTCAGTTAGATAATAGTAGACCAGGAAATGGTATTCCTGTAAATGGACGTGATTTAAGAGAGGCGCTCGACAATATTTTTAATAGTAAACCCCAAAATGAGCTTCAGAAACCAAGCATAGGTTGTAATATTAAGTGGAAATAGGGCCTCCTAAGCTCATATCAAAAAAAGAAAATTTTATGGGTCATAGATTTTGTGCTCTCTGTTTTTCTTCTATTTTTACTTAAATTCTTACACCTTTGGAATTAATCGAAAACTTACGCATTCTCGATGGTATAGACATTTTATTAGTGGCTATGCTAATGTTCTATGTGTATAAACTTGTAAAAGGTACTGTTGCCATTAATATTTTTATTGGTATTGTTGTTATTTATCTTATCTGGCAACTTACAGTATTGTTGAAAATGGAGATGCTTAGTACTGTTCTAGGACAGTTTATAGGGGTAGGTATGTTTGCCCTTATTGTTGTGTTCCAGCAAGAAATTAGAAAATTCTTATTACTCATAGGAAGTACAAATATCACTAAAAGTGGTTTATTCAAAAATTTTTCTTTTTCTGGTAAAAAAACAATTCTCAATGTAGATATTAATGCGATACTTGCAGCCTGTGAAAATATGTCCTCGACAAAGACTGGAGCTTTGATTATTATAAGACGTACTACTAGTCTCGAGTTTGTAAAAGATACTGGAGATCGTATGGACATGGAGGTGAATAGACCTATAATTGAGAGTGTATTTTATAAAAACTCTACCCTTCACGATGGCGCAATGATTATCGAAGAAAATAAGATAACTGCTACCAGAGTAATTTTACCCGTGACTCAAGAACGAAATATTCCGTTGCGTTTTGGACTACGTCATAGAGCAGCTGTTGGTATCACAGAAAAAACAGATGCACTGGCGCTTATTGTCAGTGAAGAAACCGGTGACATTAGCTACGTTAAAGATGGAGAATTTGTACTGTTTAAAGCCATAGATGAATTAAGATTATTATTAGAAAATGATTTAAGTTAGATGCAATGTCTCAAGAGCTAAAAGAAGATTCCTCAGAGAAACAATTTTCTAAAAAAAAAACAGAACGGCGTTTAGTTGTTTCTAATCAATGTAAAAACTGTGGTCATCATTTATTTTTAGATCAGCAGTATTGTCCCGTTTGTGGAGCAAAAAGAATCCATAACAGAATAACTGCAAGAAATTTATTAGAAGATTTTACGGAGCGGTTTCTCAATATTGAAAATGTATTTCTCAAGACTTTTATTTCCCTATTTACAAAACCAGAAAACGTAATTGATGGATATGTTGATGGATTGCGTAAGCGCTACATGTCTGCATTTAGCTACTTTGCAGTGGCGCTAACCATTTCTAGCTTTTATTATTTTATTTTTAGAAATTGGTTTGTAGGTCCTGAGAATTTAGGATTGTTTTCAGCTGGATTAGCAGATGGTGCAAATGTAGAAGACGCTGAATTTGGGTTGAAAATTATTAATTTCATATTTGACTATCAAAGTATTTTAAGTTTTTTGAATATTCCATTCTATGCAATTATTTCTAAACTAGTTTTTTGGAATTATAAAAAGTATAATTTCGTTGAGCACCTGGTCATTTACTTATATACGTACTCACAATTTCAAATTATATCCTCTTTATTAGGAACACTTTTCATTTGGTCTCAATATGGCCAAATCATTATTGGTATACTGAGTGGGATTGGACCAATAGTTTATACCGCCTATGTATTGTGTCGTATTTTCAATTTGACTCTTGAGAGTATCATTATTAAAACATTACTTTTCTTGGTTATCGCTTTACCTGTAAGTTGTTTGTTTTTTTCAGTGATAGGAGGTGTGCTATATTCTTTTGGACTTTTTGATACTCTTATTCAAAATGTGTTAGAAAATGTTGAAGCTGGAAAAGCCGCAAAGGAAGCTTCTCAAGTAGTAAAAGATAGTCTACCTAAAGATACGTTACTCAAAAATGTGCAAACTTTAAGGGACTCAATCGCTCAGTAATTAAGTTTTATATTTTATGTCTAGAAAACTTACAAAAAAAGAAAGAAAAGAATTAAAGAAGAAAAATAATCTATTAGAAGTAAAAGAGACATGCGTAAACTGCAATCAATTTATTGCGCTTGATCAGCGTTTTTGTACGCACTGTGGTGGTAAGCGTATTTATAATAGACTTACGTGGCGTAATTTAATCGAGGATTTTTTAGATCGATTTTTAAATCTTGAAAATTCTTTTTTAAAAACATTTGTGGCAATGTTTCGCAGGCCAGAAGATGTAATAGGAGGTTATATTAATGGGATGCGTAAAAAGTATCTTCCTGCTTTTAGTTATTTTGCTATTGCGATATCTCTTACAGGGTTCTATTATTTTTTATTGCAAGGATGGTTTTTTGACACCTATATTGATGCCCAGACTCAACTTTTTAGCGAGTCTATGCAAGAGCCACAGGTACAAATCCAACAAGATTTGACCGGTGCCTTAATGGAAAATCAATCCCTATATATGTTCCTAATCATTCCAATACTAGCATTAATGTCTAGGGTAGTTTTTTGGAATTATAAACAATATAATTTAGTTGAGCACTTTGTAATCTTTTTGTATACCTATAGCCATATTTCAATAGTTAGCGTTATACTACAGATTTTATTTATTTGGAGTTCAAGTTTACTATTTTTTGCTAGTATAATTGTTATGCTCTTTATGTTATTTTTTTCAATTTATGTACTCAAACGCTTATTCTCTCTAGATGCTGCAGCAATGATACTTAAGACATCGCTTTTTTTTATTATTTTATCTCTATTTATGTGTTTAATAATATCACCAGTTATTGTCTATGGAATAAAAACGGTTATAGCTCACAAGGAAGGTAAAGATGTGAATATCGATGAAAGCACATTAATGGGTAAATTTTTAAAAACATCTATAGAACAGGCAGAGAGGCAAAAAAGAAAGGACTCGATCAAAAAAGATAGTATCAAGAGGGTAGAAAGATTCCAAAAAGTAGAACTAGATCTAAGTAAACGTTAAAAATAAAATTGATGAATGTACGCTTTCGCGAAAGCGTAGAACCTTTTACTCACAAATATGTCATAATAATAGCATGAGTGTTATTCTAATTTAAGTATTTTACACAAATACCTATTTCCCATTTTTATGATTGACTTTTTTCAAAGATATAATCGCAATGAAGTGCTATTCTATGTGCGTAGAGCCATATGGATTTTACTTGCTTGGATGCTCATTGCTAATATTATATTTTTTTATGATTACAGTATATTAAAAATAAGCAACGGCCTTGATTCTAATTTTGATTTTGAAACATCTTATAAAGCAAACCTGTTAGTATCTATAATCGCGGGACTAGTTGGGGGGATTTTTACTGTAAATGTAATGGAGTTGTGGTTGCGTAAGTATGCTTTCTGGAAAGCACTTATTTTTATTACTTTCCTGTACATAGGCATCGCTTTCTTAGTGGGGACTATAGGTGCATATTATTACTACAGTGATTTCTTAGGGTTACCCCTTAATAGCTTAGAGCTTTTTGAAAGAGTTACACAGTTTTATACAGAACATCTTTTTATTAAGAATTTTGTAGCATGGTTATTTATTACCATCCTAACGCTCATTATATTAATGATTAATGATAAGTATGGTCCAGGGGTATTTCCAGATTATCTTATGGGGAGGTATTTTCTACCTAAAAATGAGACTAGGATATTTATGTTTGCAGATATACGAGACGCTACTAGAATAGCAGAAAAGTTAGGAGAACATGAGTACTTTAATTTTTTGAAAGATTTTTTTAATGACATTGCTCCAGCAATAATGCAAACAAGGGGGGAAGTGTATCAATATGTTGGGGATGAAGTGGTGATCACTTGGAAAATGAAGAATGGCGTTAAAAATGCAAATGCATTACGCTGTTATTACAGAATGAAGTCAATTATCTACAAAAAGTCTGTCAAGTATTACAAGAGATATAATGCATTACCAGATTTTAAAGTTGGCTTTCATTACGGACAAGTAATGGTAGGAGAGTTAGGTAAGATAAAAAGAGATATAGCATTTTCTGGAGATGTTCTTAATACCACAGCTCGTATACAAGCGATTTGTAATGAAAGAGGGGTGGATATTCTTGCTTCTAAGGCTTTCTCAGATATTTTAGGAAAATTACCACGTGGTGTACGTCGAGTGCCACAAGATGGAGCTATGCTAAAAGGAAAGGCAGAGGAGGTTTCTCTAGTGAGTTTTGAGAGAGGTGACAATTAGTTTATAATATTAGCAGGATGAGTGCCTATAAACTTAGCCAAATAAGAAGCTCATCAATTAAATAACGCTAGCTTGCCTCAGAGGTCATAAATTGAACTTCATATAAATTACGGTAGTAGCCATTTTCTTTTAAAAGCAATTCCTTGTGAGTTCCTTTTTCTACAATTAAACCCTTTTCCATCACGATAATTTGGTCTGCTTTTTTAATTGTAGCTAGCCTATGTGCAATCACGATCGATGTGCGTCCTTTTGTAATTTTACGTATTGCTTTTTGTATTAATTGCTCACTATGTGTATCAACAGATGATGTAGCTTCATCTAGTACAAGAATGGAAGGGTTGCTTACATAGGCTCTTAGAAAAGCTATTAATTGTCGCTGCCCGCTCGATAACATAGCTCCCCTCTCTTTGACATTATATTCGTATCCATCAGGAAGGCTGTTAATAAAGTCGTGTACACCTATTGCCTTTGCGCTTTCTATTACCTTTTCTAAGCTAATGGAAGAATCTCTCAGTGTAATATTATTTAAAATAGTATCAGCAAAGAGAAAAACATCTTGGAGTACAACAGCGATTTCGTTGCGTAAATTATGAAGTTTAACTTCTTTAATATTAGTATTATCTAGTAAAATATCGCCGCTATCAATCTCATAAAACCTACTTAGTAAATTTATGATTGTAGATTTTCCTGCACCCGTAGATCCTACTATAGCTATCGTTTCTCCAGGCTTTGCTTTAAAAGAGATCCCTCTTAACACCTCCTCATTTTCTACGTATGAGAAATGCACATTTTTAAATGTTATCTCTCCAGCAGAGTCTGAAAGTTCTATTTTTCCTTGATCTTGAATAGAAGAGCTAGTATCTAAAATCCCAAAGACTCTATTTGCAGCAACCATACCCATTTGTAGCGTATTAAACTTATCTGCAATTTGTCTTAAAGGAGTAAATAACATTTGTATATAGCTTATAAATGCTGTAATTAGACCTATAGTAACAACATCACTTTGAGCTGCTTTTAAACCTCCATACCATACTATTAGGCCTATTGTAACTGATGTACATATCTCTGCAATAGGGAAGAAGATAGAATTGTACCATACAGTCTTATTCCAAGCATCCATATGTCTTTTATTAATAGCTTTAAACTTTTTATGCTCAATAGCTTCACGATTAAAAATCTGTACGATTTTCATCCCAGTTACCCGCTCTTGTACAAAGGTGTTCAGATTTGCTACCTGTGTTCTAACATCTTCAAATGCAACTTTCATTGCTTTTTGAAAAACCCGTGTTGCATAGAGTATAATTGGAAATACAGCAAGTACAATAAATGTTAGTCGCCAACTTTCCCAAAACATAAAGGCAAGCACAATACTCATTTTAAGAAGATCAGCAATGATTGTAAATAGCCCTTGAGAAAATATGCTAGAAATCGTTTCAATATCACCAACAGCTCGAGTGACTAGCCTTCCCACAGCAGATTTAT
This sequence comes from Dokdonia sp. Hel_I_53, assembly GCF_007827465.1. NCBI lineage: Bacteria > Pseudomonadati > Bacteroidota > Flavobacteriia > Flavobacteriales > Flavobacteriaceae > Dokdonia > Dokdonia sp. Hel_I_53. Next base: position 107,003 of record NZ_VISL01000001.1, read on the forward strand.
CAAAATACTGCATTTTGAAACCAAGCATATGGTCAAAGAGACGTATTCTAATATCTTTAATTACTTGTTGTCCTATCCAGTTAGAGAAATAAATAAAAAGAAGTTGAAATGTCACTTCTCCCATTAATACAATACCCATTAGCCCTAGGTAGAAAAACAAATCTTCTGGGGATTTTTCTGTAATACCTAAATCTATAGCATTTTTTAAAAAATAGGGGCGTAGTGCAGCGCATACAGATAGTATTATTGCGCCCAGAGCAGCCAGATAGAGTCTTCCTCTATACGGTTTTGTAAAGGCTAATAGACGTTTAAATAACCTCGTGTCAAATGCTTTACCTTTAGAATCTGTCATTAGCTTAGTATTGTATTGGGATATTTTATAGCGGTAAGGTATAGCCCTTTACCGGGTACAGAGGAGCCTGCGTATGCTCTATTCTTTGTAGCGATAACATGGTGTATCCATTCAACAGGTTTTTTTTCTTGCCCTATCTCTAATAATGTACCCACGATGGCTCTTACCATATTTCGTAAAAATCTATTTGCTGTGATATGAAAAATAATTTCATCTTCTTTGATTTCCCAGTAGGCCTCCGTAATATCACAAAGATATGTGTTCACCTCAGTTTTTGATTTTGAAAAACACTCAAAATCATTATAATCTAAGAGTACACTCGCAGCTTCATTCATCGCCTTGATGTTAAGGTTGTGTTTAAAGGTATACGCATGATCTGTGGTAAAAGCATTTTTACTACGTACAATTCTGTAAATGTACGACCTGCTTATTGCATCAAAACGGCTATGCGCTTCGTCTTTGACTTCTACGATTTGTTTTATAACAATATCTACAGGTAATAAGTTGTTGAGTTTATAAATGAAATCATTGATAGTCCCTTTTCCAATTTTCTTGCTTTTCAAAAAATCTATAAAATTTTCATTTTCCCAGTCAAAATGAGCAAACATTTGGGTGGCATGAACACCTGCATCTGTTCTTCCGGCACCCATTATTAAAATTTGCTTTTGCAAAATTGTGGATAATGCATTCTCGATCACTTCTTGCACCGTTATTGCATTAGGCTGTCGCTGCCATCCGTGGTACTTTTTTCCAAAATAAGAAAGTTCAATAAAATAACGCACGGTGTTGTATTTTTGAACAAATATACGCTTTCGCGAAAGCGCACTCAAATGAAAAAAATTCTCCTTCTAAGCGATACTCACGGTTACATTGATGAGCACATATTGTCCCACGTTAAGTCTGTAGATGAGGTCTGGCATGCGGGAGATATAGGTGACCTTAAAGTTACTGATAATATAAAAAAATTAAAAACTCTAAGGGCAGTCTATGGAAATATTGACAGTGCAGATGTAAGGCAAGAATTTCCACTTAATAATAGATTTGATTGTGAGGGTGTTGATGTATTAATTACTCATATAGGAGGTTACCCAGGTAGGTACTCACCAGCGATACGAGAAGAAATCTATCAAAACCCTCCAAAACTTTTCATCTGCGGTCATAGCCATATTCTTAAAGTAATGCCAGATAAAAAACGAAGCTTGCTTCACATGAATCCAGGTGCAATAGGTAAACACGGGTTTCACAAAGTACGTACGATGTTGAGCTTTACTGTTGATACTGGTAAAATTGAAAACTTAGAAGTAATAGAAGTAAAAAGATAAGCCGCAATTGATGAAGTGCTTTGTCATTTTTTACTAAATATAGGTAAAACTATTTTTGTGTCATACTACATTTGTCTTCCCATTACTTAATGGTATCTTTGCAATTCATTAAAAAAGAGAGAAAATGCAAGACGGTATTTACGCAAAAATTTATACTTCAAAAGGTGAAATCACCCTTAAACTAGAGCACGAAAAAACTCCTGGAACAGTTGGTAATTTTGTGGCATTAGCAGAGGGAAATTTAGAGAATGATAAAAAACCACAAGGAACTCCTTATTACGATGGGCTTACTTTTCACAGAGTAATTCCTGATTTTATGATTCAAGGAGGTTGTCCATTAGGTACAGGAACAGGTGATGGTGGTTACAAGTTTGATGATGAGATTCACCCAGACCTTAAACATGATGCTCCAGGTGTTTTATCTATGGCAAATGCAGGACCTGGAACTAATGGAACTCAATTTTTTATCACGCATATTGCAACAGATTGGTTAGATGGAAAGCATACCGTTTTTGGAAAAGTAGTTGATGGGCAGGACGTGGTAAATGCGATTGCTCAGGGAGATACTATGGAGAAAGTAGAAATTATTCGAAAGGGTAGTGAGGCAGAGAGCTGGAATGCTGTTGAAGCATTTAGAACATTTGAAGGAGCAAGAGAAAAGCGAGTAGCTCAAGAAAAGGAAGCACAACAAGCTGAAATTGATAAACTTGCAGCAGGTTTTGATAAAACTGATAGTGGTCTTCACTACAAGATTATACAAAAAGGTGACGGAGCAAAAGCTGAAAAAGGTAAAGTTGTTTCTGTTCACTATAAAGGTCAGCTTCCTGATGGAACTGTGTTTGATAGTTCTTTTAAACGCAACCAACCTATTGATTTTGAATTAGGAGTTGGACAAGTAATCCCAGGATGGGATGAAGGTATCCAATTACTTAATGTAGGTGATAAAGCAAGATTAGTAATTCCTTCAGATCTGGCATACGGATCTGCTGGAGCTGGTGGTGTAATTCCTCCTAATGCAACATTAGTTTTTGATGTAGAGCTTGTTGCTGTTAAATAAGAGCAGCTATATAAAAATCAAAAAGCCTGGCAAATGCCAGGCTTTTTGATTTTGTAGTATTTCAAAATACTTACCACTTGATTATAGAAGAAGCCCATGTAAAACCACTTCCAAAAGCTGCGAGCACAACGGTATCACCTTCCTTAATTTTTCCTTTCTCCCAAGCTTCTGTGAGAGCTATGGGGATAGAAGCCGCAGTCGTATTTCCATATTTTTGAATATTATTGAATACTTGATCATCAGTAAGTCTAAATTTCTTTTGTACAAACTGTGAGATACGTAGATTAGCTTGGTGCGGGATAAGCATATCGATGTCTGATACTTCAAGATTATTTTTAGCAAGTCCTTCCATTATAACTTCAGAAAAACGAACTACTGCATTTTTAAACACAAACTGTCCATTCATATGTGGATAGTAAGGAATATCAGTCTGAGGATTTTTTTCTATGAGTTCTGGAACCCACTGTTCTGTACTCGGGCCTTTTAGTGAAAGTTCTAGAGCATGCTCACCTTCACTATGTAGATGGGAAGATAGTATACCTTTTGTGGTATTTTCTTCACGAGATAGTATAGCAGCGCCTGCACCATCACCAAAGATCACAGATACAGATCTACCTCTGGTTGTAAAATCTAAACCACCACTGTGATTTTCTGCTCCTATAACGAGTATATTTTTATACATCCCAGATTTTATAAATTGATCTGCTGTAGCAAGTGCATATATAAAACCAGAACATTGATTACGTACATCAAGAGCAGGGATGGTATTCATTTCCATGAGATGTTGTACTTGCACCCCACAGCCAGGAAAATAATAATCTGGACTCAGAGTAGCAAAGACAATCATATCAATATCTTTGTTGGTCAAACCAGCGCGTTCTATTGCTATAGTAGCTGCTTTAACACCCATTTTAGCTGTAGAATTCCCGTCACCTTTTTTTATATGACGTCTTTCTTTAATGCCTGTTCGTTCTTGTATCCAAGCATCATTTGTATCCATCAGTTTTGATAGATCATCATTAGTTACTACATTTTCTGGAACGTACTTACCTAAGCCGGTAATTTTAGAATTATACATAAAGTAGGTTGATATAAGTATATTAATTAGGACTATTTTTTATAAAAATCTATGTAAAAATTAAACAAAAACAGCCTGCAAATATACTTTTTTGAGCATCTTTATTATAGAAGAATAGTAATCTTTAATATGCATGCATAGTATTTGAGAAAGATCTTATAAATAAGTAAGAGCGCCAGACTAAAGCGCTCTTACAGAAACAATCTAACCAATAAAATGTCAGTCTAACACTGACGCGATCATTATCATCTATATTATGCTACCCAATTTTTAGGGGTGTAATTCTTAAAATTATTTACAGTGATTGAAGCACCTAAGTCGTGCATCAAATTATAAAGGCCAAAGAACGTTCTGTTTATGTATAAAAAATGTTTGCTACCGCGGTTTCCATTCATCTTACGTATCTCTGTATCCCTGCTATATTTTTCACTTAGTTTACCGATCTTGTCAAAAAAATCATTGTCATTAAAATCAAATGTTTCCTGTTGCATAGGCTGTGTAAATAAACTTAGCATTTCATGGAAAAGCTCAGAGAAGAATTTTACATTTTTGGGGGAATCATCTTCTCTGAGAATTTCCAACTCGTATAATTTTTTTTCAAAAATGACTGAGTTATTAATGTTTTTTGGATCTGCTAGTTCAAAATATGGTATATAAAATTCTTTAGGAATATGTTTAATACATCCAAAATCGATCGCGATAAGTTCTCCTAGTTTACTCACCATAAAGTTACCTGGATGTGGATCTGCGTGAACTCTATGAAGCACATGTATTTGAAACATATAAAAATCCCATAGTGCTTGACCTAAATTATTAGTTTTTACTTGATCATTGTTACGAGCGGCAAATTCACTGAGGTGCTCTCCATCCATCCAGTCCATTGTTAAAATTCGTTCGCTAGACAACTCTGGATAATACTCTGGAAATTTAATATTGGGTATCACTGAACAATCTTTTGCCATTGCGATGCTTTGTTCAAGCTCAAGATGGTAATTTGTTTCTTCTAATAATTTTTCTTCTACCTCTTTAAAATACTTTTCTTTCCCTTCTCCTTGTAAATTAAACATTTTTTTTGCTATGGGTTTTACTAGTGCGAGGTCACTACTGATACTGCTTGCGACTCCAGGATATTGAATTTTCACAGCAAGTTTTTTCCCATCCAGTGTGGCCTGATGAACCTGGCCTATACTAGCAGCATTTACGCTTTGAGCCGCAAACGTATCAAATAGATCTTCTGGGTAGTTACCCAAATATTTTTTAAATGTTTTTCTCACTAATGGAGCAGAGAGCGGAGGAACAGAAAATTGAGAAAGTGAGAATTTTTCAACATATGCTCTTGGCATAATGTTTTTCTCCATACTTAACATTTGAGCAACTTTAAGAGCGCTTCCTTTTAGATTTTTTAATCCATCATAAATATCTTCTGCATTAGCTTCATTGAGTTCTTCTTTAGAAAGGGATGGATTGACCACTTTCTTCCCATAATATTTTGCATAATTTGCTCCAACTTTAACCCCAGTTGAGACGAGCTTTGATGCTCTTTGTAGTTTAGATGTTGGTATGTGGTCTATCGTTTTCATATGTAATTGATACTAGAGGTATCATAAAATTTATACTGATGTATTGATTTTTTTAAACTATTTTTTCATTCTTGACTTTTATAGTATTTCAACGGTTTGTTGAAAATTTTTCTTTTACTAGAAACTTTCCAAAGTCAATAATACTTTCTAAGGGTGTTGTTTCAAAAACATCAAATATGGCTTTTACAGATTTTTCTATGGCAACATCTGTTTTTTCAAAAGAAGGTGAATTGTCTTGTATCCAATATTTCAATAAAAATAAAAATTGAACCCAAGCTCCTTCACTAAATAGACGGACAGGATTTTTAGAAATTTTATAATTTTTATCATCATTTGACATTTCTATAAGGGAGGCGGCAAATGCTTTTAATTCATCGCGCAATTTCTTAAGTTGATTCATTTTTCTAAGCATGCTTTTATGCTCATCTAGAGCAAAAAGCACATAGCTTCTGTTAGCAGTTAATATTTCAAAAAAAGTAAAGAAATAAGAAAGCATTTTTTCCTTATTTGGGTATTCTTCAAAACCTGGCGTGTTCTTTAAAACCCTAAGCGTATTGGTGTGAAACGCAGTCCAAATACCCATTTTAAGATTTTCAAAGGATCCAAAATGATTATAGAAATCTGTTTCCTCAATTGCATTGTCTTTACAAAATCTATAAACTGTAAGTGGCTCTGCTCCGTGCTCTAAGACATAGTCCATATACTTTTCTATCAGAAAAGCATTTGTAACTTCTTTTTTCTTGGATTTAGTGCTTTTTGCTGTCTTTTTTTTTACAGTTGCCATCTTTAATATCAATTTACGTAAAGATACAAGATGTTTAATATTTCATCATAATTATTAAACAAAATATTGAGTTAAATTTGTTTCATATTTAATGAAACAATATGCTATTCATTAGTATGTCTGTTGTGGTTTGGGACCCTTATAATATTTTTTTTTAATGTGGTTTCTCGGTTAATTACATGGAAAGATTTTAATGTTTTAATTGTGGGTGTTGCGCTTTCGCGAAAGCGTAACTAAGAAATATCCAGTTTTAAGATATACATCAATTGTCTTATATCAATCCTTTTTTCTGTCAGCTTGTCATACTTTTTCTGCTGGCATAATGATTGACTTATGGGTAGTGTAAAAAAACAATAATAATTAAATACATATATAATGAGTAAAATAATAGGAATTGACTTAGGTACTACCAACTCGTGCGTTGCTGTAATGGAAGGTAACGAACCAACGGTTATACCTAATGCAGAAGGAAAACGTACTACACCATCAGTAATTGCATTTGTAGAAGGTGGTGAAATTAAAGTAGGTGATCCAGCAAAAAGACAAGCTGTTACAAACCCAACAAAGACAATCGCTTCTATAAAGCGTTTTATGGGTAATAAATATAGTGAGAGCTCTAAAGAGGCAGATCGCTCTGCGTACACTGTTGTAAAAGGTGATAATGATACTCCTCGTGTTGATATTGATGGAAGATTATATACACCACAAGAATTATCTGCTATGATTCTTCAAAAAATGAAGAAAACAGCAGAAGATTATCTTGGGCAAGATGTATCAAGAGCTGTAATTACAGTACCTGCTTACTTTAATGATTCACAAAGACAAGCTACTAAAGAAGCAGGCGAAATTGCAGGCCTTAAAGTAGAGCGTATTATCAATGAGCCTACTGCAGCAGCACTTGCATATGGTCTTGATAAGAAGGATACAGACCAAAAGATTGTAGTATTTGATTTTGGTGGAGGAACACATGATGTATCTATCTTAGAGTTAGGAGATGGTGTATTTGAAGTACTATCTACAGACGGAGATACGCACTTAGGTGGTGATGATGTAGATCAAAAAATAATTAATTGGCTAGCAGAAGAATTCAAATCTGAAGAAGATATGGACCTTCGTAAGGACCCTATGGCACTTCAAAGACTGAAGGAAGCTGCAGAGAAAGCTAAGATTGAGTTATCTTCTTCTACTTCAACAGAAATTAACCTTCCTTATGTTACAGCTACAGCAAGCGGACCAAAGCACTTGGTACGTACATTGAGCCGTGCAAAGTTTGAGGCTTTAATTGATGATTTAGTAAAGAGAACAATAGAGCCGTGTCAAACAGCACTTAAGTCTGCTGGATTAAGCACTGGAGATATTGATGAAATCATTTTAGTAGGAGGTTCTACACGTATTCCTGCAGTACAAGCAGCGGTAGAGAAGTTCTTTGGAAAAGCACCTTCAAAAGGAGTTAATCCAGATGAGGTTGTTGCAATTGGAGCAGCGATACAAGGTGGAGTATTAACAGGAGATGTAAAAGATGTTTTACTTCTTGATGTGACACCATTATCTTTAGGTATCGAAACAATGGGTAATGTATTTACAAAACTCATTGAAGCTAACACTACCATACCTACTAAGAAATCTCAAGTTTTCTCAACAGCAGCAGATAATCAGCCTTCTGTGGATATTCATGTACTTCAAGGAGAGCGCCCAATGGCAGCTGATAATAAAACAATAGGACGTTTTCAACTTACAGATATTCCACCAGCACAGCGTGGAGTACCACAAATTGAAGTAACTTTTGATATTGATGCCAATGGTATTATCAAAGTGAGTGCTGTAGATAAAGCTACTGGAAAGTCTCAAGATATTAGAATTGAAGCATCTTCTGGATTGTCTGAAGAAGAAATTGCAAAAATGAAAGCTGAAGCAGAAGCTAATGCTGAATCTGATAAAAAAGCAAAAGAAACGGCAGATAAGATCAATGAAGCTGATGGAATGATCTTCCAGACTGAAAAGCAACTTACTGAATTTGGTGACAAATTATCTGATGATAAGAAGAAGCCTATCGAAGATGCTCTTGCAGAATTAAAAGCTGCTTATGAGACAAAATCTGTAGATGCGATTACTCCTGCTCTTGATAAAATCAATGAAGCTTGGAAAGTTGCTTCTGAGGAGATGTACAAAGCTCAAGCAGATGCAGCTGGAGCTGGGCAACCAGGACCTGATGCACAGGCAGAACCACAAGGTGATGCTAGTTCTGATGTAGAAGACGTAGACTTTGAAGAAGTGAAGTAGATTTGCTTCAATAGACTGTAATTAGAAGTCTAATATTCAACAACGTAATTATCTAAAATCCTGAGTTCTTAAGAACTCAGGATTTTTTTATTTAATATTGCTCATCCCTACAATGTTTTAAAGTCTCAACCTATACGCTTTAGATATTGATAATAAGTAAGAAAACTGTTTATTATCAGCACTCTATATGCTTTTTTTGAGGTGCATTTTCTAGAGTATTTCATTATTTCATAAAGAAATACTATTATATTCGCGAAATTAAATTAAATTTTATATGGGGAAACTTTACTTTTTTTTAATATTATTACTAATTACAAGTGTTACTTCTTACAGTCAGTGTGCAGAAGAAGTGACTTATGTAGTATGTGATATGACTACTGTAGACGATGATGGTGATAGCATACCAGATGGTATCATTAATCTTTACGAAGAGCTTAGTGCAATTACTGGAACTACAATAAATGATACTGATGGTATGTTTTTGGATCCAGACTTCAACTTTGCTCTTGATCCTGGAGGCAATGGAGATCTTTATCTTTGGAATTTAGATAATTCTTCGGAATTTGAATCGAGCTATCAATTTCAATTTTTAGATTCTAGTTCTGGATGTCCAGATGATATCCGCTATTTGTTCAATATTGTATTAGGGCCTTTCGCTGGCACTCCTACACCGCAGTCTGGTTCTTCATCAGCAAATATAACTGTCTGTGAAGCGGGGCTTATAGATTTTGATTTGTTTCAAGTTTTTGAATCTAACCCAGCACCTCACGAGAATGGAGTATGGGCTTTCATAGGTAATGACGGGGATCCCACAAATTTTCAGTTCTTATCTCAAGAGGGTAGATTTTCTGCTACGATTCCTTACTCACCAAACGATGGAAGTTTAGTAGACTCAGATGTTTTTGAATTTACATATACTGTAGAGGGAATAGCACCTTGTGCAGCAGAAGATGTATCAACTTTTAGAGTAGAAGTAGTTAGAGATATTCAGTCAGGAAGTCCAGGATCTGAATTCTTGTGCCAATCAGAAATGGTTGCAGGGGGAACCTGGGATAGAAATATTTCTCTTGCTACAGAATATCTTGCAAATGAAGATGTAGAAGGGACTTGGTCAAGTGACTTTGATCCAAGTGGTCAAATTTCAGGACCTGGAGATGATACTATTAATCTTTACCAAGCATATTTAGATTATGTAACTACGTTTGGTCCAGCTATAGGTTGTTTATCTTTTTCATATACCTATACCGTTGAACCAAGGATCAATCTAGCAGATTGTAATGAAAAAGAGTCTACCATCACATTTACTATTTCAGAAGAAATTAGACCATTCTCGCAAACAGTAGCTTATGAAATTTGTGAGGATGCAGAGTCGCCGGTAAGTCTAGACTTGTACGACCAATTAGAATTTACAACTGAGGTATGGAATAACCCTTCTACAGGGATGGATCAAAATGTTCTTTTTGATTACCCTAATGATAACTGTACTAACTGGGAACTTATATCAGGACCCTCTACTTTAGGAATTCTTAATAACACAGGTCGCGTGCCAGGTAACTCTACCATAGATTGGTGTAGTGCTTTTATAAACGGTATTGGTTATACGACAAATTATAGGTCAAGAGGAAGAATAAGTTTTGCCGGAGCAGACCCTGGAACTTATGTTTTTAGATATACGGTATTGCCATCTTATCATTGTCAAATTGTTGGTTCATGCAATACAGATGCTAGTTGTACGCACCCTTGTGATATACAAACGGCAGATGTTGTTGTTGTTATACATCCTAAAAACTATGCTGGAGAAGATACAACAGATATCGAGGAAAATCAATTTTGTGAATCTGATGGCACGCTAGTATTGACAGACCTTCTTAATACAAATGGGACAGATACTGTTTACGTAGGACCTGACGGCGTTTGGACAGATTTAGACACTCAAACAACAATTGATAACAACTTTACAATACCCGAGATAACTACAGTTACACAAGATTTTAACTTTGAATATAACACTATTACTGATGAAGGTTGTACAGACGCTGCTTTATTAAGTTTTAGAGTTTTTCAACAATATGATCCAGGGATGGATAGCTCTGTTGATGTATGTAGGGATGGTGGTGAGATTGATTTATTCACATTAATAGCTGGAACTCCAGATACTAACGGAAGTTGGACAGGACCAGATGGATATACAAGTGATACAAATACAGCCCCATTTGACCCTTCGACAAATACAACTGGAGATTATATTTACACTGTTCCTGATAATGGGTTATGCTTGAGTGCCCAAGCAATAATAACAGTATCAATAGGCGATGCAGATTATGCTGGCGAAGATGTCTCTGGTGTTGAATTGTGTGATAGTGCTGGATCAGTAAATTTATTTGATTTGCTAGACCCAGATGGAACTGCTAATGTAACTCAAGGAGGCGAATTTACAGACGCCTCTAATACTGTCATTTCAAATCCATTTGTTTTTCCGGCTATAGATACTCAACAAACGTATGAGTTTACCTATACAACAACATCTACTGCAGGTTGTACTGATCAAGCAATTTTAAATTTTACTGTATTTGAACAGAAAGATGCAGGAATAGATGCAATTACAGAATATTGTGAGAATGAAGACATGATAGTAAACCTTTTTAGTCTTTTAAATGGTACACCTGATGATAATGGAGACTGGACTGGCCCTGATAATTATAGTGCATCTGGTTCTTCAGCAGAGATTAATCCAACAACTGCAGTAAGCGGCGTCTATACCTATAGTTTTGCAGAAGTAGGAGGGTGTGCAGCCAGTACAGCCACAGTAACAGTAACTGTTTATGAAGAGGTAACTGCTGGAGCAGAGATAAATACATCTGTGTGTCCTGGTGATTATACGCTTTTCTTGTCAGATCTATTAGAAGATGGAGCTACTCTTGGAGGAGAATTTATTGACCTCGATACGATGTTAGAAGTACCTGGTGGTACAGTTGAGGTAGCCAGTCTTGGTGAAAATACTTTTTCTTATTTATATATTGTTGAGAATGGTACCTGCCCACAGGATGACACAACCATAACATTTACTATAACAGCAAGACCTGAAGAGCCTACGGTATCAAACGTTGCAGAGTTTTACTGTATTAATGATGGAATAACTCTAGGAGATCTCAATGTTGAAGGAGCAGATGAATTTGCTTGGTTCGCTTTCGCGGAAGCGGGAGAAGAGTTACCGTTATCTACCTTATTAGTAGACGGAGAGGTATACTACCTTGCGGCTCTTGATGATAGTGGTTGTGAGTCTAATCGCGTACCATACGAAGCAAGCGTAAGGCCTCTATCAAATGACTCTTGTCAAATAGATATTACTAATGGAGTTTCAGATAATGATGATGGTATCAATGATGATTTAAGTTTAGGTTCGTTACCAGATGTCTTCCCAAATTTTGATATTCAAATTTTTAATAGATACGGTACGATTGTTTATAAAGGGAATAGAAATACTCCATTATTTAATGGAAGTGCAAATACTGGTTCTTCACTAGGGAATCAACTCCCTACAGGAGTATATTTCTATATCTTCTATCCTAACGATATGAATTCGGCTCCTATAGATGGTACTTTTTACTTAAGTAGATAACATAACAACGTCAAGATGAAAATTAAGATATTTATAATCGCGGCATTTTGTAGTTTTTCTACGTTTGCCCAGCAAGAACCGCAGTACACACAATATATGTATAACATGGGGGTAGTAAACCCAGCATATATGATTAATGAGCCTGGTTTAATAAGAGTAGGAAGCCTTTATCGATCTCAGTGGGTAGGCTTAGATGGCGCTCCAAAAACAGCAAACGTTTTTGGAAACATCCCTCTTAATGAACGTTTAGAATTAGGCATAAATTATGTAAACGATCAGATAGGAAATATACTTACACAAAATTATGTAAATGCAAATTTTGCGTATCGCATTAATGTAGGTAAAACTACAAATCTATCTTTTGGGTTAAAATTAGGTCTTGATAACCTCAGTCTAGACTTTACAGACCAAGGCCTGCAAGGAGATGATAGTTTCCAAAATGGACAGAAAAACTCTATAGATATTGGAGCAGGACTATTCTTATTTGATAGAAACTACTATTTAGGATTAAGCTCCCCTAATGTTATCCCTTATGAAATAGAATCTGGAACACAAGATATTTTGTACAAGAAGACTCCTACACTATACTTTATGGGGGGCTATGTTTATGAAGTGAGCGATATGCTTAAGGTTAAACCATCGACTGTTGTAAAGTGGATTAGTGGTTCACCGCTTACATTCGACTTATCTCTTAACGCTTTATATGCAGATAGATTTGAACTAGGAGTGTCATATAGACATCAAGATGCTATAGCAGCACTTGCAGGGTTTAATATTACTCAAGATTTAAAAATAGGGTATAGTTACGATTTTAATACGAGTGATCTAAATAGTTTCAATAACGGTAGTCACGAGGTTTTCCTTATATACGCTTTTGATATATTAGGGTTACAAAAACGTTACATATCTCCAAGATTTTATTAAGATGAAAAAAATTTTTACAATATTTCTGGTTGTTTCTATGGTATCAAATGCTATAGCACAACTTCAACGAGCAGATCGATATTATAATGTTGGGGATTTTGCTAGTGCAGCAGAGAACTATACAATTGCATTTGAAAATGAAAATCATAAAGAGATTCTTACAAAGCTTATTTCTAGTTATTATTTAAGTCAAGACTATGCAAATGCCTTGACATATTTAAAACTTCTTGTAGGAGGTCGTTTTTTAGAAGGTGACAAATCATATGATAATAACTACAATTTTATCATGTATGATGTTCTTAATGTAAAAGGGAACATCAAAGAGGCGGTTGATTATTTAGAGTTATATCATAATAATGGTGGACGACCTTTTGATAAAGAAAAAGCCTTACAGATACTAAAAGAACTAGAAGGTACCAACTCAGCCTTTAAAATAGTTAAAAGCAATTTAAGCTCTGAGTCTGATGATTTTGGAGCTGTAAGAGTAGGTGATAGCATATTTTTTGTTTCAGATAGACCTAGTGAAAATGTTTTAAGTAATTTATTTGGCAAGCGTTTTAAAACAACACAACGCCCCTTTTTAGATATTTATGGAGTACGTGTAAATGATAAAAATGAATTTGCAGATGAGCCTGTTTTATTATCTAAAGCTATTAATTCTAAATTACACGATGGAAACTTTTGCTTTAATTCTGAAGGTTCAGAAATGTTTATCTCTCGTAGTGCATTCAGTGAGGGTGATACAGATCGAATATTTGACGAAGAAGGAACAAATCGCGTTCACTTGTATAAAAGTGTTCGTATCGATGGTATTTGGAGAGAGGCAGAGCGCTTACCATTTGTAAGAGATGAATTCTCTTATATGCACCCATCACTTACGAGGGATGGTAGACGTTTATATTTCTCATCAGATATGGATGGGGGCCTTGGAGGTTTTGATATTTATTATGTAATGATTAGCCTTGATGGATCTTATGGAACACCTGTTAATCTAGGCCCTACAATTAATACAACTCAAAGAGATCAATTTCCCTATGTTTCTGGAACTGGAGATCTTTATTATTCAACAAATGGTCGTGTAGGTCTTGGTATGTTAGATGTTTTTGTGGCGCCACTTACCGTCAAAGGCTTTACAGAACCTATAAATTTGGGAGCACCTATAAACTCAAAGTATGACGATTTTAGTTTTTCTTATTATAAAGATAATAACGGTTTAGTAGCTACTAGTCGTAATGGAACAAATGATGACATATATAGCTTTATTCAAAACGGAGATTTTATTAAAAGAGAATTCAATACATTATTTGAAATACGTGACGCTGTAACAAATGAATTAATTCCTAATGCCAAAATAAGAATTGAAGGATACCAAGGGAAAGAAATTTATAATGAAAGTAAAGAGGCTCCATCAGCATTTAATATTCCACTCGCTGTAGATGACTATACATTTATTGGTTCTGGAGATAATTATCCAGAAACTAGGATGAAAATTGAAGTACGCGGAAATACTAATGAACCCTACGTGTTCAAAGTAGATAGAATCTTTACAGAAGAAGAACTACGAATAATCGATGAGAAAAACTTAGCAAAGGATCTCAAAGAAAAAGATCCAAGTCGTTTTGAACTTCTAACAGATACAATAGGACCAGAGGTCATAGAAAAAGATGGAAGATTATATATAGATGTCGCACCTATCTATTTTGACTTTGATTTATCAGTTATTAGAGAGGATTCAGAAAAAGTACTAGATGAGTTGGCAAAGAAGCTATTAAAGTATGAAAAGATAAAACTTAAAATTGAGTCACATACAGATAGTCGTGGCCCAGCAGCGTATAACTTACCACTCTCAGAAAGACGTGCTAAGTCAACTTTTGATTACCTAGTAAGCAAAGGTGTAAATCCGTCTCGTTTAGAATACAAAGGCTTCGGCAGTTCAGATCCTGTAGTTAAATGTGCCGCTGGAGAATGTACTGATGAGCAATATCAATTAAATAGGCGAAGTGAATTTGAAATTACAGGTTATTAATCAATTATAGATACACAATCAAAAACCCCATTTAATAATTATTAAATGGGGTTTTTAGTTACTTTAAATCCGACATGCTGTTTTACCAATTTCTTTAAACTAATTATAAAAAAACCAATATGGAGTAGCTTTTAAATTATTAATAAAATTAGTAAAAACTAAGATTCATTACCATTATGAGCCTTGGTTTGCAATGTATTGTCAAATTGTAGTGTTCTAATCGGGAATGGAATATTTATATCATTGGTGTCAAATGATTTCTTGATGGCAAGCATTCCTTTGTGTTTTGCAGAAAGTTTTTGTTTTCCATTTACACAATCTACCCAGTATCTACAGATAAAATTAATTGAACTACCGCCAAATTCAGTATAGAAAAACTCTACCTCTTCATTTTTTCCATCCTGAGAAAATTTTTCATTTATGGTATCTTTGGTAAGTTTTTCTACCAGCTCTAAATCAGATTCATAACCTACGCCACATTCTATAATAATACGCATGCGTTTAGTCACAGAGTAATTTTTCATAGGGTTATCTGTAACTGTTTTATTAGGAATCACTACAATATTATTATCTGGCTCTCTTATACTAAAATTGTTAAGCTTAATATCTTCAATAAACCCAGTGTAACCACTTGTTTCAATCCAATCCCCTATGTTAACCCTTTTTCTAAAAGATAGAATAACACCAGCGATTCCATTTGCTAAAGCTCCTTGTAAAGCAAGACCTATTACTAAACCTGAAACCCCAGCACCAGCAATAAGCGTATTTAATGTTTTATCCAGATTAAGCACTCCTAAGGCAAGGAAAAGTCCTATAAGTACCACAATTACCGCAAGAGCTCTCCCTATAAGTTTTACAATAGATCTTTGGGGAACATATTTCTGAATGATCTTTTGAGAATACTTATTTACAAAGCGAGATATAAAATAGGCAATAAGCAAAACAACTACTGCCACCCCAAGATTCGGTAGATTTTTAATAAATGCTTCAACCCAGCCCCATAATTTGTCACTAAGATTGTTAAATGATTCTGTAATTTTATCCATAGTACATTTAGTAAGTTTTGCGGTAAATTAATAATAGAGTTAAAAGAAATCAATTTTTTTAACCATCATTAACGGTCTATTTCATTAGAATTTATAATATAAGTTACGCTTTCGCGAAAGCGTAGCCCCTATAAAACTATAAAGCAATCCTTGGATTACCCTGTGTTTTTTTTGCAGATAAATGCCCCTCTTCGATAATATCTTCTATTTCTTCGTGAACATCTTCAGGGATGCTGGGGTTTTCAACATCAGTGTCTTTTAAAGGAAATGCAATTTCGTAATACATAGCAAAGTGATCTGAACCAAATGTTTCGAGACGATTCATTTTTGTTACATGGAGATCTTTTGAGTAAAATAGGTGATCTAAAGGAAACCTTAGTAACCAATAATTTGCATGAAAAGAAGGGTATAACCCCCGACCTACACGTGGGTCGTGATATCCAGTGATTTTTGTAAAAAGGCGAGATGTTTTTGACCACACTACATCATTTAAATCCCCACAAACTACAGTAGCATCTTTTGATTCTCTACAAATCTTCCCTACAATCATAAGTTCTGCATCTCTTTCTTTTGATGTTTCATTTTCAGTAGGACTAGGTGGAGCAGGATGGATCGCAATGAGATTAAATTGCTGGTGAGCAAATTTTAATTCACAATGGATGGATGGAATATCTTGTTCAACTAAGTATTTAACGTCTGCTGTTTGGAACGGAACTTTGGAATACATATGCATTCCATAAAAATTATCTAAAGGTACTTTTACAGTATGCTTGTATTCTGGAAATGCTTTAGAAATAGCTTTCTCCCACTTTTGATCAGACTCCATAGTGATGAAAATGTCTGGGGAATTCTTTTTTACAATTGATATAAACTTATCGTAGTTATGATTGGTTTGAAGCACATTTGCGGTAATTAACGTAAGCTTGTCTTCATGAAATGTTGCTTGTGGTTTACGTCTATGATAAAAAGGAGTGTATGGCTGTATTAACCATAGCTGATAAGATAAAACAGCTGCCAATAATCCTAAAAGGATATAATGGATATCTTGAAAAGAAGACCAAAATATAAACCCAGCAATAAGCAGTAAAATCTGTATAAAAGCTGTTTGAATTCGTACAAAATCAAAAAATCGTACACACCAGTGGCTAGACGGGAGTAGAGGTAGGAGAGGAAATAGAATAAAAATTACATATAGGGCTATAAGCATACGTAAAAATATAAAAGCATCGCCTTTAATGCGATGCTTTTTACAATAGTTTAAGATTGAATGTTTTTAGCTCTCTCCTAGAAGTTCTGCCATTTTTGCGCCTAAGGCAGGACCTCTAAGGTCTTTTGCGATAATTACGCCATTCTCATCAAGTAAAAAAGTAGCAGGTATTGCTCGTACACCATATTTTCTAGGGATAGGATCTTGCCAAAATTGAAGATTTGACACATGGTTCCAGTCCATTTTATCTTTAATGATGGCTTTTTTCCAACGTTCTTCTTGTCCTGGGCGATCTAGTGATACGCTTATGATATTAAGTCCTTTATCGTGATATTGATTATATACATTCACAACATTAGGATTTTCTCTACGACAGGGTCCACACCAAGATGCCCAAAAGTCAATAATTGTATATTTTCCTAAGACTTCATTAAGTGATAATTCTTTGCCATCGGGAGTTTTTGCTGTAAAATCTGGTGCTTTATTGCCTACGCTAGCAAGATTACTCGCAATACGTTGTGACTTAAGTTGTGCAATGTAATTCTCTACACTATTTCCTATAATAGAGTTTTGTACATCACTGGAAAGGCTGTTAAAATAGCTTTCTGTTTCTTCTATAGTTAATTTCTTAGCATTTACAAGGTCAGATAACGCCATTATAGCAACCATTTTATCAGGGTTATTAGTAACTAGTTGCTTTTTATCTTCAACAGAGGATTTATCTAAAGCTGCAATTTGTTTTCTTAATAAGTTCACCATTATACCATCAGTTTCTCTTTGCGAGACTTGCATATCAATAGACAACTTTTGTTTTTTTGTAGATTCAATCCTGTTTTTATTACGATACTGGTTGAATAGCTCATTTTCTACACTTCCTTCTACTAGAGAAGTTGCAATACTATCTTTATAAAGTGTAATCATGACTGGTTTATCCTCTTTTACTAACAAAAGTGGAGGTTGATTTTTTTCTATACTAAGCAACAGAAGCCCTTTTCCATCTGATATAGTAGTATCAAAGGAAAATTTTTCTGATGCCACTATTGCGGTATCAATGGCAATCCGTTTATTATTTTCGCCAAGTTCTTCAAGCACTATTTGAGTACCCTCTGGCACCCCCACAGCAGTTCCCTTTATACGATTAGTGTCTTTATTTGAGCAAGAAGATACTAGAACGATGAGTAATAAAATAAATATTCGATTCATTTTCTGTAATTTTAGGTAACAAAAATACGACTACATCGTATAATACAGAAAGGATGTGGATCTTTGTAGGTAAATAGTATGAAAAACACCTGGCATTTTAAACAGCAAGAATCACCTTTAGAGTTGCGCTTTAGTTTATCAAAACTAGCTCAACACTATAAGGAGCAGCTTTCTGATGCCACTGGTTCTCAGCTCCACAGGGCGCAAGAAATAACTGGGCTAATTGAAAGTAACCCTAAACTTGTAACTGGGCTTAAAAATACCGAGGAAATTGCTCAATACCAAAAGGAGATAGACAATTGTCTGAATGACTTGTTTCCAAATGCATTACAGCATAATGAAATTAAGGTTGCTTCTATGCCATTTCAAGAAGCTGCGATCAAATCAAGCCAGCGTTATAAAGATATTGTCGCGATACCTGGAAACGGCTTTATTCCTAAAATAAAAAATTTTAATGATGATCATTATTATATAATGGGATGTAGCATTATTTTAATGAAATGCTATAATTTTAAAATTGACTTCAGGAGACCATTTTTCTATGAAATACCAGATGCTACTGGTATGATGAGACATTATAGAATGCTATATAATGCAGATTATGTCGCTATAGAAAAGAAAAAGAATACACCTGTTATAACCCAAGAAGATGTAGATATACTCTTGGATAGTTTTGAAAATATTGATTTGTGGAGAGAGAAATTCCCTCCAGAAAGTTATATTTTTAAAGGATTTGTGATCGCTAATCTCTATGACGCAACCACAGATGCCTCCATATCAAATTTAAAATCTGGTTTGTTGAGGTATGAACAAGAAAACCATGATTTTACACACGACTTTCATACAATATTTCAATCTCTTTTTAATCTTCCAGAATTACAAATAGGTTTTTCAAATTATAATAAAGAACAACAAACTTTTGAACTTGTTCCTTTTAAAGAAATAAGCAGTTATTTGCTATATGGACAGTCTGAGGGATCATGTAATAGTATTTTATGTAAAGGTTCTTATGACTCTGTTTTCAAAACAGGTTCTTATTTTGCAATTTCAGATGTTGTAAAATATCACAAGCAGAACCCATCCATAAAGATGTACGAAAATCTTTATGATCAAGGTATTAAGAGTGTGATTTTAGCACCCATAAGAAACAACGGACAGCTATTAGGTATTCTGGAACTTGCTTCACCTAACAAAGGAGCGCTTAACAGTATTAACTCTAATAAACTGGCAGATGTAATGCCCTATTTAGTTGACTCTGTTTTGAGGAGTAAAGAAAAACAGGAGAATGAAATTGACCTTATTATACAAAATGAATGTACCTCTATACACAAAAGTGTGTACTGGAAATTTGAACAAGAGGCAAAACGATTTTTAAAGTTACAACTAGAGGGGGATAGTAATGTTCAGTTTAGAGATGTAGTCTTTAGAAACGTCTACCCATTATTTGCTCAGGTTGATATTAAGGGCTCTTCAGAGGCTCGAAATACTGCTACACAACAAGATATTTTACTGCAATTATCTAATGCAATAGAAATACTTGAGGAAGCTTTTAAAAATGAAAACTTACCTATTTACGAGCAATTAATTTTTACTCTTCAAGAATATTTTAAAGAAACCACGCTTGCTCTGGAAGTAGATAGTGAGCGTAAAATTTTAAACTTTTTAAGCTCAAATATACGCCCTTTATTTTCTCATTTATTAAAGAAAAACGATGAGTTACATAAACTCATATCTTCTTATAGAAGCCAGCTAGAAGATAACTTAGGTTTGGTTTATAAACATCGTAAGGTTTACGACGAGTCTGTTATGCTTCTTAACCGTCGCATGGCATCATTACTTGAAAGAAAACAAAAAGAAGCACAAAAGATGTACCCTCATTTTTTTGAGCTTTTTAAAACAGATGGGGTTGAACATAATATGTATATAGGAGAATCTATCACTAAGGACGAAAGTTTTAATAAGATTTACCTATATAACTTAAGATTATGGCAATTACAAATGGTTTGTGAGATGGAGAATGTACATTTCTCGCTTTCGCGAAAGCAAGAAAAACCACTTGAAGTAGCTTCTATGATTTTAGTATTTAATACATCACTTTCTGTTCGTTATCGTATGGATGAAAAACGTTTTGATGTTGATGGCACTTATAATGCTAGATACGAGGTTGTGAAAAAACGTGTAGATAAGGCATTTATAAAGGGCACCGAAGAGCGTATCACACAAGCTGGTAAATTGACAATTGTATATTCTCAAAGGGAAGATGAAAAAGAATATTTAAAGTATATAAGCTTCTTACAAGCTAAAAATCAGCTAGGAGATCAAATAGAAATTCTCGAGTTAGAGGATTTACAGGCTGTAACGGGACTAAAAGCTATACGGGTTAATATTCTATATAAACAGCAAAAAGGACCTAATAAAAAGGAATTTTATACCTACGAAGATTTAATTGACGAAATATCGTCTTAATTATTGAGCTCGGTAAAAAAAATCAGGTCTGTATAATTTATACAGACCTGATTTTGATTTTTACTGTTATGCTATATAAGGCTAGAAATTATATTTGCCAGTCCTTCTACATCTTCTACAACCTCTACAACTTTATCGCGATACGCAAAGAAAATCGCAAATGTCAAAACAGAAATGATAATTCCTACCATAAATACATTATAAGTTATACGCAGGAGTTTATACTTTCTATCTAAAACTACTCCTAAGAAATATAAATCTTTAGTGAGTGCAGAATAGATGTAATCTTTATCTTGAAGCATTTCTCCTATAGCCCACTCATAATCCTCTAGCTTCATCTTATGAAAATTTCCAAAGAACAGAAGGTTTACCTTTTTCTTCCGTACATCTTCTTTGTCAAACTCCCCACGAGTCACATTAGGTCTAGTGGCAAGAATACTCAAGACCATAGAAAGCACAGCAAACATAACAAAGATTGCCGTGGGATAAATAAGGTGTGCATTACTAGGTGATTCCAGTTTGGGAATAAGATTAGCAAGTGCCAATGAGATTACAATGGCATTTACAGAGAGTAAGATATTTGCTTTTGTATCTGCAATATCGCTCAGTTTAATATGATTACGCAAAGCAATACGATACATAGACTGTATTCCTTTTTCTGGACTAGCATCTTTAAGTTTAACCTTAATTCTCTCTTTCTTGCGCATTTTTTTATTTTTCTTGCGCGTTTTCAAAAGTTTTTTAAGATTTTCATCCTTCTTAGGCTTCCAATTCTCTAAGGCATAATCTGTATAATATTGATGCTTTACAGTAAACATCTCTATATTAGCTTTCACCCATTCTTCAGGGGTGTAGTCTTTGATGCCTTTTATTTTAAGCTCTTGTCTCAAATATTCACTTGCTTCTGGAAAATATCCTTTTGAGAAGTGCGAAGCATCAGCATCTCTAAGTACTTTTTCTAAAAATGTTTGAGGCTCCACGCGCATATCTGTCGCTAGGATAATATTGACTATTTCATCTGTTAATTCGCTGTCGACATTATTTTCCTGAAGAAACTCTCGAGCAATTTTTGCGCTTTCTGCCTCATGGTCTTTGGTCCCATTTATATACCCAACATCATGCAGAAGTGCAGCTAGTTGTAAAGCGAGCTTTTCATCATCTTTAAGTTTTCTTTCACTATTATCTATTATTTCTTGGGTACTTTTAAGAACTCTTTTAGTATGCACGTAGTTGTGATAAATACACGTTTTAGGAAGTTCATTATCAAATAGTTCAGAAACAAATTGATCAGCTTTTTTTAAGATTTGGCTCATGGTTATTAACTAATATTAGAGACTAAAAATACATCAAATAATAACAGATGAATAAAAATTACCTTTTTCTTAACGTCTTGCTCTGCCTGCTCTTAAGCGGCTGTGCAACGTACAATGCAAAATATCTAGATGAAAAATTTCAACCAGAAAATTTTGATAACAGTTCGCTTTCGCGAAAGCGTATAAACACCTCTTTTTATTTAATAGGTGACGCTGGTGGAGATAAAGATGGTGGGAGTACGTATGCTCTTGATGCTTTTAAAAAAGTTATAGATACCTCAAAAACTGAAAATGATTATGCCATATTTTTAGGAGATAATATATACGAGGCCGGACTTCCTAAGAAAAAAAGCCCAGAGCGTAAAGAAGCAGAAAGAAGACTAAATATACAAATAGCTTCTGTTGAAAATTTTGAAGGAAAGAAATTATTTATTCCAGGAAATCATGATTGGTACGCAGGAGGTGTAGAGGGAGTAAAACGTCAAGAGAAATATATAAAAGATGCTTTTGATGATAATGAGGCTTTTCAACCAGAGAACGGTTGCCCTATCGAGATGAAAGGTGTAAATGATGAGATAGAGTTAATGATTATTGATACACAATGGTATTTAGAAAATTGGGATAATCATCCTACGATAAATGATGAGTGTACCATTAGAACAAGGGAGGCATTATTTCTTGAGATCGAGAATGAGTTTAAGAAAAATAATGAAAAAACAATAGTTGTTGTCATGCATCACCCTATGTATACTAATGGTATTCACGGAGGAAAGTACAGTATTGATAAACACTTATACCCATCACAGAGTAAATTTCCATTACCAATACTTGCATCACTCGTTACTCAAATACGGTCGCAGGGAGGGGTTTCTATACAGGATAGATATAATAAACAGTATAATGAGTTAATGCAACGTATCTCTGTCTTAGCAAGTGATACTGATAAGGTAATATTTGCTTCTGGACATGAACATAGCTTACAATATATTGAGCACGATGCCATTAAACAGATCGTAAGTGGTGCGGGCGCAAAGCAATCTGCAGCAGCCTTAGGTGATGATGGTCTTTTCTCTTATGGAGGTCAAGGGTTTGCAATCTTAGATATATTTGAAGACGAGTCTTCTGCCGTGCGCTTCTACAGCGCTGTAGACGGAAATCCTAAGCTTTTATTTACTAAAGAGGTATTCCCCCCTAGAAAGAAAGTAAACTTAGATTCCTTACCAAAATTTTATCCACAAACCGTTAAAGCATCAATATACCAGCAAAATGACACAGATGTTTCTGAAGTTCATAAATCACTTTGGGGAGACCACTATAGAGAAGTCTATGGCACTCCAGTTACGGCTCAAGTAGCTACGCTAGACACACTTATGGGTGGGTTTACAGTAGATAGAAAAGGAGGTGGTCATCAAACAAGGTCTTTACGACTAAGAGACAAAGATGGTAGAGCATATAATTTAAGAGCTTTACGAAAGAGCGCAGTACAATTTTTACAAAGTGTTGCTTTCAAAGATAAATTTGTACAGGAAGAATTTAAAAATACTTTTACAGAAGATTTAATTTTAGACTTCTATACTTCTGCGCATCCTTATGCATCATTAGCCGTAGCAGAGCTTTCTAATGCGGTAGGTATTTATCATACAAATCCTAAGCTAGTATATATCCCTAAGCATAAAGCATTAGGTAAGTACAATGATGAATATGGAGATGAATTATACTTTATAGAAGAGAGACCCGATGAAGATTTCCTGATGGTAGATTCTTTTGGAAATCCAGACAGTATTGATAGCACAGAAGACTTATTTGAGAATTTACGAGATGATGAAGAGTATCAGGTAGATGAAAACGCTTTTTTGAGAGCACGTATTTTTGATATGCTCATAGGAGACTGGGATAGACATACGGACCAATGGAGATGGGCAAGATTTGATGAGAATGGAAAAAAAATTTATAAACCTATTCCAAGAGATAGAGATCAAGTCTTTTCTAAATTTGACGGAGCAATCTTAGGAACATTAAAAACATTAATACCCGCAGTACAACAATTTCAAAATTATGATGGTGATGTAGAAAATGTAAAATGGATTAATGAAGCAGGCATTAAGATGGACCGTACGTTACTAAGGAATGCCACAAAGCAAGATTGGATACGTGAAGCGCAGTTTATTCAAGATAATCTTTCTGATGAAGAGATAGATATCGCTTTTTCTAAGCTTCCATTGGAAGTGCAAGATCTGGGTGTTAGTACGATAAAGGAAAGTTTGAGAGAACGTAGATCAAATATTGTTGATATTGCAAAAGACTACTATAATTACATTTCTTCACTAATAATTATTACGGGAACAGATAAGGATGATCACTTTGAAATTACAAGAGGAAATGGAGAAACAAGAGTACAAATTTCTAGAATCAAAGATGATAAAGTCCAAGAACCTTTTGTAGATAGGCTCATTAGATCTGATGAAACTAGAGAAATATGGATATATGGATTAGATGATGATGATGTATTTCATGTAAGTGGTGAGGGCAAAAGACCTATAAAAATGAAAATCATAGGTGGTCAGAACAACGATATTTATGATATAGAAGATGGGCGTAGACTAAAGGTTTTTGAACACAAAACAAAACCTAATACTGTTAAACAGAGAGGTGGTGCACATATTAAATTTTCAAACATTTATAATTTCAATACCTATGATCCACTTAAGAAAAAGAGTGTATCTAATAGTATTCTTCCTGCCATAGGTTTTAACCCAGACGATGGGTTCTTGGTAGGAATATCAGATGTATTTACCACTTTTGGGTTTAAAAATGACCCTTTTTCTAGTAAGCATACTTTTAATGCTACCTATTCATTTGCCACAAAGGCGATTAACTTAAACTATGAAGGTGATTTTGCAAATGCCTTTGGACAGTGGAATCTCGTGGTAGGAGGTAAGTTTACCAATGAAAGCTTTTCCCGTAACTTCTTTGGTTTTGGTAATGAAACAGAAAATTTTGACGATGATTTAGGTCTAGATTACAATAGAGTACGCAATGGTGAGTTAGGTGCACACCTAGGTGTTGAGAGTGATAATACCTTTGGAAGCAAATTAAGAATAATAGCAAATTTTGAAAGAATTGAGATAGAACAAACAGAAGGTAGAGTTCTAGCAGACCCAGAAATCTTTACGCCAGATCTTAACAATTTCTATGGAGGGCAATCCTTTGTTGGAGTAGAAGGGGCTTACACTTATGTAAGTGCAGATAATGATGCTAACCCCACTAGAGGATTTGAATTTGCAGCGATTGTAGGTGGTAAGCGTAACCTTAGTTCTGGAGATAGAATGTATGCGTATCTCAACCCTAAAATGGGATTCTATAATGCGCTCTCTCGTAATAGAAAACTCGTTTTAAAAACGCTTATTCAATCGCAACTTAGATTGGGTGATGACTTTGAATTTTATCAAGCAGCTTCATTAGGAGCACGTACAGGATTAAGAGGTTATCGCTTTAATAGATTTACTGGAGAAGCAGCACTAGCAGGCTCTGCAGACTTGAGGTATAGCTTTGACCAATTCTCTGCTGGGTTATTACCTGTTCAAATCGGTGTTTTTGGTGGAGGAGATTTAGGTAGAGTTTGGGTTGATAATCAAGAAAGTGATAAATGGCATAATGACTTTGGGGGAGGATTTTGGGTCAATATGATTGATACCGTTTCAGGACAAGTAGGAGCATTTGTGGGAGAAGATGGAATGCGTATTGATTTTAGATTCGGTGTTCGTTTGTAGACCCTGCCTTATTACATTTTTAGTAACCTCAAGAACATCAATTATTTTAAAATGGTTGACAGTTTTAAATAGTTTAATTAATCCTGCGAGGTAACTTCGCAGGATTTTTTTTTTGATTAGAGCTAGTTCTTTAGCTCTTTTGAAAGCATACTTTTCTGATTGATAAAAAACTTGTTTGCTAAACCAAAAAAATGTACAGCAGTAGGATAGGCTCAGCCCTGGTTATTGTGGGACTTGTGAGATAAAAATTTTTATGATAGAAGTCTTTGCTGTTGATCATAGATATTAATAGTGGTATTAACTACTTTATTCTTTAGTTTTTCATCAGAGTGTTCATCTTCAAAGTACTTGATTTCTGAGCTGAAGTCTCTTTAGATTTAGGCATTTAGTGTTTGATTGTATTTGTTCAGTCTAAGGAACCCCGTTTACAGAACCAAAACATAACAAAATAATGCAGAGACAATAATCTTGCCCTGAATACCGTAAGTTTTTTTGTATTTCTATAAGTCATCTCGCACATTTCTAGGATGCTTTCGCGAAAGCGTAACTAATCTATAGTCTTCATGCTTCTTGTTCTAGCAGTGACATTTTTAAGATGCTATAAATTAGTGCTTCATCAACATAAAAAAGCTAAGTAAAATTATTACAAATCATTTAAAGACCCATGGAGAATGCAAAACCAAGTCTACCGCCTTCTGGCCCCGTAAAATAATTAATAGAAGCATTTACGACCGCTGCTGTAGATAACTTTACTCCACCTCCATAGCTATAATGCAGCTGTTTACTTTTCTCCTCTGTGATCCAGACGCGACCAGTATCATAACCTAAATACCCTTGCATTCTTAAAGGAAATAGTGCCGTACGTAACGGTTTAAATTTGTAAGCCAAATCTATAGATCCTGTCAATGACTGTTTTCCAGTAAATCTACTTTGTCTATAAGACCTCAAACCATTATCAGCTCCTATATTTGCTAACTTATAGAAGGGTATGCTTTCACCAAAACGAATTTGACCCTTTACAGAGGTTTTAAAAATTAAATTTCTAGAAGTATCTATAGCGTTCCAAAAAGTAATACTAGGATCCAAGATGCCTACAGTTGCTGTACTATTCAATTCGTCAGAAAACTCACCGTTTACAGTAAAGTTCATTCCCCTTGTTGGAAAAAGTACATCATCTATACTATGATAGGCATAGGTTGCATCTACAGTAAAGTAATCTGTAGATGTAATCAAATCGGGTTCTCGTAATTTATCACCTAGATCGTAATGTTCTGCAAGTAATTGAATTGCTGCTGCCGTACCGTACTCCCCATTGTAATAAGTACCTATCCCTCCAGAAAAATGCTGCATGACTATTCTATTTGCATCAAAAGAATTAGATCTATTTTCTGACTCGTTACCTAATCCAAAGAAATTCTGTGTGTAATTTGCTGTGGTAGCTCTCGCATTTGCTTGAAAGTTCCAATCTTTAAAAAGATGCCCACGATGCCATGCCATGCGAGCATCGGCTGCTTGCGTTAAAGAGAAATACTGTACACTTATATCAGTTTTTGTAGTAAAAGGGTTTCCTTCAAATCCTTTTGTTTTTTTACTTACGTTAAGATGCGGAGTTACTCCAGTATCTGGATTGTACGATAGTTCAAGGCCAAATCCAGAACCTCCACCAGGCATACGCTCTGTATCATAAATATGATTTTCATAAATATCATCTATATGATAGCTAGCATTTCCTTTTTTCTTTATTTCATTTTTATACGATTTCTGATCGTAAATCGTAACATTATTCCCTCCATTAACGATAAATGTATCCTCATCTAAACCTCCAGTAATTACAACTTTAATCGGACTTGATTTTGTTGCTTGAACTTCAAATATATCTTTGTCATCTAATCCATATATCCAAAGATCCTTCGTTTGAGATGGGCTAAAATAACGATCAAATAAAAGCGTTCCTTTCTCACCATCTTTGATTCTATGTGCCGTCACATGAACACCTCCTTCTGGAGTGTTTGTAATTACAAAATGATCATCTTTATCAGTTCCTTTTAAGGTCTGAAAAGTCATAAAATGATCGTAATAGCGTGTAACAATATCATTGAGGTTACGCTTTCGCGAAAGCAAATCGTCTTGAATACCTTTCCAAATGTCATCTTGAATTTCCTTAGGAGCTTCACTAAATGCTTTTGATACGACCTCTGGAGTGATCCGATCTTGTATAAATTTTATTTCTTCCTCCCATACGGACCAGTCTGATCGTTGCACAAGGGCTCTGTCTAGATTAATAGCACTTCTGCTAAATTGTTCTATATAGGGTATGTTGGGACCATATTTTCCAAACTGTCTAGTACCACTCATAAACTTTTGTAAACGTTCTAAAAAACTTCCATCAAAGTTTGCAAATACTTGATCTCTATCTCTAGGTACCGCAATATAGTTTGTGATCCCATCTTTCTCATCTATTTGAGATTGTGCCCATCTCCATTGATCTTCGTGTCGGTCCCAATCACCTATGAGCATATCAAATATGCGAGCCCTTATATAAACACGTTCATCAAGCTTGTTTTGCTCATCTTCACGTATTTCTTCAAAAAGATCAGGCGTACTTTCTACTTCTTTACTATTAGAAAACATATGTGAATTACTAAAGTCACCGTCTGGCTTCTCGACAATCATATATAATAAATTACCATGAGTTTCATTGAACTCACCAAGAGCCTTTTGTTTAGGTACGAAATAGAGCTTGGGATGTGTGTGATTAATTTTTATTGATCCCGCTAGTCTAGGTATTGCAAATGCTCCATAGGGGTGTGCTGCAGTGTAAAAGTCTTCAATTATAGTTGCAGGAACCGTTCCTTCAAAATAATCATCTGCATTAAGGTCATTGTATCCAGCAGATTTTAGAAAAGCGATTGGATCTTTTGCAATGGCGCGCATATTGAATTCTTTGTCATCCTTAGTAACAAGTCTAAGAGATAGTGTTTGATTACCACCACCAGCTCTTTCTACTTTAAGACCACCGTATAAAGTATCTAAAATGGCAACAGGAGCTTCTACGGGAACACCATAGACGTAGCGATAATGCTTTCCCCAAAATTTTTCATATTTAGCACTTTTAACAACACTTTCTGCAGGATATACAGAAGCAATTTTTGTTTTTGGGAAACTACTGCTTAGGCTATCTATATTGTACTCTTTTGGCTTTGGGAAGGCTTGTTTATTATAAATTTCTGTAAATTCAGTTCCATTAAAGGTGTAGAAATGCACAGATGATGATCCATCTTTATAAATTCTCGTTTCAGAAATACCTGGTTTTGTGGATGTAAAAAGCCCTCTTTTACCAAGACGAGCAGGTTTTACTGAACTACCAGTACCAGAGATTACTTGCTTTATACTTTTATGATCTATATATTGTAGAGAGCGCTCGTGTCCTGAAAGTACAATAACATTAGGCGCCTCAAAAGCGGCTAGCTCTATAATTTCCATAAGCTCATTCATAAGAGGATTATAACGATCCTGTTTTGACAAGCCTCCTTGAGAACGTAAGAATGACCAAAAGGTTCCTGCTACTGGTATAAAAACATTTTCTGTTGTAGGTCTATATACAACTTCTGCTGGAATTTCTCCTCCATATACACCATTTGTATAAAGAGGGTGGTGCATAGCTATAAGTATTGTTTTGTGCCGTGCTTTCCGCATCTCACTACTTAGTAGCGCTTTAAACTGTTCTCGCGTTTTAATTTGACATTTGTCATTGATTCCCGCCACCTTACTCCAATCTTCGATGTACCATTGAGAATTGATGAGCATAACCTCAATATCGTCACTCACATCAATAACTTCGAGAGGGCAACCATTTTTAGGTAAAAAATGGTCTTCCTCCTGATAATAATCTTCAATATAAGTTTCGATTTTTTCAAGACCTTCAACACCATATTCATTCCACTCTTGTTCACCAGTAAGGAAAAGTGTCTGTCCTTTAAACTTTGTAGAAAGATCAAGTTGAAGCGTCAAAGTTTCCTCATTTTGAGGTGTCTTTAGATTACTGCTATGTATATTATCACCTAAGAAAAGTAAAAAGTCACCGTCTTTACTTTTTAGGGATAGAGATTCTTTTAAAGCCTCTAGGAATTCTTTGTCAGGACCTTTTTTATAGGCTCCTACATTTGCTATGCTGTAAAAGCTTCTGTATGAATTAGACGTGTTAAGATATGTTAGACGTTTATTTGTGTCTTTAAACAAGTCAGAGTGAACTGCACATCCTTGAATAAATGTAATACAAGCCATAGCAATAATGATCTTGTATTTTGAAAAATGCCTGAGTAATAATTTAGATTTCAATAGTTGATATTTTGAGCAAGATACGAGGATATATGCCTAATTTTTTCCTACTAAAAACATAAATTATGTTAACTGATCTTTTCTAAGTACTGCATAAAAATAAACCTCCATACAGCTAACTGTATGGAGGTTTATAATTAATGGTTATAAAGATTAAATCCTTATAAAATCTTTGTTGAGGTTTGCGTCTTCAATCATATTTCTAGTAAAACTTAAGTGTCCCTTTGTTGTTACTATTCTAAATCTGTAATCTTTTACTTTGGTTAAAGTATCGAGTAATAACCATTTTGATTTTAATAATTTTGGCTTAGCTGATTTTAGGCTTACTTCAAAAAAGTATTTAATACCTCTTTTCTCAGCAACGATATCTGGTGTTAAAGCATTTCCTGTTTCTTGACGAGTATAGGAGTGAGGGGTTGTATAGCCTTCGACATCTGCTTTGATATTTTCGAATCCTTTATTTTCTAGATATTCGATAGTTTCTGTTAAAAATTCTGTGTTTTTCTCTACGTTCTTGTCTACTTGTATCATAGTCTGTAATATACGGAGAGATAGCGGTAGATTTTCCCAAGGCCGGGTTAAAGCTTGATAGTTTATAGTTAAAATAAATGTTTTAATTGGTATAAGCTTTTCGCAAGAGCGTTATTGAAATATATTCAACCTGTTTGTAATCTAGCTATTTTACTATAAAAGTAAATGAGGGTATGTAATCTTACATACCCTCATTTATAGTATAATACAAAGTTTATCAATTTTTGAATATTCAAAAATTAGGTTCGCATTACATATTTGGCATGTCAATATTTAATAAATTTTGTTTGTCCATTTGATCTCTCGCACTTTTTAGTTCACTTTCAGTTGGTTTTGTAGGTAATTGGTCTTTTGCCTTATTAGGCTCGAGTGTCAATTCTGTATATAGCGGGAAGTGATCAGAATTTATCCCATCTGTATGATCAAATGATTTAACTCTAAATTCTTCAGAAGTGAAAATATGATCTAATGGCCAACGCATCAAGATATTTTTTGCATTAAAAGTATTGTGAAAACCTCGACCTATACGAGGGTCTAATAATCTACTTACTTTTCTAAATAATGACGTTGTGCGAGACCAAGTAACATCGTTAAAGTCGCCTAAAACAATAACAGGCATCTTACGGTCATTAACCGTTAAGGCTGTTTTCATCATTTCCGTATCTCTATCAGAACTCATAGGGTTATGCTGGGGCATAGGTGGCGTGGGATGTATGGTGTATAGTTGAAATTGTTCTCCACTAGGAAGAGAAACTACTGCCTCCATAGAAGGAATTTCCTTATCAACTAAATGACGAATTTTCTGATTAGAAATAGGTAATCTAGAATAAAAAAGCATTCCGTACGTATTATCAAGTGGTTCTAGCATTTGATAACGATAGTTTTTTGCTAAAGATTGATGAACAGCATTTTTCCATGATTGATCTGTCTCCATGAGCAAAATAATATCTGGATCTTTTTTAGAAATTTGATCTAATACTAATTGATACTCCTTGTTTTTCTGAAGAACGTTTGCACTGTAGATCTTTAAAGTATTAGATGATTCAGTGATAGTACTGTCATGAACCTCATAAGAAGCAAGTGGCGTGTACTCATAGATTTTTACCATTTGATAAATAAAGCAAGCTAAAAGTATGCCTACAAATATATAGTCTTTATAATATTTTACATCAAAGCGAATAAAATATACTGCTAATGCTATAAAAGTAAGACCAGTAAGCTGTGCATGCGGAAAGTCAAATACGCGAATCCACCAATAATCTAATGCAATAAGAGGAAGCAGCGTTAATAATATGGCGATAATGCCAAAACCTTGAAGAAAGCTTTTTAATTTCAAAATATATGAGTTTGGTTAGTTGGAACCAAATTAGATGTATTTGAATAAGTAAGCTCTTAAATACTTCCCAAATAGTAAAACATTAAGAAATATTTCTAAAAGTAATTTCGTAGAATTTAAGTTGTTTAGATAACAACTTGTAAATTATTAGAGGCTTTAAGACAAAAAAATCATTCGTAACTTACAGCAGTTCCCATTACAGATATGGCTCTGGTGAGACCATCTCGAGTTATCTCCATGTCCATTGAGATACCTATTACTGCCATTGCTTGTTTTTCCTTAGCTAGGATAGCTAGTTTCTCAAAAGCTTCTTTTTTACCTGCTTCAATACCCTCTTCTGCATTTTCATAAATTTTCTCAGTTTTAAAATGATCCATAAAACTCATGCCCTTACTGGTGTTTGGTTTCACATAGACAGTGGCTGTAATAATTCCTATATAGTTATTTATTAATTTTCCTTGTATACTGTTAGTCGTTGTAAGTAGCATAGATTTGTATTTTTTCTATAAGAAAATGATATTAGAAATTGTTACGCTTTCGCGAAAGCAAAAATTTAAAAATCCTCTTTCTCTTTTGTAGTAGATTCTTTTTGAATCATAACGCGCTGTGTGGCGAGATGCTCCCCACTATTGAGGGTGGCAATAAACTTAACAAGCTCTTCCCTTAAATAACAATGGAGATCCCACGTGGTTGAAGCATCCTTTGCACTACAAAGACCACGTATTTCTATAGATTTTTCTGTGACGTTAGTAACCTGTACCACTGGTTCATGTTGTTCATCCCAATGTTCTGAATTTACTAATAGTTGAGCAAACTTTTCTCTCACTTTCTGTACGTCAATATGGTAATCTGCATAGACAACAACGGGTCGTACTTGATGCGCATTTGTCATTGACCAGTTTTCAAAAGGCTTAGAAATAATATCTTTCAAGGGAACAATTAATCTTCTAGCATCCCATGTCCTTACAACCATGTAGGTAAAACGAATATCTTCTACATAACCCCATTCGTTTTCTATATATACAGTATCTCCTATACTGGCAGGTTGAGTAAGTGCGATTTGAATTCCTGCAATAATATTGCCTAAGGTATTTTGTGCAGCCACACCTAGAATAATGGTGATTAATCCTGCAGAGGCTAGCAAGGAAATACCTAATTTCTCTAGGGACCTAAACTGTGATAGAATCACAGAGATAGCCACAATAATTATTATGATCGTTAAGATTCTACGAGCAACAGAAATATAGGTCATAATCATACGGGCTCGCTTATTTTCTTCTAATGAAGAATCTCCCACACGATTTTCTGCTACGTAAGCAAAGAAGTAGTCAATAAAATTCATTAAAAACCACGCGATAGATGCAATCACTATTACAAGTAAAATAGCATATAGTGTGCTAGCCAGTGTTCCTGAAAAGGATATGAGATAGGTAAGCGTTAGGTAGAAGAAAAGAACACCAAGTACAATACCAGCGGGAGTGGCCATTTTTGTAGCGATAGATTTGAGCCAAGGTCTTTTAGATTTTAGAAATAACTTTCGAGTAATGTAGGCAAAGAACTTGCCTAGAAAATAAGATATAAAAATGAGCAAAATTGTACCCATAAGTTTCCATAATGGAATTCCAAAAATTGCTACTCTTGCCCAGTCTGGCATTGCTCTGTCTAACTTTCTAGGGCCATAAATGGCATAGAGACTTTCAATATTTTCAACAGTGTTTGCGCTTATCATCCAGAAGGCACCCCAGTTTTTGAGGCGTACACGTTGCAATCTCAAGACAGCATCGCGTCCATCAAGAGCAACTTCTCCAAAAACGACACTTCTTCTAGGCTCTCCTGCAATAGGTTGATTTGTAGATGTTCCTATATCCACCTGGCCGTCTGGTCTGTCAGATATATTTCCCCAATCGATACTTACTCGTTGATTAAGTACAAAGTAAAATTTCTCTGCTAATACCGCTGCCTCTTCTTTAGTAACCTCCTTAGGAAACAAATTGAGGTTGAGTGCATAGGCAGCGTCCTCAAAATTACCTTGCTTGCAACTATTTATAAAATGTTCTAGCGTAGCTTGTGGACTTTGAAAATTAAATTTACGTGGAGGTAACCCTATATTGTCATTAAGACGATCTAATTGATAATAAGCTTCATTGTAATCACCAATAGGATTGCTTAAATAAGTGCCTTTCTTTGGGATGGTGTCACTAAGCTTGGGGTATTCTTGACCGTTCTGCTTAGTTTCATTTTTATCTTGCGCAAGAAGTATAGGCTGTATACATAGTGTTAAGAGGATTATATGAAAGAAAAAATTAAATTTTAGAGAAGGCATAGTTTGTAAGCTATTTAAAATTCCATAGGAACTTCAATGATTAAAATTTTAGAGTCAGATTGTATAGTAATCTCTACTTTGTCAACATCAGAGATACCTATTGCATCTCTTTTATTAAGAAGATTTCCTGCGATCTGTGCATTTCCTTCTAACACAAAAAGGAATATTCCATCACCCTTTTTTTTAAGAGAATAAATGGTAGTTGTTTCCTCAATAAATTCTCCTATATGAAACCATGCATCTTGATAGATCCATACTCCTTCATCACTTTTATTAGGAGATAGAATCTGTACAAATTCGTTCTTTTTTCCATCTTCATTTATCTTCAACTGGTCATAACGAGGGTCTACGGGTCGTTTATTAGGAAGGATCCATATTTGAAGAAACTTTACTTCTTGATCACTATTTTTATTATACTCACTATGGTCTACACCTGTTCCTGCACTCATCACTTGAATATCTCCTTCTTTAATGACGGTTTTGTTTCCCATACTGTCACTATGCTCAAGATCTCCTGATAATGGAATCGAAACAATCTCCATATTAAGATGTCTGTGCATATCAAACCCACGACCTCCAGCTACAGTATCATCATTTAAAACGCGCATGGCACCAAAGTTCATTCTTGATGGATCATGATAACCAGCAAAGCTAAAAGTGTGATGACTTTTAAGCCATCCATGATTAGCATAGCCTCGTGAATCTGCTTTATATATAGTAGTTTTCATATTTATTTTGATTTAGAAGAGCAACTTTTTAGCGTTAGTGTAAGAAACTAAATACATCACAATAGCACTGTTTTATAACTATAGAATGTTTTTTATTAAAAATACAGTATCATGAGAGGTATGAAGATAATTTTAAAAGTATATTAACGCAATTAGATAAATAAGCGATCATTCTGTAGGGTATTCAATTTGTTTTATAGTTATTTTCCTGACTTTATTGCCCATTTTAAAATCAATAATGTCATCAAGTCTCTTACCTACAAGTGATCTCGCTATAGGAGCTGTAAAAGCAATTTTTTGTTTGGTTACATTTGCTTCGTCTACGCCTACAATTTGTATAGTAACAGGTTTTTTTAATCCTTCTATAATGTATGTTACAATTGCTCCAAAGCGTATTTCTCCAATATCTTTAATTTTATCAAGGGTACGGGCAGTATTTATGCGCTCTATCAAAAGATTACGCTTTCCATTCAAAACGGCGAGGGCACGTCGTCTCTCACGATCATCAGTTTCGGCTAGGTTTCCAATTTGATGGTCTAATTTTTTTAATTCATTTTTTAGTTCCAGTAAACCAACTGATGTAACATAATTTGTAGTTCCAGCCGGCAAAGCTGCTCTAGGTGGTATAATAGGCGTTTCCTCTTGATCATCTTCTTTTACAAATCCTCTACTCATAATCTTTATTTTTCTAGCATACACTTTATTGAATGGTTTGCCCAGCTTGTAATGCGCTTTCCAAAACATTCTAAAATAGCATCCACTCCTATAACACTTCCTTTAGAGAGCCTTCCTAACACAGCTAGCGGCACAAAACTTTTATCTTCAGGAACTTCAACATAGCCATAATCATCAGTTCTTATACCCAGATCAGTGTGTTTAGGTTCTATCATTTTATCTTTTAGAAGATTCTGAATAAGAGTTGTATTTACTTTTACTAATTCTGG
The DNA here is from genome assembly GCF_007827465.1 of Dokdonia sp. Hel_I_53. Lineage (NCBI taxonomy): Bacteria > Pseudomonadati > Bacteroidota > Flavobacteriia > Flavobacteriales > Flavobacteriaceae > Dokdonia > Dokdonia sp. Hel_I_53. The sequence goes on from NZ_VISL01000001.1 coordinate 143,230, forward strand.
AGCGTCTAACACGGCATTAATCATGGTATGTACGTCTAATTCTTGCTCCTCAAGTTTTAGTTTCCAACCCTCATTATGTAAGTTTATGTCTGGATCCTTAAGGACACTAAGGTCTAAGTATCCTGCTTTTGTGAGTGCAATAAGCTGCTGTATACTTTCTACTGGAGGTCCATATGTATATCTTTTTGAGGCCTCATCCAGTGCAATTACCTCTGCGACTACAGCGTCTGGGAGTTCAGGATAAGAAAACTCTGAATATATTGTAGGCTGGCAATGTCTCCACACTTGACCAATGCAATAGTCTAATGTTATTTGTACCTCTCCTATGGCCATTCCTACCTGATCTTGCATCATTTCGAGAGTGGGTAATTTATGGGATAGAAGTAAAGGGTGGTCTATTTCTTTGTTACTTATATAATTGATTGCTAGATAATACAGTTCTGATGAGGTATAGTCATGCTCAATAGCCTTACTTCCTAAACTGAGAAAGATAGGCACCACTACTTCTGCCATGCTTTCTAAGAGAAAATAGTGATGTTTTGCAGTATGTTCACCACATGCACCTTGGTTTACCGCTTTTGCAAAAGCAGACAATGCATCTTCACTAGGAGCAAATAGGTCATCTACAGTTTTATTGAGTGGTTTAGGTACCATAGGCAGTCCATCTAAAGAAAAAGGAACAAATTTCTCTGGATGTTTTTCTGATGGTTTAAATGCGACCTCTCTGGTGTGTTCATTTAAAATTTCGAAATGCGCTCCTTTCTTTATGGTGAGTGCTCGTAGAAGATCAATGGTTGCCAGACCGAAACCTCTAAAGCCAACAACCGTAGTTTTATCAATGGTGGCTTGTAATATTTTTTCTACTGGATAAGGTTCTGTAAAAGTTTGAGGCACTTTATTTTCTTTTGCGTGCTCTTGCCATTTTTTAAGTTGTTCCGAGAGTTCGGTATCTTGATGTCCTACGGTCAGGACGATTTCATCTATACCTTTAATAGACTGTTGTTTAGTGATAATCTCAAAGTGTGGTGGTATATACTTTATATCAACCACTTTTTCCTTTATGACTAATAACAGTCCAAAGCCTTGCAAAGCTTTTACGATAGTTTCAAACCTAGCATTGAGGTAAGTACCCATTTTTGCTCTAGGAGGAAACGTATCTGGAGTATTATCAGTAATGGTATCTTTCTCTTTTTCTATCCAATCGCTATATGAGGGAAAACCTGGTATAATAGAAGTTCCAAATTGTATTTCAGGTCGGCCCTTCAAACCTTGCAAACCTCGCTCCGTAATGTTAAGCCAGTTTGTTGTGACTTGTTCGGGGTTCCAAACCCAGCCGGCGCCTGGATATGCAAAGGGTTCAAAGAGCGTAACTTTTACTTCTTTATTACTTTCAGAATTAAATAAAGCGAGATACAAACTTTCTAAAGCATAAAGTCCTCTAGGTCCACCGCCTATAATTGCATAATTTCTCATAAATTGTATTGTATTACAAAACTATAGGTTGACTCCCAAACAGCGTTGTCCTTTATGATAGCGTTGGGATAAATTGGGTTCACAAATTGATTTAGGAACGCAATTGTAATTTGATAAAACACCAAAATAAAATAGCGTACAGGTATTAATGCTGTACGCTATTAAATTACATTTACACTTGTAAAGTGACTGTTAAAATTCTAGATCTGCAATAAGATCAAATTCATCATAAATAGCTTTATCTTTTAAGTTGTCAAAAAAGCTAGTAGAACCGTAACGTACATCATACTTAGAGCGATCCACTTTTAAAGTTGCATTTGCTTTATTACCATAAATGGACACAACAAGTGTTACAGGGTTTGTTTTTCCTTTAATTGTTAAATTACCAACTACATCATAAGAATTCTTACCAGTAGGAGTTACTTTGGTAAAGTTGAGAGTTGCTGTTGGGAAAGTAGCAACTCCAAAAAAGTCATCAGACTTTAAATGCCCTTCTAGTTGCCCTTTTGACTCTCCTTCTAAATCTGTGCTCACAATTGTATTCATGGCAATGGTAAAGTTACCTCCGGTTAGCACATCTTCATTAAATTCTAGATGCCCAGAAGTAAGGTCAATTGTACCTTGGTGTGATCCAGTTACTTTGTAACCTTTCCAAGTTACTTTACTTTCTGATAATTTGATTGCTTTTTTTTCTGAGTTCATAGTGTTGAAGGATAAATTAAGTAGCGCTGTTACTAGTAACAGTACACTGGTTTTGATTACATTTTTCATTTTCTTCTAATTTGATTAACGGTATACAAAGGTCTGTAAGTGGTGACCTCTAGAAAATGAATTAGATTATGAAATCATGTTAAGCTAGATTAACATCTAGTGATCCCTCAACAATTGGCTTTTTATCTTACTTAAAAATTCTTTTGTAATTCCGAGATATGAGGCGATCATATACTGGGGTACTCGATTTTCAATTTCTGGATAGGTATTTTTAAAAATAAGATACCTTTCTTTTGCAGAGAGACTAAAATTACGAATGAGTCTTTTTTGAGAAGCTACAAATGCACGCTCAGATATTTTTCTAAAAAGCCTATCAATTTTGGGTATCTCATCATACAATTCTTGAAGCACATCGTACGTAAATTGTATTAATACCGTATTTTCAATACACTGTACATTAAAATCTGCTGGGGTTTGTGTTATAAAACTACCTAAGTCTGAGGTCCACCAATCTTCAATAGAAATTAGAATGATGTGTTCTTGTCCCTCCTTATCTGCATAAAATGTTTTAGTGCATCCAGAAATAATGAAATTTGCCGTTGTACAAACGTTTCCTTGCTGAACAATATATTGATCTTTAAGATAACGGCGAGCCTGTACTTTTTTAATAAGTAGCTCCTCCTCAGCATTAGATAAATCAATATATCTACGGATATAGTTTAAAAGGCTTGAATAATCTTCAGTCATAGCAAATACTCGAAGATAAAAAACATTTTATTACAAAATCTTGCAATTATTTAAGAGAGTTATCTTTTCAAGCGCTAAGAAAGGATACACATGCAGGTTAATAGGATACTTTTCATAAAATACTTTTCCATTAACATTAGTCAAAAGCCTTTTAAAAATGAAGTATTGCGCTGTTTTCAAGGTTAATGCATGGTTAATGATACAAAGATGTTATGTGTAAACTAGGTTTGCTACTACTTTTACAAAACCTAATAATCACATAACTTGCTTAGTTGTACTTTACTAATCTGATAAACAATAAATATATGCTTTTTGCTTTCGCGAAAGCGTACAAACATTAAAGTTAAACATCTGTAATGAAAAGTAAATTCACTCTTTTAATACTCATTTCTGCACTCGCATTACTTGCATTGTGTGGTATACAAGCGTATTTGATAGCAAATACTTATGAGCTAAAAAAAGAGGCGTTTATGAATGAAGCCGATGATGCCGTCTCAGAAATTTCAAATAATCGTGTGCTAGATTCAATTTATGATATTTTAATAGAAGATAATTTAGAAAATCATTTAGCAGATTATTTAAATAACCGTATTACTAAACGCCAGGCTGTTGATCGCTTTTTTAGAACGGCAGATGAATTTAACAAGAAATACCTACCTGTTTACAAAGAGCAAGTAGCAAACTTAAATTTAGGGTATGAGATTGTATTTCAGTATGATCTACTTAGTATAGGTATCATTGATTATCCGGAGGTCGATACATTGTTTATCAAAGAAAATGGGATGCGAAGTAAGATTTTTGGGTCTAATTTTAGACCAGGAGAGGTTAGAGTCATCAACACCTCACGTACGTATGATACCAACCAATATATAGAGCAAAGAGGAGACACTATTGTGACAAGTTCTTATGATTTTGAGGTACGTACCCAGCAACGTATTCAAGTTCCACATTGGAAAGCCATAGTATTAAAACGTATGTGGGTGCTTATTGTTGGGAGTATTATTCTCTTTCTATTTGTCATAGGACTGCTCTATTATTCTATAAAAAACCTAATCACTCAAAAGAATATTGCAGTAGTAAAAACAGATTTCATTAATAATGTCACACATGAACTCAAAACACCACTGGCTACTTTAAGTATTGCCACAAAAAGTTTAAGGAATGATGCGATACGCAATAATGAAGACGCTTTTGAAAATACTTTAGGAATTGTAGAACGGCAAAATAATAGGTTGCAAAAATTAATAGATCAGGTGCTTACCAATAGTCTCAAAGCAGAAGAGATACATCTACACAAAGAACAGGTTTCTGACTCTATTTTCTTTAATGACCTTATTGCAGATTTTAAGATGGCAACGCAGCATTCCTCTATTGCCATCGTGAATGGAATTTATCAACCTGAGGTATTATTAAGAGTAGATAGATTTCACCTCACTACTGCACTACTTAACATTTTAGAGAATGCTGTAAAATATGGAAAACCCTCTATTAAAATCAGTATAACATCCACTATGGAAAATGGCTGTTATGTATTAAATATTACAGATAATGGTATTGGTATCACAGAAAAGGACCAGCAAGCCATTTTTGATAAATTTTACCGAGCAAAAACTGGAAATGTCCATGATGTAAAAGGTCTAGGTCTAGGCCTGTATTTTACACACCAAATTATCACAGCTCATGGAGGGACAATTTCATTAAAAAGCAAAGAAGGAGTAGGAACCACATTTACAATAAAATTACCTGTATAATGACAAAGCATCATATTTTATTAGCCGAAGATGATTTTGATTTTGGGAGTATTCTCAAGCAGTATCTCGAGGTACATAACTTTGAAGTTACTTGGTGTGAAGATGGGGAAGCGGCTCATAACGCTTTCGCGAAAGCGTACTCAGAAAAAAATCCTTACAGTATCTGTGTGTTAGATGTTATGATGCCAAAGATGGATGGATTTACCCTAGCCGAAAAATTAATAGAGATACATCCAGAAATCCCATTTGTGTTTCTCACGGCACGCAAAATGAAGGAAGATCGTATACAGGGATTAAAATTAGGTGCAGATGATTACATCGTAAAGCCTTTTGAGGCAGATATTCTCGTATTACGTTTAAATAATATTTTGAAAAGATCCCAACGGGCAATTTTAAATAGACAAAACTCACATAAAAATGTAGAGAATAGTTGTCAAAAAATTGGAAACTATCAATTTGACTTAAAGAATCACATACTAACTATAGGTGATAAAAAGCAATCACTCACAGAGCGAGAAGCCCTATTAATTCAATTTTTCTATAAAAATAAAAATCAAATGCTCCGAAGAGAGAACATACTTACAAACATCTGGGAAAGCGACGACTTTTTCTCGGGAAGAAGTATGGATGTTTTCATCAGTCGGCTTCGGAAATATTTTAAGGAAGATCCTTCCATCTCAATTGCTAGCACGAGAGGGGTGGGGTTAACCTTTAAGATTATGGACGAATAAAATAAAACTTTATTCTGAAGTTATTTTACAACCTATATACGTAATCGATCATCACTGATTTTGATGAAGTATATAAAAATCAAAAATCGAACAGTTAATCATTTTCTCTTCATAGAGAATTAAAATTAAAAATTATGAAAACACTTAGGAATATACTTGTACTTGCTGTATTGGGAATAACAACGACGGGCATTGCTCAAACACTACCTCCCACACCTCCAGCAAAACCTGCGCGACCAGCAAGAGCCGCAGCGCCAGCCACACCTGTAAACGTGTATGAAGATGCCTCTACAAGAGTTACCACAAACTCTTCAAATAGATCTGTGATTACTCAAACTGGGAATAAAGGGGGTAATATTTCCTTTTCTGTAAGTAGTTCAAACGATGAGTATCGTTTAAAGTCAAAATTTCCAAATAGATGTTACCCAGAAGTCAAAGAATTTTTACTTCAAGAAATGGGGACAAAAAACATGCAGAGTAGTGCAAAATCCATGGTATGGAGCCTAGAAGGAGATGATAATACGGTATATGAAATAGAATTACAGGAGCGTAAACTTGATATAGAGCTTGATAAGGAAATAGCATCTCCAGAGCTTATTTCAAAGTTTGAAGACATGGGGATTATATTACGAACCCTTATATCTGGAGGTAGTGAGCGACAAGAAGTAGCACGTTTAGAAAGAGAAGCAGATCGTGCACAAAGAGATGCAGAACGAATGCAGCGTGAAGCAGAGCGTCTTGAGGCTATGTCTGTGCGTGAAGCAGAGCGTCTTTCCCGTGAAGCTGAAAGACTCTCGCGAGAAGCTTACAAATTATCACTTATATCTAAGAGAGGAGGAGGTATAGATGGGTATGTTAGAGAGGTATTACAACATCAAAGCACTGTTTACCCTTCAAAAATTAGTAAGGGAACAGGGTGGAAGTGGCCAGCAATGCAAGAAGCTCTTTTAAATAAGTTAATGGAAGATGGTTTTTTGAAGAAAGGAGAAGAGCTCGTATTTGTAAAAGAAGACAGCGGAATGTATGTAAACGGAGATAAAATGAATCCGGCTTCTTGGTCAAGTTACAATTCACTTTTTAGAAAAAATGGTTACGCCTCCATAGATGACGTAAGTTTTTATAAAAAGGAAAATCATATTGCTGTGATTAACGCAACTTTTGATTTAGAAGATTTACATGACAATCTTGTACGTAATGGATTGTTGAAAAAGGGCAATGAACAAATCAAAGTCGATATTAATGGGAACTCAATTGTCGTAAATGGAAAAAAACTCTCAGACGCAGGTGCAGCTCGTTGGAATGCTGTTCTACACACCAATTTAGTTATTCCTGCACCAGGCAAAACGCTTATTGTGGGTAGTAATTTTATGAGTTTGGGATACTCTTTTGGGAAAAATACATTGGGGACATGGATGTCCTTAGATTAAATTTTTAATCACTGATAATAGAAAAGCCTGATCTGTTGCTTGAGCAGGCTTTTCTTTTTTAAAATGAAATAAATTACGCTTTCGCGAAAGCGGTTATTGTATTTACTCCTCTTCTTCACTGTGGCTTTCCTTTGCTAAAAGCTTAGGAGAAATCTTATAAGTAGCTGAATATGTGAGACCAGCTTGTTCTTTCTTAAAAGTAGTAAACGCTCTTTGGGACCAACTATAATCTGTAGCTTTTTTTTTATGATCTTCGTGTGTTGTATTTGCGTAAGCTTTTCCTTTAAAATATGCTTCAATAGTATAGATCCCTATTCCATAGTATTTAGCTCGACTTAAAATTTTTTCAAAATCTGTTTCTGTAAAGAGGTAGCTTTGCTCTGTATCCTTCACACCCTTAAGAGCCTTAAGGTCTTTGAATAGATATTGCTCTAAAAATTCTTCTTTTTCCATGTGGTAAAAATCGACATTCTGGATGGGTTAGTGGTAGTATAATCACCAAAGAATTTTATAGTAACAGCTTAATAATTTTTAAAAACTAATTTAACTACAAACTACCCTGAAGATTTCAGGAAAGTTACTCACTTTATGGTGAGGAAAAGTTTTTTTATCCATCAGCTTAGTTGCTTCTTGTTGAAACTTGCACCAAGCTTCTCAATTTTTTCAAGGTCAGATTCATTTTTTATATAGGCTCTAGCATCATCTAAAATTAGCAGTGCTTGTTTATTTATAATTTTAGGATATTCCTTATCTACACACTCTGTGTCTTTTAAGTAATGTAGAGAAATGAGCATTTTATGCATCATCACAAAATCTGCTTTACAATACTGTCGCAAACTTGCAAAAATGAAATAAAGTAGCTGCTCAAAGTTGACAGTGTTAAGAGAGACTACAGGTTCTTTAGTAGCATCTAAAATGTAGCTTGTATCTCTTTTAAGCATTCTAAGAGAAAATAATTCTGTCAAGTAATCTAAGCATGTAATGGCAGTTCCAGGGTCGTTAATCCCTGGGCTCATTGCTTTTACAGCAATTTCAGTGAGTTGTTTAAAACCCAAGACATAATTGAGCTTCACAATCTCGCTTCTTGAAAAGCCAAAACAAGATTGCAATTTATCTTGAGCCTCATCATCTAATGCTTCACTTGATTTCACAATAGGTACGTCTGCAAGTACAAATTCTCCTTTAGCAACTAGCATTTTGAAACGTGACTTATTCTCCATTGCAAGTTTTGATAAAGATGTAAAAGCAATGTCATTAAGATGTCCTGAAGTCTTGCTATTGTATTCATTCCAATCGGATGTATTTTCAAAAACCTTATCATGATTACCACTTTCTTCTTTATCGATGAGTGTCTTTAAGCGTACAGATGCTACAGAGAAGATCCTATCTGTAATATTATTAATTTGTATAGCTTGAGAAATACTATGTATAAAATAAATAAATGCACCTAACACGTGAATTCCTAAAATAATTCCCACCAACACAGCAAAACCAGGTAATTGATATTTGTTATCTGTAGGCTCAATACTGAGTAAAATAATAATACAATAAATAATGACCGCTATATAAAAACCAAGAACGTATTGATGTTTTTTGTTTGAGATGAGACCAGGTAAAATACGAGGTGAGTAGTTGCTGGACGCTTGATTAAGTAAAAGCATTACCATAGAGAAAGAAAACACCATAAGGGATATTATCCCTCCTATAAAGGTACTCAGTAGCGTACGAGCTGTTTCTGCGTCATTAATAACGAGCCAGGGTGTATTCTCAATAAGATTTTTTGAAACACCTCTGTCTTCTGCATAAAGCATAAGTAAGGCAAATAATAATCCAAAGATTGCAATCAAGCTTGGAAAAAATGCAATATTCCCTGTGACCTGACTATACAGCATTTTAAGTTTGGTGTAGAGCTTATTCATAGACACAATTTCCGTAAAATAGTTTGTCTTCTCTTACTTTTTAGATATTCATTAACAAGATTTCAAAAAGAGATTTTTTTTATTCGCTTTCGCGAAAGCGGTGTTTCAAATAGGCCTCTATGTCCTAAAAGACACGTACATTTAATTACAAAATCTAGACGTTTATGAAAAGTTTTTTTTTAAATGTGAGAGAAATAAAATCCAATCTTTATTATTGTACGTATAACCAATAAACCAAATTTTAATTATGGACAACGAAAAGAACAATAACGGTATTAAAATTATCGCAGGAATTCTAGCAGTACTTCTAGTAGTTGCTGGAGCATTTGCTGTAAAATTGTACAATCAAGAAAAAGACACCCGATCACAACTTACTAAAGAAAAGAACGTAGTGCTCTCAGATCTTAAAGAAATGGTTAATAAGTATGATGTAGTCATAGAAGAGAACAATCTCAAGGACACTGAGCTTAATGATGCACGTGATAAAATACAATCTCTCATAGGGGACATCGAAGCAAAAGATGCTACTATAGCTAGTCTAGGAAGATATCGTGCAGAGGTTTTTAAACTACGTAATGAGCGTGACTTCTTATTTGCCCAAAACGACTCTTTACGTGGTAGTAATGAAATGCTTGCTATGCGTGTGGATAGTACAACCTATGAATTAGAAGTACAACGTGGTCTTGGAGACTCTCTATACCTTGAAAACACAAAACTTTTTGAGCGCGTGGCTATAGGAGCTGCACTTGCAGCAAATAAATTGCGAGCAGTTGGAGTGATAGAACGTTCTTCTGGAAAACTTGTAGAAAACTCAAACAATAGACGTATAGATAAAGTGAGAGCCTGTTATACAGTACCTCAAAACAGACTTGCAGAAGCTGGTGATAGAGAGCTATATGTTCAAGTAATTGATCCTTCTGGAAAAACTTTAGGAAGTGCAGAGACCGTTGCATTTGATGGAGAAATGATTACTTACAGTACGATATCAAAGTTTTACTATGAAAATGCTGCACTAGATATTTGTGAAAATATAGCCCCATCAGGTAAAGAATTTGCAGAAGGGAAATATGAAGTAAAGATTTATGATGAAGCAAAATTAATTGCTCAGACATCTTTTACAATGAAGTAAGATTTGTTTTAATAAAGTAAAAAATCCGCAGTACAATTGCTACTGCGGATTTTTTTATTTTAGATTGAAAATAGCCAAAAAAGATAAGAGGCTAATGTTAGTTTATATTTTAAAGCATATTTGAATTTATTCTCTTAATTCATTTCAGGATACCAATCTAGTTGAACCACTTCAATAAATTCATTATTATCATTTATGAGCTTTGCAAATTTTTCAACATCACTCAATCCATTTTTCCCTCTATAATGGTAAGGGTATACCTTTGTTGGCGCAAAATCTAGAACTGCGCTTGCAGCATTCTCTACGGTCATTGTATATGGTAAGTTCATACAAACAAAAGCAACATCTATATCTTTTAAATTACGCATTTCTGGAATATCCTCCGTATCGCCAGAAAAATAAATACGCTTTCCAGCCTTTTCAATTACATATCCGTTACCGCGACCCTTGGGGTGTTTATCAAGGTCTTCTTTACGTAAATTATACATAGGTATGGCATTTATGGTAAACCCCGCTACGTCTGCACTATTCCCATTATCTAGAATCACAATATTTTTTTTTAGATTTTCAGGTAACTTTAAAGCAACCGCTTGAGGCACTATAAACTTAGCTCCATTTGTGTTCATACCTTCTAATGTTTCAACATTCAGATGATCACCATGAATATCTGTGATTAAAACAACATCTGGTGAATTGTATTTTTCATAGATACTACCCCCACCTACTGGATCTACATACATGGTTGTCCCGTCCCAACTTAAAATGGTTGAGGCGTGAGAAATGGGCGTGATGTCAAAATTTTTACTGTCTGAAGTAGATAAATTTTCTTCCTTTACGGTTTTCTCAGCAACGATCTCATCGTTTTTTGTCGTCTTTTCTTTACAGCTTGTAAAAGCTAGGGTTGTGACAGCTATCACAGCAAGTGTAATCTTTTTCATAACGGTATTTTTTAATTTAAACATTGTAGGATATCAAAATGATTTTTTTAAATTTTCAGAGCAATATCGTTACGAAGTTATAGCATCACTTATAGATTCAAGAACTGGTTATCAAAATCTTAACGGTATTTATAGTTTTAAAAAACTAATTCCATTTTTATGTTTGCTCTCTCATAACTGGCATTAGCTTCAACTGGTATTTCTTTAAATCCATATTTTTTATAAATGTGGATAGCATTTTCTAAAACTGTATTGGAGTAGAGTATAAGGGAAGGTTTTTCATGTGTTCTAGCAAATGAAATACAATGCTCCATTAAGTGCTTGCCAATGCCTCTACCTCTTGATTCTGGAAGAACCGCCATTTTAGTCAACTCAAAAATATCCTCTTGAGAAGTGGGCATTAAAGCTACTGTACCAAGTATTTTATTATCTTCTTTTGCAAAGAAAATAAATCCTCCTTTGTGGATGATATAGTGCTCAGGATCACTTAAAACAGCTAGGTCATAAGGTTCTACATAAAAGTAGGTCTCAAGCCATTCTATATTGAGTTTCTTGAAATCTTTTGCGTACTGAGAGTTATATGATATTATTTCCATCATTGTTTTGTATAAAATCTGTAACTAAGTAAGTCAGTGCTTTTCCTACCTGCTGAGAGTTTGCTAGTGAAGGTGCAGCTTCACATATATGAAAATAGCGACAATATCTAGACGCTGAAAGTAATTTTACAAACGATCTAGTTGTGTTAAGGGAAAACCCGCTTGGACTCATTGCACTACTGGGAAAACTTGCTATACTGTCACAATCAAGTTCTAACCCAAAAGATTCATCAATTATAGTATTTATAAAATCGCTAAATGCTTCTAATTGTGCATTGGGGAAAAGCATATCCTCCATAAACTTGTATGTGATAGTATGACCATGTTTTTTATTATGTTCCTCTATAAAATTGAATACGTACTGTGGAGTATAATTTTTATGCAGCCCAAAGACTCCATATTTATTTAAATATGGTCCTTCTTTATCATTTAAGGCATATGAAAATCCATTACCGCTATGTCTATAATCTGTAAGCCTTAAGTCTGTATGTGCATCTATATTCACACAATTAAGAGCTTGCCCTAAAGCATTTGTCGCACCTTTTAAATTTCCATAAGCATTATTGTGACCACCTCCTATAACAATAGGTATTTTACCAGCTTCTATGATGCGCTGTACCACAATAGCCACTTTATTATCTATTCTTTTTACAATAGCACCTAATATATTTCTGTCAGTTTTTTCATTGATTTCTTCATCTGGTGAAACTGTGATTTTCCCTAAAAGTATAACATTAGATTCCTTGTTATAGGAGTTTACTTGAATGTTGCAAAATGAATTTAAGAAAACATTCCAAGCGTTACTAGCACCAGATTTTCCATAATTTGCTTGTACTCCAATGTCTTCACAAATACCAAAAATCACAAACTTTTGTGTAAGTTCAGAAAGAGAATCAAGGCTGTCGCAAAGAGTAATTTTTTCACCAAGTTTTGTTTCGCTTTCGCGAAAGCGTATCAAGGATTCTAGTTCTTCTTTTTGCTGTAATTGTAATTGGATCATACATTCAAAAATTTATTGTGTAACAAAGAGACACGTTTTATGAATATTCTTAATAGCCGAAGACTCCCTAGGGTACATAGACCATTTCCATTCAAAAATAATCACTACTGTTTTTTTGTTTTACATCAAAATTAGATCAAATCATAAAACCTCTCCGTTTACGATCAGAGTTTCTATTTGGCTTTCGCCAAAATGATATGGTATTGCTTTGTATGAATTAAGAGGTTTTGTAATAATTAAATTTGCTTTTTTCCCCTTAGTAATACTACCTGTTTCATTGGCAACATCCATAGAGAAGGCTCCATTGATCGTAGCAGCAATTATTGCCTCTGCTGGTGTCATTTTTAAATTGATGCACGCTTGAGAAACTACAAAATTCATTGACAAGCTTGGGGAAGTGCCAGGGTTATAATCGGTTGCAATAGCAATAGGTAATCCTGCACTAATGATACGTCTTGCAGGAGTATAGGGTATATTTATAAAAAATGAACACCCAGGTAGTGCTACAGGAATGGTTGTAGATCCTTGAAGAGCTTTAATATCTTGATCCGTAAGTTCCTCTAAGTGATCTACAGAAAGTGCATCTAGTGCTACGGCTTTCTCGATGCCTCCTATACTTGTAAATTGATTTACGTGCACTTTAGGTTTAAGACGGTACTTTATTCCTGCTGTTAAAATGGTGTCCATTTCTTGAACTGTAAAATACCCTGTCTCACAAAATATATCAACAAAATCTACAAGGGGACTGTCAGTTTCAGTACTGCTACAAAAAGAAGGTATCATCTCCTCAACAATCTCTTTTATGTATGCATCTCTATTTTCTTTGAATCGCTCGGGAATTGCATGGGCTGCAAGTAGGGTAGCTTTTATGGGTATAGCTACGTCTTTCTTAAGTCTCTGTATAACACGTAACATTTTGAGTTCTGCTTCAACAGTAAGGCCATATCCAGATTTAATTTCTATAGCTCCTGTCCCTAAAGATATTGCTTTGTGAAGTCTCTTTAAAGCATCTTTGTAAAGATCATCTTCAGACATTTCTCTCAATCTGCGGGCACTGTTTAAAATCCCTCCACCTCGACTAGCGATTTCTTGATAGGATAAACCATTAATACGATCTACAAACTCATCTTCCCGTGTAGCTGCATAGATAAGATGCGTGTGTGAATCACACCACATAGGCATAACGATTTGCCCCGTAGCATCTATAACTTCATCTGCGGCAATAGGATGTAAGTCATCCATAAGTCCATATTCATAAATGCGATCTTCCTTAATAACGAGATATGCGTTTTCTAGCATATGTAACTCGTTCATATTATCGCCTGCGACTGGTTTTTGATATTCTCCTGTCACCAATAGCTGGTGAATGTTTGTAATTAATTTCATTGCGAATAAAGGTAACAACTTTATCTCAGTCTATTTTATCAAAAAAAATAACTAGAATAACAAGTCGGTCGTTAAAATTTTGAATTTGATGATCAAAGAAAATCATTCTCAAACGGGAACGGTTTTTCGTATTTTTAAAGAATAAAAATTGAAAGAAAATGAGTACTACTTACAAAGGAATTCATACTATTTGTACGCACGCTGGTCAGCTTATAGATGAGCAGCATAAAGGGGCCGTTTCTCCCATTTATCTATCCTCGTCTTATGCTTTTATGGATGTCGATGTAAAGCGTTATCCTCGTTACTTTAATACGCCTAATCAAGAAGGGTTAAGTAAGAAAATTGCCGCTTTAGAAAAGACAGAAGCTGCAATGATTTTTGGGAGTGGTATGGCTGCGGTGAGTACTTCATTACTTTCCTTTTTACAGTCTGGAGACCATATAGTCTTACAACAAACATTGTATGGTGGAACCTATAATCTTGTTGTCGAAGAATTTGAAAAATACGGAATAAAGTATACGTTCACAGAAGATCTAAGTGAATCCGCTTTCGCGAAAGCGATAACGCCACAAACCAAGGTAATATACATAGAAACCCCATCTAATCCACTTATGAAGGTGACAGATATGTCTATGGTTACGAAGCTTGCTAAAAAACATGGTATTATAACTATGATAGATAATACATTTGCGAGTCCTATCAATCAAAATCCAGTAGATTTTGGTGTTGATGTCATTATTCATTCGGCTACTAAATATATGGGCGGACATAGCGACATTTGTGCTGGCGCAGTCGCCAGTTCTCAAGAACATATAGATAAAATCTGGCATCTAGCAAAAAACTTGGGTGGTAGTCTAAGTGATATGACCGTTTGGATGCTTGAACGTAGTATGAAAACTATGTCTTTGCGAGTAAAAGCACAAAACAAAAATGCCAAGAAAATAGCAAAGTGGCTTGAAGAAAAAGAAGAAATTTCTGTGGTTTATTATCCAGGTTTAAAATCACATAAGGATTATCATTTAGCAAAAAAACAGATGAAAGGTTTTGGCGGAATGATGTCATTCGAGCTTGCCCCTCATATAGACCCAGAGTTGTTTCAAAAAGCACTTCATCTTATAAAACCATCTATGAGTCTAGCTGGAGTGGAGAGTACGATGCTATCCCCGGCTCAAACATCTCATTTTCTTTTAGGTGAAGAAGAACGTAAAAAACAGGGTATAGCAGAGGGATTAATACGATTTTCTGTAGGCATAGAGGATAAAGAAGACCTAATGGCAGATATTGACCAAGCGCTAGAAGCAGTCATTAAAAAGACTGTTTTAGTAGCAGATTAATCTATTGATTTTTCTCCAACTCATTTTAAAAAGGTAAAAAAAATGAAACATTTTTAGCTAAACAATCAATAAACAAAATTTATGAAATTAGACATACTTGCCATAGGTGCACATCCAGATGATGTAGAATTAGGTTGCGGTGCAACCCTTGCAAAAGAAATAGCAAATGGCAAAAAAGTAGGTATACTAGACCTTACTCGTGGTGAGTTGGGTACTCGTGGAAGCGCAGCTATTAGAGATCAAGAATCTCAAGCGTCTGCAGAAATTTTAGGTGTAGCAATGCGTGAAAACCTAGCACTTGCAGATGGTTTTTTTGAGAATACTAAAGAGAATCAACTTAAAATTATTGAAGTGATTCGGAAGTATAAGCCTGATATGGTGCTTTGTAACGCAATCGAAGACAGACATATTGATCATGGAAAGGGAAGTAAATTAGCCAGCGATGCTTGTTTTTTAAGTGGTTTAGTAAAAATAGAAACATATTTAAATGGAGTATCACAAGAAAAGTGGAGGCCTAAGTTCGTCTATCATTACATACAGTGGAAGAATATTACACCCGATGTAGTAGTGGATGTGAGTGGGTTTATAGATAAGAAGTGTGAAGCTGTATTTGCCTATAGTTCGCAATTTCATGACCCAAATAATAAGGATGGGGATACGCCTATCTCAAGTAAAACATTTAAGGAAAGTATTAATTACAGGGCTCGCGATTTAGGGAGACTTATTGGTACTGAGTATGGAGAAGGATTTACTGTAGAACGTTATCCAGCAGTAGCAAGTTTATTTGATCTGATATGAGATTGAGTGAGAGTTATTTGCAAATAAAAAAGTCTTCAGATTTCTCTGAAGACTTTAGAAGGGTGGAAGACCGGTCTCGAACCGGCGACCTCTGGTACCACAAACCAGCGCTCTAACCAACTGAGCTACAACCACCATTTTGCGAGGGCAAAGATACTTAATATTGATACATACACAACATTTTAAACAAAAAAAGGAGTGAAAATTTTCACTCCTTTTTTAATTTTCTGATTTACAGTGCGTATATATATTAAAATTATTGAGCTTTATCTACCACTGGACGTTCTTTGCGATTTGCAAGTTCCCAAGCGGTTGCAAAAACTAGTTGCGCTCTCTTCTCTAAAAGGGGGTAGTTTATTTTATCTGGTGTATCGCTTATCTGGTGATAATCATCATGTACTCCATTAAAATAAAAAATGATAGGAACGTTTTTCTTAGCAAAATTGTAGTGATCAGAGCGGTAGTAAAAGCGATTAGGCTCGTTTTCTACATTGTATCTATAGTCAAGATTAATGTCAAAGTACTTTTTGTTTACAGCCGTTGAAATATTATGTAGATCTGTACTTAATTTATCAGAACCTATAAGGTATACGTAGTTATTGTCTTCTAAGTGTGCATCGTCATTACGTCCTATCATATCTATGTTGAGATCTGCAATTGTATTTTCTAGTGGATACACAGGATTTTCTGAGTAGTAAGCAGATCCATAAAGACCTTTTTCTTCTCCGGTTACATGTAGAAATAATATGGATCTTTTTGGGCCCTTTCCTTCAATTACAGCTTGTTTAAATGCTTCTGCAATCTCTAAGATGGCTACAGTTCCAGATCCATCATCATCTGCACCATTAAAAACGTTTCCTTTGCCATCCATACCTACATGATCTAAGTGAGCAGAAAGAACTAGTACTTCTTCAGGCTTTTCAGAACCTTTAATAAAAGCGAGTACATTTTCAGAATCATTTAATCCGCTTCCTTTTCTAAAAAAAGTATTAGGAACTATTTGATAGTAATCACCTTTATTACCCGGTGCAACTCCTAAATTTTTATAGTAATTTTTTAAATACTCTGCGGCTTTTTTTTGTCCGGGCTCACCTGTATTACGTCCTTCAAATTCATCACTTGCATAAATATAGAGCATGTCTTGCAGTTCGTTTGCAGTTATTGTTCCTGCATATTTGTTAACGTCTGCTTCATTACTTTCTAGTCCTGTAAGGTCAACGATGGTAGGTTTTGCAGGTTCTTGAGGGGTCACGACAGTTTTTGTTTCATTACAAGAAATAGCAATAATCCCTAGGCTTAATAGCGCAATGTATTTTTTCATATAATTATTTTGTTAAGAGGCTTAAAAGTAAGTATTTCAATACACTATAGAAAAGGCATTTGCAAAAGTTTCTAAGTGTGATTACGTATTATGTAGATTAGGATACACTTTCGCGAAAGCGTAACAAAAAACCACTCAAATTGAGTGGCTTTCTATTGGTTGGTTAGGTAATTAAATTTAAATGCTAGTTGTTAAGCATTACTGGCATTACCAGCATGGTAACATATTCACCTTCATCAAGTCCATCCACGGGAGTAAGAATTCCAGCTCTATTAGGTAATGACATTTCTAAAGACACATCATTTGCATTTAAGTTATTAAGCATTTCAGTTAAGAAGCGAGAGTTAAAACCTATTTGCATATCGTCTCCTTGATAATCACAAGTAAGACGTTCTTCGGCTTTGTTGCTATAATCAATGTCTTCTGCAGAAATATTAAGTTCTGCACCAGCAATTTTTAAACGAATCTGGTGAGTTGTCTTATTTGAAAATATAGATACTCGACGTACAGAATTTAAAAACTGATTACGGTCAATAGAAAGTCTGTTAGGGTTTTCTTTTGGTATGACCGCTTCATAATTAGGGTATTTGCCATCGATTAGACGACAGACAAGCTCTACATTATCAAACGTAAATTTTGCGTTACTCTCATTATACTCTACAGAAATTTCATCATCAGAAGTAGCAAGAATGCCTTTAAGCAAGTTCAGCGGCTTTTTTGGCATGATGAATTCAGCAGCTTGTGAAGCGACCACATCTGTGCGCATATACTTTACTAATTTATGTGCATCTGTGGCTACAAAAGTAAGTCCGTCTGTTGCAAATTGAAAAAATACACCACTCATTACGGGGCGTAGGTCGTCATTTCCAGTTGCAAAAATTGTATTACTTATTGCGGTCGCTAGTACGTTTCCAGGTATTTTAACAACACTTGGATCTTCTAAGGATACAGCATTTGGGAACTCAGCTCCATCTGCATACGCAAGTGCATATTTACCATGATTAGAGCTTATTTCAATTGTATTATTTTCGTGCTGAGTAAAAGTTAAAGGCTGCTCAGGAAAGGTTTTGAGTGTGTCAAGCAATAAGCGAGCTGGAATTGCTATAGATCCATTATCACTAGATTCTACATCTAGCTTTGCCGTCATAGTTGTTTCAAGATCTGAAGCAGATACAGTGAGTGAGTTTCCGTCTAATTCAAAAAGAAAATTATCGAGAATAGGGAGCGTATTACTGTTGTTGATCACCCCACCCAGTACTTGTAGTTGTTTGAGAAGGTACGAACTAGATACTATAAATTTCATAAAAAGTTAGGTTTTGCAATGGCAAGAAAATAAATATTTTTTGTAGAGGCTTAGAATTCTACTACGTTCATACAAATATATTTGAATTGCCACGGCTACAGAAAATAACTTATCAACAGCTAGTGGGCGAATTTTCTTTTTCTAATCCAGCCATAAATGACTCCAAAAATTATTAATATAGTCAGAGGCACCGCCATAGTCAAGACTTTCCACGTACTTAGATTTTGTGCAGTTTTCTTACCATCTAGAAATGGAAGTGCAATCTCTTTAGTCCTTATGTTAATAAGACCAGTGTCATCTAGCAGATAATTTACAGCATTGAGTAAAAATTCCTTGTTACCGTAACCTGTACGCGTATAATAGTCAAAGCCAAGTTCGAGAGGATTTCCCTTTCTGTCTATTTCATTTGCGATAATATCCCCATCAGAGATGAGAATAAACTTTGAGGGTTTTGTAGCGCTTTCGCGAAAGCTATCTTTATGTACTCCACTAGGTAACACTCTATTTTTAAAAGCGCTTTCAAAATTTCCTTCTAATAGAACGGCTAGCGGTTGATTTCCAGCATTGAAATCTCCTTCTATGGGTTCTTGATCTACCTGCGCTAGTGATATTTCTCTTGGAACGGCCTCTATCTTTGTTAAAATACTAGAAGTGAGCAACACAGTTTGATCAATAGATGGGGTATTCTTAAGTAATTCTATAGGGCTAGCGTAGTTAAATTTAACGGGCCTTTCAATATTCGTGTTAATAGGATGTGTGTTTAAGCCGGGAACTTGTGGTCTGTAAAACCATGGTAATTGTACATACTGTGAAGAACTCCCATCACCAGCAGCTACACTTAGTGGGGCAGAGTAGAGGTCTACTACTAATGCTGGGTTTATACGCACTCCATAGTTGAAAAATTGATCATTAAGATTTAAATCACGCTCAAAAGCAATCGCCTTACTGGTGTCGTTACGTAAACTATCATCTTCCATTATGACTGCATCTAGCATCCAGAGGGTATTTCCTCCATTTAGAATGTATTGATCAATTACATATTTTTGTTTTTCTGTAAATGGTTTTGTGGGCTTAGCAATCACAACTAGATCAAAGGTGTTTTGAAGAGCGTTTAAAGCCTTTGAAGGATCTTGATTTGCAACATTCATAGGGAAAGGGGCAATACTATAAGTTTCTCCTAGCTTACGGAACATATCTGCAATTTTTGCATCAGGTAATTCACCATTATCTCTGAGAACAGCAATTCGCTTAGATTTTGCATTTACAGAGCGATTGAACCCTTCGGCAAAGGCGTATTCTAAATTCTGAATAGAACTATAGACTAACTGTTCTGGAGAGCTTCCCGCTACATTTTTAACTAATGATACTGGGATAGCCTTATCATTGTAATTAATAGTCGCCCAAGGAAAAATGGTTTGTGTAGTTTCTTGACCATCACTCTTAACTTTAAGTGGGATTGTGTTCATCCCAAAAGAGTTAAACTGCGCAGAAACCTCTGCAGGGTTTTGTCCTTCTTCAACAGGGTTAGAAAACGCAAAAAGAATTTTTGGATTGTATGCCTGCATTTCTTCTAGAAGATACTGCGTTTCATTTTGCAATTTCTTAAACTCTGAGGGAAATGTACCCTCTAAAAACACATCAATTATAAGCGGACTGTTTATTTGATCTAAGATATCCTTAGTTGGGTCACTTAGACTATACCTCTGATCTTGCGTTAGGTCATAACGTTTATGAATGGTGGAGGCTATCAGATTTATCATTATGAGCACTAATAACCCTATTAGTATAGATGGCGTAGTTTTAAATACTTTTACAAATACAGATTTTTCCTTTTTATATTGCTGTCTTTGTAACCTACGCACAGTAAGAAATAGTAAGAAAGCAGTAAGCGATATAAAATAAACCAAATCCCTAGAGTCTATTACCCCACGACTAATGCTTTCATAATGAGATTGAATTCCAAGATTTTCAATAATTCGATCCCCACTACCTAAAAAATGATAATTAGCAATACCTTCTAACCCATAATAAAGCAAAAAACATATAAACACAGCACTTATAAAAGCCACGATCTGATTATCTGTAAGCGAGGAAGTGTATATACCTATAGAGGTATACACACCTGATAGAAATAACAGACCTATATAAGACCCAATAGTCACTCCAGTGTCTAGGTTACCTGTAGGATTACCTAATTGATATATTGCAATCACATAAATTAAAGTAGGTGCTAAAGCGATTATAATTAATAAGAAGGCTCCTAAATATTTGCCTAACGTAAGTTGTAAAGTGGTAATAGGCTTTGTGAGTAGTAATTCTAATGTACCTTGTTTTTGCTCATCACTTAAACTCCGCATTGTTATAGCTGGGATGAGAAGTAAAAAAATCCATGGTGCAAGCTGAAAGAAGGGGGCAAGATCTGCAAATCCACTATTAGGAATGTTAAATTGCCCCTCAAAGAACCAAAGAAATAAACCTGTGATTACGAGAAATAACGCAATTACAAGATAGCCAATGGCGCTAGTAAAAAATGAGGAAACTTCTTTTTTGAGTATGGCTATCAAGGGCTTAAATTTTATCTAGTAAAACTACAGTAGTTTTTTTATTTCTAAAAATTAATTAGTTGGATAAGTAGATTGTGGAGGTCCATCAATTGGGATGTGCGCTCCTAGATATTTGGGCTCTTTACCAATAGTGAGCTCTAAGAATGCCTTCACGTTAGCTAGAAGTTCTCTCTTTTTATTTCGATCTTCTTGTTGGTAAGCACGTTTATCTCCTATGAGACCATAGTAGTTAAGGTTTAATTTGTTTGCAATATAAATAGCTCTAGGTAAGTGAAACTCTTGAGTGACCACGACTGCATTTTTTACATTAAAGACAGAACTTGCTCGATACATACTGTCGTAAGTATCAAACCCTGCATAGTCTAGAAAGATAATGTCTTCTGGTACTCCTTGTTGCATTAAATATTCTTTCATAGCCTGTGGCTCATTGTATGATTTTGTACCATTATCGCCACTCAGTAAAAAACGCTCTACCTTGCCATTATTGTATAATTGTAATGCGCTTTCTACTCTATCTTCTAGCATTGTAGATAGATTTCCATTTGCACGTACACTGGCACCTAATACGATAACTGTGTAAACTGATGGGATCTCATCGATTTTATTTGAAATTTGATCCTTTGTAGAGGATTGAATATACCATGATAGCCCCATTATAAAACTAATCATGAGCACTCCCAATATGAGGAGTGTGTAGATGCTTTTTTTAACAATTTTAGTCACAAGTTAAATTTATAAAATTGAAATTGGTTTTTTATCGTCATCTATGGCCACAAATGTAAATCTTCCAGCGACTGCAAGTTCACGATCTTCACTATACATATCCTCTTTAAATATTTCCACGCGTACAATGCAACTCGTATTACCTACTTTTTCTACATGTGCTACTAACTCTACAAAACTACCTTGAGGGATTGATTTTGTAAAGTCTATTTGATCAGTAGACACAGTTACTACCTTCTTACGACTAAAGCGCGTAGCACAAATAAAAGCAGCTTCATCCATCATGTGCAAAGCAGTTCCTCCAAAAAGGGTATCATAATGATTTGTTGTGTTTGGAAATACAGCCTTGAAGATGCGGGTTTCAGATTTACTTATGCGATTTTCTATACTAGCCATCATCTTAGATTTTTTTAAAAAGGAGACCTCTCACTAAGAAGCTCATTGTATCTTTGCAAGGTCTTAAAACCCAATAAATGACACAAGTATTAGAAGCGCTAAAATGGCGATACGCTACAAAAAAATTTAACCCTAACAATAAATTATCTTTTGAGAAGATAAATACTCTAAAAAAAGCTTTTAATCTTACAGCTACTAGTTTTGGTTTACAGCCTGTACGTCTTGTGGTTTTAAATGATAAGACTATACAAGAGAAATTAGTTGCTGCGTCAATGGGGCAGCGCCAAGTTGCAGATGCATCCCATTTACTCATACTTTGTATTGAAAAAAATGTAGGTAAAGTATACGTAGAAAATTACTTTGATAGAGTTAAGGATATTAGAAGTACCCCTGAAGAGGTTTTAAAACCCTTCAAGAACTATTTGCTCGATCATTTTACAACAACTTCAGAGCAAGAAAAGCAATTGTGGGCAGCAAAACAAGCGTACCTTGTTATGGGTAATCTTCTTACTGTGTGCGCGCTAGAAGGAATAGACGCTTGTCCTATGGAGGGGTTTGTTCCTAGTGAGTATAATGATATTTTAGGGCTTGCAGAGAAAGGTATAGAGGCTGTTCTAGTACTGCCTGTAGGGTACAGAGCAGAAGACGATATGTTTTCAGATTTTAAAAAGGTACGTAAGCCGCTGGAAAATTCAGTGATAGATATGTAATTGCTTTATGCTTTCGCGAAAGCGTATTTTAAAACTATTAAAGCGAAGTAAACATGACGAGGACACGTTATGCTAATTCCTTAAGTTGGTCTTGAAAAGCTTTGATTTGATCACGTAATTTTGCTGCTTGCATAAAGTCTAATTCTTTTGCGGCAGTTTCCATAGCCTTACGTGTAGTACGTATTTTCTTTTCAATTTGCGGTTTAGTAAGATATTCTTCTGCATCCTCGGCAGCGAGGTTTACAAGTTCTTCGGCTTCGACTTTATAGGTGGCTTTGCGCGTTAAGGCATTGTCTAGCGATTTTTTAATCGCCATAGGTGTCAAGCCGTTTTTAGTGTTATAATCAATTTGCTTCTGACGGCGATAGTTACTATCGTCTATGGTTTCTTGCATGGACTTCGTAACTTTATCTGCATACATGATGGCCTTGCCGTTTACGTTTCTGGCTGCTCTACCAATTGTTTGAGTTAGGGAACGATTGCTACGTAAAAACCCCTCTTTATCTGCATCAAGAATAGCAACTAGTGAGACTTCCGGTAGGTCTAATCCTTCTCTTAGTAAATTAACTCCTACAAGAACATCATATAATCCCTTGCGAAGGTCTTGCATAATTTCTACTCGCTCTAAAGTATCTACATCTGAGTGTATATATCGTGTTCTTATATCAATTCGTGTAAGGTATTTTGTGAGTTCCTCTGCCATACGCTTTGTGAGTGTAGTTACTAAAATGCGCTCGTCTCTCTCTACAACTTTATTTATCTCCTCTATGAGATCATCTATTTGATTAAGTGAAGGTCGTACTTCTACAATAGGGTCTAATAGACCTGTAGGTCTAATGATTTGCTCCACGTAAGTTCCTTCAGATTTTTGTAATTCATAATCTGCAGGTGTGGCAGAAACATAAATTACCTGATTCTGTAAAGCTTCCCACTCTTCAAATTTAAGCGGTCTATTATCCATAGCCGCAGGCAATCTAAATCCATATTCTACCAGATTTTCTTTTCTACTCCTATCACCTCCGTACATGGCACTTACTTGAGAAACCGTTACGTGACTTTCATCTACAACCATAAGATAATCACTAGGGAAGTAGTCTAACAAACAGAAAGGTCTTGTTCCAGGCTCACGACCGTCTAAGTATCGAGAGTAATTTTCAATACCAGAGCAATATCCTAGCTCTCGTATCATTTCAAGATCAAAATTAGTGCGTTCATCGAGGCGTTTTGCCTCCAGATGTTTTCCTACTTCCTCAAAGAAGCCTACTTGCTTCACAAGATCTTCCCCTATTTGATTAATGGCTCCTTGTAAAACATCTGGTGAGGTAACAAACATGTTTGCAGGGTAGATCCTAAGTCTTGAGTATTTTTCAATAACCTCTGCACTCTTTGGGTCAAAAGCTTCAATTTCTTCAATTTCATCTCCAAAAAAGTGAACCCTAAAAGCCATATCTGAGTAGCCAGGAAAAATTTCAACAATATCTCCTTTTATTCTAAAGTTACCTCGGTTAAAGTCTCCTTCAGTACGCGAGTATAAACTTTGTACAAGCTTTTTAAGTAACATCGTGCGAGCAATGACCTGATCTGTTTTAATTTCAATAACATTTTTTTGAAATTCTACAGGGTTACCTATACCATATAAGCAGGATACAGAGGCAACTACAAGCACGTCCCTTCGTCCAGAAAGGAGTGATGAGGTAGTGCTCAACCTCATTTTCTCTATCTCTTCGTTAATAGATAAATCTTTCTCAATGTATACTCCAGAGGATGGGATAAACGCTTCGGGCTGATAATAATCATAGTAAGACACAAAGTATTCAACAGCATTATCTGGAAAAAAAGCTTTAAACTCACTGTATAATTGTGCTGCAAGTGTCTTATTATGTGCAAGTACTAATGTAGGTTTTTGAACATTCTCTATTACGTTTGCAATCGTAAATGTTTTTCCACTTCCAGTAACTCCTAATAATGTTTGGTAAGTTTCTTTTGCATGAATCCCTTCTGTCAAAGATTTAATTGCAGAGGGTTGATCACCAGTAGGTTTAAAGTCAGATTGTAGTGTAAATTTCAAGCGCTTTCTTTTGTATAAAAATACGGGTTTTTTACGCTTTCGCGAAAGCGTAAAACTCCTAAAGAAATCATAAGAATTAGGGTGTTATTAGGCTCATTCAATTTCAGAGAGCACTTCTAAAATAATAGCACAGCCTTTTCTAATTTCTTTTTCTGAAATTATTAATGGAGGCGTAATACGAATGGCTTTACTCTCAAAGAGTAACCAAAATAAAATGAGACCTCTGTCTTGACACTTTAAAATAACTTCTGATGCAATCTCTGCAGATGGGGTAATTAACGCGAGCATGAGTCCGCGACCTCGAATTTCTTCAATTAAAGGATGTACTAATAGAGACCTAAATAGTTGCTCTTTCTTCAGCGTCTCTTCTATAAGGTCTGATTCGGTTATTTCTTGTAAGGTGGCTAGTGCCGCAGCAGCAATTACTGGGTGACCGCCAAAGGTGGTAATGTGTCCTAATTTTGGATTGTCAGAAAGCAAAGTCATCAATTCTCTTGATGCTGTGAAAGCACCTATAGGCATCCCACCTCCAAGACCTTTACCAGTAACTAAAATATCTGGCGTGACATTGTAGTGCTCAAAACCAAATAGCTTACCTGTACGTCCCATTCCAGGTTGTACTTCATCAAGAACTAATAAAGCTCCTACATCATCACATCGTGTCTTGACTTTATGAAGAAAATCATTGATAGGCTCAATAAAGCCTGCGCCACCTTGAATAGTTTCTAGAAAAACAGCAGCTGTTCTTTTAGAAATCCGATCGAGGTACCGTTCACAATTAAATTTAATAAAAGAAATATCACCTACCATAGGTCTAAAAGGAGCAGTACGTTCTTCATTGCTCATAAGACTCAATGCTCCATAACTATTACCGTGATATGCATTTACAGCTGCGATAATTTCTGTGCGTCCTGTGGCTCTACGAGCCAACTTTATTGCACCATCTATGGCTTCTGTACCACTATTAACTAAATAGGTACTTTCTAAAGGAGAAGGCAAGTGTTGAGCGAGTAGTTTTGTGAGTTGCACAGCTGGAGATTGTGCGTATTCTCCATATACCATGACGTGCATATATTTATCCAGTTGTGACTTGATCGCATCTTTTACTCTGGGATGTTGGTGTCCTAGGCTGCATGCAGAAACACCTGCTACAAAATCTAAATATCTTTTTTCTGAGGTATCATAAATATAGCTTCCCTCTGCACGATGCACTTCCATCGCTAGGGGATGCGGCGTGGTTTGAGCTTGATATTTGAAAAAGTCAGATTTCAAAATGATTATGGGAAGCTTGTAGCTGTTTTGATTTTGCTTTCGCGGAAGCGTCTACATTATTATATATCTAAATGCATGCTAATAATTTATTAACGTTGTCTTCTTCCAGCTCTAGCAGATGTAGGTTGTCCATATTGCCGCTTAGGCTGGTTCCCTGCGCGTTTCATGTTTGCCTTCATTTCTTTAAGTTGACCTGCTAACATATTGTGTTTATCGTGAGCCTCTGCTTCTTTTAGTAATGTTTGTGCTTCACGTTTACGATTTTTGGTCATTGCAATACCTGCAAGATTTAATTTTGCCATAGCAAGATCTGCACTCATCGATAATCCTAAATTAATTGCTTTCTTGAAATGCTTTTCGGCAAGTGTCATATTATCTTGGCTTACCATTAAGCCTTGAAGATAATAGTAATATCCTTGCTGTTTTTTTACAAGCGCAGCTTCTGGGTTTTTAATCTTAGAAAGCCATTTTTGTGCACCTGGAAAGTCTTGTTTTCTTAAACGTAAGAAGGCTAGGACAATAATTTCATTTTTAAAATAAAGGAGGACGAATATTGCAGCTAATAAAATAAGCATGATTCCATTTCCTATTTCATTTTCTATAAATTGCCAAACAGCGAGGGCGATTGTTGCTACTGCGAGAAAAAGTTTGATATTTTTATTAAACATTATCTTTTATTTAATCAGATTAAGGAGTTATTTTTGCGCTTAGTTAAGCAGATTGCAAAGGTAGTTAAAAGCGAGTAAAATATTTTTTATTTTCCATTTGTGATTGTAAAAATAGATTGTATATTTGCGCCCAGCTTAGAAAGCGATAAGAACGAATTAAAATCACATTGGTCTTAAAGACCCTAAAGTAATAGATTATGCCGAAAAGAACGTTTCAGCCATCAAAGAGAAAAAGAAGAAATAAGCACGGTTTTAGAGAGCGTATGGCTTCAGTAAACGGTCGTAAAGTTTTAGCACGTCGTCGTGCTAAAGGAAGAAAGAAAATATCTGTTTCTTCTGAGACGCGTCATAAAAAATAATGCATCCGTATTGATGTACATATTAAGGTGTTACTTTTTTTAAGTAACACCTTTTTTTATACCCTGTCAGTTCATAATTTTAGAAATTAAGAAATACTATTTTAAATGCCTAAAAACAAAAACCTAAAGTCCATCCTTCTCATCGGTTCTGGGCCTATTGTAATTGGTCAAGCGTGTGAATTTGATTATGCTGGTTCTCAATCCTTACGTTCTTTACGTGAAGATGGTATCGAAACCATACTTATTAACTCAAATCCTGCCACTATAATGACAGACCCGTCTATGGCAGACCACGTGTATTTATTACCGCTTAACACAAAATCAATTGTTCAGATTTTGAAAGAGCATCCACAAATAGATGCAGTGCTTCCCACAATGGGGGGGCAGACAGCACTCAATTTATGTATTGAAGCAGATGAGAAAGGCATCTGGAAAGATTTTGGAGTAGATTTAATAGGAGTAGATATTGATGCTATTAATATTACGGAAGATAGAGATCAATTTAAAAACTTAATGCGAGAGATAGGGATACCTATGGCTCCTCAAGCGAGCGCTAATTCTTTTTTAACGGGTAAAGAAATTGCCCAAGAGTTTGGGTTTCCACTTGTAATTCGATCTTCCTTTACATTAGGAGGAGCAGGAGCATCTTTTGTTTATAAAGAAGAAGATTTTGATGAGTTACTCTCTCATGGTCTAGAGGTGTCGCCGGTACATGAGGTAATGATAGACAAAGCCTTGATAGGTTGGAAAGAGTATGAGTTAGAGTTATTAAGAGATGCAAATGATAATGTTGTAATTATTTGTACTATAGAAAATATGGATCCTATGGGGATTCACACAGGAGATTCTATTACTGTGGCTCCAGCTATGACCCTATCTGATGTTACGTATCAGAAAATGCGTGATATGGCTATACACATGATGCGCAGTATAGGTGATTTTGCAGGAGGGTGTAATGTTCAATTTGCTGTAAATCCTGATAATGAAGAAGAAATTATTGCAATTGAAATAAATCCACGTGTATCTCGATCATCTGCATTAGCCTCTAAGGCTACAGGTTATCCTATTGCAAAAATAGCGACAAAGCTAGCTATAGGCTACAACCTAGATGAACTTGATAACCAAATAACAAAATCTACATCAGCACTATTTGAGCCCACATTAGATTATGTGATTGTTAAAATACCGCGATGGAACTTTGACAAATTCGAAGGTAGTGATCGTACTTTAGGTTTACAGATGAAATCTGTAGGCGAGGTGATGGGCATAGGTCGCTCGTTCCAAGAAGCACTTCATAAAGCTACACAATCATTAGAGATAAAACGTAACGGCTTAGGAGCAGATGGTAAAGGATTAAAGAGCTATGATCAAATCATAGAAAAGCTTACAAATGCGAGTTGGGATCGTGTATTTGTCATTTATGACGCAATTGCAATGGGAATTCCGCTCAAACGTATTCATGAGATCACTAAAATAGATATGTGGTTCTTAAAGCAGTATGAAGAACTGCATTTGATGGATCAAGAAATATCTAATTATAAAATTGATACCTTACCTCGAGAGTTGCTACTGGAAGCAAAACAGCGGGGATTTGCAGATCGTCAAATTGCACACATGCTAGGGTGTCTTGAAAGTGAAGTTTACAATAAAAGAGATGAACTAAAAATAAATAGAGTCTACAAGCTTGTAGACACATGTGCGGCAGAGTTTGTTGCAAAAACACCTTATTTCTATTCTACATTTGAAAATGAGATGGAAACTGCAGATGGGAATAAATTTTCTCATAATGAAAGTATTGTCTCAGATAAGAAGAAAATAATTGTATTAGGATCTGGACCCAATAGAATTGGACAAGGGATTGAATTTGATTATTGCTGTGTACATGGTGTACTTGCCGCGGCAGAATGTGGTTACGAAACTATCATGATTAACTGTAATCCAGAAACGGTTTCTACAGATTTTGACACAGCCGATAAACTCTATTTTGAGCCTGTTTTTTGGGAGCATATTTACGACATCATAAGGCATGAAAAGCCAGAAGGTGTCATTGTACAACTAGGAGGACAAACAGCACTCAAGCTTGCAGAAAAGCTAGATCGCTATGGTATAAAGATTTTGGGAACAAGCTACAAAGCTTTAGATCTTGCAGAAGATAGAGGAAGCTTCTCATCTCTTTTAAAAGATTTAGATATTCCTTACCCTGAATTTGATGTAGCCGAAACAGCAGATGAAGCACTAGCAGTAGCTAAGAAATTAGATTACCCAATTCTTGTGCGCCCTTCTTATGTATTAGGAGGTCAAGGAATGAAAATAGTTATTAATGACGAAGACCTAGAAGAGCACGTAGTAGATTTATTACAAAAAATACCTAATAACAAACTGTTGCTAGATCATTATTTAGATGGAGCAATTGAAGCAGAAGCAGATGCCATTTGTGACGGGGAAGATGTTTATATTATTGGGATCATGGAGCACATAGAACCTTGTGGTATTCACTCTGGAGATTCTAACGCGACACTTCCACCATTCAATCTAGGTGATTTAGTGTTGGAGCAAATTAAAGATCACACCCGTAAGATAGCCTTAGCTTTAGAGACCGTAGGCCTTATTAATATACAGTTTGCGGTTAAAGATGATAAAGTTTATATCATTGAAGCAAATCCTAGAGCATCCCGTACGGTACCATTTATTGCAAAGGCATATAAAGAACCTTACGTTAACTATGCGACGAAAGTGATGTTAGGAGAGAAAAAAGTAAAGGATTTTAATTTTAATCCACAACTAGAAGGATATGCTATTAAGCAACCAGTATTTTCTTTCAATAAATTTCCTAATGTAAATAAAAAGCTAGGTCCAGAAATGAAAAGTACTGGAGAAAGTATCCTGTTTATTGATAACTTAAGAGATGATGCCTTTTATGATTTATATGCAAGAAGAAAAATGTATTTAAGTAAGTAATTGTTTTCTTATAAATACGCTTTCGCGAAAGCTAAACCCATAAACCTCCATGTAATCATGGAGGTTTTTTCGTCTAAATACATATATATTGCTCCATATCACGTTTTTTAGCGTTAATATAAGTTAATGATGTAATATTATTCTTACATAATGATGATTAATTGAATATCTATTAATATATTGCTTATGTAATCAAAAAGAAAGAAAAGATGTTAAAAAAAATACTAATCACAGCAAGCTTTATTTTAGTGACACTTACATCTTTTTCTCAAACGAAAGACTTGGCAATAGCCAAAATTCCAGAGCTTACATTATCACATAGAAGCGATCAGGTAGCTGTCTACCCAAATCCTGCAAATAGTGAAATTTCAATCTCTAATAAATCAGGTTTAATATTAAAACTCACAGTATTTAATATTTTAGGAGATGAATTAATAACTCAAAAAATTACTAATGGGCTAACTGATATCAATGTGAGTAATTTACCAGCAGGAACTTATATTGTTGCATTTGCAGACGAGCAAAAAGTAACAACCCAGAGACTTATTATTGGATAGTTTTCAAGATTAGAATAGATAAAAAAAGGGCTGCAATTGCAGCCCTTTTTTTATCTATTGAAGTGGGGTGATTTTTCTGGAGTTACTTTCGTTATAAAATATTTAGTATCCCCCCAAAAGGAAAATGTTCCAAATCGTTCTATATAATCTACTTTCACATATTGGCCTTGATAAGTATTAAGACTTTTTATTACGTCGTCTTCTTTATCCAAGACGGAGAAGCTAAAAATTTGTGCACCGCTTATGCCTTGACTAATCTCTCCTTCCCAAGTTTTGAAAACTACTCCCTTGTTAGAAAATTTAATAAGTTCTCCAGCACGAGTACCTTTACTGTAAGGCACATAATAAACAAAGGCAAACCATCCAGCTGCCATTAAGAAGATAGTCGTAAGGACGACAAAGAGTATTTTTTTCATAATATTTTTATTAGTCTTTCAAAGTTAGTGTATCATCATCACCTAACGCTCTTTTTATAATCGCATCAGGAAGTGCTTTTTTTGCTTTGGCTCCCATCTTTTTGAGTCTTTCTACTCTTGTAATTAAATTTCCGTTGCCTTCTACAAGTTTATTCATGGCGGCTGAGTATCCTTGTTTTGCATCATCCATTTTTTTACCTACCGAAGTTAGATCAGTCACAAGCCCATGAAATTTATCGTATAAGGCCCCTGCTTGCTTAGCAATTTCTAAAGCATTTTGTTGCTGTTTTTCATTGTTCCACATGCTATCAATAGTGCGTAGAGTTGCTAGCAGGGTAGAAGGGGTAACAATAACAATATTTTTTTCAAATGCTTGATTGTATAATTGGTTGTCACTATTTATTGCGATGGCAAATGCAGGCTCTATAGGAATAAAGAGTAGTACAAAATCTGGACTTTCTATTTGATAAAGGTCGTGGTAGTTTTTATCGCTAAGCTGTTGTACATGACGTTTAAGCGCGTTAATATGTTCTTTAAGGTGAGCGTCTCTTAAAATTTTATCATCCTCATTTACAAAACGCTCATAAGCTCTTAATGACACTTTGCTATCTACGATCATCTTTTTATTATCGGGAAGATGGATCACGACATCTGGCAACACACGATTACCTTCTTCAGTAGTAAAACTCTGTTGCATAAAATACTCTCGATCTTTTTCAAGACCAGATTTTTCTAGTACGCGTTCTAGTACAAGTTCTCCCCAGTTACCCTGCATCTTACTATCACCTTTTAAAGCTTTGGTGAGGTTGCTGGCCTCTTTAGTCATTTGCTCATTAAGGGCTGTTAATCCTTTAATTTGCTCTCGAAGGGCAGAGGTTCTATCAATAGCTTCTTTATTTGTTTCTTCTACTCTTTTTTCAAAATGTTGAATTTTTTCTTGAAGGGGTTTGAGGATGATATCAAGATTTTGCTTGTTTTGTAAAGTAAATTTTGAAGATTTATCTTCCAGTATTTTTTGAGCTACAATTTCAAAGTCCTTGGTAAATTTTTCTTGAAGTTGCTGCAATTCCATATTTTTTTCTTCCATACGTAATTTTAGATTAGAAAAATCTACATTACGTGCGGTCAGTTCATTTTGAAATTGATCTTTTTCTTCCCTCAAGTACGCAAGCTGCTTCTCATTAGCTGCTCTCAAGGCCGTGAGTTGTAGGTCTTTTTCTGCACGTATTTCTGAGATTTGATTTTCTGCTTTCGCGAAAGCGTCTTTACTCTCGGTCACGTTTAGTTGTGCTTGTGAAAGTCGTTCCTCTATACTAGAAAGCTCACCTTTCTTTTTAAGATTTGCAATAAAAAAACCTAGAGCGGCACCTATAAGAAGTGCGCCAGTAGCAATAAGTAAAAGGAGAAGAGATTCATTCATACTGTAAATATAAAAAGAACCTAACGCAATAATTACTCTAAATCAAATCGTTTTTGAACAGTATTAAAGGTAATATGTTTACTTGGAAATAAGGAGCTGAATATATCTGTCTTTATTAGATTTTCTGGTGAGTCCATAAAAACACCTTCTTTGTGTAGCACAATAAGAGAGTCACATCTCTCAATAGCGTATTCTATATCGTGTGTAGAAAAAAGTACGGTCTTATTTTGATCGTGTGCAATGCTTGCTAGAAGCTTTAGTAAAGATGCTTTGTGATGTAAGTCAAGATGTGATAGTGGTTCATCTAGCAACATTACATCTGTGTCTTGAGCGAGTGCTCTCGCTATAAGAACGCGTTGTAATTGTCCATCACTAAGTTCTGAGCATTTTTTATGTCTAATAGTATATGTTTCGGTAACATGTAATGCTTCTTTTATGTGAGTAAGGTCTACTTTATTTAAAGTCCCTATCCAATTGGTATAAGGTTGCCGTCCCAATCCAACAAGCTCAGAAACACTCAAGTTTTTTGAAGTGTTTTCTTGTGTGAGTACAACACTTATTTTTTTTGCAACAGTCAAGTTGTCTAGAGTTGTTAAAGGTTTTTGATTTAAAAAAATTGTTCCAGCAAGTGGTGGTTGTAACCCAGAAAGTGTACGTAGTAACGTAGACTTACCAGAGCCATTGATACCTATTAGACCAGTGAGAGTACTTTTTTTTAAATCAAAAGAGATATTATCTAAAATCCTGCTTTGAGATTTTTTTGTAACGTATCCTACAGAGAGACCTTTTGTGGTTAGTGTACTATGTAATGTGCTTTTTTTCATTAAAACAGTACTTTCTTTTTACGAACTAATAACCAAATAACTACTGGAGCACCTAATAATGCAGAAATTGCATTAATGGGTAATGTATATTGGCTATAAGGAACTTGTGCAAGCGTATCACAAAGGAGCATAAGTATTGCACCTCCTATCATTACAGCGGGCAATAAGATAACATGATTTGCTGTAGGTATGACTTGTCTTATAAGGTGTGGAACCGCAAGACCTATAAACGCAATAGGGCCTGCAAAGGCCGTAATACTTCCTGCTAAGAGGCTTGTGGAAATAATAATAGTAAGTCTTGTCCTAGAAAATTTTAGCCCTAATGTTTTTGCATACATATCACCTAACAATAGAGTGTTAAGTGATTTTAAGCTTAGGATGGATAAAAAAATACCTATAACAAAACAACCAGTAAGTATATAAACTCCACGCCACGAAAGATCCCCTAAACTGCCAAAAGACCAAAAAATAAAACGCTGCAGCTCTTCAGCTTTACTAAAATAAGAGAGTACACTCACAACCGCACTTGTGATACTCCCTACCATGAGTCCGATTATAAGAAGAGCCATAGTATCACGCACCCGAGATGCAACTGATAACACAATGAGCAACACGGAAGCACTACCAACACTTGATGCCAAAATCAATCCCCATTTTCCCGAAATATATATTGAGGAAATACCAATGGCAGTGCCACCCAGAATATACAAAGCTACTCCTAAACTGGCTCCACTACTAATACCAAGTACAAAAGGACCAGCAAGTGGGTTTCTAAACAGCGTTTGCATTAATAAACCCGCTACAGCAAGTCCTGCACCAGCTATGACAGCTGTTATAGCTTTAGGTAATCTATAGTCTAAGAGGATATATTCCCAAGACTTCTTTGACAACTCACCACCGGTAAAACCTTCAAAAATTTCATTTATAGGAATGTGTACAGACCCTAGACTTAAATTGAGAAAAAAACTAAGTAGTAGTACTAAAGTCAATCCTATAAAGCAATATGTATATGTAGATTTACTCATCTAAAGGAGTAAAAAATATAGAAGATTTAGGCATTTGTTCTGGATGTAATATACTTACTAAATCTTCTAATACAAGATCTGGTCTATTAGGTGCAAGCTCGTAATATAAAACTCCGCCCTTAATCCCCTTTTGTTTAGCAAACGTATAAATCCTTTTATTTTTAAAAGAATCAAACTCGCCATAAACTTTATTGTCACTTAATAATTTTGAATAGCTAGTATATTGTGCTGGCGCTATCCAAAATGCTGCATCTTGACCTTCATCTAATACAGCTTCAACACTCATCGTAATACTACCAGTACCAGCGGTTTGTGACCAAAGGTAATTTCCGCCCGCATCATCTATAATTTTTGCTTGCCAACTTTCTCCGTTAGGTACATACCAAACGTCTTTATACATAGCACCACTTAAAACAGTAGGTTTGTCAACAATTTTTTTGGCTTTTTCTTTCGTTGATAAGTAATTTCTTTCAATCCTCTTGAAAATACTATCTGCCTCATGTGCTTTGTTATACAGCGCGCCAAAAAATTTAATCCATTCAGCTTTTCCAAGTGGATGGGTTTCTACCCAATCACCATTATAAATTACGGGTATTTTAGCATTTTGTAGCGTATTTAAAGTTTTATTTTCACCTTCTACTCCAAAGGACACCACCACATCTGGCGATAGCTCTATTACAAGTTCTGTGTTGAGAGATTCATTATATCCTACTTCTTTGATTAAATTTTGATCAATACGCTTTCGCGAAAGCGGACTCGAAATGTAATCTAACCCTGGAAACCCAACTAATGTTTGCGCTACGCCCAACGTTTCTAGTGAAGGAATATGTGTAGTAGAGGTAACAATTATAGACTGGATAGGGGTGATTAGAGTTTGATCAATGCGGTTACTATTTTTTAGAGAATCTGCAAGTTGAGTATTATTTGAGTCATTTAGAAGCGCATATGAATATACCTTGTCAGAACCTGGGAAAGCCTTGGTAATATCAAGTATGGTATAATCTTTATATGAAGTGATGTTAAAGCCCTCTGCGTAGGTAACTGCATTTTCTAATTGTACAGACTCCACTGTTGAAGATGTTTCTTTAATGGGTTCACTCTGCTGCTTACAACTTAATAGTTGTAAATTAATTAAAAGTAGAATAACAGGTGCTAGAACCATTTTTTTCATAGTTCAAAAATAGCATTTATGAAATAAGAAATAGACTCCTCATTTTAAATGTTATTTTCTTTACTGTTTATTTTGCAAATAGACACATAGAAGTTAGTTATATTTGCCTTGAAATTTTTGGTTCTGATACACTTCACAAGTGTTGAAGATTAAAAGGGAATTCCGTCAATAATCGGAAGCTGTTCCCGCAACTGTGAGCTAAGTCCTTGAAAGGGCTAGTTGCAAATACATAACCACTGTCTTAAGGTGTAAAGATGGGAAGGTGCAACAAAAGCAAGCCAGGAGACCTGCCATGATTGAACATAAAATCCAGCGACTTTCGGGTAAAAAGTCGGTAGATGAATGAAAGATATATTTACAATTTTAATCTTTGTGCTTTGTATTACAAGTGCAACTTCCCAAATAGATACTCTGCAGTACCTGCCAGAGGTGATTCTCAGTGACATAAAGTTACAGAAGCATAGTACAGGAGTTTCTATACACACGATTACAGATAGTATCATAAAAGGATCTAAAACTTCTCTAACAGAAATACTTAGTGCAAATAGTTTAATTTATTTTAAAGATAATGGGCCTGGTGGTGTTTCCTCACCATCATTTAGAGGCACAAGTGCGCAACAGACTGCGGTTGTTTGGAACGGTATTAATGTAAATAGTCAATTAACAGGACAGACGGATTTCAATACGATTTCTTCTAGAAATTATAGTAACATTACTGTTAGGTCAGGTGGTGGAAGTATTATATATGGATCTGGCGCAGTAGGAGGAAGTGTTCATTTAGAAAATAAAATATCTTTTAATAAAGCAAATACAACCAGTATAATAGCAGGGTACGGGAGTTTCAATACAAAGGTTGCGGCAGCAAAAACAATAGTTGCTAAGGAAAAAATATATGTAGATCTTGGAGTGGATTATCAGTCTAGTGACAATGATTTCAAATATTTAGAATCTGATAGGCGTAATGAAAATGGCTCTTTTGAAAATTTAGATGCTAGTTTAAATTTTGGCTATACGTTATCCTCCTCCTTAGTCTCTAAAAATGTCGTAAAATTCCATCATAATACGTACGTAGGGGACCGTAATTTTTCTGGTACTCTTACCGCACCTAGTGATGATGCTTATGAAGATAGGACGTCAAAGACACTAGCTATTTGGGATCAAAAACGATCTGATTATAAAGGATCACTTAAAATTGGGCATATTTTTGAGCAATTTAAATACTTTGCAAACAATGATAATAAGGATCAATATAGTTTAGGTAAATCAAGTAGGTATGTAGCACACTACGATGGGGCTATACGTATAGATAATTCTAAAAATCTAACACTTTCTGGAGAGTTTAATGCTATTTCTGGAGATGGTAGTTCTATCGAAAAATCTTCAAGAAAAAGTACTTCTGCCATTGCCTTGTGGAAGCATAGGCTAAATGACCAGCTTAATTACGAGTTACAAATGAGGCAAGAATTTATAGACAACTACAAGAGTCCTTTTTTGTTAAGTCTAGGGGTAGAATACGCTTTCGCGAAAGCAAATAAAAACCCGCGCTATATCCTCTCCTTGAACGCTTCACGGAACTATAGAATTCCTACATTTAATGATCTCTATTGGGAGGGTGCGGGTTCCATGGGTAATATTAATCTGCTACCAGAAACCAGTTTGCAAGTCGATGTAGGACAGAAATTAAACTTTAAAGAAGTACTACTTGATCTTAGAGGTTATTATATACAAACTAAAGATCTTATAAGATGGCAACCCAATACGAGTGGGATTTGGATTCCAGTTAATATTGCCGATGCAAAACATTATGGTATTGAATTTTCAGGAACCTATCATATACAATTAGGTAAACATTACTTTGAAACAGATGTGAGGTATGGTCATACGATCGCAAAAGATATATCTACAAATAAACAACTTATTTATGTGCCTAAACATAAGGCTACTTTTTCTATTACGCATAGATATAATTGGATACAGTTTTTTGCTCAGAATATAGTTCAAAGTAATGTATTTACTACTTCTGACCATACTGCTACTGTGAAGGGATACTATTTGATACATACTGGTTTAACAGCAAGTATATTAAATAAAAAAAATAATAAGATGTCTATTACGGCTAGATTAAATAATGCACTCAATACAAATTATGAAACAGTCGCTTTTAGACCTAATCCAGGTCAAAATTTATTAATACAAACCACTTATACATTTTAAAACTAGTTATGAAATTAAAAATTCTATTTATTACAATTACTGCTTTACTAATTTACTCTTGTGAAAATGATGATATTCCAGATTTTGAACCACTTGGTGACTATCAATATGGACTTCTTATAACAAATCAAGGTCCATTTAATAATGGTTTTGGTTCTGTGTCTTACGTTGATCCAAACTTATCAGAAGCAGAGAATACAATTTTTCAAAATGTAAATGAAGACAACCTAGGTAATGTTATAAATGCTATAGGCTTTTATGAAAACAAAGCTTATGTCGTTGCTAATGTGAGTAATCGTATCACCGTTGTAGATAGGTTTACCTTTACAGAAATGGGCCGTATTGAAGATGGTTTAAATAATCCAAGATTTTTTCAAGCTGTAAATGGAAAAGGTTATGTGTCAAATTGGGGGGATCCTAATAATCCATCAGACGATTATATAGCTGTGATTGATCTTGATACTAATGAAATAATTAAAGAAATCACCGTAAGCGAGGGTCCAGAAAAAATTGCTAGGGCAGGTTCTGTTGTGTATGTACTGCATCAAGGTGGCTATAATGTGAATAATGAAGTCTCAGTTATAGATACCCTCTCGGACGAAATTATTTCTACATTATCAATAGGAGATGTTCCTAACAGTTACGATTTTGATGCACAAGGTAATTTGTGGATTTTGTCTGGTGGAGCACCATCATATACTGGTGAAGAAACGAACGGAAGTATTTCTGTTATTAGTACCACTTCAAACGAAGTTTCTGAAACATTTAATTTTGATACAACAGTGCACCCTAGTGCTTTAAATATCGAAAACGGTAATGTATATTATTATAACAATGGTGAAGTATATGAAGGGAATAGCTTTGACTTCGAGGTTCCTACTGAATCTATATTAAGTGGCCTCAATTTCTTTAACATGAAAGTTTCTGGCAATGCCATTTTAGGCGTCGATGCTGGGGATTTTAATAGTAACGGGGAGCTGGTGATCTATAACCTTAGCTCTTTGAGAATTTTCAATACCATAGAACTAGGAGTTATTCCAGACCAAATTTATTTGAACTAATAGTCTCAAGTAAATAATAATTATAAAAAAATGGCGAGCATTTCTGCTCGCCATTTTTTTAAATGTATTTTTTATTCTATACTCGGCTCGGTAATCATGCGTTGGTATAAAGCCTCTGTTTGCTCATTATCAAATAGAGTAGGAGTGTGTTCGCCATTATAGATCTTGCTCAAGCTTCTACCATTTAAAATAGCATTTATTGCAGCATCGAGTAATGGTTCTCCAGGTTCACCTAAGGTTCCATACGTTCTGAAGTTCTCTACAATTTCTATTTCAGGAGTAAATCCATCAAAGTAATCAGTTAGGCCATTTGCATTTACAGATTTGAAAGTTAGCGGTAGCATTACGTATCTATGATTTGGGTTTGCATTAGCGCGTCTAAAGTCTGGAGCATCATATAATAAAAAAGAGCCTTCAAATTTTCCAGTCGTATTGGTTCCTATTTGTA
Organism: Dokdonia sp. Hel_I_53; assembly: GCF_007827465.1. Taxonomy (NCBI): domain Bacteria; kingdom Pseudomonadati; phylum Bacteroidota; class Flavobacteriia; order Flavobacteriales; family Flavobacteriaceae; genus Dokdonia; species Dokdonia sp. Hel_I_53. The sequence continues at coordinate 182,648 of NZ_VISL01000001.1, forward strand.
TCACCTCAATATAAGGATTTAGTCCACTTATAATGAGTTCACTCGCAGAGGCAGTGCGATTTGTTGTAAGAATGTAAACCTTATTTAAACCGAGGCTATTAATGCTAGCGCCACTAGCTGAAGAGCCTAAGTTGTTATTGAAGTATCTTATTGTTTCGTTATCTGGATTTCTATCTGCATTATATTGCTGGGTGATAAATTCTTGTCCTTCAAATTGACCTGTAATCATAGTAGAAAGATCATTAGCCGTTTCTACAGAACCTCCACCATTGTATCTTAAGTCTAGAATAAGATCAGTAACTCCTGCGTTTTGAAATTGTGCAAAAGCCTCATTGAGTGCCGGGTCAAACTCATTTGTAAAGCTAGTATAGTGTAAATAACCTACAGACTCGCCGTCTACATTAAGAACTTTTGTTGTATGAACAGGGTTAATGGTAAGCTCTGTTTTATTTAATACGATTTCTTCTCCAGTTAATGTGAAACCATTAGTGTCATCAAATGTGGCTAAGCTTATAGAATAAGTTTCTGGAGAGAAGAACTCAATGAAACTTGTATCAGAAGTAATTGCACTCCCAGAAGGATCTTGTAATGCAAAACCATCAACCATCGTAAATAACATTCCTCTTTCAACACCTGCTTGATCTGCTGGACTATCATTTACTACATATCTAACTGCTCCAAAAGCCTTAGTATCATCTGTAGGGTCTATAAACAGTGAGAAATTCATCCCGTTTGAGGTTCTAATTCCAGAAAGTGCATTCTCCAATTCAATGTAATCGCTTCTTAAAACGCTAAAACGATCTCTTGGTGAAATTAAAGCATCAAATGTAGCTTCTGGAGATTCAAACTGAGCTAAATATTCTAGTCGTTCATTTTCAGTGTCAAAAAAGTCGTTTGCCAGCTCTGGTACATCTGCTTTATATAGAGACCATATGTTGAGGCCTCTATATATGAAATCTGATATTTCAAGAGTACTAGCAGGTCTTATAATATCATCAAGATCGTCATCGCAGCTTGAAAAAATAAGTAAGCCACAAATGGCAAGTAACAATGGGGATTTTTTTATCATAGTATTTCAAATATAATTAACTAACGTAAAAGTTACCTATTTCTGTTAAATTAAAAGTTTTTAAGTAATAGCAATAATTTAGAAACTTCAGTATTAAGTTTTTGCAAATCATTTTTTCGAGTACGGTATCCTATAAAAGTAGAGAAATAAATATATGTATTAGAACCCTTTAGATGATATAAATCTTCTATCCCGCTTTTGTAAAAGTAAGACCCATCACTTATACTCTCAACTTCATACCCTATCCATTCCTTAGTAAAAAATAAAGAAGCCTTTCTATTGAATAATAAGATAAGCCGAGGAGATGTATGGCTTATTATGTTTTTTGTGATATCAAGTTGTTCTCTTAAAAACCCTCTGCCTATATTATTTTTTAGAAAAGCATTAATTTCTTTTTGCTCAGAATGCTTTTGATAGAAAAGGTCGCAATAGGATACCAGACCGTCATAGGGTTTAAGTAAATTATGAAATTTTTTAAAATATCTATCTCTTTCTAATTCATCATAATTATAAGATAAACCATCAGATCGCAAAAAATCTACACGCTCTGAGGGGTTAATGCCCATAATAAGCAGTTTTGCATGAGTATTAACTGTTGAGTAAGCAAATCCTCTTAGAATAATTTTTCTTAGGTGCTCATCTTCAATATGATTTTCGTATTTCTTGAAAAGAGTGTGTAATTCCGATTTTAATACATCATGAAATTTGGTTCTACTCATATAAAAGATATTTAGAACGTATTTTTTTAAAGTGCTCTATATCTTCTGTCCAACTACTTTTTATTTCCTCAAATGGAATTCCAGCTTCAATTGCTTTTTGTAAATCTTCTGTTCCAGCATGTAGTGTAAAACTCGCTGTTTTAAAAAACGAATCTTTATCATTACTTGCCTTATATGCTTCTATAAGCCACTGTAGATTTACAGAGGATAGATCATCTACTTCTCGTAAGTCCTTTCCGTTACATAATAATCCATTATACTTTGGAGACTTTGCTCCAAAGTTAGGTTGCGGTGTATATGCATATGTAAATTGAGACTTAGAAAAATCTGGTGCTCCAAAAATTTGAAATTGCATTTCAGTTCCTCTTCCTGCATTAACGGTCGTACCTTCAAAAAAGCCTAAACTAGGGTAGAGGTTAATACTTTTGCTATTAGGTAAATTTGGAGAAGGGCGCACAGGTAGCTTGTATGTAGTCGTATATTTCCAATTTCTTAATGGAATAACTTTAAGATCTGTCTTAACATTGTTCTTAAGCCATTTTTCACCATTAATCATTTTTGCATACTCGCCTATTGTCATTCCATAAACAAGTGGTATTTCATGCATACCCAAGAAGCTACTATGTTCTTTTCTTAAGGTAGGACCATCAATATAATGCGCATTAGGATTAGGTCTATCTAAAACAATTAAAGGGATGTCCTTTTCAGCCGCAGCCTCCATCACATAAGTGAGTGTCGAGATATACGTGTAAAATCGTACACCTACATCCTGTATATCAAAAAGTAGAATGTCTAACCCTTCTAATTGCTCCTGTGAAGGTTTTTTATTATTACCATAAATAGATATAATGTTTAATCCAGTTTTTGGATCCTTACCATCTTTTACATCTTCTCCAGCATCTACATCACCCCGGAAACCGTGCTCAGGAGAAAATACTTTTGATACATTTATACCGCTAGTTAAAAGTGAGTCTACTAAGTGTATACTTTCTTCTTCAGAATGTGGATACGTTCTAAATATAAGTCCACTTTTATTAGTCACAACTCCTACATTCTTTCCACGTAATAGTGGAAAATATTGTTCTGTTTGATTTGCCCCTACTAAGATTTTTAAGTTTTGTTGTTGAGTAAACACCTTAGCTTTTGTAGAGTCTTTTTCTTTATGAATATTCGCTTTCGCGAAAGCGTTATTCCCGCCTCCCTTATTTGCGCAAGAAATAAGAAGTAAGAGCGTTAAAAAAACGGTATTTTTGATAAAAAGTAAACGCATTTGAATCTTGAATATTTTATAGCAAAACGCCTTAATGGCGAGACATCGTATAAAAGTAGTGCTTCCAGCACGATAATTAAAATTGCCATAGTAGCCATTGCACTAGGAATGGTGATGATGCTAGTTGCTATTTCTATAACGTTAGGATTGCAAAGAGAAATAAGACAAAAGGTTTCTGCCTTTTCTGGAGATATGCTGGTATCTAATTTTGATGGTAATGACAGTGAGGAAACTGTAAATCCAGTATCAATTAATCAAGATTTTTATCCAGATTTTACCTCTGTGCCAGAGGTGACGCACGTACAGGCGATTACGACTCGTGCCGGAATTATACGTACAGCCGAAACGTTTGAAGGAGTAATGGTAAAAGGCCTGGGGGATGATTACGATTGGTCTCGTATAGAAAATTACATAGTTGATGGCCGTAAGCCAGATTTTACGGGGCAAATAACTACAGAGACTCTAATGAGTACGTATCTAGCAAATAGGCTTAACCTAACAGTAGGCGATAAGGCTATTATTTATTTTGTAAATCAAGAAAGTGGCAAGTTTAGACCTTTGCGACTTGATATTGTAGGCCTTTATGAAAGTGCTTTTCAAGAATTTGATAAGGTGTATATCATGGCAGATAGACGCCAACTTACCCGTATCAATAAATGGGAAAAGGATGAAGTAGGAGCTTTTGAAGTTTTTATAGATGATTTTGATGAGATAGAGCGCGTTAACAATGAAGTATATAAAAATACGGGATCTACCTTAAGATCTATATCTGTAATTCAAAAGAACTATAACATTTTTGAGTGGATCAAGCTGTTTGACTTTAATATGATTTTGATCATCATTGTAATGATACTTGTGGCGGGTATAAATATGATAGTAGCCTTATTAGTTTTAGTTCTTGAACGCACACAAATGATAGGAGTTTTAAAGGCTTTAGGAAGTTCAGATTGGAGTATACGCAAAGTGTTTTTATATAATGCGATGTATCTCATAGGTCTCGGATTATTCTGGGGAAATCTTATAGGTCTAGGGTTATTAGCAATTCAAAAATATTTTGGTGTGATTACGCTCAACCCCGCTACCTATTATGTAAAACAAGCACCCGTTGTGTTAGAGTTAGGATATATTCTTGCCCTAAACCTAGGTGTTTTTATAGTTTGTGTTTTAATGTTATTGGTTCCATCGTTTATCATTACAAAAATAAGTCCTGTAAAAGCAATGCGATTTGATTAATAGAGCTACGCTTTCGCGAAAGCGTAAAACCAAAAACTATTTATCAAGTATTATCTTTGCCGAATTTTAAAACTATCTATGTCTAAAGTCGTACTCATTACTGGCGCTTCCTCTGGAATAGGTCAAGCTATAGCACAACACCTCGTTGCTCAATCTTATATTACTTATGGCACTAGCAGAAACCCTAAAAAGTCTTCTGAAAAAGGAGTGCATATGGTGGCATTAGATGTCACAAAGCCAGAAACAATAACTGCAGCAGTTAAAAATATCATAGCAAAAGAAGGGAAAATTGATTATCTTATAAATAATGCCGGTATGGGTATTACAGGTCCCTTAGAAGAGACACCAGATGCAGAAACTAAAAGAGTTTTTGAGACCAACTATTTTGGGGCATTAGAAGTTATTAAAGCAGTACTTCCTACTATGCGTAGTAGTCGAAGTGGGATGGTTATAAATATAACTTCTATAGCAGGATATATGGGGCTGCCTTACAGAGGAATCTATTCTGCCACAAAAGGAGCACTAGGTATTACTACAGAAGCGTATCGCATGGAACTTAAAGAGTTTAATGTGAAAATGACTACAGTTGCACCAGGAGATTTTGCTACAAACATTGCTGCTGGTAGATATCATGCTCCATTACTAGATGACTCTCCCTATCGCGAAAACTATAAAAACACGCTCTCTCTTATGGATAAACATGTAGACGATGGTATGAGCCCGCTTGTGATGGCAAAGGTTATACATCGCATCATGAAGACTAAAAATCCAAAAGTGCATTACCGTGTGGGATTTTTTATGCAACGCTTTAGTATAGCGCTTAAAAGGATACTTCCGGATACATGGTATGAAAAGTTATTACTCAACCACTATGATCTGTAGTTAACAAACAATTAGAGTATTAGAAAAGGACAAGGTTAACGTTTTGATTACATTTGTGTATAACCAAAAACGAATCGATGAAATTTTTTATAGATACCGCAAATCTTGACCAAATTAGAGAGGCTCAAGATCTAGGAGTTCTTGATGGTGTGACAACAAACCCATCATTAATGGCAAAAGAAGGAATCACAGGACTAGATAATATATTACAACATTATAAGGATATCTGTGAGATAGTTACTGGCGATGTGAGTGCAGAAGTTATTTCTACAGAGTACGATGATATGATTAAGGAAGGGGAAGAACTCGCTAGACTTCATGATCAAATTGTAGTGAAAGTACCTATGATAAAAGATGGTATTAAGGCAATTAAATATTTTAGTGACAAGGGAATAAGAACCAATTGCACACTGGTGTTTTCAAGTGGTCAAGCATTGCTAGCGGCAAAAGCTGGAGCAACCTATGTTTCTCCTTTTATAGGGAGATTAGATGATATCTCAACAGATGGATTAAATCTTATTGCAGAAATACGACATATCTACGATAATTATATGTTTGAAACTCAAATTCTAGCAGCCTCTGTACGTCACACAATGCATGTAATAGACTGTGCCAAAATAGGAGCAGATGTCATGACAGGCCCATTGTCTTCTATAGAAGGACTATTAAAACACCCACTTACAGATAGTGGTCTTGCAAAATTTCTTGCAGATTATGAGAAAGGAAATCAATAACTGCGACGCTAGTTTAAACAAGAAAGCCTTCAATTACTAATTGAAGGCTTTCTTGTTTTTGCAAGGTAATTTATGAAAGCTATAACTTTAAATAAGCTATTAAGTCATTTTCAAATTTTGCATTTTGAAGATTTGCGTGACTATTTAAAATAGTTCCATTTTTATCAAGGACAATAGTTTTATTTATATCATTGATTACTAGTTGCTTTCTAGCTTGTTTAGGATTTAGAAATCGAAATTCTTTTTGAGAAGAATAGCCGTTTTTTTGTAAATGCTTAAGCCATGTGTCTTGTTCTGTATTTATATTTATTCCCACAAAATTAAACTCAGGATACTTCTTTTGTAGTTCTGCAGCCTTTTGGTGAGAGCTTTTCATATGAGGTAAATTTAAATAAGACCAAAAGTATAATACAGAAGGGCTTTCAAAAGCTTTACTCATAATATTTGCTTTCCCCTCAGTATTCAAGACAGCAAGTTTTGGAATTTTATTCCCAGCTTGCATACTTTTATTATTTGCATAGGTATCATTAAGAGCCTCGATAGTTTCTTGAGAGGAGGAGACTTCTTTTATTTCATCAAAAAGAGCATCAACTTTCTTTAGGTCATTACTGTTTGCGATAAAAATGCGTGCAACTTGTTTGAGCATGCGTTCTTTCTGCCTGCTATTAGTGATAAGACTATCTATCATTTTCACTTTGTGATGATTATGAAGATATGAAGTTCTGTCAAAATTATGTTGATCTCCATATTCCATATATGCGAGGTTATTCATATAACTATTCACATACCTTTGAAAACTAAAAAGCTCTTCAATATTTCTATTATTTAGATCTACGCTTTCGCGAAAATTGTAAAAATTAGGGTTAAGATTTTTTATGAATTCATATTTATCTTCTCCATACCTAGCAAAAGGATACCACTCTTTACGCTGATAATTATCTAACACGCTTGCTGCAGAAGCTATTTCAGAAAAATTGTCAGAAAAATTTTCTTTTGCAAGAAATTCATTGAGCCCCCGTGTATGAACTATCGCCATGGAGTCAAGCATCTTTTCAAAATTTTCAGGGTTTTTCTGATATCGTTGTTTTAAGAAATTATTTTCTTCTTCCCAGTGTAAGAATTTATTTATTAGAAAATTATTTTTTGCAGCACCATAGCCAGAAAATGTAAGGGATTCATCAAACTCTTTAGTATTTACACGTAGTAGTAAACTATCTCCTTCTTCTATATGTAGTAATTGAAACTCTCCGTGTACAAAACGGTAAAGTCCTTCTTCTAGATTTGAAAAAGTATACGAAAATTTATTTCTTCTATCAAGAGGAATACTATCAGTAACTTTTTCATTTTTATAAAGCAATATATAGCTCTGGACAGGATTGATAATCTCTCCACTTAAAAAGGTTCCGTTGGCTTTTGTAGATTCACTAGAATCACAACTGTTACAGAGGGTAAATATGATTATAAGGGCAGCAACGTATTTCATAAATCAAGTACTTCTTTACACCATCTAAGGTGTTTGCAGTATTTTCAAAAGTAACTTTAATGAATTTGGGTAGTTGTTAATGAGAAGTTAAAAGCATTTTAGGTTGTGTACTATTATATTTCTTTAATTATAGGTATTTTTGCACGCTTAAAATAAGGTGCTTTATGTTATCAGTTTCTAATCTTTCAGTTCAATTTGGTAAACGTGTATTATTTGATGAAGTAAATACTTCATTCACCTCAGGTAATTGCTATGGTATAATAGGTGCTAATGGTGCTGGTAAGTCTACATTTTTAAAAATTCTTACAGGGCAGCAAGACCCTACCTCTGGCCACGTACATTTAGAGCCAGGAAAACGTATGTCTGTCTTAGAACAAAATCACTACGCGTATGATGAGTATAACGTACTTGAAACTGTAGTGATGGGAAATAAGCCTTTATATAAGATTAAGGCAGAGATAGATGCACTGTACGCAGATTATTCTGATGAAAATGCAGATAGAATAGGGGAGCTACAGGTACAGTTCGAAGAAATGAACGGCTGGAATGCAGATACAGACGCTGCTGTAATGTTGTCTAACCTTGGAATTAAAGAAGATTTGCATTTTACGTCTATGGCAGATCTAGACGGTAAGCAACGTGTTCGTGTATTGATTGCGCAAGCTCTTTTTGGAAATCCAGATGTACTCATTATGGATGAGCCTACCAATGACTTAGATTATGAAACAATTAATTGGCTAGAAAATTTCTTAGCAAATTATGATAATTGTGTTATTGTCGTTTCTCACGACCGTCACTTTCTAGACGCTGTATGTACACATATCTCAGATATAGACCACAATAAAATTACACATTATAGCGGGAATTATACCTTTTGGTATGAATCATCTCAATTAGCAGCTAGGCAGCGTGCACAACAAAATAAAAAGGCAGAAGAAAAGAAAAAGGAATTACAAGAATTTATCGCTCGATTTTCTGCAAATGTGGCAAAGTCAAAACAAGCAACATCTCGTAAAAAGATGATCGACAAGCTAGATATAGAAACTATTAAGCCATCTAGCCGTCGCTATCCAGGGATAATTTTTGATCGCGATAGAGAAGCAGGAGATCAAATATTTAGTTGTTCAGGTCTATCTGCTTCCTTAGATGGAGAAGTGTTATTTAAGAATATTGATATCAACCTTAATAAAGGAGATAAAGCTGTAATCTTTTCTCGCGATAGCCGTGCTACACAAGCATTTTATGAAATCATTAATGGCAATCAAAAGGCTGATGCTGGTACTTACGATTTTGGAGTAACTACCACTCAATCGTACTTACCTTTAGATAACTCTTCATTCTTTCAAGATGGAAGTTTAAACTTGGTAGATTGGTTACGTCAATACGCACAGACTGAAGAGGAACGTGAAGAAGTGTTTTTGAGAGGCTTTTTAGGTAAAATGATTTTTAGTGGAGAGGAAGCTCTTAAAAAATCAAATGTTTTATCAGGAGGAGAGAAGGTACGTTGTATGATTTCTCGTATGATGATGAAACGTGCTAATATCTTAATGGTAGACGAGCCTACAAACCACCTAGACTTAGAATCGATCACAGCCTTTAATAATGCACTCAAAAATTTTAAAGGCACGGTGATGTTGACAACGCACGATCATGAATTTGCTAGCACCGTAGGAAACAGAGTAATCGAGCTCACACCCACAGGAGTCATAGATCGCTTTATAAACTTTGATGAGTATATGAGTGATAAAAAAATAAAGGAACAGCGTGACGCGATGTATGTATAAGTATTAATATATTTTACAAACTAAAAAAGCCCAAAACTCATATGTTTTGGGCTTTTTTAGTTTACAATTAATTTATTTTTTAAAAAACTCTATTAATCTATATAGGCAAAAGATTATTAAGGCCCCACTTATCGCTATACGCCACATTGGTAATTCTTCACCCTCAAGAAGAGGGTACAGTCTCCACAAGGAATATGCTATAAATGAAAAATAGAAGAAAGCAAGTCCCTTAGAGATTTTTTTAGCTTCTGAAGGAGCAGACGCTTTTTTGCTTGTATATGTGATTTTAGGTTCAGCTTTTGTATTTTGGGCTAAATTTTCTAACTCTGATGCAGAAATAGCATTATTCTCAAAGTCCTGGAGTGTTGACGCAACAATACGTTTAGCCTTTATAATATCTTGTTTTCCTACTAATAATCTTGTGTTGTCGGGAGAACCTAGTGCGTACCCGCCTAATTTTGCACTCTCGTTATCGTCACGCACGATGCTTGAAATTTCATGTTCCTCTAAAATAGATTGTAACCTTTTAGTTTCAATAGCAGATCCTGTGTGAATTTTCTCATATTGAGAGTCAGAAAGTATACTCATATATTATTTTGTTTTGTCATATTTACTATTCCATATAGCTTTATTGAAGTTCTTTCCTAGTGCAAAGCCATAAAAAAGAACCACCGCAGCAATGGATTTAAACATAAAGAAAAAAACCATTACATCCTGTGATGTATCTTGATTTTTCGTAAAAAGGCCATCTGGAACGAACCAAGTTGCAAAAAGGCTCAAAACAATCATTGTTATAATAAGATTTTCAAAAGATTTAAATGACCAGGCCCAGCACTTACGTAACGGGCTTAAATCATTACCCCATTTGTGAATCAAATAATAATACCCATTACCTATAGGAGCAAAAAGTAGCGGATCATCTGATTTTTCTAGCACAAACATTTTTGAAGGGGCTATTATCTTATAGCCATTTAGTTCAGTAGCGTGTTTGTTTTCTAAGTATTTAATTTCATCCAGAACACCTTGAGGGTACTTACCTTTAAAGTATTTTGTGTCTAAAAAACGAAGCCTATAATCCACACAAATCTTTTTAATTTGGTTAATGTGGAAGATTCGATCGGTAGCAAGCAAGTCAAAATTAAATACATTATAACCGATAGTTGATGAATCTTTTAATGTGTTTAAAATTCCACTTTCGCGAAAGCGGTCATTTTCAAAAACCTGAAGTACTTGGTCTAGAATATTTTGTTCTGTTTCGCTCTTACGACGTTCATGAAGTAGTTTTTCATGAATGTTTGTTCTAGATAATAGCATTTTTTGTTTTAAATATACAATACAAAACATTGAGAGTCAACGTGCAACTTTCAATTTTTATGAATACTTACTAGATGAAAAGTGTTAGAATAGCATAATAATGGGCAGAAATAAAACAATGTGCTTTAAAACATAACATCCCAATGTTCAATATGAACATTGGGATGTTATGGAAAATCTAATGTTTAACGTAGCGTAGCGCCGAGTTCTCTCTCAAAACGTTGCTGTAATTTACTCATTGTTTTATCGATTTGCTTATCGGTAAGTGTGCTTTTTTCATCTTGCAATAAAAAACTTACCGCATAGCTTTTTTTGCCATCAGGAAGATTTGCACCTTCATAAACGTCAAAAAGATTTACCTCTTTTAGTAATTTTTTCTCAGTTTGATTTGCAATGTTTGTAATCTCTTCAAAATTCACTTTTTTGTCTAAAAGCAAAGCAAAATCACGACGTACAGAAGGATATTTTGGGATCTCTTTAAATTTAATATCAGTTCGAGCAGCGATTTCCAAAACGTAATCCCAGTTAAAATCAGCAAAATAAACGTCTTGCGTTAGATCAAATTTCTTGAGAACAGCTTTACTTACTTTACCATAAGTAACTAATTGTTTTTTACCTAAGGAAAGGCCCATAGCATCTGAGTACATGTCATTTATTGCTACAGATGATTTTAATTTGTTTATTCCTAATTTTTCAAAAATAGAACTGACGATACCTTTTAAATAAAAGAAATTAGTGCTTTCATTATTGCTTGACCAAGTTTCTTCTGTTTTGTGACCCGTAACAAATAACGTCAAGTGTTTGTCCTCTTGATACCCATCACTATAATTATGATACGTTTTCCCAAATTCAAATAGCTTAACATTGCTTCTGCGTCTGTTTACATTATATGAAATAGCCTCTAGTCCGGAGAATAACATAGACTGTCTTAAGACACTTAATTCTTTTCCAAGCGGGTTTAGCATTTCAACGTGATGATGCTCATTTATATTTGTTGATAGAGTACTGTAGCTCGGAGTTGTAAGACTATTTGCCATCATCTCATAAAAACCGAGTGAAGCAAGTTGATTACCTATTACATTAGTTATTTTATGATCTTCAAACCTTGATGAGGTTGAGACCGTAGCATTGAGTTTATTTCCAAAGTTGATATTATTATATCCATATACACGCAAAATTTCTTCAATAACATCTGCTTCTCTGGTAACGTCATTTCGAAACGCTGGAATTGTCATACCGATCCCACTTTCTGTAACGTTATTTATTTTAATGTCAAGTGACATTAAAATACTTTTTATAACCTCTCTTGGAAGTTCTTCTCCAATAAGCTTAGTAGCATTATCAAAGTTGAGAAAAACCTGTTGGTCCTCTATTTTCTTAGGGTAAATGTCTACAATCTCACTAGTAATTTCTCCACCGGCAACTTCCATCATTAAGATAGCCGCACGAGTAAGTGCGTATTCTGTTATATTAGGATCAATGCCTCGTTCAAAACGAAAAGATGCATCTGTATTGAGACCATGTCGTTTTGCTGTTTTGCGTATAGAAACAGGGTTAAAGTAAGCGCTTTCTAAGAAAATTGACTGTGTTGCTTCAGTCACACCGCTATCTGCTCCTCCAAAAACTCCAGCAATACACATGGGTTTCTCTCCATCACAAATCATAAGATCTTCTTCGTGAAGTTCTCTTTCTATTCCGTCCAGTGTGGTAAATTTAGTACCTGCCTCGAGCGTTTTTACTTCAATTTTATTTTCTGCAATTTTATTCAAATCGAAGGCGTGCAATGGCTGTCCTAATTCGTGCAAAACATAGTTTGTAACATCTACAATATTATTTATGGGAGACAACCCTATCGCTTTTAATTTATGCTGTAACCATTCTGGTGAATCTGTGACCTTAAGGCCACTAATGACTACGCCAGCATACCTAGGCGCTTTCTCGCCATCTAGTACTTCTACATCTATTTTATTAAGACGTTTTTCGATTTTAAAAGAAGAGGTAGAGGGAGTAATAAGTGCTTTGTTTATTTCATGCTGTAATAAACCTGCTTTTAGATCTCTAGCAACACCCCAGTGGCTCATAGCATCTGCTCGGTTGGGTGTTAGGCCTATTTCAAAAACTTGGTCATTTTCGATGTCAAACACAGCTGCAGCTGCAGTTCCCGGAATAAGTGCATCATCAAGAACCATAATACCATCATGGCTGTTTCCGAGACCAAGCTCATCTTCTGCGCATATCATACCATGAGACTCTTCTCCTCTAATTTTTCCTTTTTTTATTGTCCAAGCCTCACCTTCTTGAGTATATAACGTAGTTCCTATAGTAGCTACAGGTACTTTTTGACCTGCAGCAACATTCTTAGCTCCACAAACAATCTGTACAGGAGCATCTCCTCCTATATCTACAGTTGTAACCTTTAGTCTATCTGCATTGCTATGTTGCTCACATGTAAGAATATGTCCTATGACAATACCTTCAAGTCCACCTTTGACACTATGGTAGGCTTGTATCCCTTCGATCTCTAGTCCTAAATCTGTGAGCAGCTCTCCAGTCTTTTCAGCAGACCAGTCTATATCAATAAATTGTTTGAGCCAGTTGTAAGAAATTTTCATAAATGCGTTGCAATTTTTGAGGTGTCAAAGATAGAACAAGATCACTAGTAGGCAAAGCGTGTAGTGTGTTATCTCATCGTTAATTTATGCCTTTCGGCGAAAATTTGATACTCATTCAGAATGGCCTTTTTTTCTTTAACCTAAGCTTTCTTAACATTATGTAAAAAAAATATCTTAAACATAACATTAAAGTAATATACAATTTTACAAACTGGAATATATTGACCTGAATATGATGAAAATCTCATCTATCTAAACAACAAATGGTTATCCTTTTTTAAGGTGTAATAAGCATTAAATTAAGTTCAGTTATGAAGAAACAATTACTTTTTTTATGTTACGTTTTTGTAACAACATTAATTTTCGCGCAAGCGCCACCCTACTATAATGATGTTGATATATCATTGAGTGGCCAAAACCTTAAAAATGAACTGGCGACTAAAGTTACAAATACTCATACTACTTTTTTGAGTTATACTCCAGGAGTTTGGGAAGCCTTAAAGGCGGCAGATCTTGATCCTCAGAATAGTAATAATGTATTGCTTATCTACGGTTCTAATGATACAGATGGAAATAGTAAGACAGATCGTTCAAGAAGTAAAAACAATAATGGCGGTAGTGCAGGACAATGGAATCGTGAGCACGTATACCCTAAATCGTTAGGAAACCCTAATCTAGGCACAACAGGTGCTGGGGCAGATGCCCATCACATAAGACCTGCAGACATTGAATTAAATTCTTCTCGCAGTAATAGAAGATTTGCAGATGGATCTGGAGTGGCTGGGATTACTCCACAGGGCTATTTTTATCCTGGAGATGAGTGGAAAGGAGATGTGGCTCGTATGGTGCTCTTTATGTATGTGCGTTATGGAAACAGATGCTTACCATCTGTGGTAGGCGTAGGTAATTCTATTTCAGGCGATACAGGTATGATTGATCTTTTTCTACAATGGAATGCAGAGGATCCAGTAAGTGATTTTGAAGACAACCGTAATAGTATCTTAGCGGGTATTCAAGGTAATAGAAATCCCTTTATCGATAATCCTGCATTTGCAACATCTATTTGGGGTGGAGTGCAGGCAGAAGATCGTTTTGGAAATACTACCGGCGGTGACGGTGGTGTTGATGTCGTAGATTCTTTGTTTATTTCTGAATATGTGGAGGGTTCTTCTTATAACAAAGCTATTGAGATTGCAAACTTTACAAGTGCTAACGTAAATTTAGATGGATATGAGCTACGTAAGCAAACTAACGGAGCAGGCAGTTGGAGTACTGGTTATAGCCTTTCTGGAATCGTAGCTAATACTTCTGTATTTGTTATTGCAAACAGCAGTGCATCTAGTGGGATTATAAATAATGCAGACGTAAGCACCTCAAACAGTGCTTTAAGTTTTAATGGAAACGACGCTATAGGTCTTTTTAAAAATGGAATACTTATAGATGTTGTAGGTGTATTTAATGGAGGAAGTGCAAACTTCGGGAAGGATAAAACGCTTAGAAGGAAAAGCACTGTAGCTGCACCTAATACTACATACACAATAGCAGAATGGGATTCGTTTGTATCAAATACATTTTCTGATCTAGGTGCACATACCTTTGATGGAAACTCATCAACACCTATACCAGATCCAGAACCTCTAGTGTATTGTAATGCTAGTGGATCAAACGCAAGTTATGAGTTTATTGATTTAGTGAGTTTAGGGGGGATGACCAATTCATCAGGATCTAATGGTGGTTATGGTGATTTTATGTCTCAAACAGCTACACTTGGATATGGATCTAATACAATTATATTAAGTGTAGGTTTTTCTGGACAATCATACACAGAAAACTGGGCAGTTTGGATTGATTTTAATCAGGATGCCACTTTTGAAACTGGTGAGAAGGTTGTAATGGGATCAACGTCTAGCTCTGGAAATTTATCTTATAATTTTAATATTCCTTCATCTGCTATGACAGGGATGACAAGAATGCGTGTTGCAATGAAATGGAATGGAAATCCAACAGCATGTGAAGCATTTAGTTACGGAGAGGTAGAGGATTATACCATTAATATTTCAGCAAGTAGAGCATCAGCTACATCACAAACTGGTGTTAAAGCAGAGGGAACTCTAAGCTCAGAAAAAGCTGTGTTTGATTTACAGGTCAAAGAGCAAGCATCTGTTTTAGTTTTGCAGCTAGCAGATAAACGTGTAGTAGATTATAGTTTATTTAACATGCTAGGACAGCAAGTGTCAACTGGTCGTTTCCAGAACAGAAAAGAGTTTCCTTCTCTAGAGTCAGGTCTATACATCGTTAAAATATCTGATGGACAGCGTACAATACAAAAGAAATTTATTAAACAATAATGTTCAATTTTTATGATAGTAAAAAGGCCCGCAATTAAATTGCGGGCCTTTTTTCACAAAACAATTTATTAAGATATATAACTCCAAATATTCTTGAACTTCATCATCTGTGCATACATAAAGCGAATAATTTGATTTTCTTCTTTTTGAAATTTGGGATCATCCTTTACGACTGACCAGGCATAACTTCTTGCAATCTTTAAGATGTCATTATCTTTAATGATATCAGCTATTTTCAAGTTAAGGACTCCACTTTGTTGCGTTCCTGTAATGTCTCCCGGACCTCTAAGTTTTAAATCTACCTCTGCTATTTCAAAGCCATCATTAGTACGAGTCATAGTTTCCAGTCTCACCTTACTATCACTTGATAATTTGTGGCTAGTCATTAAAATACAATAGCTTTGCTCAGCTCCACGCCCCACGCGGCCACGTAACTGATGTAGCTGGCTTAAACCAAAGCGTTCTGCACTTTCAATAATCATAACGGATGCATTAGGAACATTTACTCCTACCTCAATAACGGTTGTGGCAACCATAATTTGAGTTTCACCTTTGATAAATCGGTTCATTTCAATATCCTTATCATCAGGTTTCATTTTACCGTGAACAATAGAAATTTGATATTGAGGTTTTGGAAATTCTCGGGAGATACTCTCATAACCATCCATTAAATCTTTATAGTCCATAGCCTCACTTTCTTGAATTAATGGATAAACTATATAAACCTGTCTCCCTAATTCAATTTCATCTTTAATGAATCTAAACACCTTTAGTCTATTTGCATCATAGCGATGTACTGTTTTTATAGTTTTTCTCCCTGGCGGTAACTCATCAATTATACTTACGTCTAAATCTCCATAAACGGTCATGGCAAGTGTACGGGGTATAGGTGTAGCAGTCATGACGAGCACATGAGGAGGAAACTCATTTTTGTGCCATAATTTACTACGTTGCTTAACACCAAAACGATGTTGTTCATCTATTACAGCGAGCCCAAGATTTTTAAATTTTACTTTATCTTCTAATAGCGCATGCGTACCAACTAATATATTTAGCTCCCCATTTTCTAATTGTTCATGTATTTTCTTGCGTTCTGAAGTTTTTGTAGAACCTTGTAGTAATGCGATTGTGATATTCAAGTCTTTACATAAATCAACTAGTCCCGTATAGTGTTGTACAGCTAGTATGGCTGTGGGCGCCATTAAACAAGCTTGATAATTATTATCTAAAGCAATAATCATAGACAAAAGTGCGACTATGGTTTTACCTGACCCTACATCTCCTTGTAAAAGTCTATTCATCTGTGCATTTGTACCCAGATCATAGCGTATTTCTTTGACTACTCTTTTTTGAGCATTAGTTAGCTCAAAAGGAAGGTGGTTATTATAAAATGTTGTAAAAAGTGATCCTACTTTCTCAAATGGATACCCTTTTATTTTAGACCGATGATTTATATTCTTAAAGGCTAGTTGTAATTGTATATAAAAAAATTCTTCAAATTTTAAACGGTACTGTGCACGGGCTAGATGTTCTTGAGATTGAGGGAAATGAATGTTTAATAACGCATCTCGTTTTGACATGAGTTTAAGCTCAGAGAGAATAGGCTTTGATAAACTTTCATATAGGTGATTGTTTGCCTCTTTAAAAAGTGATTGCATGATAGAATTTACAACCTTATTAGTGATTCCTCTTCCAGCAAGTTTTTCAGTAGAGGGATATACAGGTTGCATCGCAGAACGTATATTTTGCTCATGTTCTTTAAGCAATTCTATTTCTGGATGTGGCATAGAAAAGGTGCCATTGTAATAATTGAGCTTTCCAAAAATCACATATGGAGTATTTAATTTCAAACTTTCTCTAATCCACTTATGACCCCGGAACCATACTAAATCCATTTTCCCTCCATCATCTTTAAATGTAGCAACAAGTCTCCGTCCTTTACCTTCCACCATTTTTATACTTGTGATTTTTCCTATAATCTGAACATCTGCGCTATTGCGTTCAAGTTGTGATATGGTATAGTAGGTTGTTTTATCAATGTATCTGTTTGGAAAAAAATGCATCAAATCTTGATAGGTCTGAATTCCCAATTCAGATCGTAGTAAATCTGCCCGGTTAGGACCTACTCCTTTGAGATAGTCAATAGGTTTTTGAAGAAATGTGGGATTCATAACTGCTAAGTTACTTCCTTTAATTCAAAATTTACAATTAAGAATAGCGTGGCTTAAAAGTTGTTATTTTTGAAATATGAAACACAGCTGGTTATTTATTGTTTTAGTATTCGCTTTCGCGAAAGCGTATTCTCAAGAAATCTCTCCACAGACAAGTATTGTGGATGTGCAAAAGATCGCAGCAACTTTGGAGCTAAACGTAGAAAATGAAACTATTTCTGGTAAAGTAAACATGGTTTTTAAAATGCTAGAAAACGCAAATGAGGTTTCCCTAGACGCTAAAAATATGCAATTGAAGGGGAAAACAGCACCTTCACAAATACGAGTAACAGCAACTAAAGACAATATTACATTCTTTGATAATTTTAAAAAAGGAAAGAGATATGAAGTGTTCTTCTCTTACGAAGCCACTCCTAGGCAAGCGGCTTATTTTGTAAAGAATGAAACTAAAACTCAATTTTGGACACAAGGTCAAGGAAAGTACACCTCTCACTGGTTGCCCAGTATAGATGATATGAATGATAAAATAGAATTTGATATTTCGCTTCGTCATTCCACTGAAGAAGTAGCAGTTTCTAATGGTAGATTTAGTCAAGAGCGCGGGCCTAATGGAAGTATACTCTCTACTTTTGATATGGAAAAACCTATCTCTAGTTATCTGGTTGGACTCGTACTAGGGGAGTACTTACACGAGAGTGAAATAAGTAGTTCTGGAATTCCTTTAGAGTATTATTATTACCCAGAAGATTCTCTAAAAGTCGCCTCTACTTACAAGTATTCGAAACAAATTTTCAATTTTTTAGAATCTGAAATAGGAGTGCCATTTCCATTTGCTACTTATAAACAAGTACCGGTCAAGGATTTCCTATATGCGGGAATGGAGAACGCAAGTTGTACCATCTTTTCAGATAATTTTATGGTCGATTCTATTGGGTTTACAGATCGCAACTACGTGAATGTGAATGCTCACGAGCTAGCCCATCAATGGTTTGGAGATTTAGTAACAGAAACAAAAAGTGAGCATCATTGGTTACAAGAGGGGTTTGCTACTTACTATGCCTTGCTGGCAGAAAGAGAAATTTTTGGGGATGACTATTTTTATTTCAAGCTTTTTGAGACTGCAGAACAGTTACGTGAATTAAGCGATCAAGGAAAAGGTGAAAAGTTATTGTCTGCAGGTGGTAGTAGTTTGACATATTATCAAAAAGGGGCTTGGGCCTTACATATCTTAAAAGAAAAGGTAGGGGAGGACGCTTTCGCGAAAGCGGTTCAGTCTTATTTAAAAAAATATGCATATCAAAACGTTACTACTACAGAGTTTATGGCTGAGGTAGCTTCCTTTACAGAAATAGACCTTTCAGATTTTAAAAAAAATTGGCTTAATCAATCTGCATTTCAATCAGAAGACGCTTTGCAAGCCCTTAAAAAAAGCAAATTTATGCAGCAGTATTTTGAATTACAATCTGCTAGGATGAGACCGCTTTCTTCAAAATATATTCAACTTATGGATGCGATAGAAAGTTGTAATGATTATTTAGGTCAAGAAGCTATTTATCAAATTTCAGACGAGTCCACACAGTCCGTATTGCCCATTTATAAAAAAGCAATAGAAAGCTCAAACATTTATATACGTCAGGGAATCGCTACCTCTTTGAATGAGGTTCCTGAACAATTAGAAAAGGATTTTCATAAATTACTTAGTGATTCTAGTTACGTTACAAAGGAACAAGCCTTTTTTAAACTTTGGGTTTATTATAAGCAACGTAACAATGTCAAAGCGCAACATAAACTTCTTGATTTTATGGGTGCAACCTATGGTTTTGCAGATGGAAATATTAGAACTCTGTGGCTTACGTTATCACTAGCTACGCCTAACTTTAAACCCCATGAATCTGTTACCCGTTATCAAGAATTAATAGATTACACTGACCCAGCAAAGCCTTATCAATTAAGAGAAAATGCATTTAGATACTTAAATCAATTACAGTCTTTTGAAAAACAGAGCCTCAAGAATCTTGTAGAAGCAAGCGTTCATCATGTATGGCGGTTTAGAGAAAATTCAAGAAAACTATTGAGTAGTGTTCTAAGCAATACAGAAAATCAGCATTTGCTTGAAAGTATAAAAAAGGATCTTACAGGGAAAGAACTCGATTATTTACAGAAAATCAAAGCATTGTGATTTGACTTAACTCAGAGTAGATTAAATTATTTCACTCACCTCTTGCTTAATGAATTCTAGGCCTAACTCGCTAGGAGCTGCTTTATCAATAAGGTCACGTAAAAGCGTTTCTCTTAACTGGTCACTAGTAGTTATTTTTGAGCTCATATTTGTTTTTCTAATGATAGCTGCTGTAGTGCTCTTGGAGGTGCGAATAACATTCCAACACTCTTGAGTTACATAAATTTGCTGTGCGAGATTATGATCAAACTCTTCCTCTATAGTACGTAACAGTAATGATTCATAATCATTAGGATCTTCATTATAAGGTTTTACACGTGTTAATAGCTTTCCTGGGGAGATGCGTTCTAGAAATAATGTGAGACGCTCATATGCTTGTAACCTTTGTGGTAACGCAGCTTTCTGATTGTTTTGATGTAATAAAAACCTGCGGCGACCCTCCTGCTCTTTTGTGTATTGATTAAAGAAGTAGTACGATACTAAAGCTACAATGATAGCGGGTAGTAAATTAAATGCAAGGTTCACTATATCTTGTGTCATAGGAGAAGTAGATTTTGGGTTATCTAAACTAGGATGTAACAAACATAACGGGTTTTACCTTTACTGGCAAATACTTTTGAAAGAGGTATTTTATTTTAGTTGTTTGGCATCAGTTGAAATTGAAGTAGTTACTTTTGCGCAAAATTAAAAAAAATGATGTTTGATTATGTAGTAATTGGGGGGGCGCAAGCTGGCTTATCAATAGCATACCATCTTAAAAAACTAGGGAGGAAATTTATAGTTATTGATAGTAAGAAGGAAGTGGGTGCATCTTGGATTAATAGATGGGATTCTCTAAAATTATTCACACCAACTGAATTTAACCATTTACCCGGTTTAAATTTTGATGCTCCAAAAGGACATTATCCATCAAAATATGAAGTAGCAGCCTATTTTAAAAAATATGTTGAGGAGTATGAAATTCCAATTAAATTGAATACACTCGTCACATCGGTTAGTAAAAAGAAAGATAAATTTTACATTAAATTTAATGACGGTATTTATGAGAGTAAGAACGTTGTTGTAGCAACAGGTCCTTTTCATATACCCTACACACCTCCATGCAATACTAAAATTTCAAAAAACGTACTTCAATTTCACAGTAATTACTATAAAGGCGTTCACCAATTAAAAGACGGTGATGCTTTAGTTGTAGGTGGAGGTGACTCTGGATATCAAATTCTGGATGAGATTTCTAGAGATTCATCTAGAACTGTATACTTTTCTGGTGACACTAAAGTAAAAACGTTGCCGCAACAATTTTTGGGTAAAACATTATGGTGGTGGTTTACTAGAATTGGGTTTTTACGCTACAATAAATACAGCTGGGTAGGAAGAGTTCTAAGTGGAGTTACCCAACCCGTGATAGGAGTAGATGTCAAAGGTATCTTATCTAGAAACAATGTGATACCAGTGGGAAGGACAAAAGATGCAGAGGGTAAAAAAATACGTTTTACGAATACTACCGTATCATCTATTCAAAATATAGTTTGGGCAACAGGGTATCGCCCTAATTTTACTTGGATTGATGGATTGGCACTGGACCACCATGGATATCCAGAAAACTATAGAGGTGTAAGTTCTATTGAAGGTCTATATTTTATAGGACTTCCTTGGCTATATACTAGAGGATCTGCAACCTTGGGGGGTGTTTCAAAAGACGCTAGATATCTCGCTGATTTTTTTGATAAAAAATAGGATTCTATTTATTTTAATATCTTACATCATCTTGATCTATTGACTTTGCGACCTCTTTACGATTATAATTACCACCTAGGTCAGGACATTTCATCAACGTTTTGGTGTTTTTAAATGGGACTGGAACTTTATGGTATGAATAAACATCAGCTAGTGTTTGTGTAAGACTTTTATCTCCTAAATTGATATCCACATCATCCATTGTTAATTGGCAAGGATGCTCATACCCACAAGCGCGTGTAATCTCTAATAATTCCTTTTTAAAATTCTTGAAATAATAGTGTGTGCGCTCTGCCTTATCTGGAATATTAATTCCTCTTTGTAACCATTTACTTTGTGTAGCTATACCTGTAGGACACGTATTATTATGGCAAACTTTAGCTTGTATACAACCTACTGCAAGCATAGCCTCGCGAGCTACATTAATACAATCAACTCCCATAGCAAATGCCATAGCAGCTTTTGCAGGAAAGCCAAGTTTACCAGAGCCTATAAAAACAATCCGTTCTGTAAGTTGACGTTCTTTAAATATTTTATAGATGTCTGAAAATCCATATACCCAAGGTAAAGCAACATGATCTGCAAAGCTTGGCGGAGCTGCACCCGTTCCTCCTTCGCCGCCATCTATAGTGATAAAATCTGGTCCCTTACCTGTCGTTTTCATGATATCTGCGAGCTCTTTCCAAGATTCTAGCTTTCCTATAGCAGCCTTTATACCCACAGGCAATCCAGTTTCTGAAGCAATTTCCTCAACAAACTGTATGAGTTCTGGAACATTATTAAACGCCTTGTGGTTAGGTGGAGAAAGAACATCTTCTCCTACTTTTACACCCCGTATTTCTGCAATTTCTTCTGTGATTTTTGACCCAGGTAGTACTCCTCCTTTTCCAGGCTTGGCTCCTTGCGAGAGTTTAACCTCTATGGCTCTGATTTGTGGGTTTTTTGCAACCAAATTTTTCATTTTTTCCATGGAGAAATTGCCATCTTCAGCACGTACTCCAAAATATCCTGTTCCAAAATGAAAAACAACATCACTGCCTGTTTTGTGATAAGATGAGAGACCTCCTTCTCCTGTATTGTGATAAGCATAAGCCTTTGAACAGCCACGATTAAGAGATTCTACTGCCTTTGCAGATAGGCTTCCATAACTCATCGCACTTACATTTATGACAGAGCTCGGTCTGTAAGGGCGGTCACGTCTACCTGCACCCATAACCTTTGCGCAAGCTAAAAAATAGGGATCCTTAGCATTAGGGTGATTGTCTTCCACTTTAAAGGGCATCATGGCATTATTTATAAAAATATATTGCGATTGAGTGATGTCACGATCTGTCCCAAAACCTTCATAATTATTTTCATTTTTTGCACTTGCGTAGATCCAACCGCGCTCTATACGATTAAAAGGTAGTTCTTCACGGTTATTTGCCACGATATATTGACGCAGTTCTGGACCAATACTTTCTAGCAGATATCGGAAGTGGCCCACAATTGGAAAATTGCGTAATATAATGTGTCTTTTTTGAACAAAAGCATCGTAAATCCCCAGTATAATTAGAAATAATATCACCCAAACCCACCATTTTATATTTCCAATAAACTCTAAAAACACTTCCATTCTTTAATTTTTTACTAAAATACAATTCGAAAATAACTGTTTAATAAAATTTAAAGTAACATTGTGACATAAATCTACTTTTGAAAAAGAACCGCACCTATATTATTATTGCTTTAGCACTGCCATTACAGATGCTTCTCGTTCGCTTACTAGCAAAATATCCTACATTAATAGAAGAATGGTATAGTAATGGATTATACCCGATACTTTCAAAAGGGTTTAGGTATGCCCTTGGCTGGCTTCCATTTTCTTTTGGAGATCTGTTATACTTTGCAGTTATTCTTTTCGCTTTAAGCGAAATAATAAAACTTGTAACGCACAGGTTCAAAACCTATAAGTCATTTTTAATTAAAGGATGTGCCGTGCTCTCTGTGATCTATTTTGCATTTCACTTGTTATGGGGGATGAATTATTATAGGCAGCCTTTACACAAAGCTATTGGTGTTGAGAATGAATATACTACAGAGGAGTTAGTAGCAGTTACAGTAAAACTGATTGAACGAAGTAATATACTTCATAGAAAACTTTCTGTAAGTGATAGTCTTAAAGTTAGTTTTGGGAAGGGTGATTTAGAAGCTTACCGTAGGGAAGTTTTTAAACAAACCTTATACGGATATAAGTCACTACAAGAAAAATTCCCAAAACTAAATTATCCTCCACCGAGTATTAAAAATTCTTTATGGAGATATCCACTTTCTATTATGGGATATAGCGGTTACTTGAATCCTATTACAAACGAAGCTCAAATTAACGGAATGATTCCTCCTCACCGTTGGCCTGTAGTTTCTTGCCACGAGCAAGCGCATCAACTAGGTTTTGCAAAAGAAAATGAAGCAAACTTTATTGCAGTAATGGCTACACTACATAATGAAGATCTTTATTTCCAGTATTCGGGTAGCATATTTGCATTACGCTATTGTATAAATGATGTATATAGTAGAGATGCAGAGCTAGGAGAAGAACTTAAGAGTTGTATGAATTTAGGTATTCTCGCAAATTATCAAGACTCGCGTGCTTTTTGGGATGAGATGGATAACCCATTAGAACCTATTTTTGACTTATTATATGGTAATTATTTAAAAGCAAACAATCAACCTGCAGGACTTTTAAGTTACAGCTATATGGTAGCGTTGCTTGTAAATTATGACAAGCAATTTCCAAATACGTTTTGATGTTAAAGTCTCTTAAAATTTTCCTAAAGCCTCTCGCTTGCTAGCAACGCTCTTTATCTTTAGTAGCTAATCAATTTAATAAACATGTTCTTTAAAAAACTACTCTTTTTTGGATTAGTCTCTTGTTCGTTATCAGTCTTTGGTCAAGAGTACTTTCCTGCTAACGGTGGTGTAAAATCTACAAATGAAAATTTCACGGTTTTTACAAACGCCACCATTCACACATCACCATCAGAAATTATTAAAAAAGGCACCCTTGTGGTTCAAGACGGAAAGGTAACCGCTGTTGGGAGATCAGTTGAGATTCCGGACAATGCGTTACGTATAGATCTTAATGGTAAACACATATACTCTTCATTTATAGACATCTATACAGACTTCGGTATTAAAGCACCAAAAAGAGAATCTGGAGGTGGCCGTGGATCTCAATACGATAATACCCGCGAAGGCCATTATTGGAATGACCATATACGTGCAGAGCAGAATGGGTACGATGATTTTAAGTATGATACAAAAAAAGCAAGTGAGTTTCTCGAGGCTGGATTTGGAGTGGTAGCAACGCATCAACACGATGGTATTGCACGTGGTACAGGTGCTTTAATAGCACTTAATAACGATGGTACAAAAGCGCAACGCATTTTAGAAGATCAATTTGGTCAATATTTTTCGTTTGATAAAAGTAATACCTCTAACCAGTCATACCCTACTTCAAAAATGGGAGCAACGGCTTTATTACGTCAGGTACAGCATGATTTAGACTGGTATGAGAAAGGAAATATAGAGACGAAAGATCTTTCTTTAGAAGCGCTTTCGCGAAATAAAGCACTCCCTCAATTCTTTGAAGGCGAAGGGCTTTATGATGACTTACGAATTGATCGCATTGGAGATGAATTTGATATCAATTACGTAATCGTGGCTGGAGGAGATGAATATAAAAGAATAGGTGAAGTTAAAGAAATGAATAGAACTTTGATTTTACCACTCAAATTTCCTGATGCCTTCGATATGGAAAATCCATATGCAGCAGAGTATGTAGCACTCTCAGACATGAAGCATTGGAATCAAGCACCTACAAACCCAAAAGCGTTGCAGGACGCTGGAGTAACTTTTGCGCTTACTACCTTTTCACACAAATCTCCAAAAGATTTTAAAAAGCATTTAATGAAAGCCATAAAATATGGTCTATCAAAAGAAAAAGCTCTCGAAGCGCTTACTACAATTCCTGCCAGACTAATTGGACAATCCGGAAAAGTAGGAACGTTGACGAAAGGTGCTTGGGCTAATTTTATGATAACTTCAGATGAAATTTTCGAAGAGGATACAAAACTTTACGAGCATTGGATTCAAGGGAAAAAGAAGGTTTTTAAAGATATGACCACAGTTGATATTGATGGCTCTTATGCTATTGAAATAGATGGCATGTCCTATACCTTAGAAATTGAAAATTCTACAGAAAAACCTAAGGCAACTCTCAAAAAAGGATCAGAAAAAATTGCTAGTGAGTTTTCTTATAAAGATGATTGGATGACGCTTGTTTTTGCGAAAGCAGAAGGAAAATTTGTAAGGCTTATTGCTCGTGCCGCTGCAGAGGGACTTAATGGGAAAGCTGTACTAGCAGATGGAAGTGAAAAATCATTTTCTTCAACAAAAACAGCACTAAAAAGTAAAGAAGATAAGAAAGGCAAAGAGGATAAAGAAACAGTAGACATTATGCCATTAACTTTCCCTAACATGGCATTTGGGTACCAGTCACAACCTACTTCTCAAACTATTTTAATTACAAACGCGACCGTTTGGACTAATGAAGCAGAAGGCATTTTAAAAAATACAGATGTACTTATTAAAAACGGAAAAATAAGCGCGATAGGTAAAGGCCTAAAAGCAAATGGTGCGATGCAAGTAGATGGTACTGGAAAGCACCTCACTTCTGGAATTGTAGATGAGCATTCACATATTGCAGCTTTTGCCATAAATGAAGCGGGACATAATTCTACGGCAGAGGTACGCATGTATGATGTTGTAAATCCAGATGATTCTGATATTTATAGAAATCTTGCGGGAGGTGTAACTTCAATACAATTGTTGCATGGATCTGCAAATCCTATTGGAGGGCAATCTGCTGTGATGAAACTTAAATGGGGAGCAGCTATAGACGAAATGGTTCTTAAAGATAAAAAACGTATCAAATTTGCACTAGGTGAGAACGTTAAACAAGCTAACTGGAATAGTTATTCTCGATTCCCACAAACAAGAATGGGAGTGGAGCAGGTATTTGTAGATTATTTTACGAGAGCTCGTGAATATGAGAAGAAGAAAAATAGTGGACAGCCTTATCGTATTGATGAGGAAATGGAAACTATAGTAGAAATTTTGAATATGGATCGCTTAATTTCATGCCACTCTTATGTTCAGAGTGAGATAAATATGACGATGAAAGTTGCAGAGCAATTTGGCTTCAACGTTGATACGTTTACACATATTCTTGAAGGATATAAAGTAGCCGATAAAATGGCAGCTCATGGAGCCGGTGGTTCTACCTTCTCAGATTGGTGGGCTTATAAGTATGAGGTAAATGATGCAATACCTTACAATGCTGCAATAATGCATAATGCTGGAGTTACGGTAGCTATAAATTCTGATGATGGGGAAATGTCAAGACGTTTGAATCAAGAAGCCGCTAAAATCCATAAATATGGAGGAGTATCAGAAGAAGATGTTTGGAAAATGGTCACTTTAAATCCTGCAAAACTTTTAAAAATGGATGATAAAGTAGGAAGTATTAAAGTTGGGAAAGATGGTGATGTAGTTGTTTGGTCAGACCATCCTTTAAGTATTAAAGCAAGGGCAGAAAAAACAATCATAGAAGGAGCAGTATACTTTGATATAGAAAAGGATAAATCACTACGCAAAACAGTTGCACAAGAGAAAGCTCAACTTACTGCAATGATGATTGCAGCAAAGAATAAAGGCTTGAAAACAACTCCAGCAAAAAAGAAAGAAAAGCAACGTATGCATTGTGATACAGAAAAAACACTATACTAATATGAAAGCATTATATAGAATACTCGTAGCTGTAGTTTTCATTTTTGGAACAACAGCTTATGGACAACAAACCCCTGCAGATACCCAAGCTACTGCTTACACTATAACAGGGGCCACAGCACACTTAGGTAACGGTGATGTTATCAAAAATGCAACAATTATTTTTGAAAATGGAAAAATCACTTCTGTAGAAAGTAATAGTACTGCTACAAAAGGAGAGGTGATCAACGCGCAAGGAAAGCATGTTTACCCTGGATTTATCGCGACAAACACTACATTAGGCCTCGTAGAGGTAGGTGCTGTAAGGCAATCTAATGATGATGATGAGATAGGAGATTTTATACCTCACGTAAGAGGTATCATTGCGTATAACGCAGAGTCAAAAGTTGTAGAAAGTATGCGCCCTAACGGAGTTCTATTAGCGCAAATACGTCCAGTTGGAGGTATGATTTCAGGATCTTCATCTGTCGTGCAACTTGATGCTTGGAATTGGGAAGACGCTGCTTATAAAACAGACGAAGGTATATTTCTTGACTGGCCTAATACAATGACAAGAGGGCGCTGGTGGCTAGGCGAGGAGCCCGGTTTTAAGCCTAGCAAGAAATATGCAGAAGAGGTACAAACTGTAAAAAATTTCTTTTCAAATGCTAAGGCATACCAAGGAGGCAGTAGGATTACAAACTTACCTTATCAGGCTATGAAAGGCGTTTTTGATGGTACTCAAAAGGTATATATTTCTGCAAATGATCAACGACAGATTTTAGATGTTATCGCTTTCGCGAAAGCGTATGATCTTAAAAACATTGTATTAGTTGGTGGGTATCAAGCTTATAAAGTAGCCAGCGAACTCGTAGCTGCAAATATTCCAGTGATTTTACAAAGAGTTCAGGGACTACCATCCATGGAAGATCATGACTATGATTTACCTTATAGAATGCCAAAGTTACTTATGGACGCAGGTGTCACTGTAGCTTTAGGTTATGATGCCGAATACTGGCAGGTACGTAACCTTCCTTTTTATGCGGGACAAGTAACGCAATTTGGAATGAGTGATGAAGATGCCCTTAAAATGATTACAGAGAATCCAGCAAAAATTATGGGAATTTCTAATACAACAGGAACTTTAGAAGTAGGCAAAGATGCAACACTTTTTATAAGTGATGGGAATGCATTAGACATGCGTACAAACCAACTTTCCAGAGCTTTTATACAAGGACGCGATATTAGCCTAGAGTCTCATCAGACAAGACTTTGGAAACGATATGCAGAGAAATACAATAATGATTAACTTCTTTATTTATTAATAAATTTTGAAAAACCCGAATCTAAACATTCGGGTTTTTTTATAGAAGTAAATATCTTTTAGTAACTATAAATTTTAATTAAAAAATCACAAACTGATAAATTAATTAGATGAGACATAATAGGGCAGATATTTATTGATTCGCTAATTTTCGTCTAAAGTATTCTCCTAACAGCCTTAAGTACTATAATTTTGCATATGTGGTTAACTAAAGGTTTTCTTTAAAAACGCCTAACTTTTTTTCATTTTGATATCAAAATGGATTCATTCAAAATTTATTTATGAAAATTTATACTCCAGAACAAATTTACGCTGCAGATAAAGCAACTATAGCAAAGGAAGGAATTCCATCCTATAATTTAATGGAACGCGCTGGTGGATATGTGTATGAGTGGATACATCAGAGATTACAAGGGCAACCAGTACCTATTAAAGTTTTTTGCGGTATAGGAAATAATGGCGGAGATGGTCTTGTTATAGCGAGATTACTACTTAAGAATGGTTATAACGTAGATACTTATATTGTAAACTGCAGTGAAAAGCGTTCACCAGATTTCTTGCTTGCTTACGATGAACTTAAAAGCGAAGTAAAAAAATGGCCAGAACTCATCAAAGATAAAAATGATTTTCCTGAGATAAGCCCGCAAGATATCGTGGTAGATGCCATTTTTGGGATAGGATTAAATCGATGTCCTGATGATTGGGTCAAAGAGTTGTTTGTAAAGATTAATCAATCTAAAGCATACACCCTCTCTATAGATATGCCATCAGGAATGTACGCACATAAGGGGCTTGATCAAGATGATGTAGTTATTAATGCAACATTTGTGTTAAGTTTCATGTCACCAAAACTTGCTTTCTTTTTACCAGATACTGGTAAATATGTGCAGATGTGGGATACTATAGATATTGGGTTGGATCCTGAGTTTTTATCAAATTTGAATACAGATGCCGTACTCGTAGGTAAACAAGATATACAGAAACTCTATCGTGGCAGATCTCAATTCTCACACAAGGGAATGTTTGGTCATAGTATGATTATAGGTGGAAGTTTTGGTAAAATGGGAGCAGTAACGCTTGCTTGTAAAGCTGCATCCAGAGCAGGAAGTGGTTTAGTCACCGCTTATGTTCCTCAAATAGGGGTGTCTATATTGCAAACAGCACTTCCAGAAATTATGGTTGAGACAGATAATTTTAATGGTAAAGTGTTTGAAGAAATTGATTTTCAAACGGAAGCAACCGCAATAGGTATTGGTCCTGGAATGGGAACTGACGAGAAAACTATAAGTGCAATGCAAGCATTCCTTAAAACTCAAAAATCCCCTATTATAATTGATGCAGATGCGATTAATTGTATTTCAAGAAGACCAGACTTGATGGATGAAGTTCCAGAACTTTCGATATTTACACCGCATCCAGGAGAGTTAGAGCGACTAGTAGGGAAGTGGAAAGATGATTTTGATAAACTTGAAAAAACTGCAAAATTTGCTAAGAAATACAATGTGATTTTAGCAATAAAAGGAGCACATACAATAACTATTTATGAAGGAAACTACCATATAAACACAACGGGTAACCCAGGCCTGTCTACAGCCGGTACAGGTGATGTGCTCACTGGAGCAATTACAGGGTTACTTGCTCAAAATTACAAACCATTGGAAGCGACTATAATGGGAGTTTATTTGCATGGACTAGCTGCAGATATTGCCGTAAATCAATACGGTGTTGAGGGTCTCATAGCTGGCGATGTAGTG
This sequence comes from Dokdonia sp. Hel_I_53, assembly GCF_007827465.1. Taxonomy (NCBI): domain Bacteria; kingdom Pseudomonadati; phylum Bacteroidota; class Flavobacteriia; order Flavobacteriales; family Flavobacteriaceae; genus Dokdonia; species Dokdonia sp. Hel_I_53. Next base: position 213,069 of record NZ_VISL01000001.1, read on the forward strand.
GAGTTTTTAGGTAGAGCAGTGATGGATCTTTTTGCAAAGCCAGAAAAAGAATAACACAACACTTTTGTGAATTCTAACTTAAAGAAAAAGTCCTATTAGCTTCATTGGAGCTAATAGGACTTTTTATTGATTTATAGAAATTTCTTATTCTATAATTACTGGGAACACAACTTGCGCATCTGTTTCTCCTCCAGCACCGTTTAAGGTACCATCATTTGGTTTTGAAGGTTCATGGCGCAAGGTTACTGTTATATTTCCTGCACTAGGGTTACCTGTAACTAGAGCTATTTCAGTTCCTAACGGATTTCCATTTGAATCAAAATTACTATAAGTAATATTCGTATCTAAAGAGGTTTGAACTGTAAAAATAATTTGATGCTCGAGAGCTTCTTCTTCAACCTCTTCAGTTATATTCTCTGCTGGAGATACGGTTTCGTTTAAAAATTGAATTCTAGATGTATAATTTGTATTTGCATCAAGATTATCAGAAACGGTAATTACAGGTTCATCTCCACCTTCACCATCAGTATCTACAGATCTCAAGACAATAACCTCTCCATCTACAGTATTTGTGAGAGTAATTTGTACTGTTGATATAACCTCTTCTTCATTAATAACTTGAGGTATTAAACCATCATCATCATTATCTATACAAGAAAATATTGTAAGTGATATAAAAAGAACTGTAGTAAAATAAATTATTTTTTTCATGATATGTTATTTTTTGTTTTATAATATTAGGATTAATTGTTGTTGGTGCTTCCGCTTTCGCGAAAGCGAAATTTTAAAAATCAAAACGTATTTGTAGTAAAATATTTCTTCCTATATCATCTGCATAGTAACGTTGTCTATTCAGATACTCTCTGTAAGAAGTGTTAAAAATATTATTAACCATCAGGCCTAAGTTTAGTGTAGATTTTTCAGTTAATTTTAAGTCTATATCACCTCTAAAATTTAGGAGGTGATAGCCATCTGGTGGAGTACTAACATCTACAATTTCAAAAGTTTCTGTTTGAGGTAAAAAGACCTGAAAATTATTGTTAGGGAATTCATTTTGCCTAAAAACATAATTGCTTTCTAGTTTAATTTTTAAATTATTAGCTTTAGGAATTTCATAACTTATAGCGTTACGAGTACTTGCAGCTGGGATATCAATAAGAGGCCTATCTAGTGATATATCTTTACCTTTAACTAGCGAAAATTGATTAGTTATCATAAGATTGTCACGCAATTGTATGCGATTATCTATGTCAAAACCTAGTAGCCTTGCTTGTGTTTGTCTATAGGTCCCAACTTGAAAGCTACCTCGTATGGTTCTTTGAACAGCGGTAGGTTCAATTAGTATAAAATCTTCAATAAAATTAGCAAAGGGAGCTACAGTAAAAGTCCAATTATCTGTGTCATGGGTAAAGTTTATAGAAAATTTATGAGCAACTTCTTTATCAAATCTTAAATCTCCAATTTCTATTCTTGCTGCACTTTGATGTAAACCGTCGCTAAAAAGCTCTGAAATATTAGGTGATCTTGAAGCGATTGCATAGTTAATTGCAATATTATCTTTATCATTCAGTTCATAAGCACCTCCTAGAGTTCCTGAAAAATTAAGGTAGGTAAAATCTGGTTTTGTAAAAATTTGTTCTCCTATTTCTTGGCGTTCAAATTCTGTAAAATCTATATCGTATCCCCTCTCTTCCCAAAGAGATTTTGTATAAAATTTTTCAGCAAGGATTCGATTATAGTCCAATCGTACCCCTCCTTCTATTGTAAGATTATCAAACTGCTTTGAGCCCAAAAGATACATCCCAAAATCCTGAGCTTGATAGTCAGGAATTAATCGTCTCACACCCGTATTAGGATTAGGGAAATGCTTTGCATAGCTACCAGATATTCCAACTTTTGCAGTAACTGTATTGTCTGCCGTATACTCAAAATCTACTTGAGCGCTTACTGTTTCTAATTGTAAATCAATAGATGGTCTAGTGTCATCACTATCACGCCTCACATCAAATTCTAATCTATCATTACGTTGATAATCGTATTGCGCTTTTAGCTTTCCAAAACTCTCAAAGCGGTAAAATCCATTTACTTTTGCGATTTGATGTTTTACATCTTGATAAGGAGAATTTATATTATAGGTAAAATCTCTTACAACAAATGGTTCTTCTCTGTTAATTGCAATTACAAGATCTTCTGCGCCGCCTAGGTGTGAGGAGCGTAAAATCCCAGAGGTTTTATCAAAAATAGAGTAGCTTCCTTCAAGACCAAATCTATATTTATTAAATCCTATTCGTGCTGCAAAATTTTCTTCGGAGGCTGCTGTGTTACTCAAAACATAATCCGGAGCTTCAAAATCACCAAAACGTTTGACGCTGCTATTTACGCTAGCGTACCAACCATTGTTAAAAGATTTTGTGAGGGCAGTTGCTAATGAGCCACCACGACCATTAGAAGCGCCAGTAAGAAGTATGCGACCGTACAATGTATCTTTAACTGGAATAGTTTCAGGTTCTATAATTATGGTGCCTCCTACAGCATCACCACCGTACTGTAATCCAGCTGCGCCCTTAATAACAGTAACCTCTCCAGCAGCATTCACATCAATATTTGGTGCATGTTCTACACCCCATTCTTGATCCTCCAATCTGGTACCGCTAGTAATCATAACTACGCGGCTACTGTGTAAACCTTGTATCACTGGCTTTACAACAGTGTTACCCGTATTTAGAGATGATATGCCACTCAATTGACTTAACGCATCCCCCAGCGAAGCTGCACTATTAGCTTGTAACACATCATGAGAAATTACTTGTTCTGTTGCAGTCTTACTTTTTGATTTGTGCGCGTGCGCTATAAGTTCTACACCACCTAAAGTTTCTAGATGGTGTTCCATATTTATATTACGTGTGGTGTTACCGTTTACCGCAACCTTAACAGCTTGAGTTTCACATTCTGGATGTGACACCTGTAGATTATAGGTTGCTTTGCACAAGCCAGAAATCATATATTTACCTTCTGCATTTGTGGTTGCAGATTCTTCAGATCCCGCAACAATTACAGTTGCGTTTTCTAAAACCGTATTATCATGTAAGTCTATGATATATCCAGATAATGTGTAAGTGCAGTTTTGTGCAAATACAGTTGTAGTACCTAGCACAAAGAGGCATAGGCATATTTTAAATTTCATAATAAATTATTTTGTTAATGATTGAGTTTTCTTCAATAATTAACAAAATGGAGGGCCTCGGTTAGTTGTAGATGTAGGTATTTCTATGTAACCTTTTGTTGGAAGGTAAAGAGTTGCTCTGAAGAACTGTTGCGGTAAAAGTGATTCCGTTTTCGCGAAAGCGTATACCCCTACTTTTACCATCTGCATGTCACCAAGGTCACAATCTAATGAAGAGGCATGTACATGTGTATCTGAGGTAGCACATGTTTCATAGTGTTGATGGTCACTAACTGCATGTGCAAAATTTACTACAGCAGGTAACAAAAAGGCAATTAGCACGAAAAGTGCTATACATCTATTAATTATATGCTTGCTGTTATTCAAAATTATGTTGAAAATAAAAAGCCTAAACCTATTCTAGATACCATTTTTATTGCAAATGCTTTAAAAAATGCAAACTGTCCAAAAATCCATCCGAAAAATACCAAAAGCACTTGATAAATGGGGAAGATTAACAGAATTCTAACAGGCCAGTATATCCATCCACTCACAACTGTTTTATCTAAGCCTACAAGCTCCATGAGTGGGTCAGATAGTTTACCAGCTGTAGAGCCAGTAATTGCAAATACTAGAAACATCGCAATGAGTTCCCAACGGTACGTAACGCCCCACCTCTTATAAAGTTTAGAAAATAGCCAAAGTGTGAGCTTTATTATTAAAAATGAAATAATTAAAATGCCCAAGATTAAAACAAAAAAATAGGGAATTGAATTTTGTTCAAAAAAATTATTGATGATGACTCGACTTATAAGATAAGCCGAAAAAAGAGTAGCGATTAGACCGAGGATAATGTGGATGAATTGCCAGTTTTGAGTTATCTCCCAGCGCTTTTTAAAGTTTTTCATAGCGCTGCAAAAATACAATTATCGGAGTTTCTGATTATATCGTTCTTGAAAAAATTCAAACCAATTAAATAATAGATAATTTACTTCGTATCCATAATCTGTAAAATTATCATAGTTGATCTGTTGGATATATAAGTTAGGATCATAAATAGAAGGTTGTAAAACACGATTATTGAAGTTAGTAACCGTAATTTTATTACGTGTTTCTAGATATTGTTGCCCGTAAAACCCTCTGGGCGGTTGAGTAACAAGCCAGTTGTTAAAACCAGGTTCTATAATCAATATTTCGTATTCTAAGCTATCGTTTACAATACGGATGGTGTCATTCACGTTTTTAGAATTGCTAGCACTATCTATCTTAGTATTTGTAGTTGCACAACCTATGACCATTACTGTAAGAAGTAGTATGAAGAGTATCTTTCTCATAATTTTAAAAATAGGAATAAAAAATAGAGATAATAGATACTTTGTCTTCATATTAACGAATACAAGAGGCTTTGTGTCAATTTGATATGAGTAAAATCTAGAAGAATTAGCTTATTTAGATTCTTATAAACCAAGTATATAATACCAAAAAAGGCACTCTTATCAAGAGTGCCTTTTAGTAATACTTATAAAATGTGAAGTTTTTATTTTCCAAACAGTCCTCCTAAAAGACCTCCTAATCCTCCTTTTTTCTTGTTACTACCTAGTACCATACCTGCAACATCATCAAGTATGCTTCCGTCTCCGTCTGAATCTAGAAGGGTGGTAATTAAACTTTGGTTTTCCTTTGGTTGTCCTCCAAGCATACTTCCTAAAAGAGCATTCATGCCATTTCCATCATTAATATTGGAATCTTTAGTTTGTTTTCCTAATACTCCCATAAGAATAGGCGCGGCTACTTTTAATATTTGAGCAATAGAGTTTGGGTCAACCCCAGACTTTGCGCTTAAAGCATTTTCAACATTTGATTGCTTACCGCCTAAAAGATGTTTTAGAATACCTGCACCATCAGACATAAGGCCTTCATCTGGACCCCCATTACCCATAATATCTCCTATACTTTCTAAAATACCTCCATTATGCTTATTAGACAACGCGCCCATTAGACCAGCTGCTCCTTGGGGTGTTTGCACATTTTTTTTCATAGCACCCATGAGTACTGGTAATGCCATGCTCAATACATCTGCTGTTTTTTGCTCTGAAGTATTTGATTTTGCACTTGCACCACTTATAAGGCTTTTGCCTAAGTCACTATTCAAAAGATCTAGTAATCCTGCCATTATTGATTGTATTTAGTTAAATAATGGTAAAAGGTACAAATTAAATACCACATTAGATGCTATCAAAAACCGCCACGCGGGCGGTTTTTAAAATATAATAGTTCAATTTTTTTAATTTAAAATTGCTATAATCTGCTCAGCAAGTTCAGTGCCTATTCTATCTTGAGCACCACTTGTAGCAGCACCTATATGTGGTGTAAGACTAACTTTAGGATGCATTAAAACTTGAACTGCTGGTGTAGGTTCATTTTCAAAAACGTCTAAACCTGCAAAAGAAATTTTACCAGAGTCTAATGAGGCTAGAAGCGCTACTTCATCTAAAACACCACCTCTGGCGGCATTTACGATGCCCGCTCCATCTTTCATTAATTCCAGCTCTTTTTTTCCAATAACGTATTCCTTTTGCGCTGGAATATGGAGTGATATAAAGTCTGATTCTTTTAAGAGTTCTTCCTTTGAAATGGAAGAAAAATGACATGTAACCGATTGTCCATCAAAAAAAGGAACGGTCACAGAGGCTTTATCCATGAATGGGTCACTGTAAATAACTTTCATGCCTACTCCTAAAGCAATCTTTGCAGTCTCTTGACCTATGCGCCCAAAACCAATGATACCTATCGTTTTACCTCTAAGCTCTATACCTTTTGCGTACGCTTTTTTAAGGTTCTTAAATTTTGTATCTCCATCAAGAGGCATATTTCTATTTGAATCATACAAAAAACGGACTCCTGTATACAAATGAGCAAAAACAAGCTCAGCTACAGAAGCAGAAGATGCTGCCGGTGTATTAATTACGTCTAGCCCTTTATCTCTAGCATATTGCACATCAATATTATCCATGCCAACACCACCACGACCTACTACTTTAATGGAAGGGCATGCATCAATAAGCTCTTTACGTACCGTCGTTGCACTACGTACAAGAATAACATCTATTGCATTGCTATTGATGAAATTTTCAAGTTGATCTTGGGCAACATTTGTCGTGATAACTTCGAAGCCTGCAGCTTCAAGTGAATCTATCCCTGTTTGTGATATACCGTCGTTAGCTAATACTTTCATAAAAATTTTATTATATCTCTTTTATAAAAAGAGAAGTTCAGTATTTATTTATATTAGAGGATACTTACTATTAAGCCTTTCTTTCTAGCTCACTCATGACGTCAACAAGTACTCCTACGCTATCCATTGAGAGGGCATTGTACATAGAAGCTCTATAACCTCCTACACTTCTGTGACCGTTAAGACCGTTAATTCCTGCTTCTTTCCACATTGCGTCAAAGGTTTCTTTTAAGTCACCGTCCGTTAGAGAAAATGTAGCATTCATGGTAGAGCGATCCTCTTCTGCAGCAAAACCTTTAAAAAGAGGGTTCAGATCTATCTCACTGTATAGGAGTGTAGCTTTGCGATCATTAATTTCTTCTATAGCGCTAATACCTCCTAGTTTCTTAAGCCACCTCATGGTAAGCATTGACACATATACCGCATATACTGGAGGTGTATTGAACATACTTCCTTTGCTTATATGTGTCTGGTAATTGAGCATTGAAGGGATTTGTCTGGTAACTTTCCCTAAAATGTCCTCCCTTAGTACGACAAGTGTTGTACCTGCTGGGCCCATATTTTTTTGAGCTCCTGCATAAATTAAATCAAACTGGCCAAAGTCAATATCTCTAGAGAAAATATCACTACTCATATCGCATATGAGTGGACAGTCTACTTTAGGAAAATGTTTAATTTGTGTACCAAATATCGTATTGTTGCTAGTAAGGTGTAGGTAGTCTAGATCTTCAGGTAGCATAAAACCTTTTGGGATATAGTTATAGTTTGCATCCTTACTTGAGGCAACTTGAGCAACTTCACCAAATAGTTTTGCTTCCTTAATGGCTTTATCACTCCATGTACCTGTGTTAATATATCCCGCTTTGTTTTGAAGAATATTGTAGGCCACCATTAAGAATTGGGTACTTGCACCACCTTGTAGGAATAACGCTTTATAGCCTTTTCCTTCTAAATTAAGTAACTCTAAAGCAAGGTTTCTAGCCTCATCCATAACGTCAACAAAGTCCTTACTTCTATGTGAAATTTCTAGAATAGAAAGACCAGAGTTGTTAAAATTTAATATCGCTTCTGAGGCTTCTTGAAAAACTTCTTGAGGTAATATACAAGGTCCTGCGCTAAAATTGTGCTTTTTCATTTGGTACTTTTTTTACATTACAAAGATGCCCAAAAGTGGAGAAATACCAAGAGGCAAATTGATAATTTATTGGCTAAATGTTTAATAAAAATGCAATTGTATCCACATCATCAGCGTAGTCCTCAAGATTGGGTTTTTGAGTTTTACCAAAGGGGACGATTGTTTTTATTCCGCTTTCGCGAAAGCGATTACTTACCACACACTGTATTTTATCTTTATCTGAGAGAAGTTGTTGTTCTAGACTTTCTTGAGAAATATAAGTTTCGTAAAAAAGTGTTGCGATAGGGGAGCCGTAGTTCTTATCTTCCTTTAACATTAGAAAGCCATTTTCCAAAAGGTCAAATAGACTCATGAGGTACACGGCTTTGTTGTAATCATAATTATTTGCATATTTTGCTACATTCATAAGTCTATTCCAAGAATAAATTGCCTTAAAGAGGTTGTCAAAATTGTAGCCTTCAGGTACAAATAATTTTGAAACATTACGGCAGCCTAACCCAAAATACCTAAATACATCTTCAGATAGTTTCTGGAGTTCTTCACTAGTTTCCTTACCAGTCAAAACAGCTACTGAGTTTCGATTTTTCCGAATGATATTTGGTTTTTTACCAAAATAATATTCAAAATAACGTGCCGTATTATCACTACCAGTTGCTATGACAGCATCATGTGCTGGCAATTTCTCCTCAGTAAAGTTAATCCTGCCTTTAAATCCATTAGCTGCATATTCTAGATATTTAGCTAAAAAGGGGAGGAGATGCTTATCGTTACTGGACTGTTTTCCTATAAAATTATGACCCGTAATTATTACGCATAAGAAGTCGTGAAAACCAACTAGTGGTATATTTCCAGCCATGATAACGGCGATAATCTTAGCTGATTGTTGTTTTGGAAACCTTTCTTTGTAAGGAATTAGCCATTTTGTAAGGTTTTCTTCTGTTAAAGTATTTGCCCAGCCTTCAATAGCAAATAAAACATTTTCCTTAGTAAACCATCCATTAGATTGCTGTGCAAGTTTTATTTGATGTATCATACCATCAAAAAACAGATCATTGTAAGGCACCCCTTCCTTTTGTGAGATGGTTTCTCTTGAGAACTGGCTTAAAAACTTACCTAATTCTGAAAAAGCGTTAATTCTTTGTTGAAGCGTCATATCGTTTTGGCAAATCGCGGTCTAGGCGTTATTTTTGTGCAAAGTTACCCAAAAAGAAACCTATGGCAATTATCATAACAGACGAATGTATAAACTGTGGGGCTTGCGAGCCAGAATGTCCTAACACAGCTATCTATGAAGGAGCAGATGACTGGCGCTATGCCGATGGTACAGATCTAGATGGATCTGTTGTGTTGCCTAATGGAAAAGAAGTAGACGCTAATGATGCTCAAGAACCTATAAGTGATGAGGTTTACTACATCATTCCTGATAAATGCACTGAGTGCAAAGGCTTTCATGAAGAACCACAATGTGCCGCTGTTTGTCCAGTAGATTGTTGTGTGCCTGATGATGATCACGTTGAGACAGAAGAGGAATTGCTTAAAAAACAGGCTTTTATGCATAAGGATGCCTAAATGCCTAACTTAAAGAAGGATATATAAATAAAACTCTTTTTATTTATAAACACCAAAACTCTATTCTTTGAATTCTTCATTATCATGAACTTCTGGTAGATCCAAATTTGAATCTGCTGGAATTTTTACAATTTTACCATTCCATTTTACGCGTTTAAATTCTTGGCTTAAATCTACACCGTAAATGCGATCAAATATGTTAATTCTAATCGTATACGATAAAGTAGCAATTAGAGCTATGATAGGTATGATAAAGATAATTTCCTTACTGTCTGTAAATTGTAAATCATCATTTAAAGTCACCACTATTTGAACAATGTACATGCTCATAGGTATAAGAATAACATGATACCACCAGTGTTTGCAAGTAAAAAACCATATAACTAGCAACATAAAAGGAGCTAGCTTACCAAATAATACCCAAAATAATACTTGAACATCTTGATAGTAATTACTTTGAATCGTTCCTAGAAATGTTTTATAAGAAACCTCTGATGGAATGATTAAGTAGGAGTAAAAAAACAAAGGAGACAATGCTATTATAAGGGCTATTATTGTACCTGTAGCTAAAATTCTTGATTTTGACTTATGTTTTTTTTTGAGATGATCGATTACTGACTGTTTATCCTGCATCCTTTACTGTTTAGGTATAAAGAAATATTTTTTAGCGAGTTACTTATTAAATTTCACGATGAAAATTAAAAGCAAGTGTCAGTATACTGATATTCTGTTTAAAGTAATGTTAAAATGAATAAAAAGATTAACAACACATTAAGATACTAATTTTTAATTTGCTGCTAGTCTTTAATTTAATTCAAACGCCCTCTCTCTTTCATTTATAGACATCATTGAAACAGATTGAGAATCTTTTGGAATGTAGTTTCTTATTTTTTCTGGCCATTCTATGAATATCCAATCTCCTTGATAAATATACTCTTCAAAACCAATATCTAATGCCTCCTCTTCTTGTTTAATACGGTAGAAATCAAAATGATATATTTGCTCACCTGTATTAGAAACATGTTCATTTACAATTGAAAAAGTGGGACTGCTCGAAGAAGCTTCCACCCCTAATTGTTTTAAGATTGATTTTATAAGCGTGGTTTTTCCAGCTCCCATTTCTCCATAAAACAATAAAGTTTTACTTTTTGATTTCGTAATAATCTCTTTGGCAACTTGATCTATTTGAGAAAGTGTATACGTAGTTTGCATTAATTATTATTATAAAAGGTCTACATTGTAATTGGTTAAAAGGGGCATATATGTTAAGTAGGAGGTTGGGACTTAATAGTATATTATTTTGGTTCCATCACTACGAATGGTATAATCATCTCCTCTAAACTTACGCCCCCGTGTTGATATGTGTTTCGATAATAACCTACATAATGATTAAAATTATTAGGGTAAGCAAAAAATAGATCCCCTTTTGCAAATATGAAAGAACTACTCATATTTATTGTGGGTAAATGAATAGTTCTTGGGTCTTCTGCAGCAAAAACCTCTTTATTTTCATAAGTTAAACTCTTTCCGGTTTTATAACGTAAATTAAGGCTAGTATTCTTATCTCCAATCACTTTTGAAGGATTCTTGACATTAATAGTTCCATGGTCTGTGGTAATAATTAATTTCATTCCCATTTCTTGAGCCTGTTGTATCATCTCAAGTAAAGGGGAGTTTTTAAACCAACTTTCTGTAAGAGATCTGTACGATTTATCATTACTAGCAAGTTCTTTAATCACTTCCATTTCTGTTTTTGAGTGAGAGAGCATATCCACAAAATTATATACGACCACAGTCAGATCATTTTCTTTTTGTGACTTAAAATTATCTGCTAGTTTTTTTCCTTTTTTAAGATTGGTAATTTTATGATATTCCCATTTTACATCCAGCGATAGTCTTTTGAGTTGCGCTTCTAAAAAGTCTGCTTCGTGCATGTTCTTACCGCCTTCATCTGTATCATCCAGCCATAAATCTGGATGCTTTTTTTTCATATCTGCCGGCATGAGTCCAGAAAATATTGAATTACGTGCATATTGTGTTGCTGTTGGTAAAATACTATAGTAAGGGGTTTCGTATGTTTTCTTATAGTAGGATTGTAAATGTGGCTCAAATGCTTTCCATTGATCGTACCTTAAATTATCTATTACCACAAATAGCGTAGGCTTCCCAGTTTTTATGTGAGGAGCTACCTTATTTTTAAATAGCGTATGAGACATTGTAGGAGCGTCGTGACCATCAAACCAATCTCTATAGTTTTTATCTACAAATTTGCAGAACTGATTATTTGCCTCAACCTTTTGTGACTCAAGAATTTCAAACATACCTGTATCTTCAATGCCTTCTAGCTCCATTTCCCAATAAATAAGCTTTTGATAGAGCTCTGCCCACTCTTCAAAGCTATTCACCATAGAAAGATCCATCGCAATTTTACGAAACTCTTGTTGGTAAGATGAAGTGGTTTTCTGGCTAATCAGTCTACTGTGATCTAAGTTTTTCTTGAGACTTAAAAGAATTTGATTTGGATTAACAGGCTTTATAAGGTAATCAACAATTTTGGAACCGATAGCTTCTTCCATAATGTATTCTTCTTCACTCTTAGTGATCATTACTATAGGTACGCTTTCTCTTTTGTTTTTAATTTCGCTGAGCGTTTCTAATCCCGTCAATCCAGGCATATTTTCATCTAAGAAAATGATATCAAAATTCTTTTCGTCTATCATTTCCACTGCTTCTGCACCATTATCACAAGTAGTAACGCTGTAATTTTTCTTCTCAAGAAATAAAATATGTGGTTTTAGTAAATCAATTTCATCATCTACCCAAAGTATTTGTATGTTGCTCATATGTGATTATATCTTTTTAATAAAATGTAATTATTTGTGTATGCCTAATTAGTTCAGTTTCCTAACCATCGTGAATGTAAAACAGGTAAGGTGTAAGTAGCATTTTAAGGCTTATCTTTGAAGTAATCAAGCTTTCGCGAAAGCGGAATTAAAAAACCACAACAAATTGGCATCAGTTTCCAGTTCTAACAAAACTACAATAATTAACGACCCTATTTACGGGTTTATTACTATCCCAAATGGGGTCATATTTGATCTTATCCAGCACAAGTATTTTCAACGATTGAGACGTATCTCTCAAATGGGGCTCTCGTATCTAGTTTATCCAGGAGCGCACCACACTCGATTTCAACATGCCATAGGTTGTTTAGGAGTTATGCAAAAAGCCTTAAAAGTGCTTGTAGATAAGGGAGTTACTATTTCTGAGGAAGAAAAAAATGGTGTTCTAATCGCTATATTACTACATGATATTGGGCATGGTCCATTCTCACATGCTATGGAACATAGTATTGTAGAAGGAGTCAATCATGAGCATATTTCCCTCCTTTTTATGGAGTCTTTAAATGAAGAGTTTAACGGAAGTTTAACGCTGGCTATTCAAATTTTTAAAGGCACGTACCATCGTGCCTTCTTAAATCAACTAGTATCTGGACAACTTGATATGGATAGAACAGACTATCTTAAACGAGATAGCTTTTACACGGGTATGGCCGAAGGTAATATAAATACTGAGCGCATTGTCGCAATGCTTAATGTAAAAGATGATGAACTCGTTGTAGAAGAAAAAGGTATTTACACCGTAGAAAAATTTCTAGTAGCCCGTAGGCTCATGTACTGGCAGGTTTATTTACATAAAACAGGTATTGTTGCAGAGCAATTAATTACTAGAGTATTAAAAAGAGCAAAGGAGTTGTCTCATAGTGGAGTGCAATTACATTCTAGTGCTGCCTTATCCCATTTTTTAAATTATAGGATAGGCGTTGAGAATATTGAAAAAAGCCTGGATATTTTTTCTCAATTAGACGACTATGATATTATTTCGGCTATGAAAGAATGGTGTAGTCATGAAGATTTTGTGCTTTCTGAATTGTCCAAGTGTGTGATTGAAAGAGATTTGCTAAAGGTGAAAATCCGAAAAAAACCTTTTAAAAAATCAAAAATAGCACTCCACAAAGCAATGCTTATGGATACGTATAGAATTTCAGAAGATGAAGCATCTTATTTTGTATTTGCTGGAACCATTTCAAATCAAGCTTATAATTATAAAAAGGGAGGAATCAATATTCTTCTCAATAATGGAAAAATAATTGATGTTGTAAAAGCTAGTGACCAGCTTAGTTTAAAGTCACTTACTAAGGAGGTCGTAAAAAACTATCTCTGTTACCCAAAAGTCAAAGGTTAATTTTTCCTATTTTTGTGAGTAATGAAATTCACCGCCGCTCAAATTGCAGGAATTCTCGAAGGCACCGTAGAAGGTGACCCTGAAGTAGAAGTTTCCAAACTCGCCAAAATAGAAGAAGGAGTACCAGGTTCTCTAACTTTTCTAGCAAACCCTAAGTATGCATCATTCATTTATTCTACAAATGCAAGTATCACTATCGTTAATAGTGACTTCGTGGCAGAGAGTGATATTAAAACAACTCTCATAAGAGTTGAGGATGCCTATAAGTCCTTTTCTAAATTGCTAGAATATTATAACCAAGTAAAGCTTAATAAAACGGGTATTGAACAGCCCTGCTTTATTTCGGATACAGCTAAATATGGTGACTCATTATATCTTGGTGCTTTCTCCTACATAGGAGAGAATGTAATAATAGGAAATAATGTAAAAATTTATCCGAATGTGTATGTGGGTGATAATGTAACGATAGGGGATAATTGTGTGCTTTTTGCAGGATCTAAGGTATACTCTGATAGTGTGATAGGTAATACTGTGTATATACATAGTGGTGCTATTGTAGGGGCAGATGGTTTTGGTTTTACTCCAAATGATAAAGGAGAGTATTCAAAAGTTCCACAAACGGGAAATGTGATAATAGCAGATCACGTTGATATAGGGGCTGGAACAACTATAGATCGAGCGACATTAGGTTCTACTGTTATACATGAAGGTGTCAAATTAGATAATCAAATTCAAATCGCTCACAATGTTGAAATAGGAGCGCATACAGCAATCGCAGCGCAGACAGGAGTTGCTGGCTCAACAAAAATTGGAAAACACTGCCTTATAGGTGGTCAAGTAGGAATCGCTGGTCATTTAACCATTGGTGATCGTGTGCGTATTCAAGCTCAATCTGGAATAGGTCGTAACATAAAAGATGACGAAACATTACAAGGTTCTCCTTCTTTCAACTATGCAGATTGGAATAGATCCTATGTATACTTTAAAAACTTACCTAAGATTGCTAAGGCAGTCAATAAATTAGAAAAACAAATCAAAAAATGAGTGAAGCTTTAGCAAAACAAAAAACAATCGCTAAGGATGTGAGTCTAAAAGGAGTGGGACTGCACACAGGTGCAGAAGTTACAATGACTTTTAAACCTGCACCAGAAAATCACGGCTACCAGTTTAAAAGAGTTGATTTAGAAGGTATGCCAGTTATTGCTGCCGATGCTTCTTTAGTGACTAACACACAGCGGGGTACTAACTTAGAGAAAGGTGATGTATCTATCCAAACAACGGAGCATGTCCTAGCTGCTTGTGTAGGTTTAGAAGTAGATAACTTAATTATAGAGCTTAATGCTTCAGAACCTCCTATAATGGATGGGTCTTCTAAGTTTTTTGTAGAAGCACTTGAAAATGCAGGAATAATTGAGCAAGAAGCAGAAAGGGATGAGTATGTTGTAAAAGAAATTATAACGTACCGAGATGAAGAAACAGGAAGTGAGATTATATTGATGCCAGCAGATGAGTATCAAGTTACAACCATGGTTGATTTTGGAACAAAGGTTTTAGGAACACAGAATGCTAGTATCTCAAACCTTTCAGAATTCAAATCAGAAATTTCTGATAGTAGAACTTTTAGCTTCTTACATGAGATTGAAATGCTCCTTGAACATGGTCTCATTAAAGGTGGAGACCTAAATAATGCCATTGTATATGTAGATAAAGAGCTATCTCAAAGTACTATGGAAAAACTCAAGGTTGCATTTAATAAAGATAACATTTCAGTCAAACCTAATGGTATATTAGATAATTTAACCTTGCACCATGCAAATGAAGCGGCCCGTCATAAACTGCTAGATGTTATCGGGGATCTTGCACTAGTAGGTACTCGCTTAAAGGGTAAAATTATAGCAAATAAGCCAGGCCACTTTGTGAATACTCAGTTTGCAAAAAAACTGCAAAAAATTATAAAGAATGAACGTAGAAACTACGTTCCAGATGTGGATTTGCATGCTAAACCTGTTAAGGATATCAATCAAATAATGGAAATGCTTCCACATAGGCCTCCATTTTTATTAGTAGATAGAATTTTAGAGCTCACTGAAAAGCATGTGATAGGTGTGAAAAATGTGACTATGAATGAGCCGTTTTTTGTAGGACATTTTCCAGGCTCACCAGTAATGCCAGGAGTTTTACAAATTGAGGCAATGGCACAAACAGGAGGAATTCTGGTATTAAGCACAGTTCCTGATCCAGAGAATTATCTAACCTATTTATTAAAAATAGATAATGTGCGCTACAAGCATCAAGTGGTACCTGGGGATACACTTATTTTTAAGCTTGATCTTATAGCACCAATTCGTAGAGGGATTTGTGTAATGCAGGCAAAAGCGTATGCAAACGGAAAACTAGTGTCAGAAGCTGAGATCATGGCGCAAATCGTTAAAGTAAAAAATAACTAATATGAATCAACCGTTAGCATACGTTCATCCAGGTGCAAAAATTGCAAAGAATGTAGTAATAGAACCTTTTACCACTATTCATAATAATGTTGTGATAGGAGAAGGAAGTTGGATAGGATCTAATGTTACTATTATGGAAGGAGCGCGCATAGGTAAAAATGTGAGTATTTTTCCTGGAGCAGTAATATCTGCAGTTCCTCAAGATAAAAAGTTTAATGATGAAGATACGGTAACGATCATAGGAGATAACACCACAATAAGAGAGTGCGTTACGATTAATAGAGGAACTTCAGATCGTATGAAAACTCAGGTAGGTAATAATTGTTGGATTATGGCGTATTGTCATATCGCCCACGATTGTGTCGTTGGAGATAACTGTATTTTTTCAAACAATAGCACGCTTGCAGGTCATATAACCGTAGGTGATCATGTAGTACTTGCAGGTATGGCGGCAGTGCAACAATTTTGCACAATAGGTAGTCATGCTTTTGTAACGGGTGGCTCTTTAGTGCGTAAAGATGTACCTCCTTTTGTTAAGGCTGGACGTGAGCCTTTAAGTTACGTAGGAATTAACTCTATAGGATTACGTCGCAGAGGATTTTCTACAGAGAAAATACGTGAGATACAAGATATTTTTAGAATTTTATATCAAAAGAATTACAATAATACACAAGCAGTGGCTATTATTGAGGCAGAGATGGAAGCAACTGCAGAGCGAGATGAAATATTACAATTTATTCGTAATTCCCAGCGCGGTATTATGAAGGGCTATTTTAGCTCATAGTACGAGTTCGCTTTCGCGAAAGTGTACATCTATACTTTTAATTTAAAGCTTGTTGTCATAAAAAGGATAGGACATCAAACTGCGAGAATAAAAAGTTTTCCTATTTTCGCGCAAGCGCAACATAATAATTGATAATCAACTTGGGACAATAATTTGATCCCAGAATTAATACCAAAAAATGGCAACAACATCAGATATACGTAACGGACTTTGTATAAATTATAATCACGACATTTATAAAATTGTTGAATTTTTACACGTAAAACCTGGGAAAGGACCTGCTTTTGTACGTACTAAAATGAAAAGTGTAACTACTGGAAAAGTTTTAGATAACACATTTTCTGCAGGTCACAAAATTGATGAAGTAAGAGTAGAAACTCATAAATTTCAATTTTTGTATAATGATGCAGAGGGATATCATTTTATGAATACAGAGGATTATACGCAAATTGCATTACAAGAAACCGCTCTTGATCGCTCTGATTTGTTAAAAGAAGGAGAAGTAGTTACTGTACTTATCAATACAGAAGATAATGCGCCTCTTTCTGTAGATATGCCAGCTTCTGTCATACTTGAAGTAACACATACAGAACCTGGAGTAAAAGGTAATACTGCTACAAATGCGACAAAGCCAGCTACAGTAGAAACAGGAGCAGAGGTAAACGTACCACTTTTTATAAATGAGGGAGATAAAATTAAAGTAGAAACTGATAAAGGAACCTATAAAGAGCGTGTGAAAGAATAATTTTTCACATTCATTCGAATCATAAAATCCTGCAATTTTGCGGGATTTTTTATTTTATAGGAATTGTTTTTTCATTGTTGTGACAACGATATATAGGTATTATATTCGTAGTCGTGAAATTTTCAAAAATATATACTCTTAAAGAGATTGCTAGTATAATAAATACTACCTACATAGGTGATGATTCTTTCCCTGTAAGTGGGATGAATGAAATTCATGTGGTAGAGCCAGGAGATGTTGTTTTTGTGGATCATCCTAAATATTATGATAAAGCACTTCAGAGTGCAGCCACAATCATCCTTATAAACAAAAAAGTTACTTGTCCTGAAGGGAAAGCATTACTCATATCTGATGATCCTTTTAGGGATTTTAATAAACTTACAGATCATTTTAATTCTTTTATAAGCTCAGACAAGATGATTGCAGACTCTGCAAACATAGGCAGTGGTACTAGAATCCAGCCTAATGTTTTTGTGGGTAATAATGTCTCTATTGGAAGTGATTGTCTCATTCACCCCAACGTAGTCTTGTACGATAATACGGTTATAGGCGATAACGTTGTAATTCATGCTGGAGCGATATTGGGTGCAGACGCTTTTTATTATAAAAATCGACCAGAAGGATTTGATAAATTAAAATCTGGAGGCCGCGTGATTGTAAAAAACAATGTAGAAATAGGGGCTGGAGCAACAATTGACAAAGGAGTTACTGGTGATACAACGATAGGGGAAGGGTCAAAACTAGACAATCAAGTTCATATAGGGCATGATACAGTTTTGGGCAAAAAAGTACTAATTGCCGCACAGACAACCGTGGCTGGCTGCGTCGTAATTGAAGATGAGGTAACTTTGTGGGGACAAGTAGGCATCACGAGTGGAATTACCATCGGTAAAAAGGCAGTAATATCGGCACAAAGTGGCGTAAGCAAATCACTTGAAGGAGGTAAAAATTATTTTGGATCTCCAGCTGGTGAAATTAGAACAAAATATAAAGAACTGGCAGCATTACGTCAAGTTCAAGAAGTATTAGAAAAACTAAAGAGAGAGTAATGGCTAAGAGTAATAAAAAAATTGTGGCAGAGTTCTATAATTCTGATTTTTTCAATGAACCAGAAAATATAGACAAATTCTTACATCCAGAAATGAAACTTTTTTGGAATGCTAAGACAGGTTATAGCCATATGGATATAGAGGACATAAGAAATATGGCAGCAGAAGCTGGAAAATCTTTTGATTCTGTAAGGCCAGAGGTCACGCACCTCTTTTCTAAAGAAAACCAAGTAACTATTCGTTTTACTTATTTTGTAACTACGATTGAGCAGCCTGAAATAGAATTACCAATTGCTCATTTTATGGCAATATGGGAGTTAACTGATGGTCTTTTGCATAGAGGGTATCAAATGAGTCAGCCCATAGAAGAATCTAAAGAGGCAATGAAGTCTTGGAAGTAAAAATCTCTCATTTTTACTTTAGAATACATATTCAAACTGCTATTTTTGCAGTGCAAATTTTAAAACAAACTAATGAGCGTTTTAGTCAATAAGGATTCAAAAATAATTGTTCAAGGATTTACTGGAAGTGAAGGTACTTTTCACGCAGGTCAAATGATCGAATATGGAACAAATGTAGTTGGTGGAGTTACTCCAGGTAAAGGAGGGCAAACTCATCTCGATAAGCCTGTTTTTAATACGGTGCAAGAAGCAGTAGATAAAGTAGGAGCTGATACTACAATTATTTTTGTACCGCCAGCATTTGCTGCCGATGCAATTATGGAAGCAGCAGACGCGGGAATAAAAGTAATTATTACCATTACTGAAGGAATTCCAGTATCAGATATGATCAAAGCCTCAAATTATATAAGTACAAGAAACTGTCGTCTTATTGGACCTAACTGTCCTGGTGTAATTACTCCAGGTGAAGCAAAAGTAGGTATTATGCCAGGATTTGTTTTTAAGAAAGGAAAAGTTGGTATTGTTTCAAAATCTGGAACACTTACCTATGAAGCGGCAGACCAAGTTGTAAAACAAGGGCTTGGTATTACTACAGCTATCGGTATTGGTGGAGATCCAATTATTGGAACTACCACTAAAGAGGCAGTAGAGCTTCTTATTAATGACCCTGAAACTGAAGCTGTTGTAATGATAGGTGAAATAGGAGGGCAACTTGAAGGAGATGCTGCAAAATGGTATAAGGAAAGCGGAAGCAAAAAACCAGTAATAGGTTTTATTGCAGGAGAAACAGCACCAGCGGGACGTACAATGGGTCATGCAGGAGCAATCGTAGGAGGATCTGATGATACAGCGCAAGCAAAGAAAGCAATAATGCGTGAGTGTGGAATTCATGTAGTAGATAGTCCAGCAGAAATAGGTAAAAAAGTTGCCGAAGTTCTAGGATAATCTTAGTGACATATTTTTAAAAAAACCTCTCAACTTCGAGAGGTTTTTTTGTGCCCTATGCTTAGCGTAATTCTTATATTTGAGTATAGAATAAATGTGATTGTTTTTAAAAATATCTATTTGTAAAGTAAAAATATAATCACCAAGAGCTTTAGCGTCGAGTGCTTGAGTATTGAAAAGCTTCCACACATACTTTACAGATAGACTTAAGCATATTAAATTTAAGTCACAAAATGTATCTATTGAAATAATTTATAATTACTGACCAATTAATATATGAAATTACTAGAAGGAAAAACCGCGATCATTACTGGAGCAAGTAGAGGTATAGGTAAAGGAATAGCTCAAGTCTTTGCTCAACATGGAGCAAATGTAGCATTCACATATAGTTCTTCTGCGAGCGCAGCTGAAGAGCTAGAGAAGGAATTATCTAACAGCGGAGTAAAAGTGAAAGGGTATAAAAGTAATGCTGCAGATTTTGAACAAGCTCAAGACCTTGTGAAAAATGTTTTAGAAGACTTTGGAGCTATAGATATTCTAATCAATAATGCTGGTATTACTAAAGATAATCTCTTGATGCGTATGTCTGAAAAAGATTTTGATCAAGTTCTTGAAGTAAATTTAAAGTCTGTTTTCAATATGACGAAGGCAGTGCAGCGCACAATGCTCAAGCAACGTAAAGGAAGTATTGTTAATATGAGTTCTGTTGTAGGAGTAAAAGGAAATGCTGGTCAAGCAAATTATGCGGCATCTAAGGCAGGTATGATTGGTTTTTCAAAGTCAATGGCATTAGAACTAGGATCTCGTAATATCCGTACAAATGTCATTGCTCCTGGTTTTATTGAGACAGAGATGACAGCAAAGCTAGATGAGGCGACGGTTGCTGGATGGAGGCAAGAAATACCTCTTAAGCGAGGGGGCTCTCCAGAGGATATAGCAAATGCATGTGTATTTTTAGCTAGTGATCTTAGTGCCTATATCACGGGTCAAGTTATTAATGTAGACGGAGGTATGCTTACCTAAAAAGTATTTGCACAATATAAAAAGTTATAATTTATATCTTTCTATACACCATTTTATATTAATAGTAAACAGAATAATATTGCAAAAACACACACTACTTTTACTAATTGGCGCTGCTATACTGTCATTAGGAGTAGCTGGGTTTCAATATTTTTACAACACAAGATCTGTAACAAAACGCAATAAAGTGTATGCTTTGTTGCGTTTTTTTTCAATTTTTTGCTTACTTACGTTACTTATAAATCCAAGTTATAAGCAGGTTTCTTATTTTACAGAAAAGCCTACACTTGCTATTGCAATTGACAATTCATCGAGTATTAAATATTTGGACTATGATCTTAAAGCGGTTCATGCGGTAGATCGCTTTCGCGAAAGCGAATCTCTTTCAAAACTTTTTGATCTAGATTTTTATAGTTTTGGAGAAGAATTCAAAACTTTAGATTCATTAACTTTTAAGGATAGACAAACGAGTATATCTGCTTCCTTAAATGGTCTTGAGGCTATTTATGGAAATGCTATCGCACCTGTAGTTTTGATGACAGATGGCAATCAAACCTATGGAGAAGATTTTAAGTATACTACTCAAAACTATAAGCAGCAAGTATATCCAATTATTTTAGGCGATACTTTGGTGTATGAAGATCTAAGAATAGGACAAGTAAATGTAAATCGCTACGCCTATATAAATAATAAATTTCCCGTTGAGATATTTACAACGTATACAGGAAATAAAGATACAAGAACAAGGCTCTCCATTAAATCTGGATCAACAACTCTTTTTTCTAAAACTTTAAACTTTAATCAAGACAATACTTCTCAGGTAATAAACGCCCTTATTCCGGCTAGTACAGTGGGTGTAAAACAATTTAAGATTAGCTTATCACCCTTAATAGAAGAAAAGAATACTAATAATAATTTTAAAAATTTTGCAGTAGAAATTATTGATCAAAAAACAAATATACTACTCATTAGTTCTATTGTACATCCCGATATAGGGATGCTTAAAAAAAGTATAGAAAGTAATAGATTACGCACTTTAGAAATCAATAAACCTAGTAAGAGTATTTCAAAAATTAACGATTATGAGCTAGTAATCCTCTATCAACCAGATGCAAGTTTTAAAAGAGTTTTTGAAGAACTTAAAAGCTTAAATAAAAATGCGATAACGATTACGGGAGCTGCTACAGACTGGAGGTCATTAAATAGTTTTCAGAGTACTGTAAAGCAAGAAATTACAGGCCAAGAGGAGGAAGTACAGGGGAAGCTGAACATCAATTTTTCCTCATTTGTAATACCAGATTTAGATTTTTCAAACCTACCACCACTTACTACTGCATTTGGAGAAGTAACATTTACAACTAACATAGATGTTGCCGTGACCCAACAAATAGGATCTTTGCAAACAGCTAACCCACTTATTGTAACTACAGATCAGAATGGAAGGAGAGGTGTTTATGTGTTAGGAGAGGGGTTATGGAGGTGGCGCGCACAGAGTTTTATCGACCATAAAAGTTTTGAAAAGTTTGATGGTTTTATTGATAATTTAGTTCAGTATGCTGCCTCAAACACTAAAAAAAGTAGACTAACTTTAGAGTACGAACGCTTCTATTACGGTAATGGTGAAGTGAGATTATATGCCCAATATTTTGATAAAAACTATAATTTTAATGAAAGAGCACGCCTAACTATTAATGTAGTTAATCAAGAGACTAAGGTGTCTTCAACTATACCATTACTTCTTAAGGGGAATACCTATCTTGCAGATCTAAATAACCTAAATGCTGGAGAATATTCTTTTACAGTTTCTGTAGAAGGTCAAGGATTATCACGCTCAGGAACATTCACAATCATACCATTTGAAATTGAGCAACAATTTCTCAATGCAAATGTAACATCGCTTAGTACTTTAGCGTCTAACACTAAGAGTACACTATATTCAATAGATGAAGTAGATCAATTAATAAGCGCGTTACTTAATGATAAGCGCTATAGGCCTGTCCAAAAAAGCGTTGAAAATATTGTACCTTTAATTGATTGGAGATGGCTGCTTGCATTACTAGCTATCTTTCTTACAGCAGAATGGCTTATGCGTAAGTATAATGGACTTACTTAACTAAAAATCAAAAAAAAAACTTATGGAAAAATTACCTAAAATTGGAGTACCTATTATTATTGGAGTCATTCTTTTATTTGTAATCATTACTAAATCTGCCGTTACGATAGACTCTGGAGAAGCTGGAGTACTTTTTGAAACCTTTGGCGATGGAGTTGTGACAGATGAGCCTCCTATGGGTGAAGGTTTTCACTTAGTGGCACCATGGAACAAAGTTTTTGTATATGAAGTAAGACAACAAGAACTTTTTGAAAAAATGAAAGTTCTATCTTCCAATGGATTAGAAATTCAGATTGATGCTTCTGCATGGTATGAACCTGTTTATAATGAACTAGGTAACTTACATCAATCTCTTGGACAAGATTACTTACAGCGCGTTATACAACCAGCAATACGATCTGCAGCACGTAGTGTGGTGGGTAGATATACACCAGAACAGTTATATTCTAGTAAACGAGATGCAATTCAAGACGAAATATTTGCCGAAACAAAAAAAATACTATCTAAGCAATATGTACAGCTTAATGAGGTATTGGTAAGAGATGTTACGTTACCAAATACAATAAAAGAGGCTATTGAGCGTAAATTACGACAAGAGCAAGAGTCGTTAGAATATGAGTTCCGACTTGTAACAGCCTCAAAAGAAGCAGAGAAAGTGCGTATTGAAGCTCAAGGTAAGGCAGATGCAAATAAGATATTAAGCGCCTCTCTAACTGACAAAATTTTGCAAGATAAAGGAATAGATGCGACTATAAAGCTATCACAATCTTCAAATTCTAAAGTGGTTGTAATTGGGTCAGGAGACTCTGGACTTCCATTAATTTTAGGAAACAATTAAATATTGTTAAGGAAACAATAGGAAATTGTTGTGACAATGCTTTCGCGAAAGCGTATATCTTTATAGTCCAGTTGCGTTTAATTCAACTGGACTATAAAGATTTTTTTATGCATAGAATTAAAATAATGGCCATAGCTTTAACCGTAGGGATTACTGTAAGTTGCGGGCAATACGTTGAAAGTCAAAATACAGACAAAGATGATGCTCCAAATGAAGTAAAAGCTACATTTCAAAATAAATATCCTGGAGAGAATGATCCAGACTGGCATATAGATTCAAATGGAAATTATGAATCACACTTTAAAATTGACGGTGTAAAGCATAGGGCAGATTTTAATCCCAATGGAGCTTGGATTGAGACCGAAGTGAGTATTGATAAGAATGAGTTACCAGAAGCTGTAATAAAGGTGATTAATGAGCAATTTCCAGATGAAAAGATAACAGAGATTGAGCGTGTGCAAAGTGCTGAGAAGGGACTGTTTTATGATGTTGAGTTTAAAAGAAAAGGCAAAAACAAAGATGTAGAGATTAATAAATTTGGAAAAATTATTAATTAATTGAAAACAATTTATAAAGCATAGAAGAGCCATCAAATAAGATGGCTCTTCTGTGTATAAAAACTCGTGGAAATTTCCCAGTTAATTTTATCAATAAATTATAGGAAGGACTTACTCAAATTCTCACATATAAGTAAAATCATAAACTCACCCTCTTAACTGATGAATTAAATCAAACAAGAACAGGCGTTCTTAATAATACCTTTTCTAATCTTTTAGAGTAATCTAGGAGTGCCTTAATTTCTTTAATGGTAGCTAAGCGTTCTTTACTGAAAATGAGAATTTGGTTTCCTCTAGACTCAATGTGATAATAGGGATTGCTTTCTAGAAAGTGTATAAGATCAACGGAGAAAAAATCTCTAATCTCATCATCATTTTCACCTATCAGGTAAAATCTATTTGAGAAATCTGAATGGCCAACAATATTTATATCTTTCCAGCCAGCAATCGCATAGAATTTTTCTAAGAATCCTTCCTTGTCTATTGTGAAGGTAGGAATACTTATAGGTAAGTCTATAGTGATCATTGTAGATCTAATAGTTTCTTTTGCTATGAACTCTCCTTCAGAGTAAATAATGTCAAAAAGATGTAATTTATTTTTTAAATCTTTAAACTCATTATAAGAGTGTTGAATATGCTTGGTTTCAAAATATAAAAATCTATAAAGATCTTCTACATCATTATTTTTATCTGGATGATATTCCAAGTCATAGTTAGACGCTACTTCTTCAAGAAGTAATTGTCTTTTTGTTTGACTCTTTGTAAATACTGTTGGGACTGGAATTATTTTTCTCAACGCAAAAGGATGCTCTGTATCTGCTCCGTGCATATCAAGTCCTACAATTTCAAAATGACCCCCTTTTTTTGAAAAAGCTTCTTGGAAATTATGCAGGTTTTCCATGACCGTATGGTCTACAAAATGGCATTTTGAAAAATCTACAATAACGTCTTGATTCTCAGGAATCGCTTCTAGTTGCTGTTTCAATTTGAAAAAATTTATAAAAGAACAAAAATGTTTTATGCTCACGTAATAATTTCCTTCTTTCTCTTGATAGACTAAGACATTTGGTTTAAAAATATTTCTAAAAAATAATCCTGCACTTTTATTTAATATGATATGGATAACTAGCGTAATAAGTATTCCAGCTAGTATACCAGAGATAAGATCTACAAAGAGGGTTGTAAGGAGAGTAGTAAAAAAAATAATCACTTGTTCTTTACCTATTGTAAACATATTCCGCACAACTTGTGGAGAAGCTAGTTTATATCCTGTGTACACTAATATAGCCATCAACGCAGGTAAAGGTATACGAGTAAGCTGTGTACTAAAGAGTCCTATGAAAATGACTAAAAATAGAGCATGAGCAAAATTAGCACTTCTATTAGATCCTCCATTATTTACATTAACAGAGCTACGGGCAATAACAGTCACCACGTTAAGCCCTCCTAAAAAGCCACTTCCAATTGTAGCTAGACCTAAGGCTTTTAAATCTCTATTAATATTAGATCGTCTTTTAAGAGGATCTAATTTATCTACAGCTTTTATGCTTAATAATGATTCAATACTCGCAATGAGAGTGAGTGACACTACACTCATCCAAAATGTGAATGATCCTATTTTTGTAAAGTCAGGTGTGGGTATTTCAGAAACAATCTCGAAGAGTGCGGGAATTCCTGTAAGCATATAAGCAGGGGAAATAGGATTGGGTTGATTTAAAAAAAGTTCATAATAATAACTAAATCCTATGGATATAATTACTATCCACATAGGTGCAGGAACTAGCTGAAAGTATTTATTACGAAGTTTATCATAAAACATCATAATGCATAAACTTAGAATTCCGAATGCTGCTGCAAATAGTAAGCCTTTGTCTTTATAAGAAAATACATTAATAATAGTATTTGGAATTTCCAATAAATAATCAACACTGCTGTCTCGATTAATTTTATTACCTAGCATGATATGAAACTGCTTTCCCAGGATAATAAGACCTATGGCAGCTAGCATTCCTTGTATTGCAGAGGAAGGGAAAAAATCTGCAAGTTTTCCCATACGCAAAAATCCAAGGGTCATCAAGATGATTCCTGAACATATAATTGCAGCATAGGTACTTTCTAAACCTAGTGCGGTAATGGCAATAAGTAAAACGCCTACTAATCCATTACCAGGTCCAGTGATTGTTATATGACTTCCCCCTAGTATGGAGACTAAGACGCCTCCTATAACAGCTGTAATAATACCTGCTATAGGTGGGGCTTCACTTGCCATTGCGAGTCCAAGTCCTAATGGTAAGGCTATAAGGCTAACAACAAATCCAGAGAAAATATTACGCGGGAGCGTTTTTATAAAATTTTGTGTACGATTTTTTTTTGGGCTCATCGTATAATTAAAACGTCTGTAGGTAGTTCTGTGAGAATATGCTCTATATCATGTGGGAATAGTCGGTCCCAGAATTTTGTTTTATTTGGCGCATTCATGACGAGTAGATCTGCTCTCACAACCTCTGCATAATGTCCAATAGAATACCCTCTTTTGCCAAAAATAGGTTGTGATTCTATAGTGATGGCTTTTTTATCATCTGGAGCAACCTCTGCAACAATTTTTTGGACACGACTGTCTTCACGTTTTATGAGTTTTTCTTTAGCAATTGCTGCTTTGCGTAAGGAGTTATCGTCATCTATATGAACATGTATTTCTTGCTCACGTATTTCTTCAACAACAGTAATTTTAGAAGCTCCTAGTTGATGAGCAACATAAAACGCATTTCTTACTGTTTTTTCGGTTTTAGGGTCTTCTAAGCCATTAACTACAATATGTTTACAGGGTATCCGGTCTACAGAAGGATTGATAAGTAATAAGACAGAGCACTTTGCTTTTCGAGTTATTTTACGAGCGATAGACCCTACATAATAGTTTACTAAATTTTCTCTTTGCAATGCGCCTATGATGAGCATGTCAATGCGTAATGAAGCAGATGCGCGCAATATTACTTCTGAAGGGTCACCTGGTGTAAAAACAGTTTCTGATACTAATCCATATTTTAAAAAAGGATCTAAAATTGTCTTGAAAGATTCTTTTTTATCGAGGGATTCCTCCCCTACATGAATAATAACAAGCTTAGCTTTTAAAAGAAGGCATAGTCTAGCAGCCTCAAACAAGTTAGCCTTAAGATTAGGAGAAAAAGTGGCACCAATGCCTATAACTTTAAATGGGTTGGGGTCCAAAGTGTTGTATAATACAATATTATTGCTGGGAAGATACCTATTTTATGTGGATAGAAAAAAAATTGCTTTCGCGAAAGCAGTATATCAAAAGTCATATATATCTAATGGGATAAGAGTGTCTGCATAAAGAACTGTTTAGTAGTTGCTTTGCATTTCTTTATATTGTAAAAATTGTTTTGGTGTAAGGTAAGATTTAATATTTTTATCTATCTGTGCTTTAATTTTTTTACGCTTAGCCAGTTTTTTTGACTCACTAATATTTTCATCATTAACTGCTATAAGTGACTTTTCAAAGCTTACTATTGTTTTTGCGACATCACGTTTTTGAATAGGAGTCATATTGAGATTTTGCGCCATTATATCTATCCTTTCATGCTGCTCTTCGGCAGAGAAAGACGATTTACTGTCTTGGGCTTGGATCGTTGCTATTCCAAGAGTAGAGAACATCAATACGGCTATACTTTTTTTCATTTATTAAATTTTATTTGAGAAGTAAATCTGTAACTAATTGTGTCGGTCTTCCAATAACGGCATTTTTTCCATCAATCACAATGGGACGTTCGATAAGTTTAGGATTTTCTATCATAGCTAAAATAATCTCATCATCAGAAAGGTTCTTCCCCTTATAAACATCTTTCCATACAGACTCATTTTTACGAGCAAGTTCTATAGGGATAATGTTAAGCTTTGCTAGGATAGCCTTTAACTCTTGCGTTGATAGTGGGTTTTCTAGATATTTAATAATTTCAAAATCTTTTCCTGATGCTTCAATTTCGGCTAAGGCTTGTCTGCTCTTAGAACAACGTGGGTTGTGATATATTTTTATCATAGTATTTTTTAGTTAAGATATTGTACAGTTAATACCTAAGCTTCTCAATTGTACAGCTAGTGTTTTTGAATTTATAAAATGAACTCCTTTTATCCCAGAGGCTTCACACCCCATTACATTTTTTAAACTATCGTCAATAAAAATAGCTTCTGAAGGGTTAATCTTATAACGCTCTAGCATAAGGTCATAAATATCTTTAAAAGGCTTTCTGGTTCCTTCATCTCCAGAGACCAAAATACCTTCAAACCATTGTAGCCATGGGAACTTTTTAAGAGCAATAGGGAAAGTTTCTCCACTCCAATTTGTGAGCGCCAGTACTCTATATTCAGGATTGTCTACGAGCTCCTTAAGGATCTTTAGTGTCCCTTCGTGAGCAAATCCCAGCATTTCTTCCCACCTTCCATAATACATACGTATATAATCTTCATATTCTGGAAACATAGCAATGCGCTCTTTTGTAGCTTTATCTAAGGAGTAGCCTGCATCTTGATTTACATTCCAATCCCAAGCACAAATATGATTTAAAAACCAGTCCATGTACTGCCGATCACCGCGAAACTCCTTTAGATATACATATTCAGGATTCCAATCTATGAGTACTCCACCTAGATCAAAAATGATCGTATTTATTTTTTTTTTTTTTGTCATAAGAGGGACATTACTTATTTTAACCCTAAAGATACGGGTTGTTCATCTTTTTCTTTCTGTAACATTTGCTTTACAATAAATAATAGCAACCAAGCAATTAAGGTAAGGACTAACAGCAAAAACCAAGTAGCATTAAAGCCAAATTTTTCTGTCATTTGCATACCACTATTATGACCAAAGATATGTGCCACAGAGAAAGACATGCTATACCACCCCATAAAAGCACCTTGTCTACCTATTTTTGACCGATTGAGTGCAAATTTATTACTAAAGGGAAAGGAGATCATCTCACCAAAGGTGGCAATAATCATCCCAATAACGACCACACCTACCCAAGTTTCCCAGAGAAGTAATAAAAAGCTCATACCAGTCATCACTAAACCTACTATAGTATTCTGGATATTTGAAAAATTTTTCCTTTCCATCCATGAAATTAACGGCATTTCAAAAATGACAATAATGGCACCATTAAGCGCAAGTATAAGTCCTATTTGATCTTCACTTAAAGCATACACATTTTTATAAAAAATAGGAACTGTAGAAAAGTACTGAACAAAGATGATCCCAAATAACGAAAGTGCTATTAAAAATAATATGTAAGGAACGTCTTTAGCCGGTGAGATGGGATTTTTTAAAGGAATTTCTTTATCAAGTTCTTTCACTTTCTTGGGATTCAAAACTTGAGACATCAATACCGCTGCTAGTATACAAGTGATACCATCTGTATAAAATAGAGCGTCATAACTTACTGTTGCAATTAATAACCCGCCAATTGCTGGCCCTGCAGAAAATCCTAAATTTATAGCTAGCCTTAAAAGGGTGAGAGACCTCGTTTTATTCTCTGGCTTTGAGTATGCACTTAAAGCAACAAAGAAAGCAGGCCTTCCCATATCTGCAATACCAATAAGAATAAAAAACGATAGGCACATCATCCAGAAATCTTCTACGTGCATCACCCACATAAAATTTACGCCAGTAAGAATTAGACTTACTAATATTACTTTATAGTAACCTATAATGTCACATAATTTTCCTCCAACCCAAGCCCCGCAAAAAGAACCTACGCCATAAGAAGTCATAACCCAGCCTACATCGCCTAGAGTGAACTCTAAATTCTTATTAAGATAAATAGATAGAAATGGAATCACCATGGCACCACATCTATTAATGAAAGTAATAAGTGATAACCACCATATTTCTGGAGAAAGTCCTTTAAAAGTGTTTAAGTATGTATGTAACAATGCTTTCATACGGAGCGTATATGATCGGTTTAGTCATTATTCACTAGAGATACAAAAATAAAATGTCCGACGCTGCGGTCGGACATTTTCGTATTGATATAACTTATTTAAGAATAGTCATAATACCCAAGCCCTACCTATACAAAAGGTACAATGCGAAGTGTATGTAATGACATAGTTCATTTGTTTAACTTTGATTTGATAAATCTAATAAAATTTAGATTAACAAATACGCTTTCGCGAAAAATTTAAACATCTATTTTTCTAATTATTAAGAGTTTATGTGGCTTTTTTTCGAAATCGTTATCGGAAAAGACCTATAATAACATAGGATAGCATGCAGATTTCTAGTAATTTGCAATGTAGCATTTTATCAAACATCATAAATTATGAAAAGATCATCAATAGCAGGTCAAGAGAGATTTATATTTCTAGTACTTTTTGTACTTGGTGTGTTTACTGTAGTGGGCCAAACTTCACAAACAGCATTGCAAAAAGACATCTCTGAAAAAGTTACTGCATTACTTTTAAAAATGACTTTAGAAGAGAAAATAGGTCAAATGAATCAGTACAATGGGTTTTACAATGTGACAGGACCCGCACCTAAGGATGGTGATGCTGCACGTAAATATGACTTATTGAGAAAAGGCTATGTGGGATCGATGCTTAATGTACGTGGGGTAGAAAATGTCAGAGCAGTGCAAAAAATTGCCGTAGAAGAAAGCAGGTTAGGTATACCCCTAATTATTGGGTTTGACGTAATACACGGGTATAAAACTATTGCACCCATTCCACTAGCCGAAGCCGCAAGCTGGGATATGGATGCCATACAAAAAAGCTCAGAAATTGCTGCAGCAGAGGCTGCAGCCTCTGGAATTAACTGGACATTTGCACCTATGGTAGATATTTCTCGAGATGCAAGATGGGGCCGCGTGATGGAAGGAGCAGGTGAAGACCCTTTTTTAGGAAGCGATATTGCGGCAGCTCGAGTGCGAGGCTTCCAAGGAGATGACTTAAGTGATCCACTTACTATTGCAGCTTGTGCAAAACACTGGGCAGCTTACGGATTTGCAGAAGCTGGAAGAGACTATAATAGGTCTGATGTAGGGACGAGTACATTGTTTAATGTTGTATTTCCACCATTCCAAGCAGCCAAAGAAGCGGGTGTGAAAACTTTCATGAATTCTTTCAATACACTCAATGGTATACCTGCAACAGGAGATCAGTTTTTACAAAGAGAAATCCTAAAGGATAAATGGGGTTTTGATGGATTTGTTGTATCAGATTGGGGATCTATAAGAGAAATGATTGCACACGGTTTTGCAAAAGACGGAAAAGAAGCAGCCCGCAAAGCAGTAATTGCAGGTTCAGATATGGATATGGAGTCTGATTTGTATGTTACAAAACTGGCGATGCTCGTCCAAGAAGGAAAAGTTGATGAATCTTTAATTACAGATGCAGCACGTAGAATCTTAACAGTGAAATATGAATTAGGTTTATTTGATGATCCATACCGTTACTGTGATGAAACGCGAGAAAAAGAAATAATTTACAAAGAAGAGTATCAAGATGTTGTACTTGACATGGCTCGTAAATCTATTGTTCTTTTAAAGAATGAAAATAATTTACTTCCATTAAAAAAGAGTGGTCAAAAAATTGCGCTAATAGGAGCCTTAGCAGCCGATAAAAGTAGTCCACTCGGAGGCTGGAGAATCGCTTCAGATGATGGTACGGCGGTGTCTGTAAAAGAAGGAATGGAAGCATATACAGGGAACTCATTGATGTATGCTAAAGGTGCAGATGTAGTAATTGGAGACGCAACATTTATTAGAGAGCTTACCATAAATGAAACAGATACGACCGCTTTCGCGAAAGCGGTATTTACCGCAAAAAATGCAGATGTGGTTGTGATGGTACTTGGAGAACATGGTTATATGTCTGGAGAGGGTAGAAGTAGGGCACAACTAGATTTGCCTGGCGTACAACAGGAATTATTAGAAGCTGTATATGCCGTAAATAAAAATATTGTGTTAGTATTAAACAATGGAAGACCACTTGCCATTGATTGGGCCGCAGAACACATCCCATCCATCGTGGAAGGATGGCAGTTAGGGTCGCAAGCAGGTAACGCTATTGCAGAAGTACTATATGGCGATTACAACCCATCCGGAAAATTACCAATGTCTTTTCCAAGAAGTGTGGGGCAAGTGCCTATTTATTATAATCATAAAAGTACGGGTAGGCCTGAAGATGCTGGTGATAATCTTGTATTCTGGTCACATTATGGAGATGAGAGTAACGACCCGTTATACGTTTTTGGACACGGATTGAGTTATACTACATTTGGTTACGATACCCTGAAGGTTGAAGCTAACGAAAATGGAGCAAATGTAACCGTTTGGGTTTCTAATGGTGGTGATGTAACTGGTAAAGAAGTAGTACAACTTTATATTCAAGATCCTTTCGCCAGTGTCACTAGACCGGTGAGGGAACTTAAAGGTTATGAGCTTATTACCCTTGAGCCCAACGAGAGAAAAAAAATAACCTTTAAACTTACGGGTAAGGAACTAGGATTTTACGACAATCAAGGAAATTGGTTAGTGGAGCCTGGAGATTACAATATTTTTGTAGGTAGTAGTTCTGCAACAAAGCTTAAAGGAAGTTTTGTGCTAGCTGAATAAACGATTACTGAGCAAGCTCTTCATACAATCTGAGTCTATTCTTGAGTTTTGTAACTTCATCTTTTAAAGCTCTTTCTTTATCTAAAAGATTGAAAACAATATCAATGCTTTCAAGGTTCATATTAAACTCATTGCGTAACCTTAAAATTCTTTCTAAGTGACCTAAGTGTTCAACATGAATACAGTGATGATGATCTACTATTTCAAATTGGATGAGATCCATTCTACCAATCTCGTCCATAAATGATATCTCAATGTCATATTTTGAACAAAGCGTAGTCGTGGGTATTAGTTTTGCGTTATCCATTATTTTCTAAGTTTTTGAAGTTCTTGAAATAACTCAATTTCTTTTTCACTGAGGTTTGTCGGGGTAATGATTTTATAAGTCACTATTAAATCTCCAAATTGACCGTCTTTTTTATAAACAGTAAATCCTTTTCCTTTCAATTTTACTTTAGAATCATTCTGAGTCTCTGGTTTAATTTTGAGCTTTACTTTACCGCTCAAAGTATCTAATGTAATTTCTCCACCCAGCATAGCTGTATATAAATCTAAGTCTACAGTTTGATAAAGATGCTTTCCATCACGCTTATAATCTGTATGATTATCTATAACAAACTTTATGTATAAATCCCCGTTAGGACCTCCATTATATCCCTCACTTCCTTTTCCACTTATTTTTATCACTTGGCCGTTCTCAACACCAGCTGGAATAGTAAGTCTTATTTTTTTACCATTAACTGTAAAAACTTGCTGCTGTGAAGTATAAGCATCTTTTAAACTTAATTTTAGTTCTGCATTAAAGTCCTCTCCCTTAAAAGAATTGAAACCTTGAGTTCTTGAAGAACCTGCTCCCCCAAACATGGACTCAAAGAAATCTGAATATTCAGCTCCTGAATACTGCTGTTGCCTTCCTTGCTGGCGATATTGTCTTTGCTGCTGCTGTTGGGCTTGTTCATAAGCCTCTCCTTGTTTCCAGTTTTCACCATAAGTATCATATTTCTTACGATTTTCAGGATTACTTAAAACTTCGTTGGCTTCGTTAATCTGTTTAAATTTAAGCTCTGCTTCCTTGTTATCTGGATTAAGATCAGGATGGTATTTTCTGGCAAGTTTACGGTAAGCTTTTTTAATATCTTTTTCGGAAGCATTTTTTGGAATGCCTAAAGTTTTATAATAATCTATGAATGACATTTGAAGAAATAATTTTTCTATTAAATTATGATATACAGTATCTGTAGTTATCTAATTACTAAATTATTAAAATAAGGCTGAATGTATAGAAATTTAGAAAAATTTACCATAGTGTTTAGTAAAACTTAGGAAGTAGTAAGGTGCTTTTATTATTGATAAATTTTCACGAATAGAAAACTACTTTAGTTGATACTCTAAACGAAAGCTGACATCAAAAAACTGTCAAAACCTCTCGAAATTAAGCTGATAATGCATAAATTAAAATACAAAATACACTTACTTTATCATTTACAGATACAAAAGAAACTAAAACATGGGAGGTCTACTTTAAGTACATAAAAACGAAGTAATTGCTTGTAGCCACTGCGCCGTATTTATTCTATTGTGGTCATAGGTTTGTGTAAGATTGTGAAATTGCAAGAATTTGCGATAAAGCATAACTTGTTTGCTTCTATATGTAATTTATTTGCTTTTTCGATCATAGCTCCATCTGTGATTTTAACTTTTGGATTGAGCGTAACTTTTGTGAATTTTCCACTTCCTTGGTCAGTTTCTTCCATAACTCCAGTTGCAGTGTCTAAATACTCTGTAACAATTATTTTATTTACAGAACATAAGTGTAAATAGAATAACATATGACAAGCGGACAATGAGGATAAAAAAAGATCTTCAGGATTATACTTTGTTTGATCACCTAAAAATGATGGATCTGATGAGCCATTAATTTTATCATATTTTCCGTCGGCTATGATTTCATGACTTCTATTATAAGCTTTATAATTTAAAGTTCCGCTACCTTCATTTCCTGTCCATTCAATATTTATTTTGTAATTGTGTTTTTTCATTGTTAAAGTTTATTGCTGAAAGGTTTAGTTATTCCTTGCATTGATAAAGATACATTTATAGAGCATACTCGATTGTAATATATAAACTGATTATTATAGAATATAGATTTTAGTATTGAGTGTTTTTATTGTAGAATTAAGGCTTATATTTCCGCGAAAGCGAACGTACTATTATTTTAAAAAAAGGAAAAATAATAGTAATCAAGCTCATAAATTTTGCACTAAGTCCGTAATTTAGATCCCTGCTATGGATTCAAAATTAGAAGTATATATTGAGGGGCTTAATGAAGCCCAGCGAGCGCCAACTTTGCATAAAGACGGAGCGCTTATTGTTATTGCTGGTGCTGGTTCTGGGAAGACACGCGTGCTTACAATGCGTATTGCATACCTAATGTCTCAAGGGGTTGATGCGTTTAATATTTTATCACTCACCTTTACAAATAAGGCAGCACGCGAAATGAAAAAACGTATTGCAGGTATTGTAGGTAGTAGTGAGGCAAAAAATTTATGGATGGGAACTTTTCACTCCATCTTTGCAAAAATCTTACGCTTTGAAGCAGATAAACTTGGGTATCCTTCTAACTTTACTATCTATGACACCCAAGATTCTCAGCGACTTATAAGTGCTATTATTAAGGAGATGCAATTGGATAAAGATGTGTATAAGTATAAACAAATTCAAAGTAGAATCTCCTCTTTTAAGAATAGCCTCATCACTGTTCGTGCTTACATGAACAACCCAGAACTCATAGAGGCAGATGCGATGGCAAAACGACCTAGGGTAGGAGAGATCTACGCAGAGTATGTTGATCGTTGTTTCAAAGCAGGAGCTATGGATTTTGACGATTTGTTATTACGCACCAATGAACTGCTCAATCGTTTTCCAGAGGTATTAAATAAATATCAAAATAGATTTAAATACATACTAGTTGATGAGTATCAAGATACTAACCATAGTCAGTATCTCATTGTCAAGGCACTCTCAGATAAATTTCAAAATATTTGTGTGGTAGGAGATGACTCGCAGAGCATCTATGCCTTTAGAGGGGCAAACATTAATAACATTCTTAATTTCCAAAAAGATTATGAGAATGTGGCAATGTATCGTCTAGAGCAAAATTACCGTTCTTCAAAAAATATTGTTGAAGCAGCAAATAGTGTCATAGAAAAAAATAAAACTCGACTCGATAAAACCGTATGGACAGAAAATGAAGATGGTGGGCAGATTATCGTGCATCGCTCTCCAACAGATGGAGAAGAAGGTCGCTATGTAGCAAGCTCTATTTTTGAAAATAGAATGAACCATCAAGCAAAAAATGGAGATTTTGCCATTCTATATCGTACAAATGCACAGTCTCGTGCAATGGAAGACGCCTTGCGTAAGCGAGATATTCCATACCGTATCTACGGAGGCCTCTCTTTTTATCAGCGTAAAGAAATAAAAGATGTTCTCGGTTATTTGAGAGTACTGGTTAACCCAAAAGATGAAGAAGCGCTCAAAAGAGTGATTAACTATCCTGCACGTGGAATTGGAGGTACTACGATAGATAAACTCACGGTGGCCGCAAAGCATTACAATCGCTCCATTTTTGAAGTCATGGAAAAAATTGAGCAGCTAGGCAGCTCGATGAACATTAATCGTGGCACACAGACAAAGCTCAAAAACTTTGTCACTATGATTCAAAGCTTCCAAATTCTTAATGAGGAGAACGATGCTTTTACGGTAGCAGAGACGGTTGCCAAGAAGACAGGTCTTCTACAAGAGCTTAAAAAAGATGGTACCCCAGAAGGAATTGCACGTATAGAAAATATTGAAGAACTACTCAACGGTATACGTGACTTTGTTGAGGAGCAAAAAGAACTAGCAGATACCACTGGGTCTCTAGCAGAGTTTCTGGAAGATGTTGCATTGGCTACCTCAATGGATAATGATACTGGAGATGATGATCGTGTTGCATTAATGACCATTCACCTAGCAAAAGGATTAGAATTTCCATTTGTATACATTGTGGGAATGGAAGAGGATCTTTTTCCTTCAGGTATGAGCATGAACACACGTAGTGAACTAGAAGAGGAGCGTCGCTTATTTTATGTTGCACTTACCAGAGCAGAGAAGCAGGCATATCTTACCTATACAGAATCACGTTACCGTTGGGGCAAACTAGTTGATGCAGAACCTAGCCGCTTTATAGAGGAGATAGACGATAAGTACTTAGACTATCAAACGCCTATGAACAGTTATCGCTATAAACCGTTGATTGATGCAGATATTTTTGGCGATATAGATAAGAGTAAATTACGTCTCAAAAAGCCTATAAGCGGTACGCCGCCTAGAGTGGGCAACCCTACATCTGATCAACTTAAAAAATTGCGTAAAATAAGACCTTCAAATAGTGATGCTCCTATGCCTTCACTTGCTGGTGACCTAGCTTCTGGAACTGTTGTGGAGCATATAAGATTTGGAAAAGGAATCGTAGTAGGTCTAGAAGGTAAAGACCAAGATCAAAAAGCTGAAATTAATTTTGAAAATGGCGGACTTAAAAAGTTGCTTCTCCGTTTTGCAAAGCTCAAGATTGTGGACTCGTAAAAAGATTATGCTTTCGCGAAAATGATATTACCTTCAGTGTATGCTGCTATTTCAAGTAGCAACACAAACCAAAATTTATAGTAATTAATAAAATGTAACGAATAATTTCTTTGCACGTATCATACCTAACAGTCATTTCAAAAATAGCAAGATCACTTACAAATTAGTCATTGTCTTTTTTACTATGCGATTAGTCAATCGCAAGATAGCTGTCAATGTAGATACCTAATTTTGTTTGGACATCCAAGTAACTCGCCGTACTCCAGTTACCATGACCTCCGTCATAAACAGTAAATATATGTTCCACTCCTGCATTACTTAAAGCTACATCCAGACGTTGACCATTTGTAAGAGGAACTAGTGCGTCTTGATTTCCGTAAAATAATAATGTAGGACTACTGGAAGCACTTGCTGCCCATGCTGGACTTAATAGTGTAGCAAGGTCAGCATTTGCTGGATACGCATTTGCATCTGAATACACCTCGGTTAGTTGTGATGTGTTAGGATTGTCTGCATAAAAAGGATCTGTAAAGTCTGATGGCCCAACTATGTTAGCAACAAGTTTTACTCGATCCGTTGTGTCATACGTATAGTCATACATCATAGCAAGATGTGCTCCTGCACTTACTCCTAGTAATCCAAATTCTTGAGAAATCCCCAGTGCTTCGTGTTCATTGATAAGCTTTGTAAGTACGACTTCAATATCTAGAAATTGGTTTGGAAAGGCCGGTATAGAACCTGCTTGGGCTAATACATAATTCATATTTACAATGGCATGATCTGGATGTGTAGTATTTATTAGGGATATAAATCCAGTCATATCTGACTTATCACCAGCAGTCCATCCTCCGCCATGTATAAGAACAATTGTTTTGGTCTGTGTACTGTTACGCCCTGCTGGCAAATACAAATCATAAACTTGTTGTGCATGAGTTCCATAAGAAACATTGAGTGCTGTTGTTGCTTCTAGGATTTCTATAGGAGTTTCAACCACGTCTTCGTTAGCAATATCATCAGAACTATTTTGACACGAAAGCAAACACATAGTTAAAAATGAAATACTTAAAAATGACAGAATCGATCTCATATGAATTGTTTTTTTAGTTAACGCAGCATTTATGATTTTATGTTAAGTTTCCGTTATTCTATTTATTTTTTCAAATAACAACTTATCTTTAAAAGAAAAACTATGATTAAAGAAGGTACAAAGGTCAAATGGAGTTGGGGAAACGGCTCTGCCACAGGGAAAGTAAAATCTACGTTTACAAAAACTGTAATCCGCTCAATTAAGGGTAATGAAGTTACACGCAAGGGAGAAGAAGGCAATAAAGCGCTTTATATAGAGCAGGAAGATGGGGATAATGTGCTAAAACTTGAGAGTGAAGTAGAGCGCGTAGATTAAAGCATCTGACTTATAGTAAATTACTATGCTTTTAAGAAAGCGTAGAAGAAATACCTATTAAACATTTAAAAAATGTAGCATGGCAGAATTCATCAAACTTTACGAAGAGAACCCAAATCCAAGAGAACTAAAGAAAATAGTTAAAATTTTAAAAGCGGGTGGACTTATTATTTATCCCAGTGATACTGTGTATGCACTGGGTTGTGATATTACTAATACAAAAGCTTTGGAAAGGGTTGCTCAAATAAAAGGTGTAAAATTAGAAAAAGCTAATTTTTCATTTGTATGTGAAGATTTAAGTAATCTTTCTGATTATGTGAGGCAAATAGACACCAAAACTTTTAAACTTCTTAAAAGAGCCTTACCAGGCCCATACACCTTTATACTGCCCAGTAGTAATAATTTGCCATCTGTTTTTAAGAAGAAAAAAGAAGTGGGTATACGTGTTCCAGATAATGCAATTACAAAGGCAATAGTTCATGCACTAGGAAACCCTATTGTCTCAACTTCTATTTACGATGAAGATGAGGTGATTGAATATACTACAGATCCTGAACTTATTTTTGAAAAGTGGCAGTCAAGAGTAGATATTGTAGTAGATGGAGGATATGGGGATAACATTCCTTCTACAATTATAAATCTTACAGGAGACGAGCCTATTTTAGTAAGAGAAGGAAAAGGAAGTCCAGAAATCTAAGGCCTACCGAGCAGGGCTTTAAAATCATATTTTTATTCTAAGCTAAGGGTTATTTTTAACTGACAATAATTTTCTACTCACTTTTTAAAATTAAAAAACCTCTCCGGGCTAGGAGAGGCTCTTAACTAAATCTAATAAAGATTTGGGGTTTTACTATGTAATTACATAGTAAGTTATTCACCGGCCAAAGCGGTATTAAGTTGTATCGTTGTAAAGTTATTTTTATGATAGGTAAGTTCATCTAAGTTTAAGTTGTTAAGCTCATAAGGGAAAATACCTTCAAATTGATTATCAAATATGCATAATCGCTTTAGCTTAGGAAGTGTTAAGATTCCTCTTGGGATCTCACCAGTGAATGAATTACTACTTAATTGTAATTCGTTTAAGTTTTTTAAATCTGCAATAGAGCTTGGGATTTTACCTTTCATAAAATTCCCATAAACACTCAACCTCTTAAGGTTTGTGAGATGGCTTAAGTCGTTTGGTAACTCTCCACTTAGTTGATTAAAAAATACATCTAAGTATTCAAGACTCTTCATTTTAAATACTTCTGCAGGAATTGAGCCTATTATTTTATTAATTGATAGATTCAAAATCTTCAGTCCTTTAATTTCAGCCACACCTGGGGGGATGTGACCTATTAAATTATTTTTATGGAGGTTAAGAACTTTTAAAAATTTTAAATTCTTTATGCTATTAGGTAAAGTACCACTTAAGTTATTGTCCTTTAAACCAAGGGCAAGTACATGATCATTCAAAATAGTCACACCCTTCCAATCTGAAGGTTCTTTATTCAGGTCCCAAGAATTAGTCCAGTTATCTCCATTAGTAGCATTGTAAAGATCAATTAGTGCTTGTTTTTCGCTTTGTGGAATAGCAGCAAAAATAAGTGAAGTAGTAAGTACTAAAATTAAAGTAAGAGTAATTTTCTTCATTTGATGGTTGATTATAATTTCATTGCTACTAATGTAGTATCAAAATCAAACCTGACAATAGTTTTATGATATTTATCGACAAAATACATTAAAAATTAACATTTAAACGTCTAAATTGTGTATTTCGTCGATGATTTTTAGCTTTCTTGAGTCAAATATTAATTTCAAACAATTTTAAAAATAAAAAAACCGCCTAAAGAAATCTAGACGGTTTTTGAACAATTGTATGTAAAAAAAAATAATATTATTCTTTTTCTTCTGTTTCAAGATTTTTCATCTCTTCTTCGATCATTGTATAAAACTGATCAATCTTAGGAAGGACATAAATTTTTGTTCTCCTATTGATAGATCTATTTTCTGCGGTACTGTTATCTACAAGCGGTACAAACTCACTACGACCGGCTGCAATAAGCTGTGAAGGATTTGCTCCTAACTTTACCAACTCTCTTACAATAGCTGTACTACGCTTCGCACTTAAATCCCAGTTATCTAATAATATACCACCACTATTATAAGGTACGTTATCTGTATGACCTTCTACTAGTGCTTCAAAATTAGGTTTGCTATTAATTACTTTAGAAACCTTACCTAAAATCTCTGTTGCTCTCGGAGTAATATTGTAGCTACCACTCTTAAAGAGCATCTTATCAGAAAGTGAAATAAATACAACACCTTTTTCTACATTTATTTCTATATCCTCATCATTAAGACCTACTTCTTTCTTTAAGCTAGTGACTAATGCTAAAGTTACGCTATCCTTTTTTGTAAGTGCATCTTGAAGTCTATTAATTTTAAGATCTTTTTCTTTTAAACTCTCTAAAGATTTTTCAAGATTAGT
This sequence comes from Dokdonia sp. Hel_I_53, assembly GCF_007827465.1. NCBI lineage: Bacteria > Pseudomonadati > Bacteroidota > Flavobacteriia > Flavobacteriales > Flavobacteriaceae > Dokdonia > Dokdonia sp. Hel_I_53. The sequence goes on from NZ_VISL01000001.1 coordinate 254,440, forward strand.
AGCACCTTGCTGTGTCAATACAGTTAAGTCTTTAGAACTTTCAATTAAACTATTCTTATCTTTCTTGAGTTCGGCTAGTCTTTCTTCTAATGACATTACTCTAGTAGTAGCACTTGCTTTTTCTTCTAAACAAGCATTTAGTTTTACGGTAGCAGAGTTGAGTAAATCCTGTGTTTCTTGTTGTCTCGCCTCAAGTGCTGCATATTCTTTTTTAGAAACGCAAGAGGTTAGAAGTAGGGTGCCGGCGATGCCTGCGATCAAAAATCGTTTCATATTCATTGTTAATTTTGAATTAAAAAGTAAATGTATAAAAAAGCAGGACGGACCTTTTGAACTTAACACTAATTTAGGTTTTAAAGAAAGTCTTTGTACGTGCGCTTTTGCGAAATAAAATAGCTCCACACAATTGAAAAAATAGTGGCATACTTCATTTTGTGTTTTAGATTCACTCTATCTACCATAAAGCTAGGTAAATAATAATAAAAACTAAGATGTGCTCTAAGAATTGCTATCATATGTTTTGGTTTGCCTTCTATTAAAAATTTAAAACCAGCTATGCCATCTAAAACAAGCCTCGATATGACAATAAATAAGGCTTTTATCCCCTTAACATTTTTAACGATATTAAAAAGCGTATTTCTAAAATTATAAAATGTTTTTTGTGCATTTGCAGTAGCAAGCGTAGCTCCACCTACATGAAGGACTTCACTATCTCCACAAGCTATAATTTTCTTGCCACTATTTTTAATACGCCAGCAGAGGTCAATTTCCTCTTGATGAGCAAAAAAACGTTCATCGAGTCCGCCCACCTGCCAAAAATCTAATGCCCTAATAAACAAACAGGCTCCACTTGCCCATTGCACTTCTATCGTGTCATCGTATTGTCCAAGGTCTTTTTCGCAGTAATCAAAGATTCTACCTCTACAAAAGGGATAACCAAAGCTATCTAAAAACCCACCAGCAGCTCCAGCATATTCAAAATAGCTTGGCTTTTTGTAATCTTTAATTTTTGGTTGTGCAGCGCCTATCGTCGGGTTCTTAAACAACTTTATCATAGGTTCTAACCAACCTTGTCCAACTTTTATATCACTATTAAGTAGCACGTAGACATCACTTTCTATAAAGACGAGCCCATCATTATACCCTTTTGCATACCCACCGTTTTCACTATTTTGAATCACAGTAACTGATGGGAAATGAGCATGGATATAATTTACAGAGTTATCTGTACTTGCGTTATCTATAACATAAACTTCTGCCAGAGGTTCGCTATGACTCACCACTGTACCTAGAAATTGCTCAAGTAGACTTTTTCCATTCCAATTTAGTATGACAATAGCAATTTTCACAATATAAATTAAAGAGTTTTTATTTAGTAATTTTAATTAGTGTATTCATATTCTTAAGAATGCTTAAAATCAGGTAGGCTTCTTAAAAAATGATACATTTCATGTCTATAATTTAGTTCACAATAATAGTGTAAAAGTCCATTTGTAACCATTAAATAATCTGCATTAAGAGTTAGATTATACCTTGCAATTTGATCAAATGCTTTTTGGTCAATAGTTACACTTGGAGCCTTACATTCTACAATAAGAAATAAACTTCCATCAGGTTTATAAAGCACAATATCATAGCGCTTACGTGTAGTACCCACTTTAATTTGTTTTTCTACATTAAGTAAACTCAAAGGATATTTTTTATCTTGTAATAAGAATTGAATTACATGTTGTCTTACCCACTCCTCTGGGGTGAGGACTAAGAATCTTTTGCGTACGACATCAAATATAAACGTTTTGTTTTCGCTATTTTTGAGCCTGAAGGAATATGCTGGAAATGCAAGTTGTTGCATACTACAATAGTACTATTTCTTATTTCAAAAGCCAAAGGTGGAGCACGCAAAAAACATCGTCGCAGATATTAAAAAAGGAGTTATTAAACCTATTTATTTTCTAAGTGGGGAGGAACCCTATTTTATTGACCAGATAACGAATTATATAGAGCAAAATGTTCTCTCTGAATCAGAGAAAGGTTTTAATCAGATGGTGCTCTATGGTAGAGATGTAACTATTGACGATATTGTGAGTAATGCAAAACGTTATCCTATGATGGCAGAGCGACAAGTGATCATAGTTAAAGAAGCACAAGACCTCTCGCGTACTATTGAAAAGCTTGTGACATATGTAGAAAACCCGCAACCTACAACAGTACTTGTACTAGCCTACAAGTATAAAAAGCTAGATAAGCGTAAAGGACTAGCAAAGTCACTAAAAAAACACGGAATACTTTACGAAAACAAAAAACTTTATGAGAATAAAGTTGGGGATTGGATTCGTAATGTTTTAATTGATCAAGGCTACCATATTCAACCTAAGGCTGCACAAATGCTTGTTGACTACTTAGGTAATGATTTGAGCAAAGTAGTTAACGAGCTCAATAAATTAATGCTCATTCTTCCTAAGGGGAGTGACATCACTCCACAGTCCATAGAAGAAAATATCGGGATAAGTAAGGACTTTAATATTTTTGAATTACGTAAGGCAATAGGAGAGAAGGATATTGTTAAGGCACAACGTATTGCACAATATTTTTCTCAAAATCCAAAAGACAATCCATTAGTTCTTACAGTTGGACAAGTATTCAGTCTATTTTCAAACGTGATGAAGTACCATGGACTGCCCCAAAAAGATAAGGCTACCGTAGCAAAAGTATTAGGGATATCTCCATTTTTTGTGGGAGAGTACGTAACTGCGGCTCGCAATTATCCTATGAAAAAAGTGAGTGCTTGTATAGCTATGATTCGAGAAGTAGATGTAAAAAGCAAAGGAGTAGGGGCTAGCGCTTTTGCTAGCAATGATTTACTCAAAGAGCTTTTAGTGAAAATAATGAATTAAGTTTCTGTACACTACACTATTTTATAGATCTGGCTTACCTATCTTTATTTAATTGCAATAGCCGAAATTTCTACATTAACATATTTAGGTAAATTAGCCACTTCTACTGTCTCACGAGCAGGAGCAGTTTCTTCATTAAAATACTTACCATAAACAGTATTTATTTTGCTAAAATTTTCCATATCACTAATGAAAATAGTGGTTTTAACCACATTTTCAAAGGTCATGTCTGCTGCCGTTAATATTGCTTTCAAGCTTTCCATGACAAGTGTTGTTTCTTCAGAAATACTTCCTTTTAATAATTCTCCAGTGGCAGGGATTATAGCAATTTGGCCGCTTGTATATAATGTGCCGTTAATAAGGGTCGCTTGGTTATAAGGTCCAATAGGAGCAGGGGCATCTAGGGTGGTAATTATTTTTTTCATAAGAGAAATTTTGATATCACGCTTTCGCGAAAGCGTATAAAGATACAATCTATAAACGCTGATCTGGCGTTCTACGCTTATCGTATTTAATATCACTCAATAGGTTTCCAGAAATACCAATAAAGAAGTTCCAAGAGGTACGACTTGTATTTGCATTTACTGGCGGAACCCAGCTAAAGCGCATATTCCAACTCTGAAGATCACGTGCAAAATTTAAAGAAGTGTATGTAATGCCTGGATTTGCAAAATCGTAGCCTGTAGAGCCTCCTACAGTCCATCTATTTCCTAGTTTAATATCGCCACTCACCACTAGAGAATGGCTTGTTATTTCATCCTGCCTAGCAGTATTAGAATAGCCTACTTGATAGCCAAATCTTAAATTCCAAGGAATTTTAAATCTATAAAATTGAACTTCTTTTTCTTCTTCTTCTTTAGGGTCTCTCGTACCTATATTTTCGTTTCCAGTAATATCTACTCCCTTTCCAAACAAATCATCTGGACGTCCACCGGCGGCAAACGTTTCATTTTCTGTGCGATCTGTATTTTCTCCAGGCTCATCTCCTCCTTTTTCAAAATCTCTACTTGAGAAACTATAACCAAAACTAGCCTGTCCAGCGGTCCACCTAAAGAGGCTACCACCATTTTGAATATTTAATTTTTCAATACGCCTATTAGAACTGTTTAGTGCATACAAGTCTAAGGCTGCACTGAAATTAATGTCTAGCTTGTCCTGTATTATAGGGATAGATCCATTTATACCTATTGGTGATAATTTCAAACCATCGGCAGCAAAATTGTAGGATGTACGTATGTTTAAGTTATTAATGAGTTTTATCTTCTTGGGTTCTGTAGCCGTACTATCACGATCTTTTACCTTGGCCTCTAGCGTATTTGCAAGTGATAATGAGATAGAGTTAGAAATACGATTACCAGGAGCCCCAAAAAATCCATTGTCAAAACGAGAATATTCAACATCGATTGTCTCTGGATTAGTATTGTCTATTTGGGTAGGATCCAGTCTCTCATAACTTGTATAAAATTGATCAAAAGCAGGCGTATATGACCAGCTTAGAGAAGGGCGTATCACATGGCGTATCGTTTGTATTTTACTCCCTTCTTTAAAATTAAACGTACCATAAACAGTAGTACCTAAACTTAAACCACCACGATACGTCCTAAATGCATCAAAACCGTTAATAGTATCTATCACCTCAGTTTGAGTGCGTTCGTCATAGTTTTTGTCGATCGTTTTAAACACCCAGCTCTCTTCAAAGTTTGCACTTGCTGAGGCACTGATATAGTTAAAGAGCTTAAAGTTAGTAGCAATTGGGATATTATGACGTATTCCACTTTGACCGTCTTCAAACATAGCAGCAGTAAAAAATTCGCTATCTGTAGTTCTGTATCGATTATCTGCATTTACAGAGTAACTCAGGTTTACATTATCAATAAGCCCTTTCTTTGATCCAGATTTACCAGCAAATGGATAAATACGATCTATACTAAGTTGAGCGCTTGGTAAAGACATATTTATAGTCTCGGTTTGTGAGTTTTGACTGTGTGTTGCAGCCACGGTAAAGTTAATAGGAGTTACTCCAGGAAATGTACGAGAGTAGGATATAGAGGAACTAAAGTTGTTGTTGAGGAAATTCCCCGTGTTAGATTGATTTAAAGACTGTCTATAAAAATTACTACTTCCTAGGTTTACAGAGGCAGAAAACCTACTATTAGGACTTGATTTAGTATCTTGACTATGATTCCAACGTATATTATAGGTGTTAGTTTCACTAAAATCAGGTAGACCTCGTTCACTAAATAAAATACGCTCAGAATTAAAACTGAAGCGACCACTAAATTTATAGCGCACCTTATACTCTGTATCTGCTCTAAAGGCGTAACTGCCATTAGTATAATAATCACCTGTGAGTGCTAGATCAAAATAATCACTTAACGCAAAATAATAGCCACCATTTTGCAGAGAATAACCGCGCTCATTTGATTCATTAAAACTTGGTATCAAAAATCCAGAAACGCTTCTTTCTTTTTCCATTGGGAAAAAAGCAAACGGAATTCCTATAGGAGTTGGAACATCTGCGATGTACATATTTGTAAGCCCTGCAACTAGCTTTTTACCTGGAACAAATTTTACTCGGCGCGCATAAAAGTAATATTCTGGGTCATCTAGATCTTCTGCAGTTGTAATTTTTACATTACTCATAAAAACGACAGAGTCATTTACACGTTTACTACGTTCTGCTTTGAGATTAATTTGTTGTCCCCCAGCCCCTTCAACTCTGGATCCATATATAAGTGCTCGCTGTGTGTCAAAATTAAATTTAATAGAGTCTGGTTGCACTTCATTAGCACCTTGAACAAATACTGGTATTTGTGAATAATTTCCAGCAGAGTCTTTTATACCCTTTGCAAGTACTGTATTAGTTTGATAATCTAACACAATTTCACCAGCATTGATTTTCATATCTTCATAGACAACCTCTGCTTCGTTATATAAGAATATCTTTTTAAGGCGTTGTGAGATGCGTTCGTAATCTTTTGCTTTATAAGTTACTTTATCAGTAAGACGCTCTTGTTTTTTACGCGTTGAATCTTGATCTGGAGTTGATTCTGCTACTTGTAGCGAGTCTGTAGCAACATCAGAACTACCACGAGTAGCTATCAGAGAACCTTTTGCGTAGGACTGTTGTTTTAAATCTGGATTTTTATCGTTAGTGATTGCAGGCACTACACGAGTGGTACTGGTATCTTTTTTGGCATTGTTATTGGATTCATTGTCTTGACCTAAAGCTGTTGCTTGGGTGAATAGGCATAAGCCAATGAGAATAAGAAAAAATGCAGTTTTTGTTTGCAATGCGATTAGCCTATTTTTGTACGGAGTGCCTCAATTCAAATGCCAAAATTACGTTATTTTTTTTCGGATAGAAATGAATACACGTATTTTTAAAATTATGGAGCTATCTATTTTGCTTCATAATATTGAAACGAATTTAAAACCTAACGATCGTAAGACTAAGATTTGATATAAAGGATGCGTAAAAAAAATAATTTTAATATATATTTAACTATTTTACTTCTCGCAGGAAGTTTAATTCATTCCGCTTTCGCGAAAGCGCAAACTAAGCAGCGAGAAAAGTTTAAAATTGTATTAGATGCTGGTCATGGTGGGAAAGATAGCGGAAATCGAGGTAATGGATATTATGAAAAAAACATTGCCCTCAATGTTGTTTTGGCAATAGGGGGTCAATTAGAACAACTCGATGATGTAGAAGTGATTTATACACGTAAGAAAGATGTCTTTCTAGAGTTGTGGGAACGAGCAGATATCGCAAATAACTCTAACGCTGATCTTTTTATAAGTGTGCATTGTAACTCACATTCATCCCAAGCAAAAGGTACCGAGACCTTCGTTTTAGGTATAGGAGGAAATGCAAAGAACATGGCAATTGCAAAAAAGGAAAACTCTGTGATTTTGCTTGAGGACAATTATGAAAAGCGGTATGCTGGTTTTGATCCTAACAAGCCTGAGACTTCTATTGGCTTAGAATTGATGCAGGAAGAATATTTAGATCAGAGTATTAATCTCGCCAGTTTTATAGAAAATGAATTCACTAGCACTGTTAAGAGATCAAGTCGAGGAGTCAAGCAGGCAATTTTTTGGGTTTTACATAGATCAGTAATGCCTAGCGTTCTTATAGAAACTGGTTTCTTAACTAATAATGAAGAAGGTAGATTTCTTAACTCTAAAAACGGTCAAGAGAAAATGGCCAGTGCTATTTCTAAAGCGGTTGTAAATTATAAGGAAAGTATACAGGCTGTAGAGCGAGTGGCTTTGATACAAAAGGAAGCACAAACCTCAATTGAGCCTATTGAAAATGAGACTGCTATCGTAGATAAACCTATTTCTACACCTGGCATTACATTTAAAGTTCAGGTCGCTGCTAGCAAGACCATGCTAGAAACGCAACCTTACAATTTTAAACAACTTATCAATGTTACCCGTGTAAGAGACAATAACTTTTATAAATATTACTATAAGTCTACAAATGACTATGCGCAAGCTAGAAAATACTTAGAGGAGGCTAAGCTCGCGGGATATGAAGAGGCATTTATTGTTTCTTTTAATGAGCAAAATATTAAAGTCCCACTTAATCAAGTGTTAAATTAGTCTTATTCCTAAGGTGGACTTTTATCAGAAAGTCTACATTTGTTTTTATAACCAGAACTCTATTTGATGTCTAAAGAAATCAAAACTGCCATCCTTGTAATTGCAGCACTCCTATTACTCATTTTCGGGTATAATTTTTTAAAAGGAAACAATCTTCTTGATAAAAGTAAAATCCTTTATGCAAAATATGACAACGTAGAAGGATTAGCTCCTTCTTCAAAAGTTACTATAAACGGTTTGCCTGTTGGAAGGGTTTTAGCAATCGACTTTGCAGATAAACAAGGAAAGCTTGTAGTGAAATTTGTTGTTGAAAAAGATTTTGAATTCTCTAAAAATAGTTTGGCTAGAGTTTATGGAGGAGGTCTTATAGGAGGTAAAACACTTGCTATTGTTCCATCCTATGAGGTAGGAATGGATGTTAAATCTGGTGATACCTTACCAGGTGAAACTGGATCTGGTATCATGGAACTTGTAAATGAACGTCTTACTCCGCTTCAAAATCAAGTAGAAGGGGTGATTGTTAGTACGGATTCAGTTTTAACTAGTGTAAATGCTGTTTTAGATAGAGATACACGTGCAAATCTTAGAGATGCAATCGCAAACTTTACAACTGCGTCAAGAGAATTAAAAGGAATAACTACTTCTGTTAATAGTCTAATGGCTGCAAACCAAGAAAAATTAGATCGCACAATAACTAATATTGATAAAATGAGCACCAATTTTGCAACATTGTCAGATTCATTATCTCAAATACAATTGGGTAGCATGGTTGCAGATTTAGAAAAAACAATAGCAGATTTTCAAGAAATCTCAAATAAATTAAATTCACCAGAAGGAACCGTTGGTAAACTTTTGAATGATGAACAACTTTACTTAAATTTGGACCGTACAGCAAACCAAATGGGAGATCTTCTACAAGATATGAAGCTTAACCCTAAGCGTTATGTACATTTTTCGCTTTTTGGGAAAAAACCTGGAGAGTACACTGCGCCTAGCGATTCGTTACAGTAGGCGTAAGCTTAACTAACGAATTTTATGCAATACATACCAAACATTCTGTTTCTCATTGCCCTAGCAGTAGGTGGTGGCTTTTTTGTAAAAAACATTAAAAAATTAGTACGCAACATTAACCTCGGGAAGGATGTTGATCGTTCTGATAATAAGCCACAGCGATGGCGTAATATGGCAAAGATTGCCTTGGGTCAATATAAGATGGTGAAGCGCCCAATATCGGGAATTTTACACGTTGTTGTCTATGTAGGTTTTATAATAATAAATATAGAAGTACTTGAAATTATCATAGATGGTATTTTTGGAACTCATCGCATATTTAGCTTTTTAGGAGGCGTATACGACTTTTTAATTGCAAGCTTTGAAATACTAGCTTTCTTAGTTTTTGTTTCAGTAATTATATTTTGGCTTCGACGTAATGCTATACGCATAAAACGTTTCTTAAATCCTGAGATGAAAGGATGGCCTAAGATGGATGCCAACCTTATTTTATATTTTGAGATGGTTCTAATGGGACTGTTCTTACTAATGAACGCAGCAGATTTGCAACTTCAAATTCTTGGTGCAGATCATTATGTCTCTGGATATGGTACTATTACGGGTTCATTTCCTATTAGCGGGTATATAGCACCACTACTTGATGGTATGTCTGTTTCTTCACTCATTATTTTAGAAAGAACCGCTTGGTGGTTGCACATCTTAGGAATTTTAGTATTCTTAAATTACCTTTATTACTCTAAACATTTACATATTTTACTTGCATTTCCTAACACGTGGTATGCTAAACTCAAGCCTCAAGGTGAATTTAATAACCTTCAAGCGGTTACTGACGAAGTGATGCTTATGATGGATCCAAATGCAGACCCATTTGCGGCGCCTCCAGAAAGTGAAGATGATACATCAGAACCAGATAAATTTGGCGCAAGTGATGTCACAGACCTCAATTGGGTTCAACTAATGAACTCCTACAGCTGTACAGAATGTGGTCGCTGTACTAGTGAGTGTCCTGCAAACCAAACAGGTAAAAAATTAAGTCCTCGTAAAATAATGATGGACACACGGGATCGACTAGAAGAAGTAGGCAAAAATATAGATGCAAATGAAAATACATTTGTACCAGATGGTAAGCAATTGCTTAATGATTATATAACTAAAGAAGAGCTTTGGGCTTGCACCACTTGCAACGCTTGTGTAGAAGCATGTCCTATTGGCATTGATCCATTAAGTATTATTGTAGATATGCGTCGCTATATGGTGATGGAAGAAAGTAGTGCTCCAAGCGATTTAAATAATGCAATGACAAATATTGAGAATAACGGTGCACCATGGCCATTTAATCAATTAGATAGAGGAAACTGGATAAATGAAGCGTAAAGCTATACTATTACTTGTGTTCTTATGCTTTTGTGCTTTCGCGAAAGCGCAAATATCTACACAAGATTATCGCATAGACAGCTTACAGTTTAAAATGTATACACGTATTTATGTGGGGCCACAACTTCAAGTAGATAGTATAACAGTTAGAAAAATATTTTGCGATTGGTGCTCAGAATCTCAGATAGATATTTTACATCAAGAAGCGATGAGACAGTCTATGATAGAAAGATATAATCCGAAATATAGAAAACCTGGTCAACATAGATTAGCATTGTATGTACGCTTTAGCAAAGAAGATTTTAAAAACTTAAATAGCACGGATGGATACTGAAGAATTGAATAAATTACTGAGAGAGAAGTTAGAAGATGGAGGGCATGTAAGTCCAGTGCTTCCAGAAGGAGTAAAAAATTACCTAATTGATATAGATGGTACAATTACAGAAGATGTACCTAATGAAGAGCCAGAAAGAATGGCTACTTGTGAGCCATTTCCAGACGCTTTAAAAACCCTCAATAAATGGTATGATGAAGGTCATTTAATTTGTTTTTTTACCTCACGTACAGAAGAACATAGAGATGTTACAACAAAATGGTTAGATAAGCACGGGTTTAAATTTCATAGTCTTTTAATGGGAAAACCACGTGGAGGAAATTATCATTGGGTAGATAACCATCTTGTGAAAGCAACTAGATATAAAGGTAAGTTTACAGACCTTGTTGAAAAGAAAGTAACCATAGAAGTATTTAAGGAATAGCAAAGACTCACCTTAATATTAAACGAGAAGAATTAGTATTTATTCAATTACGAATACACACGTAAGTATATCACAAAGAATATGAGCGAAGCATTAAGAGTACCAACGATGGCAGAGTACCTAGCCCAAGGAAAGCAACCAGAAGTATTATTTTGGGTGGGTTGTTCAGGGAGCTTTGACGATAGAGCAAAAAAGATTACAAAGGCTTTTGCAAGAATTTTAAATAAAGCAAATGTTGACTTTGCAGTATTAGGAGCAGAAGAGAGTTGTACCGGCGACCCTGCAAAGCGAGCTGGGAATGAATTTCTTTTTCAAATGCAAGCGGTCACAAACATTGAAGTACTCAACGGGTACGAGGTAAAAAAGATCGTTACAGCTTGTCCACACTGTTTTAATACACTAAAAAATGAATATCCATCATTAGGAGGTAACTACGAGGTTGTGCATCACACACAGTTTCTTAAATCTCTTTTAGAAGATGGTAGGCTTACTGTTGAAGGTGGAAAGTTTAAAGGCAAGCGTATTACCTTTCATGATCCATGTTATTTAGGACGTGCAAATGGTGTTTACGAAGCACCTCGTGACCTACTACGTAAGTTAGATGTTGAGCTAGTAGAGATGCGTAAGTGTAAAACCAATGGCCTATGTTGTGGAGCTGGAGGTGCTCAAATGTTTAAGGAGCCAGAACCAGGTAATAAAGATGTAAATATCAAACGTACTGAGCAGGCACTTGAGGTTAAACCTGAAATCATAGCAGCGGGATGTCCTTTTTGCAATACAATGATGACAGATGGTGTAAAAAATAAAGAAAAAGAAGATAGTATAGAAGTTATGGATATTGCAGAAATGATAGCTAGTGCAGAGGAGCTTTAATAAGATTCATCTTTTTTTTAACAAAATTACTATAACAACGGTTTAATTTTATATGAACCGTTGTTTTCATTTTGTGAAGTTATTAATGCTTCACAACCATTCACTTAAATCCTAAACATAATGTTAGTAGATATACAGAAGCTCCCAGATCACTCACGTATTTGGCTTTATCAATCAGATACTAAATTAACAGAAGAACAAGTTGAAAAAATCAAGAAAGATCTTGGCACGTTCCTCACCAGCTGGACGGCTCATGGAGCGAGTCTAGAGGCGGGTTTTGAGGTAAAATACAATCGATTTATTGTGATTGCTTTAGATCAATCAAAGTCTTCTGCCAGTGGTTGTTCTATTGATAGTCAGGTACGGTTTATTCAATCTCTACAAGACGAACTTGAGGTAGATTTACTCGACAAAATGAATGTGACATATTATCAGAATGAGCGTATTCATTATAAGCCTTTATTAGAATTTAAGAAAATGGCAAAAGACGGTGCCGTAGGAAAAAATACAGTGGTCTTTAATAATCTAGTTACTACACTTGGGGAATATAAGACAGATTGGGAAATTCCAGCAATGGATAGCTGGCATTCTCGATTTCTCTCTAAAAAGAAGTAATAATTCCTTGTCATACTAATTTAGTTTATTTAAAATTCAAAAGCTACGATTTCTTCATGAACTCCCTGTGGGTCATAAGATGTTGTTAAGATTTTTACGCTTTCGCGAAAGCGTAAAATAAACCCTTTATTTTTATACCTATATTCAAAGAACGCTATTGTTGGCGTCGTTTTTGATTTATAAATTAGAACTTTAAACTCAATACTTTTATGCCGTTAAGACGCATTCTCTTTATATTTTTATTTTACATATTCACAGTGTCACTCTCTGCCCAAGAAAGGTACCCATTGTATTCCAATGATATACTGGCACAACGCACTTGGGTAGATTCTGTATATAAGGGAATGACACCTAAGGAGCGTGTGGGGCAACTATTTATGGTGGACGTCTTTTCTAGTGACCCAAAAGCAAAAATTGATAAAATTAAAAAACTCATTAAGGAGCAACATATAGGAGGTTTAATCTTTTCTAAAGGGGGTCCTATGCGCCAGGCAAAGCTAAATAATGAGTTACAAGCAATGGCAAATACAAAATTGCTCGTGGGGATGGATGCAGAGTGGGGATTAGCTATGCGTTTAGATAGTACCTACGCCTTTCCTTGGAACATGACATTAGGAGCTATACAAGATAATAGTATTGTTAAAAAAGTAGGGCGTAGAATAGGAGACCATTCTAAGCGGTTAGGAGTTCATATTAACTTTGCACCTGTAGTTGACATAAATATAAATCCGGCAAATCCCATTATAGGCAATCGCTCTTTTGGTGAAGATAAAATCAATGTTACTCAAAAAGCCATTGCTTTAATGGAAGGCATGCAAGATGCTGGGGTTTTAGGAAGCGCTAAACATTTTCCAGGACATGGGGACACAGATAAGGATAGCCACAAAACACTTCCCACGCTCAATTTCTCAAAAGAGCGTCTAGAGCGTGTAGAGTTATATCCATATCAGCCTATTATAGAGAAAGGAATAGCTAGCATTATGGTGGCTCACCTCAATGTACCAGCATTAGTACCAGAAGAGGGAGTACCTACAAGTATCTCACCTACTGTAGTGACAAAAATGCTTAAAGAAGATTTTAAATATCACGGTCTTATAATTACAGACGCACTTAATATGAAAGGTGCAGCAAATTTCAAAGAGCCTGGAGATATAGACTTAGCAGCTTTTAAGGCTGGTAATGACATTCTTTTAATAAGTGAAAACGTTCCCTCTGCAGCTGCCAAAATTTTGACAGCTTTAAAAAATGGAGAGATCACAGAGCAACGGCTAGAACACTCTGTAAAGAAAATATTATATGCTAAGTATAAAGTAGGGTTACATCAATGGGAGCCTGTAGTCACCACAAACCTAATAAGTGATCTCAACGCTACGGTAGATGATATTGTGTATAGTGAGGCTATAGAAAATGCCCTTACAGTAACAAAGAATGAAAACTCAGTATTGCCTATTAAAAAACTAGATCAAAAGAAAATTGCTTACTTAGCTCTAGGAGATGCTAATGGAAGTGCTTTTAAAGGGCAATTGCGCAAGTATGCTCATGTTGAAAGTATAAATGCTACGACTTTAAAAGAGGCAAAAGAGCAGTTAACACCCTTTAATTATGTGATTATAGGTTTTCATCGGTCTAATGATAATCCTTGGAAATCTTATAAATTTACTTCAAAAGAAATAAATTGGATTTCAGAAATAGCAAAAAATAAAACAGTTATTTTAGATTTATTTGTACGTCCATATGCTATGCTTGATCTTCCTGATATTCAAAATATAGAAGGCATCATACATAGTTATCAAAATAGTAAAATAGCTCAAGAGAAAAGCGCACAACTTATTTTTGGTGCTATTCCCAGTAAAGGTAAACTGCCGGTATCTCTTGGTGATACGCCTTTTGGAACAGGTATAGAATCTGGAATCCTGAGAAGATTGCAATATGGTTTACCTGAAGAAGTAGGTGTTGATTCTCAATTACTAAATACTAAAATTGACTCTCTCGTCAATTTAGGAATTAAAAAAGCAATGATGCCAGGGGCCCAAGTATTAGTGGCTAGGCGTGGTAAGGTTATTTATGACAAAAGCTTTGGGTATCATACTTACAATAAAAAACGTGCAGTGCTACCTGAGGATATTTATGATATAGCCTCTATGACAAAAATTCTTGCTTCGTTACCTTTAGTTATGGAATTAGAGAGCAAAGGGAGTTTGGATCTTGATGATAAACTAGGAACTTTAATTCCAGAGCTAGCTAATTCTAATAAGGCAAATATCTCCATTAAGAGTGCGCTATCACATTATGCACGATTTAAGGCATGGATTCCCTTTTACATATATACTTTAGATTCTATAACTAAAAAACCGTCAGAGGACTTTTATAGCTCTAAATTTACGCGAGATTACGATATCAAAATCACAGATAAAATGTTTTTAAGAAGTGATTATAAAGACAGTATCATTGATAGAATAGCAGAAACTGATTTGCGAGACAGGCTCTCTTATAAATATAGTGATCTCCCATATTACTTAGTAAAGAAGTATTTAGAAGATTATTATAGAAAAGATCTTGACGAGCTCACAAAAACACATTTTTACAATTCACTTGGGGCAAATTTTACAGGTTACAATCCCCTTAAGCGTTTTAATAAGGATATAATTACACCTTCAGAGAATGATACTTACTGGCGTAACCAAAAAATACAAGGTACTGTTCATGATATGGGAGCAGCCATGCAAGGCAATGTAGGGGGACATGCAGGTCTTTTTTCAAATTCCAATGATGTCGCAAAGATGATGCAAATGTATTTACAAAACGGTTACTACGGCGGTAAAAGATATTTTTCAAAAGAAACAATGTCTAGATTTAATACTTGTTATTACTGTGATAATAAAGTGAGAAGAGGCGTAGGGTTTGATAAACCACAAATTAATGGAAGTGGTCCTACATGTGGTTGTGTTCCTATGTCAAGTTTTGGGCATAGTGGTTTTACAGGAACATACACTTGGGCAGATCCAGAAAACGAGCTTATCTACGTATTCCTATCGAATCGCACGTTTCCAACTATGAATAATAGAAAACTGATTAAGTCTGGATTGAGAACTCAAATTCAAGAGGCAATATACGACGCAATAATTCAGTAATTTTGTCTCGCTTTCGCGAAAGCGTATTATCATCAAAAATTTTACTATGAAAATTGCAATTGTGTGTTACCCAACCTTTGGAGGAAGTGGAGTCGTAGCTACAGAGTTAGGAATCGCATTGTCCAAGCGTGGCCACGAAGTGCACTTTATTACCTATAAGCAACCTGTAAGACTTGCATTACTTAATGATAATATTCATTACCATGAGGTAAATGTACCTGATTATGCACTTTTTCATTATCAACCTTATGAGCTTGCTCTCTCTAGTAAGTTGGTTAAAATAATCAAGAAAGAAAATATAGATATTTTACATGTGCATTATGCAATTCCTCATGCTTATGCAGGATACATGGCTAAGGAAATTTTAAAACAAGAAGGTATTTATATACCAATGGTAACTACTTTGCATGGTACAGATATTACACTCGTGGGCAGCCATCCTTTCTATAGACCAGCTGTGAGTTTTAGTATTAACAACAGCGATATTGTAACTTCAGTATCAGAAAGTCTTAAACAAGATACATTACGTCTATTTGAAATTACCAAGGAAATTGATGTGGTGCCTAATTTTATAGATTTTACCTCTGTAGATAACTCTTTTACAGATTGTCAAAGAGATTTAATGGCAAACGAAAATGAACGTATTGTCACCCATATTAGTAATTTCAGAAAGGTAAAGCGCATCTCAGATGTAATTGATGTGTTTTATAGATTGCAACTAGAGATTCCTTCGAAGCTATTAATGGTTGGGGAAGGTCCAGAAAGAGAACATGCAGAAGAACAAGTATCGCTGTTAGGTATTGAAGATAAGGTTAAGTTTTTAGGAAATAGTAATGAGATTGATAAAATACTTTGCTTTTCTGACTTGTTTTTACTTCCATCTGAAGCTGAGAGTTTTGGACTGGCGGCTTTAGAAGCTATGGTGAACCGAGTTCCTGTAATTTCTAGTAATGCAGGTGGGATACCAGAAGTAAACATTGATGGTGTTACTGGATATCTTTCTAATGTAGGGAATATTGCAGATATGGCTCAGAATGCTATTAGAATTCTTCAAGATGATATAGTGCTTGAAAAGTTTAAGAATAATGCAAAAAAAGAAGCGGCAAAGTTTGATATACAAAACATTGTGCCGCTTTATGAACAGCTCTATGAGAGAGCGTTACTTCAGGTCGTCTAGAACGTATATCTTATACCTAGAGCAATATCAAATTCTAAATCATCATCGTAGTCATTAAGAAGACCTACTTCTGGTCTAAAGTCAAGTGATAACTGGAGTGGTATATCAAAAACGTATTCTATACCTATGTCTCCAGCAGCATTTATAAATAGGTCACTATTATCATTGTCAAACCCGTTAAAATCATTATCAACGTCAAATGCTCCTACGGCCGCTCCTACACCAGCATACCAATTAAAACCTCCATCAATATTCCATATCCATTGATAAAGACCTACCGCTTTTACAGCATCAAAGTCATTAGCACTTCTCCAACTCAGACCTAATTCAAGCCTATTATTATCACCAAGTGCTCTTTGGTAGTTTACTTCTGTGCTAAAACCATCGTTATCGCCAAGTCTTAAACCTATTGCATTAGAAGGTATTGATTGTGCTGTTGCAGTAACTCCAAATATGAGCGCTATCACAGTGGTAAAAAGAATTTTTTTCATGTTATAGTTTTATTTTAAAAGATAAAATTATCAGTATATAACATAACAAAACGTTAATCAGCCCCTAATGTTTTCTTATTTTTATATAATGAATTTAAAGCTTCTTGCCTTACAGAAAATACTTGAAGGTAAACTACATTATGATACTTTACACAAAGTGATATATGCCACTGATGCGTCTGTTTACCGTAAGATTCCTTTAGCAGTTGCATATCCAAAATCTGTTAATGACATAAAGAAGTTATGCCACTTTGCAAGAGTTAATAAAACATCACTTATTCCTAGAACTGCTGGAACATCACTAGCGGGTCAATGTGTCGGTGATGGTATTGTGGTAGATGTTTCAAAGCATTTTACGGAGATACTAAGTTTTGATAAAGAGAAAGCTCAAATTACCGTTCAACCTGGAGTTGTAAGAGATGAGTTAAATGCTTTCTTAAAACCTTACGGCTTATTTTTTGGTCCCAATACCTCTACAGCAAATAGATGTATGATAGGTGGTATGGTGGGCAATAACTCTTCTGGAACTACGAGTATTCAGTATGGAGTAACACGAGATAAGCTTATCAAACTAAAAACGATTTTATCAGATGGGAGTGAAGCAACTTTTGAGTCTTTAGACGAAGACCGCTTTCGCGAAAAATTGAAACAGAAAAACTTAGAAGGGATAATTTATAATCGAATCAATGATGAATTAAAGAATTCTGATACTCGAAAAAATATTCATTCTCAATTTCCAAAACCAAAAATCCATAGAAGGAATACTGGATATGCCTTGGACACACTTACAACAGCAATTCCTTTTCAAAATGGAGGTAAGCCTTTTAATATGTGTACACTACTCTCGGGTAGTGAAGGTACACTGGCTTTTACCACAGAAATCACATTACAACTAGACCTTTTACCTCCAAGTCAGCGTGTAATGGTAGCAGCGCATTTTGATAGTTTAACTGCCTGTTTAAAGGCAGTAGTGCCAGCTATGAATCACAATCTATATACTTGTGAGATGATGGACAAAGTCATTCTAGACTGCACAAAAAATAATAGAGAGCAACTCAAGAATCGTTTTTTTATAGAAGGAGATCCTGCAGCCATCCTAATGTTTGAACTACGCGATAACACATTAGAAGGATCTAGATATCAGGCACAAAAACTTATAACTACTCTCATTAATGAAAATATAGGTTATGCTTATCCAATGCTGGAAGGTTTTGAAATTGATCAAGCCATGGAACTTCGTAAAGCAGGATTAGGGCTTTTAGGCAATTTAGTAGGTGATCATAAGGCTGTAGCTTGTATAGAAGACACAGCAGTAGCAATAGAAGATCTAGCGAGCTATATTGACGAGTTTACATCAATCATGGACCGTTTTGATCAAAAAGCGGTGTATTATGCGCACGCAGGTGCTGGCGAGATTCACCTTAGACCAATACTTAATCTAAAAAAGCTTAATGATGTAGCACTCTTTAGAAAAATCACAACGGAAGTTGCTACATTGGTAAAGAAGTATAGAGGGTCTATGAGTGGTGAGCATGGCGATGGTATTGTAAGAGCAGAGTTTATCGAGATGATGGTTGGTAAACAGAATTTTCAAATAATGAAACAGATTAAAACTGCTTTTGATCCTCAAAACATTTTTAATCCAGGTAAGATTATTGATCCGTTACCTATGGATAAAAATTTACGTTATGAAGTAGATCGTACAGAACCAGAAGTAAAGACACTACTTAATTTTGATGATAATCATGGGATCCTCCGATTAGCTGAAAAATGTAATGGTAGTGGCGATTGCAGAAAACCATCTAATGTTGGTGGAACTATGTGTCCTAGTTATCGTGCGACCCGTGATGAAAAAGATACTACACGTGCTAGAGCAAATGCATTACGTGAATTTTTAACCACATCAGAGAAAGCTAATAAATATGATCACGTAGAGCTAAAAGAAGTATTTGATTTATGTTTAAGCTGTAAGGCTTGTGCCAGCGAGTGTCCCAGTAATGTAGATGTAGCTTCTCTCAAAGCAGAATTTGAGTATCAATATCAAAAATCTAATGGTTCTAGTCTTAGAACGAAGTTGTTTGCTCATGCGACTAAAATTAACAAAATAGCTGCAAGCTTACCTAAAGGCTATAATTTTTTACTCAAAACTACTGGAAGTGTTTTAAAATTTTCTATGGGAATTGCTAGTAAACGTAGCTTGCCATTGCTTGATGTGTTTAAAGGTAAAATGGATACTAAACTATCTGAAAATAGAATCAAAACTGTCTATTTATATGTTGATGAATTTTCAGAATATTTAGATGGGTCAATTGCTGAAGATGCAATGTATTTATTAGATAAACTCCACTATAAAGTAAAAATTTTAAAAGGATTAGAAAGTGGACGGTCTTACATATCAAAGGGGTTTCTTGATCAAGCAAAAAAATTGGCAAATAAAAATATTAAAACCGTTCAATCTATATCAGATAATTCAGCACCAATTATTGGAATAGAGCCATCTGCATTATTAACTTTTAGAGATGAGTACCTGCGTTTAGCAGATGATCTGGAAGCAGCAAAGTCTATCTCAAATAGATCATTTTTGATAGAAGAGTTTCTAGATAAAGAGGTAGCACTGGGAAATATAAAAGCAGATCAATTTTCTGCAAAAGCAAAGAAAATTAAAATTCACGCCCACTGTCATCAAAAGGCGTTATCATCGGTTTCTCCCACATTTAAAATTTTGAATCTACCTATTAATTATTCACCCACAATCATTCCTTCTGGGTGCTGTGGGATGGCGGGTAGTTTTGGATATGAAAAAGAACATTATGCCGTTAGTATGAATGTAGGTGAACAAACACTTTTTCCGGCTATAAGAAAGGCAGATTCTAGTACAATAATTGTTGCAAATGGTACAAGTTGCCGTCATCAAATCAAAGATGGTACTGCTATAACTGCCTTACATCCAGTGACTATTTTAAGGGAGGCACTACTATAGATAATATAAGGAGTATCACTAATATTATTTGACTTTTAATTAATAAGTGTTGAAATTTGATTCTGTGATCTTTTCCATATACATTTGTTTGAAAACGCGACAATGGCTGGTAACACTTACGGCACACTATTTAATCTTACAACATACGGTGAGTCTCACGGTAAAGCTATAGGAGGTATACTAGATGGATGTCCTGCTGGTTTAGAAATAGACTTTAAAGCGATACAACGTGACTTAGATCGTCGTAAACCAGGACAATCTAAAATTGTGACCCAGCGCAAGGAACCTGACACGGTAGATTTTCATTCTGGAATATTTGAAGGAAAAACTACAGGAACTCCCATAGGATTTCAGATTGTAAACACCAATCAAAAATCTAAAGACTATAGTCATATTAAAGATACCTACAGACCTAGTCATGCAGATTATACCTATGATAAAAAGTATGGAAACCGTGATTATCGAGGAGGTGGGCGCTCTTCTGCTAGAGAAACAGCATCTAGAGTTGTTGCAGGAGCGATCGCAAAACAATTCTTAAAAAATATAAACTTCTTTGCTTTTACCAGTGCGGTAGGAGATTTAGTGATGGACACTCCTTATCAAGAGTTAGATTTTTCTCAAATTGAAAAAAATGAGGTAAGATGTGCTGATCCCGCTTTCGCGAAAGCGTGTAAAGAAAAAATAAAACTTATCAAAAAGGAGGGAGATACCATTGGAGGAGTAATCACCTGTGTCATTCAGAATGTACCAATTGGTCTTGGAGAGCCTGTGTTTGATAAGTTGCATGCAGAACTTGGAAAAGCGATGCTTTCTATTAATGCAGTTAAAGGCTTTGAATACGGAAGCGGTTTTGCAGGTGCACAAATGAAAGGTAGTGCTCACAATGACCACTTTAATACAGATGGATCTACAAAAACAAACCTTAGCGGAGGTGTGCAGGGTGGAATTTCTAATGGAATGGACATTTACTTTAATGTAGCTTTTAAGCCTGTTGCAACAGTTATGCAAAAACAAGAAACTATTAATGCAACAGGAGAAAAGGTTGTGATGCAAGGTAAAGGACGTCACGATCCTTGTGTAGTGCCTCGAGCTGTACCTATTGTAGAGGCTATGGCAGCGCTCGTCATTGCAGATTTTGTACTTCGTGACAAAACTGCTAGATTGTAATTTTTTTAAAAACTATTAACTATATACTTCTTATTTTTAATTATTCATTAAGTGAGGTTTTATTCTCCTTGTTGAACAGATACTTAATTCATTATGAAAATAGCACTACATTGGAAGATAATCATTGGTTTAATTTTAGGCGTCATATGGGCTTTGGTCTCATCTTCTCTTGGTTGGAGTCAGTTTACTATCGATTGGATTTCGCCCTTTGGTACTATTTTCATTAATCTCTTAAAGCTTATTGCAGTACCTCTTGTATTATTTTCTATCATCGCTGGAGTTGCTGGTATAGGAGATCCTTCTAGCCTTGGACGTATGGGTGGTAAAACGTTACTGGCTTATTTAATTACAACTTTATTAGCTGTAGGTTTAGGGCTTACACTTGTAAATATAATTAAGCCAGGAGCTCTAGTTGATCAAGAAAGCCGCATTGATAATCGTATAAGTTATGAGCTGTGGGCACAGGAACAAAGTGTCGAAATAAAAGATGGTATTAATTATTTACAAGACCCTGCCTTTATGGAGCGTGCGGGGCGCGTTAATGAACTAGTAAAATATAAAGGGGAAGATGCTACGGTTGCAGAAAAAATGAAAACTGCAAACGAAACTACGAGTGCTGGACCTCTCCAACCACTTATTGACCTCGTTCCGCAAAACTTTTTCAAAGCATTGACGGATAATGGATTGATGCTTCAGATTATTTTCTTTGCTATTTTCTTTGGAGTGAGCTTATTGTTTATTCCGACAGAAAAATCTGCTCCCGTGATCAAAATTGTAGATAGTATTATGGAGGTGTTCCTAAAGATGGTAGACTTTGTAATGCAAGCATCTCCATTCTTTGTATTTGCTTTATTAGCAGGTGTTATTAGTAAAATGGCAGGGGATGATATAGGTAAAGTGGTAGAAATATTTAAAGGACTCTCGTGGTATTCCCTTACTGTATTTTTAGGCTTGGTGTTAATGATATTTGTCGTATATCCTCTTATCGTAAAATTGATCGTTCGTTCAATACCATATAATGGTTTCTTTAAGGCAATGGGACTAGCTCAAACAACTGCTTTTTCTACTTCTAGTAGTGCAGCGACATTACCTGTTACGATGGAGTGTGTAGAAGATAATCTAGGTGTAGATAAGAAAATTACCAGTTTTGTACTGCCTATAGGTGCCACAGTCAATATGGACGGAACAGTTCTATATCAAGCAGTAGCTGTAGTTTTTCTAGCGCAATTACACATGATAGATCTCACCATAGCACAACAACTTACTATTGTTCTTACGGCAACTTTAGCTTCCATTGGTTCTGCTGCGGTTCCAAGTGCGGGACTGGTAATGCTCATCATAGTTCTCGGATCTGTAGATTTAAATCCAGCTTGGATTGCCATTATTTTTCCAGTAGATAGAATATTAGATATGTGTCGCACGGTCGTGAATGTAACTGGAGATGCAACTGTTTCTTCAGTGATTGCAAAAACTGAGGGTATGATTCATTATGATCCTACTAAAAATCCTGATGATGCCTTTGATCCTGAAAAATAATTTCTAATTGTTTATAAAAAAAAGAGGCTTCTTATAGCCTCTTTTTTTTTATGTGATCAGCTTAAAGGATTTTATAAATGTTTTAAGAAGATGTTAAACCGTTTTCTGTAATTTACTCCTGCTAAAAACCAACGAATGAATATTTGCTTTATCATGTATCCTTGGGAAGATATGGATCCCGAAAATGACACTACATTATCCCTTATACACGAGTGTGTAAAACGCAATCACGGAGTAGCAATCACCACTCCCGCAAATTTGACCATACGCGATAGTGAGACATTTGCTTTTTGTCGAGCCATTAAACGCATGGAAAAGGCTCCTAGTAATCTCAAATCTTTTCATAAGAAAGTAGAATTACGTGAGGAAATGTTACCACTTGCGGGCTTTGATGTAATTGTATTACGCAGTAACCCGCCGCTTGATATGATTATGCTTAACTTCTTAGATTCTGTAAAGGACGATGTTTTCATAATGAATGATATTGACGGAATACGTAGAGCAAATAATAAATTATATACTGCTGCTTTTGAAGATAACACACGTGAATTTATACCAAGAACACACGTAACTAAGAATAAAGATTACTTAATTAAAATGATTAAGGAGTCTGAGGAAGATAAAATGATTTTAAAACCACTTAATGGTTTTGGAGGGTCTGGCGTTATCCTAATTGAAAAGCGTGCAATGTCTAGCATAAGATCATTATTAGATTTTTATATCGATAACAAAGATGGAACTACTAATTATGTCATCCTTCAAGACTATATCCCAGGTGCAGATCAAGGAGATGTACGTATTCTCATTCTTAATGGTAAACCTATTGGAGCCATGAAGCGTGTGCCAGGAGATGACGATCACCGATCTAATGTCTCTGCAGGTGGCTCTGTTCAAAAGCATACACTGTCTAAACAAGAGAAAGAGCTTTGTAGAAGAATAGGACCAAAACTTGTTAAGGATGGACTCTATTTTGTGGGAATTGATGTAATTAATGGAATGCTCGTTGAGGTTAACGTGATGAGCCCGGGTGGTATTACCTACATTAACAAAGTTTATAAAACTAGATTACAAGAGAAAGTTATTAATTTTATTGAAGATAAAGTACTGGAGCGTGTTGCTAGAATAGAGCGTCGAGCAAAACTTCGTAAAGCTGTTGAGGATGTTTAAACTTACTATTGCAGAGATGATTGCCAAAATAGGTAAAGAAGAGCCTTTTGAGGCTGTTGCTCACGACTATTCATTCACCTTAAAAATAGAGGAGTATACACATTTTTTATGTGCTGCCGTACATGACGGACATCAATTTAGAAAAGAATTGTGGGATAATTGTTTACATACAGCATATGATAGATGGTACGAAGAGGATCCATGTACAGGTCAAATGATTCAAACAATGCCTATGGTTTTAGTAGGCTGCGATAGTCGTTTTGAGTACGATCTTAATCGAGCACCAGACGTAGCTATCTACGAAGACGCGTGGGGCAAAAAACTATGGAAGAACCCACTTTCTTCAGAAGAGAAAGAGAGGAGTTTATCTAAGCATCGGGAGTTCTATTATGTGGTAGAGGCACTACTATCAAAGATGGAAGAAAAATTTGGCGCCGCGATTGTTTTTGATATGCATTCATATAATTGGAAGCGATGGGATAGGCCGGTTCCTGTTATTAATCTTGGAACAGAAAATATTGATAACGATCGCTTTTCTGCTTTCGCGAAAGCGTGGAGAGATTCATTGGCATCCATCGAATTACCAAATGATATTCAGACCACTGCGGACATAAATGATACCTTCCAAGGAAATGGATATTTTCTAAAATTTATCACAGAGCATTTTAAACAAACACTTGTTCTTGCTACAGAGTTTTCTAAAATCTATTGTGATGAGTTGACGCAAATTGTATACCCTGAGATAGTGGCAGCTATTGAGGAACAATTGAAAGTAAAGCTGCGTAACCAAGCAACCCTTTTTTATAATGAATATATAGTCAAGAATAGTTTACTCCCAGAGTGATTTATCCAGTATTGGCTATTTTTGCACTTAAATTCATATAATGCCTTTGCAAACATTAGACACCAACACCGCACTTTTTGAAATAGATCAAAATATTAATAAATTAGTGCGTGATATTGAGTTGCTTACGTACCTTAACCCTATCAACATTGAGAATGAGAAAAAACGTTTTTTTGCGTCAAAATATTCTGAGAACCCAATATTTAAATACCGAAAGCTCAAATTCAGTCCTTATAAATTACAGCGCAAGTTTTTTAATCAAAGATTAGAGCATATAGAAGATGAGGAGATACGATTACTATATCGAGATATTATCTATGAATATTCTGGATTAATACAGTGTATAGAATCTATAGGTAAGGGTAAACAATTTTATTATAATTCGCTCAGAGTCTTTGGAACTCCAAAAGAAAAAGATGTTGAGAATGCAAGATTTATATTACACTTTGGAGATGATGATGGTGATGCAGATTTTGTAGCACAATATAGTGCAGACGATGCGCAATCGTATTTTGAAGACTTTGGTAAGCGTTATGACTTTGATTTTAATATAAAACAAAGCACTAATATCGCAGCTGCGGCCATGGTGCTTAACTCTTCAGACACTTTGGTTCTTAAAAAATTTCATAAATATTCTGATAATCAAATCAAGGTATTAGCAAATCATGAAATAGGCGTACATGTAGTAACAACAAAAAATGGTAAAAGTCAACCCTTAAAAATTTTTTCAAACGGGTTTGTAAACAACACAGAAACCCAAGAAGGCCTTGCAGTTCTTAGTGAATATATGAGTAATAATCTCACGATGCGTCGTATGAAAGAACTAGCGCACCGAGTAATCGCTGCAGATAGTCTTATTAAGGGATATAACTTTGCAGATACATTTGACTTATTGTTCAATCAATACAAGGTAGATCGAGATACTGCCTGGCAAATAACATTAAGAGTACATCGTGGAGGTGGTTTTACAAAAGATTTTTTATACCTCACAGGTTTAAAAAAAGTATATGATTTTTATCAAGAAGGTCAAGATCTTGGGGTTTTACTTACAGGAAAAGTATCTTTAGAAAACGCATCTATTATTGACAAAATGATAGCGATGGGGCTTGCTAGGCCCAGTCAATTTATAACTGATTCATTTAGTGAAAATTTAAACACTAATAAGAAACTAGATTTTATACTCCGTAACCTCAAATAGACAATAAATGATCAAAACGATAGCATTTGATGCAGATGATACACTTTGGGTTAACGAGACCTATTTTAGAGATGCAGAAGATCAATTTTGTAATTTACTGACAGAATATATTTCGTTTGAAGAGTGTCAAAAGCGACTTTTTGAAATGGAATTACGCAACCTTCCATTATATGGATATGGTATTAAACCCTTCTCATTATCACTAATAGAATGTGCCATAGAACTTACAGAGGGTGACGTCTCCACAGAGATAATAAGTGAGATAATTGAGATAGGAAAGGCCATGCTCAATGCACCAGTAAATACGCTTGACGGTATTGAAAATGTTTTACAACAACTTTCTAAGAAATTTAAACTCGTAGTGGCAACAAAAGGTGACTTACTAGATCAAGAGCGTAAACTTAAAAAATCTGGGCTGGCATCTTACTTTCATCATATAGAAGTAATGTCAGATAAACAACCAGAAAATTATACTAAACTTGTAAATCATTTAGACATAGAGCCCTCATCTTTTTTGATGATTGGGAATTCACTCAAATCAGATGTAATTCCGGTACTTGAAATTGGTGCACATGCGTTTCATATTCCATTTCATACCACTTGGGCACACGAGACAGTAGATTTTGAAGTTAAGCACGAGCTTTTTAAATCCTTTGATAGTGTAGAGGATATTTTAAATGATTTAATGTGACTTACAAGTACGCTTTCGCGAAAGCGTATCACCCTATATTAAAATAACAGCTATGAACTTTCACACGAGAAAATGGATTAAACCAGAAGATTTAAACCCAAATGGAACACTATTTGGCGGTCGATTGTTACAATGGATAGATGAAGAAGCAGCATTGTATGCTATCATACAATTAGAAAACCCGCGTACGGTAACTAAATATATGAGCGAGATTGATTTCCGTGCCAGCGCAAAGAAAGGTGATATTATTGAAATAGGTATAGAAGTCACAAAATGGGGAACGGCATCATTAACTTTAAAGTGTGAGGTTCGAAATAAGATGACTCGCGAAATTATTATCACTGTAGATCGTATTGTTATGGTGGGTCTTGATGAGAAGGGTAACTCTAAACCACATGGTAAAACACAAGTTGAGTTTGTGCGTGATCGCTTAGGGGAATCCTAAGATGTGATTACTTTATATTATACTTTACTACTAGAAATTCTAATTTTGACTCACAATGTTAACATTATCTAAATCTCAAGTAGCTAGCAGTACCAATTATTACTTTCTAAACAATTGATATCAAATTTTATGAGACATCTACTTACTTTAAGCTTACTGGTTCTTTTTTTAGTCCCTAATTATACCTTAGCGCAACGTAAAAAGAAAAGAAACAAAGAAAATACAAAGGCTGAGGTATTAACCAATAAAAAGGACATAAGTAAAGATGCAATACAACCTTACGGTAAGGTAATCACAAAGGAAGCAGTATCTGATTCTGGTTTATTTATTGTTCATAAAATAAAAAATAATTTTTTCTACGAAATTCCATTTTCTCACCTTCAAAAAGATATGCTGTGGGTAACCCGTATTGCTCAGATCCAAAATGGTCTAGGTGGAGGGTACTTAAACGCTGGATCCAAAACAAATGAACAAGTAGTGCAATGGAAACGTTTTCAAGATAAAATTTTATTAAAAATTAAATCTTATGCTAATATTGCAGATAGTACTAAGGCTATACGTACTTCCGTAAATGTAAATAATTACGAGCCTACTCTATTTGCATTTGACATAAAAGCATTTAACAATGATTCAACCTCTGCGGTTATTAAGGTCACAAAACTTTTTAACACAGATGTGAAGGCTATAAGTGGTTTAACAGCTCGTGTACGGAAAGAATACAAAGTAAAGAAACTAGATGCCTCACGGAGTTTTATTCATTCTGTAAAATCTTTCCCTCAGAATATAGAAGTAAAACAAGATTTTACATATCAGGCTTCAGAACCTCCTACAGAAAGAAATGCAGAGAGTATTAGTTTACAAATTAATCAATCAATGGTTTTATTACCAGAAGAACCGATGCAGCCTAGATTGTATGATCCGAGGGTTGGATTCTTTACCGTAAATCAATATGATTATGGAAGCGACGCTTTAAAAGCAGATAAAAAAACGTACATCCGTCGTTGGCGATTAGAACCTAAAGATAAAGAGGCCTATAGAAGAGGTGAGTTAGTAGAACCTATAAAACCCATTGTTTATTATTTAGATCCAGGAACTCCAGAAAACCTTAAAGAATATATCAAGCAGGGCATTGAAGACTGGCAAAAACCTTTTGAAACAGCAGGGTTTAAAAATGCTATTATAGCAAAAGATGCTCCAACTCTTGAAGATGATCCAGATTTTAGTCCTGAAGATATTCGATATTCTGTAGTACGCTATGTAGCAAGCACTACTCGTAACGCTGTAGGTCCAAGTGTATCTGATCCTAGGAGTGGAGAAATTATAGAAAGCGATATTATTTGGTATCATAACCATTTGCGCAGCTATAGAAACAGGTATCTTTTAGAAACAGGGGCTGCAAACCCTAGTGCACGCACCTTAGATACTCCAGCAGAAGAAATAGGGGAGATGATGCGTATGGTTATTGCACACGAAGTAGGGCATGCCTTAGGTTTCCCTCATAATATGGCAGCCAGCTACGCTTATGATGTTGAGTCTTATAGGGACGGAGCATTTACACAAGAAAACGGAATTGCCGCTAGCATTATGGATTATGCACGGTACAATTATATTGCGCAGCCAGAAGACACAAATATTAGGTTTATTAGACAGATGGGACCTTATGATCACTACGCAACAAACTGGGGCTATCGCTGGATTCCTGGAGCAATGACAGCAGCTTCAGAGGAGAAAACTCTCAACCAATGGATACTTGAAAAGCAAGGAGATCCTAAATTTATATTCGGCAGGCAGTCCAGTAGTTTTGACCCTCAGTCTCAAACAGAGGCAATAGGGGATGACCCTATTAAAGCGAGCACTTATGGAATAAAAAACTTAAGATATGTTGCACAGAATTTAACTAAATGGACTTCTGATAAGACAAATGATTATCAAGATTTAGAAGAGCTTTATGGAGAACTTTTGAGTGTATATAGTAGATATATAGGTCACGTAGTTGCTAATGTAGGGGGAATTTATGAAAATTTAAAATCACCATCTCAAGAGGGAGTCATCTATAGGCACCAAGATAAAGAAGTTCAAAAAGCTTCCATACAGTGGTTACGTAATAATCTTTTTGAAACACCAAACTGGTTAGTGGATCCATCAATTCTACAAAATATAGATCACGCTGGTTATTTTGAAGATGTTCGTCGTATACAATCTAGATACTTAAATAGATTATTGTCTTTTGATAGAATAGGAAGACTTATAGATGCAGAGACTACTCAATCTCATTTCTATAGTGCTTTAGATATGTTTTCAGATCTTCGTAAAAGTATTTGGTCAGAAATTAATATAGCCACTTCAGTCGATGTATATCGTCGTAATTTACAAAGATCATATCTCAATAGAATGGAGCATCTTATGAAAGATGATGGCCCTGAAAGTCGTAGATCGAGACCAGGCTTTGAAGGAAGACTTAATTATGATGTTGCTGCTTCTGATGTGAGACCTATCGTTAGGGGTGAATTAAAGGTACTCCGTAATCAATTGAGGTCTGCTCGTAATACGTCAGTTAATACAATTACAAAGTACCACTATAGTGATGCTATAGCAAGAATAGATCGCTTATTAGATCCCAAATAAATCATCTAATTTCAACAAATCAAATTCCGTTATAGAGAAGATGTTTTTATCTTGAGGGATTTCAAGATAGAGAACAAGACAAAGCATAATTATTAATCGAAGAATCATCCTAAAGGTGACGCAAAAAAAATACCGATCACAACGTGGATCGGTATTTTGATAAGTAATAGTTATTTATACTATTCTTGACTATCGATAAAGGATTCTTTGGTTTTGAATTGAACTTTTTCTAGTTCATTTTTATTAAGATACTTTTGGAATTTAGCAAGCGGTTTCGATTTTATTTTTTCAAATTCTTCTTTTGCCTTAACAAATCTTTGCGTTAAGAGATTAATATTATCTCTTTGGGCGGCACTAGGCGCTTCGAAATTAGAGGCAACATCACTGTAGATTGTACTTAATTTCTCTCTTAATTGTGGTGGTGCTGTTCCTACATAATTATCGCCAGTAGTGACAACTAATGTATTTTTAAGAGCCGTAAGTTCATTAATAAGTGGCTGTGCAGTCTTTATAGCTTTGGTATTATTTTTAATCGCATTTGTGGCTTTCTCATTAATATGATCAATTTGATATACCATATATGCCAGATCTTCTTGAATCTCAAACAATTCCTTGCTGGTTTTGTATTGTTCTATGCGCTCTGTATCTGTAATGAATGATTTTGGATCATTTTTAATCTCAAAGGTAGTCTCATAAGTGTCTTTTCCTTTTTTGAGAACAGCTTTATACATTCCCGCAGGAGCTCTTACGGAAGTAAATCCTCCAAAAGCAAATGTTTTTGCAGCTGCAAGCTTTGGGCTTTTGGTAGTATAGTTCCATGAAACTATGTTAATACCCTTTGATTTACCAGGAGCTAAACTCGTGACTGTATTTCCATCCATATCTTGAATTTCTAAAGTCATTTTGCCAAAGGTGTGACGCTTTTTAAGATAATACTTAATCTTAGCCGCTGTTCCTGGATTAGGACCTACAAATTCCAATTCTGTTGCATTACTACCAAATCCACCTTCTTCTACCATTACACCAGTTTTTGTGTCAAAGAAGTAAACATCCTTTTCTAAAATTTCTGGTTTAATAGCTCTAAGAATACTAATGTCATCAATAATAATAACACCGCGACCGTGAGTTCCAGCTACAAGATCATTAGTTTTCTTTTGTAAATCAAGAAAATGAACCGCGGTAGGAGGAAAGTTGTTTGTAAACTGAGACCAGTTTGCACCTCCGTCTACTGTGATATATAATCCCTTTTCTGTTCCTAAAAACAATAGATTTTCATTTTTATAATCTTCTTGAAGATTACGCGCAAATATTGGAATGTCTTCAGTTACGATACTCTTCCAGCTTGCTCCATAATCTGTAGTTTTATAGACATAAGGTTTCATATCTCCGCGTGCGTGTCCTTCAAAAACTGCATATGCGGTTCCCTCACCATGAACAGAAGCTTCAATATGATACACCCATGTGTTTGCTGGAAGTTCTGGCACGTTTGTGACTACATTATCCCAGGTAAGACCACCGTCTTTTGTTACTTGGACGTTACCATCATCAGTTCCTACCCAAATAACATTTTCATTGACTGGAGATTCTGCAATCGTGAAAATAGTTGTATGTGTTTCTGCTCCAGAATTATCTGCGCTAAGACCACCAGAATTTTTTTCTTGCTTTGCAGGGTCATTTGTCGTTAAGTCTGGAGAAATTACCTTCCAAGTATCTCCCATGTTTTCACTTACATGTAAAAACTGGCTACCCATATAAAAGCGATCTGGCTGGTGTACACTAGTAGCCATAGGAGGATTCCAGTTAAAACGTAAATCTGCACTTCCTTTTGCAGGTAATGGTTTTACATTCTTAGTATAATTGCGCTCCATATCATAACGCCAGACGTTATCTGCACCTTGCATTTCAGAATACAAAATCTCTTTTGTAGGGTGGGGTAATACACGGAAACCATCACCTACTCCTACACGCACCCAGTCCCGTGCCTCTATACCTCCTGGAGAAGCAGAAGGTCCGTACCAAGAACCATTATCTTGCAGTCCGCCATATATTCTATATGGTTCTGCATTATCAACACTTATTTGATAAAACTGCGAAAGTGGAAGGTTAGAAACAATTTCCATTGTAGTACCACCATTCCAAGTACGATATACTCCTCCATCTGTTCCTACATGCATAACGTCAGAATTATTGATATCAAAGACAATATCATGTATGTCTGAGTGCATATTCCCTAAACTTTTAAAAGTGTTACCACCATCCCTTGAGATAGAACCACTTAATCCACCTTTTACAATGACATCAGGATTTCGGGGATCTACAACGATTCTTGAAAAATAAAATGGACGTACTGTTAAAGAAAAATCTCCATTGGTTTTTACCCAGTTAGCTCCACCATCTTCAGATCGATAGAGACCTTTATCCTCATCTTGTTCTGATTCTATTACTGCATACACAATATTTGGACTCGAGGGAGCAACGGCTACCCCTATACGCCCTAATTTTCCAGAAGGAAAACCATTATGAATTTTTTTCCAATTAGCCCCACCATCTAGCGATTTGTAGAGTCCAGAATTGATACCTCCAGAATTAAAGTCCCAAGCTGTACGTCTATGCTCCCACATAGAGGCATATAGAATATCTGGGTTTGATGGATCCATTAAAAGATCTGCAACTCCAGTTTTTTCATTTACGTATAAAATTTTATTCCATGTCTTACCTCCATCTATGGTTTTGTATACCCCACGGTCTTCGCTATCACTCCAAAGTGCTCCTAACACCCCAACATATACAATATTTCCGTCTTTAGGATGTATTTCGATACTTGCAATGCGTTCACTATTTTCAAACCCTTCAATTTTCTCCCAGTTAGACCCGCCGTCGGTAGTGCGATATAATCCATCTCCTACAGAAACAGAGTTACGAGTCCATATTTCACCTGTACCGACCCAGATTGTCTGGTCAGGATCATTAGGATCTACAGCCACTTGTCCTATGGACTGTATATAGTCATCAAAGATAGGCGAGTAGCTGGCCCCACCATCTTGTGATTTCCAAACACCGCCACCCGCAGTACCAGTGTAAATAATTTGGGAATTTGTAGGATGTGTTTCCATATCGATAATACGTCCAGACATTAATGCAGGCCCAATCTGCCTAGCGGTGATATCACCAAATAGTTCTTTACCCTTAAGCGCAATCTCTTGTGCCTGTAGGGGAATTGATAATGATGCCATGCATAAGCATAGCCACAGATGTTTTGTTTTCATAAATGTTGGTTTAAAGATCTAAATATCAGTTATTTAATTGTGCTGTCTTAATTTAATGTTCTTTAGATAACTCTAAGTATTTTCATATAAGAGCCAAAAAAATCCCCAGGTTATGGGGATTTTACTTTTGTTGTGAGTTATTGTTTCTCAGGAAACGCAAACATATCATCTGTTACTTCTGGATTAATCTCTATAGATTTAATCATAATCTCCTGCCCACCAGGCTGACCTTTTGCACCTGCAGTAATTGACATAGGGAAGTAGATACCCTCTACTTCTTGATAATCACTAAGTTTTGTTTGAGAAACCATACCTTTCATTGGACCAGAAGAAACCTCTTGCTCTACTACAATAGGTACAAAATTCTCTGTATCAAAATAATAAGTTCCTACAGAAGGTGTTTCTTTCCCGTCAACCATAATAGGCTCCTTAGTTAATCTAATTTTATAAGTCTCTGTTCCTTCAACTGTTTCTTTTCCTACTAACTCTACTGTATATCCTTTATCTAGATAATTTAAAAATGGATCTGCAAAATCATTCATTTCCAATTTTGCATTCGCAGTTGTTTCTGCATCACTTTTTTCGGCAGCCATGGTCATTTGATTGGTATTCCACATAGTCTCACCATCAAAAACGCCTTGATAGAACTTCATTCCTTGAAATTCTGCCATTGTCATTTGTTTACCCTCTTTGGTCTGTACCATAGTCATAGGAAGTTCCATTCCTTGAACTTTTACAGCCCCTTCAAATTTCAAAGCTTCTAGAGAATTCCAAGCATCAAGACCACCGGTATTTTCAAAATAGTTAGCAATAATCTCTTCAGCAGTTTGTGCTTGTGTTGTTGCTACAAATGAGAATATCATTGCAACAACCATAAATTTAATTGTTTTCATAGTATTTTTTGTTAATGTTATATTCTTATGGTTAATTGTAAGACGATTGAAGTCCATGTTTGTTACAAAAAAATATATGAAATTTTAAAAACATGAAAATGAGTATTAAACCTATTTGTTATATTTTTAATAATTCATCTTTGATTGGAAATTTATGAAATTCGGCGTAGTAGATAATCCACAGCAAATAGATTTTACTTTACCTCCTGATCATCCTGATACGGAGCGTGTTTTGAGGGACGCTTTCGCGAAAGCAAAAAATAAAAATCTTCAACTATACGTAGGCTGCGCAAAATGGAATAAAGCAGAGCTCAAAGGATTTTATCCAAAAGGGGTGAAAGATGAGTTGACTTATTATACGAGTCAATTTAATAGTATTGAACTTAATGCTACTTTCTATAGGCTATTTCCAAAGGAGCAATTTGTAAAATGGTATGATAAAGCCCCAGAGGGTTTTAAATTTTTTCCTAAAATCACAAATATAATCAGCCACCGAAAGCGGTTGATTGATGCTCAAGAATTTATTCCAGAATATGTGGACCATGTTTCTATGTTGCAAGAAAAACTAGGCACGGTGTTTTTACAAATGCACAATAATTTTCAACCTAAAGATTTTGATCGGGTAGATAATTTTGTAAATCACTGGCCAGAAAATTTACCTATTGCATTAGAATTTCGTCATACAGACTGGTTTAATAATCCAGAAGTAGCCGAAAGATTATACCATTTACTTGAAGAGCATCATATGGCAAATGTGATTGTTGATACCGCAGGTCGTCGCGATATTATGCATATGCGTTTAACTAATGGAGAGGCATTTATTAGATACGTTGGTGCAAACCATCCAAGTGACTACGCACGGCTTGATGCTTGGATAGAGCGTCTCCAATATTGGGTTGACTTAGGATTAAGAAAGATTAATTTTTTTGTACATCAAAATGTAGAGCAAGAAAGTACAGTATTATCTGCTTACTTTATTAAAAAAATGAACTCTACATTAGGAACAAATCTTCATGTTCCTCATAGCGCTCATACAGGAGAACAAACATTGTTTTAATTATTAATTAACCTCATTAGATTGGGTTTCGATAAATCGATTCTACAATATAATATTGAAACATTGATTTTAAAATACGATGAACCCTTAAAGTATTCTTAATAGGCTTAAGTAAGAATCAAATGTCTTTTATATTTGTGTCGTGCACGATATAATTACAATGGATGGATAACAAAAATAAATTGCATTTAGACAATCAGGTGTGTTTTCCTCTCTATTCTGTCTCAAGATTACTAACTCAAGCATATAAACCTTATTTGGATAAGTGGGGTATTACATATCCTCAATATTTAGTTTTGATGGTTTTGTGGGAAACAGATATGGTATCAGTTAAGCATATCTCTAAAACCTTAATGCTTAATACAAATACAATCTCTCCTCTATTAAGAAGGATGGAGAATCTTGATTTAATTAAACGTACGCGAAGTAAAAATGATGAACGTAGTATTCTTATTTCGCTATCGCAAAAAGGAAGGACAATAAAGAAAAGAGCAGCACATATCCCTGAAAATTTACTTAAAACCTTGTGTAGTGACACTATTGAGCTAGAGGATATAAACCGATTAAAAAAGACAGTAGAGGCACTAATCTACACTTTGTCTACAAACGATAATAAAGATTAATTTAAAAAAATATATGGATTTACTAGAGAATTTAGAATGGAGATACGCTGCTAAAGCAATGAATGGTAATAAAATTCCGCAAGAAAAAATAGATAAAATTTTAGAAGCAATAAGATTAGCACCTACTTCTAGCGGGTTACAACCTTTTGAAGTTTTTGTTATAACAAATGATAGCGTAAAACAAAAAATTAAAGCGGTAGCTTGGGACCAGCAGGTTGTAACACAATGTTCTCATTTATTAGTTTTTACTGCTTGGGATACCTATACTGAAGATCGTATAAATTACATGTTTGATCTTACAAATGAAAAACGTGGTTTTGAAAATGAAGGTTGGGAAAATTATAGACAGCAACTATTAAACTCTTATCCTCAAAAGAGTGATGAAGAAAACCTTAATCATGCAGCACGACAGGCATATATTGCATTTGCACATGCGATAATGGCAGCTGCAAATGAAAAAGTTGACGCCACCCCAATGGAAGGGTTTGATCCGAATGCAGTAGATGAAATTTTAGGATTGCCATCAAAAGGTCTTAAAAGTTGTGTTTTACTACCATTAGGTTATAGAGATGTTTCAGAAGACTGGCTTGTAAATTTAGAGAAAGTGAGAAAACCTATGGATAAGATGGTGACCATCATATCATAGTAAATAAATTGAATATTAATTAAAAATTATAATTATGAATGTATTATTTGTATTAACATCACACGATGAACTCGGAGATACGGGTGAAAAAACTGGATTTTGGGTAGAAGAATTTGCCGGCCCATATTATACACTAAGAGATAAAGGTGTTAATATTACTCTAGCTACACCTAAAGGTGGTAAAGCCCCTATTGACCCTAGCAGTGATACTGAGGATGCTGCGACTAAATTTACCAAGCGTTTTGATAAAGATCCAGAAGCACAAGAGCGTATTAATAACACTGCTGTGTTATCTACAATGGATGCGTCAGATTTTGATGCTGTTTTTTATCCAGGAGGACACGGCCCGCTATGGGACCTGGCAAATGATAAGACATCCATAGCATTGATTGAAACTTTTAATAAGCAAGAAAAACCTGTCGCATTTGTATGTCATGCACCAGCAGCTTTAAAAGATGTATCTGGTACTGACGGAGAGCCTCTAGTAAAAGGGAAGAAAGTTACTGGATTTACAAATTCAGAAGAAGAGGCTGTACAACTTAAAGATGTTGTTCCGTTTTTAGTTGAGGATATGCTCAAGAAAAATGGAGGAATCTACTCTAAAGCAGATGACTGGGCTGAGTATGCGTTACAGGATGGTAATCTTATAACAGGTCAAAATCCAGCATCATCAGTATTAGTAGCAAACAAACTATATGATTCTCTAAGTTCATAAAGTCTATTATACAAAAAACAGCGGCTACTCTTACTAAAGAAGTAGTCGCTGTATTTATATAGTAAACTTTTTAAAATTATATGCCAGTATAATTTTCTGGAGTAATTGCTTTTAATTCTGTTTTTATTTCATCGCTCACGTGAAGTGTATCAATAAATTCAGCTATTGAAATACGAGTGATTTTGCTGTTTACACGAGTTAGTTCTTTGAGTGTTTCGTAAGGATTAGGATAAGCCTCACGTCGTAATATCGTCTGTATAGCTTCTGCCACCACTGCCCAGTTATTTTCAAGATCTGCAGCTATTTTTTCTTCATTGATTAGCAATTTGTTTAATCCTTTTGAAGTAGACTGTAAACCAATTAGTGTATGACCAATAGGCACACCTATATTTCTTAATACAGTACTATCTGTAAGGTCACGCTGTAGACGAGAAATAGGCAATTTGGCTGAAAGATGTTCAAAAATAGCATTTGCTATTCCTAGATTACCTTCACTATTTTCAAAATCTATTGGGTTTACTTTGTGAGGCATTGCACTGGACCCTACTTCCCCTTTTTTAATTTTTTGTTTGAAGTAATCCATAGATACATAGGTCCAGAAATCACGATCTAAATCAATTAAGATCGTATTTATACGTTTCATTCCATCAAATAATGCTGCCATGTGGTCATAATGCTCAATTTGTGTTGTAGGAAAAGAATGCTGCATCTTAAGAGTACCGTGTACAAATGATTTTCCAAAAGCTCGCCAATCTATTTGGGGATAAGCTACATGATGGGCATTAAAGTTTCCAGTCGCACCGCCAAATTTTGCTGCGCTAGGGATATCATTCAACAAATTAATTTGCTCTTCTAAGCGCACTACAAATACTTGAATTTCTTTCCCTAAACGTGTAGGAGATGCTGGTTGACCGTGTGTACGAGCAAGAAGAGGTATACTTCCCCACTCATCAACTAGCTGTCGCAAGTGATCTACAACTTCAAGAAGTTGCGGTATGTACACTTGATTCATAGCATCCTTTAATGATAAGGGAATGGCCGTATTGTTAATATCTTGAGAGGTAAGACCAAAATGGATAAATTCTTTATACTCAGATAAGTTTAAAGCATCAAATTTTTCCTTTATAAAATACTCAACAGCCTTGACGTCGTGGTTGGTTACTTTCTCTATCTCTTTGATAGCTTGTGCATCGTCGGTAGTAAAATCTGAGTAAATTTCGCGTAAAGCGATAAAAGATTTTGTAGTTACATCATTGAGTTGAGGAAGTGGTAGTTCACAAAGTGCAATAAAATACTCGATCTCTACTTTTACTCTATATTTTATGAGTGCTTCTTCAGAAAAGAAAGGTACAAGACTATCTGTTTTTGAAGCATAACGACCATCAATAGGAGAAATGGCTTTAAGTGGTGACAGCGACATATGGCGTGTTTTGATTAAGGAAGCAAATATAAAAAGAAGAGATGGCTTGACCGAATTTAAAGTGATTATAAAAGTCCTCGCGCTTTAATTTCTAAATACTTATTAATGGTATTTACCGTAAGATCATCAGGCTTCGTAAGTATAGTTTGGATACCATATTTTTCTAAGGTTGCTACCATTACTTTTTTATCATAGTAAGATTTTTCTGCAATTGTTTTATGGTATACTTCGGGAAGGGTATGTGCTTTTTTATGGATAAGATTTTCGAGTTCTGTGTTTTGAAAAAAGATCACCACGAGAACATGCTTTCGCGAAAGCGCTTTTAAATAAGGAAGCTGTCTTTCTAAAGCAGAGATGTGCTCAAAATTAGTATATAAGAGTAATAAACTACGCTGTGTGATTTTGCGTTTAACTTGCGTATACAATGCGCCAAAATCGCTATCTAAAAACTTTGTATTAACACTATATAGCACTTCTAGAATAGTTTGTAAGTGTGTTTTTTTACTACTTGCAGGCAGCTGATTTATGATGGTATTTGCAAAAGTAACCATTCCTACTTTATCCTTCTTTTTAAGCGCAATATTTGAAAAAGCTAGTGTGCTGTTTATGGCATAGTCTAATAGTGAAAGCCCATTAAAAGGCATTTTCATTACCCTACTTGCATCAATGATAGCATATACGGGCTGTGCCTTTTCATCTTGAAACTGATTTACCATTAAACTAGCACGCTTTGCTGTAGCTTTCCAATTAATAGTACGGGCATCATCACCTATCACATAATCTTTGATTTGTTCAAACTCCATCGTATGGCCTATACGTCGTAATTTTTTCATTCCGTGTAGAGTAAGTCTATTGTCTAGCGCCAGAAATGCATATCGCTTCATCTGGATAAATGACGGATACACTTTAACCATCTGATCATTTTCAAATCTATATCTCCTTCTAATTAATGCGATTTTAGAACTCACATAGAGGTTGAGGTGGCCAAATATATATTCACCTCTTTCTGTGGGTCTTAGGTAGTAAGAAAAATCCTTTGATGATTTTGCAGGAATAAAAAGCGTTTTAGAAAAATCTCGTTTTTGGAATTGAACGGGTATTTCATCAATGATAGCTATATTGACCTTAAAAGGGTATTTATTTTCAACTCTTATGATCAATTCATTTGCATCGCTATTTGAAAATTTTTCTGGGAGAGCTCTTACCGCATTAATTTTTCCGCTTTCGCGAAAGAGTACTAAGGCATCTATAAAAACAAATACAACTAATAATAGCAACAAGACATTTGCCACACCAAAAAAGCTGTTGAAAAAATAGGAGACTATATAACACACCCCGATGCTTCCTAAGCAATAAAATAGTCGCTCATGAACAAAAAAGCCTTTTATGAATTTGATTATGCCCAATTTTTTATCTTGGAATTTCAACAGATTGTACGATCATATCTATTACTTGCTCTGTGGTCATTCCTTCCATTTCACGCTCTGGAGAAAGTATAAGACGATGACGTAGTACAGGAGTTACAGCCCTCTTAACATCTTCTGGAATTACAAAATCTCTACCTCCAATCGCTGCAAATGCTTTAGAAGCATTCATTATGGCAAGAGATGCACGAGGAGATCCTCCTAAGTATAGGTGAGGATGTGTACGGGTTTTTACAACAACCTCTGCTACGTATTTTACTACTTTTTCTTCTATAAGAACCTCTTGAGTTTGCTTTCTAAAGAGCGCTAATTTCTCAGGAGTGATTACAGGTTCAATTGATCCTTGAGGGTTACTGCCCTTGCGGTCATGATGTGTTTGCAATATTGAGATTTCTTCCTCTAGAGAAGGGTAATCTACTCTAATTTTAAATAAAAACCGATCTAATTGTGCTTCTGGTAGGGCGTAGGTTCCTTCTTGTTCTACAGGGTTTTGAGTGGCTAGTACCATAAATGGAGGTTCCATTTTGTACTTTGTACCATCAATAGTTATTTGCCGTTCTTCCATCACTTCAAAAAGTGCAGCTTGCGTCTTTGCAGGAGCACGATTGATTTCATCTATGAGAACTATATTTGAAAAAATTGGACCCTTCTTAAATTCAAACTCACTGGTTTTCATATTTAGAATGGATGTGCCTAATACATCACTAGGCATCAAATCTGGAGTGAATTGTAACCTGCCAAATTCTGTTTGTAATGTTTTTGCAAATAATTTTGCAGTCACTGTTTTTGCAATACCAGGGACCCCTTCAATCAGAACGTGTCCGTCTGATAATAAAGCTACTATTAATAACTCCACAAACTCACTCTGGCCTATTATAATTTTTCCTAACTCTTCCCTTATGGCATTTGCTGCGGTGCGTAATTCCTCTAATGGAATTCTATTTTGAAAAGAAATAGAATCATCA
The DNA here is from genome assembly GCF_007827465.1 of Dokdonia sp. Hel_I_53. Classification (NCBI taxonomy): domain Bacteria; kingdom Pseudomonadati; phylum Bacteroidota; class Flavobacteriia; order Flavobacteriales; family Flavobacteriaceae; genus Dokdonia; species Dokdonia sp. Hel_I_53. The sequence continues at coordinate 295,034 of NZ_VISL01000001.1, forward strand.
CTACTATTAAGATTCTCAGGAGTAGGAGGCGTGTTTATCTTACCGTCTATGTTTGATTGATTCTCTGAGTTTTGAGGTATATTCTCTTCCATTATTTTAAAATTTTAAAATCTTCAATTCTTCTATTAAGCTCTAATAATTCCTCTTTGCTTACATTTTCATTGTTGCGTAAAGAAACTATGTAATTAACAAGTGACCTTGTTTCTTCAACGGTATTATTACTTTTTACCGCCAAGGTTAAGATAAATTCTTCATTAATTCTTGCAGTGTTAAGTAAATAAGTACTTCGTATATATTCTAGAAAATAATTTATTTGGTGGGAGGTAATACTTTTGTGATCTTTTTTATCAAGGTACATGCCAGCAATTGTCTTTGTAAAAGCTAACGTCTGGTTAGGTAATGGTTTAATTATAGGGATAGCTCGCTGTTTTCTTCGCCCTTCAAAAATCACCCATAGTAGAGTGCTTACAATAAGCATGTAATATGCCCACCGGAGATAGCGGTTATTAAGGAATACATAAAGCGGACTTATATATTGTGTTTTTCCATTTTTATAATGATTATCCCAAAAAATTGTTTGATCATCATTAATATACGACAGTGCATCTTGTGTATATGTAAAATTATTCTCGCGTAATATGAAGTAATTTGTAAATGTGCTAGGCATTAAATGAATGAAGATATCTCCTTTTCCAAATCTCTGCTTTACAAAATTTACTTCAGGTTGATGTACTGTTATAGTGTCTTTACTTTTTGAAAAGCTAAACTCTCCTAGAACTTTAGTCTTTAACGTGTCTACCTCTGTAAAATATCCTGCGAGTGTCTCAATATCCAAGTAATACGGTATAGAGCGTTTTAATTCAGGGTTTACAAGGTTAACCAAAGGTTTTCTCTCAAAGTTGTCATAGTCATAGAAGACCTCTGTTTCTAGATTTAATGTATCAAGAATTGTGCTCCCTATCCCTCTAGATGCGATAAATAAATTATTCCCCTTTGACACCCAACTAAGAAGTTTTTTTGCTTCGGCTTCATCAAAACTTATATACTCATTTACAAAAAAATAAGTTCCATTTTGAGTACTACTATCCGTAAGAAACTCAAAAGGGGGACGGTTTACTTCTTTAAAACTTGAAGAATTACGGCTCTCTTTTAAAACGTCATGCAAGACAAAGGTCCCAAATGGAATTTTATCTGATTTTGAGTAGCTAGAATACCAATTAATAGGTTCTTCTTTACCAGACTCCATGTAAATTATTAGCGCAATAGCTACTAATAAAAATCCTGTAATTACCTTAAATTTAGAACTCATAGTGAACTATATAAGGTTTTAAATGAGGATTCTGCTTTCGCGAAAGCGTTCACATCAACTTCAAAATTTCCATACCAGATATAATCGTAAATGGCAGTTACCTTGCTAAATTGGTTTTTTGTGTTTTGATTTTGAATTTCATTGATATAATCGTGGTTTGTTTTTTGTACCTCCCAGTTAATAAGATCATTACTACTCATTTTTTGAAGAGTCATGAGGTAATAGTAACGAACGGCTATGCGATACTTTTTATTACGTATAGCTTGATCTAATAGTTTTTGTAAATCTGATCTTTGTATTAAAAGTTCATCATCAGAAAGCAATGTTTCTGGCACCTTTATTTTTTCCATGAGAAGATTACCACTATCCAATTTAAGAAATAGCCAGACAATTAGCGTCACTACTGCCACTATTAAGAGATAGGGTAGAGCTTTCACAATCATTGCCCATATCCCAACAGCTTCTTTACCATCTAGTAACCAATGAATGAATTTATGGTAAAGGTCATTTAATTTTTGCTTTAAGCGTGTCCACCAGTTATCTTCTGGTAAAGCTTCTTTATAATTAAAATCCTCGTTTACTTGGTATGCTTCTATACTTTTCTGATCAATGGGCACTCTAACAATGCTACTTTTGTCGTATTCTAAAGATTTACGTGGGTTTTGGTAAGACTCATCGATTGTAATTGTATCCTGTACAAGAATTGCTTTCTCTGCAATTGCTAAATTTTGAGCTATAGCAGCTCCATTTGCATAAAGCGAACTTATAAAAATTAGTAAGACAAAAGGAATTTTATTCATTTTTGCTCCCTATCTGGTCTATTTGATCAAGGCTGCCTGACTGATTTTTACGTTCATTTAGATTGAAATAAATGAAATTAACACAAATGGCTAAAATTACGTATAGTAGATAGTTTACTGAAGAAGCGATGATTTGTAATACAAGATATACGCCATCAAATAGTTCTTTTGGGTTACTCATACTTCCAGACTGCATAGAGGTGAAGGTCTTTATGAAAGTATAAATAGCCACAGGTATTTGAAAGACAAAACCTATTATTCCGATTAAAATTGCAATGATAAAAATTGTGATGAATGTCATCCACCATTCGCCTTTTACCAACTGTCCACTTAGAGAAAATGTTTCTGTTGTAGAAGTTTCTTGATTTGAGATAGTAGGATAAATTACACTAAATCGTACATATAAATAGAGTACTGGAAAAAAAGAAAGAAATAGTAATAGTATCCCTAAAGATTCTGATCCTGATGCAAATAAGTAACTCCCAAGTGCTGCTGGAATTAGGATAGCCGCTAGAAATATGAGCAAATTGACAAATCCAAGCCCAATGAATGATCCTGTTTTTTTCTTTATTTCATTAACAACAGCGGCCTTGTTAGGTTTATCTCCAGTAGCAATATATGCTTTAATATATTCTGAAACACTTCCATAAAGCATAGCATTATAAATAATACCTGTTGTACCTAGAGCTATAATGGCTATAATAAAACTACCAACATCTTGTCCCATATTTTCTACTGAAAAGAAATCTAGACCTGCAGATATTTTTGTGTAAAACCCTACTGCAATTATTAGTAATAAAAATGGGATGCTACATGTTTTTGCTAGGACTTTAAAGAGAGGTTTGAGGTTACGTCTTAAAAAAACAAAAGTATCACTAACGATTTGTCCTAATTCGCGTTGTTTTTTAAATATAATGTAGTTAGAGGTATTCATTTATATAATTCTTCAATGTTTGGAATAAGTGAAAGTCTTTTGAATTGATCTTTATGTTTTTTTATGGGGTAGTACACATAATAAAAAAATATTATGGATAATGAGCAACTAATTATAACTATTGCTAGCCAGTCTGGCATTTCTGTATGTCTAGTAACAAAGCCTTCTAAGAACCCAGCAATTATAAATAGCGGTACTGTACTTACCACTATTTTTAGTCCATTTTTCATGCCTTTTTTAAATGATTCTAATCTCGTGTAGGTGCCTGGAAAAAGGATAGAGTTCCCTAAAACCATTCCTGCACAACCCGCAATTATTATTACTGAAATTTCGATAGTCCCGTGAATCCAAATAGTTCTTACAGATTCCCAGCCGACACCTTGATCAAAGAAAAAATATTGAAAACTACCCAGCATGATTGCGTTTCTCATGATAATATATAGGGATCCTATGGTGAGAAGCATTCCGTACACAAATGCAAAAAAAGCAACTTTTATGTTGTTTATAGTGATTCCTAAAAACATATTAAGTTCACCTTGCTCTTTATAGACTCCCATGGGATCACCTTTTTCTATATTATCGAGTGTCATATTCACATAACCGTCTCCCATTATAGCTCTTACAAAGGTACTATCATTTGCTGCGCTATAGGCACCTATGAGGCTAAATAGCAAAAAGGTCAGAAAAGCAATTAAAAGCTGCTTTTGATAACGATACATAATAAGTGGGAACTCCTCTGTAAAAAATGTGATAAATCTTTTACTAGACTCTCTCTTAGTTTTGTAAATGATTAAGTGTGATTGTGATGCAAGATAATTGAGATACTCTAGGGTTTTAGATTGAGGATAAAATGTTTGTGCATAGCTTAAGTGATCTGTTATCTCCATATATAAATTAGATAACTTATCTGGATGCATATGATCTTTGTTGATCAAAACACTTTCAAAAGTTAACCATTTATCCTTATTTTGCTTGACAAAAGCTGCTTCGCGCATTCTTCAAAATTCTAGAGGTAAAGAAAAAGAATATATGGATAACTTTCAAATAGAAACCGCTCAAAATGTTAGTATTTATCAGAATGTGTCTGGTATAGGTGAACGTATTGTAGCATTTATCATAGACGGAATTATTTTAATTGCTTACTGGATAGTATCGTTACTTTTATTAGCAAAATTTGGTTTAGAGAGCCAAAATTTTAGGGATATATGGGTTTTCTATCTAATCATAGGCTTGCCTGTTTTTTTATATTACCTCCTCTTTGAAACTTTTTGGAATGGAAAAACACCAGGGAAAGCTGCCATGAAGCTCAAAGTTGTAAAGTTAGATGGTTCAAAACCAGGCTTTGGAAGTTTTTTTGTAAGATGGATAATGCGCATAGTTGATATATCTATCACATCTGGAGGAATAGCAGTTGTAAGTATATTAATGACAGAGAGAGGACAGCGTCTGGGGGATATGGCAGCAGGAACAACTGTAATTACAGAACGGAAACGTGTGCGACTTTCAGATAGTTTAATGATTGATATACCTGATGATTATAAGCCCTTATATCCACAAGTAACCGTTTTTAATGATAAAGATGTCCAGTTAATAAAAACATTGTTTGTAGATGCTAGAAAAAATGCAAATCATAATGTTATAGTAAAGCTGGCTGAGAAACTTCAAGCTAAAATGGGAGTCACTCCGGAAGAAACAAATATTGATTTTATAGAACGTGTACTAGCAGATTATAATTATTATACACAACAGTAATGGATATAAGTACTATAATAGATATTCTCGGAACGATATCATTCGCAATTTCTGGAGCACTTACAGCAATGCGTAAGAAACTTGATCTTTTTGGTATACTAATAATTGCTTTAGTTACTTCAGTAGGAGGAGGGACATTGCGAGATATACTCATTGGTAAAACTCCAGTGAGCTGGATGCTCAACATGACTTTTGTATATGTAATTTTTGGCGCTACGATGATTGCAATTATATTCAGAAGTTATTTAAAGTATGTACGAAGATCTTTGTTTTTATTTGATACTATCGGTATAGCTTTATATACAATGGCAGGTGTACAGATTGCTACGGCAGCTGGATTGTCGCCAGTGATTTGCGTCATCATTGGCACCATTTCAGCATGTTTTGGTGGAGTAATACGTGACATTTTATGTAATGAAATTCCCATTATTTTTCATAAAGAAATTTATGCAACTACTTGTATTTTGGGAGCAAGCATCTTTTTGATGCTTACGCATTATGGCTTGCAAACATCGTGGTCGATGGTAATTGCAGGGAGTATTATAATTACAATTAGAACATTAGCTGTGGTAAAGGGATGGAGTTTACCTTCTGTATACAAAAATCCTTAAAAATTAATAAGGTTCCCGTTAAAGCGAGAACCTTATTAAAATAGTCTTCAGTAAAAGTTTTAAAAATTTTAAAGGCTAATTCAAATAATTTACAAAACTGATTTAATAAAAAGTAGAAGTCTATTGTGTAATAATCGTTTTTTTTCTTAAATAATTACACTTTTTTAGGTTAATTAACTGTATTTTAACGAATTATACAATAATCTAATATTTTTTTAAATCCCGAGACTCGAGTTCTCGGGATTTTCTTGTTAGTCATAGCTTCTAACACTAACCATCAAAGTGTTCCCAGTAAAATGAGAACTAAAACACTGACTAACAATTAAGTTAACTTATCTTATAGACGGAAAGAAATAAGAATAGTTACATCAATATTAAATTTTTAACTTTACCTTATGTTAAAACCTACTTTAGTTATAGGGGCGTCACTTAAACCCAACCGATATTCTCATAGAGCGATTATACGTTTAAACGCACAAAATCATCCTGTTATGGCTGTAGGCCTTAGGGGAGGATTGGTTGGGAATGTAAAAATTATTGACTTTACAACTGCAATCGCTTCTCAAAGTTTTGCAGAAAATAATATTGATACCGTGACATTATATCTAAACCCTACACGTCAAGAGGCATATTATGATTTTATTAAAAAACTTAGCCCTAAGAGAGTGATTTTTAATCCAGGAACAGAAAACCCTGATTTTTATGAAATACTTAAAAATGAAGCAATAGAGGTGGAGGTTGCTTGTACATTAGTATTATTAGCTACTAATAATTACTAGTTTTTAGATAAAGTGCTTAATCTAAGTTTGTGATACTCTTCGAAATCGCAGCTTCTTTTTTAGAATGTATTGATGCGGGAGTTGTGATAACTGGTATTAAAAATTCATAGCACATTTTCTTCTTAAAGAGTACGCTTTCGCGAAAGCATATACACCACACATTAGAAATCAAGCTTTATTTTTATTATCATGAAAGTAAAAAGTAAAAAATTTAATTGGAAAAATTTAGCATTCATAATCTCGATACTTCTGCTTATTATACCACAAACTCGTACCCCTATTCAGATTGTAGTTAATCAAATAAAGGCAGCATTGTTTTCTCCATCTGCAATAAGTCAGTCTAGACAAATTAATATAGAACCATTCTCATATAAGCTACAAACGTTAGATGGAGGTCAGAGAGATATATTGGTAGGTGATGGCAGTGTTGTATTTTTAAGTTATTGGGCAACATGGTGCCCTCCATGTATTGCAGAATTACCTTCAATTGAGAAACTGTATGAAGATTATAATAACAAAGTAACGTTTTTATTAATTACTGATGAAGATCCTAAGATTGTAAAAAAATTCCTAGATAAAAAGGGATACAGTCTACCTGTTTACATGCCTTTGATAAAAACACCGCCTATATTATTTGAACGGACGATACCTACAAATTATGTTATTGATCAAAATGGCAAAATTATAATTAAAGAACAAGGTGCGTCTAATTGGAATAGTGAACAGGTTAGAGAGGTTTTTGATAATTTACTAGTCACTGACTAGACTAATTTTGTATTCTCCAGAATATAAATGAGATGTTGGTTGAATCTGATGAAATTTTTGCAGTGAGAACATCATCAAAATAGGAGTACTTTATTTTTTTTGGAAATTCATTTTCGGGATTTTCAGCTACAAATGAAGATTTATCCATTTTTGTAATTTCAAAATCAGTTGGTGTTTCGTTAGGTCCACTTATGCTTAAACTCCATTCATTATCTTTTCTTCTTAAAGTCATACGCTCACTAAAAGCAGTATCGTTACCTACTAGCGTGTAACCGTGACCTCTAAGCTCAAAATTGCTAATTGATTTCCAATGTTCTTTGGTCACTCTTCCATCAGGTTGGTTCGTTCGCTCCCAGTCACCCAAGAGGAAGTTGAAAGGAGTGACTGTTTTTGGCTGTTCATTTTTACAACTTAAAAGAATCACACTTAATATGAATAGAAGACTAACTTTCATAAGAGATTTGTTTTAAAGTTGGTTTCTCAACAAGGTGGGTAAGGATACCATAAATAAAATAGCTTTAGATTACCCGTGCATTGTTTCTTTTACACTAAGCTCTTTCATAACTTGTTTTTCAAAATCTAAGAGCTCTTGCCATTTTTCATCCACTTTTTTACGATCTCCATATTTTCTGGCAAAATTTAAGAACATCGTATAATGACCAGCTTCACTTATCATGAGCTTTCTGTAAAACTTAGCCAATTTCTTATCTTCCAATTCTTCGGATAATAAGCGAAAGCGTTCACAACTCCTTCCTTCAATAAGTGCTGCAACTAATAGTCTGTTAATTAGACTCTCTACACGAGAACCTCCCTTTGGGAAATAAAATCTTAGTTTATGAACATATTCGTCCTTACGCTCACGGCCTAAGTGTAGACCACGTTCTACCATAAGATCATGGACCATTTTAAAATGGCTCATTTCTTCTATCGCAAGGTCACTCATCGCGCTCACAAGTTCAGAATACTCTGGAAATCCAATTATAAAAGAAATAGCACTGGATGCAGCTTTTTGCTCACAATATGCATGGTCAGTTAGAATTTCTTCTATATTTTTTTCTACAATATTAACCCACCTAGGATCTGTAGGTAATTTAAGGTGTAGCATTTGTATTGCTTCTTTATTTTCCATAACAGTAAATTTTATAAGTCGAGATCAAAAGTTTTTCTAAGTGTATCGAGTGCAGGATTTTGCTCAAGCAATTTATCATATTTCTCTTGAGGAGTGTATGCATATTTGCGTTGTACTTCTTCATTAACGGAGATCTCTAAGGTAATGTCATAATTTTGCAGCGTTCTTTTAAGAAATTCTAGCAAAGGCCCTTGCGCACGCTCAACTTCAACCTTCATAGTTTCATTTGGATACTCTAACAGTATGCTTGTTCCATTTAAAGTAGGTTGGTCTGCCTCTAGATTTGAAGCAATTATTTTTTCACCTTTTTGTATAAGTTTAGATACATAATCACTCCAAGCTGCTTGCATTGCAATTTCAGAAAAAGGTTCTGAAGGAAGATTTTCTATATCTACTTTTTTGTTTGCACGTTTTTCTTCTAACTCTTTTTTCTTCTGTAGTCCTTTGAGTGAGAGTCCAGAAACTCTGTCTTTTCTTAATGCAAGGTTAGGTACAGCTGTTGTTGTAGGAGAGGGTAGTGGTTTAACAGGATTACCTTCAGTAACTCCTGAGCTAAAATTCACAGGTGCTGTACCTTTGGTAACCGAATTATCTTGAATGTTTTCCTTTAGATTATCTGGCGCTGGAGAATTAGATATCTCTCCACGTTCTTTTTTTAAGTCAGAATCAGAAGTGCTTAATTCCTCAAGTTTAGAACTATTAACTTTATAATATGATGGAGGTATTAAGAAGGGTTTATTCTTTTTTTTTTCTCCATCAAATGTGATAGAGGCGAGCTGCATTAAAGATAGTTCAACAAGTAATCGTTGATTTCGACTAGTTCTATATTTTAGATCACAAGTATTAGCAATCTCAATGGCTTCCATTAAAAAGGACATATCTGTTTGCTGTGATTGCTCGTAGTATTTCTTCTTTGTGGTATCACCTACTTCTAAAAGGTGTATTGTGGGTGGATTTTTGCAAACCATTAAGTCCCTAAAATGTGATGCTAATCCTGCAATAAAATGATGTCCATCAAAACCGCGAGAAAGGATGTCATTAAATTGTACAAGAAGCTGAGGAATATCGTTTACTAGAATTAAATCTACACATTTAAAATAGGTGTCGTAGTCTAAAACATTTAAATTCTCAGTGACCGCTTTTCGCGAAAGCGTTTTACCACTAAAACTTACTACCCTATCAAAAATGGAAAGTGCATCACGCATCGCACCATCAGCCTTTTGCGCGATAATGTGTAGTGCTTCTTCATCTGCTTCAATACCTTCCTCTTCCGCTATCAGAACAAGGTGTTTACGTGCGTCTGTAACTGTAATTCTTTTAAAATCAAAGATTTGACATCGCGATAGTATGGTTGGTATTATTTTATGTTTCTCTGTGGTTGCGAGTATGAAAATAGCATGCTTAGGAGGCTCCTCTAGTGTTTTAAGAAAAGCATTAAACGCTGCAGCTGAGAGCATGTGAACCTCATCTATAATATAGACTTTATATTTTCCTACTTGGGGAGGTATACGTACCTGATCAATCAAGCTACGTATATCATCTACAGAGTTGTTTGAGGCAGCATCTAACTCAAATACATTAAAAGCAAAGTCTTCATCAGGACTTGTATGTTCATCTGTATTTATTTGCTTTGCTAGTATGCGAGCACAACTCGTCTTACCCACTCCTCGGGGTCCGCAAAAGAGTAATGCCTGTGCCAAGTGGTTATTAGCAATTGCATTTTCAAGCGTATTTGTAATAGCCTGCTGTCCTACAACATCTTTAAATGTAGTAGGACGATATTTACGGGCAGATACTATAAAAGGTTCCATAACTACAAATATAAAAGTAGGGTTGCTATTATAGCATACTGTGGCTTGACTTTCTTGTCTTATTTATTAACAGCAAGTGTTGCTAGCTTTTTATCTATGACATCAATCATAATTTTATAGCTATGCGTTGCCATGGGATCTTGAGTGCTAATTTTTTTTAGATTTTGAAGCGTTTTTCTACGCATGATTTTGAGGCGTGCCAGTTTATGGCAAGAATAAAAAAGGGGGATAATCATTCTTGGTTGATTTATAATTATCTACCGAAAATAGATAAAAAATATCTTTTAAGAAAATTTTAAGATATGGAGCTTAACTTTTTTTCTAGATCTGCAGCTTTTACATAAAGAGCATCACTAGCTGCTCTGTCAGTTTTTGATAGTACATAGGCTTCTTCTAATACTTTTTTGTGTTGAATCTGTAATTTTTCTAAAGCTGATTTCTTTTTAAACATTCCAAACATAGTTTTCTTTTAAAGATACAACTCAAAAAGGTAAGAAATTGCTTTTGAGACTAATTTACAATTCAGGATTGTTATTTTACAATTCAGTCATTAAAGGTTTTAAAGTGAAGGATTAGAATAGATATTTACATCAAAATAAAAAACAATCTATTATGGAAACATCAAGAGAAAAATACCAGAGAGCTCAAAAAAGAGTAGATGAGATCAAAGAGTTTTATAATCACTTAGGGATGTATATTATTTTCGTATGTATATTTATAGGGCTCAATATCTATACAAGTAATTTCTTTTGGGCTATTTTTCCTATCCTAGGATGGGGAATAGGTATTTTAAGTCACGCATCAAAAGTATATCGATGGAATCCGCTTTTCTCGAAAGACTGGGAAAGACGTAAAATAGATCAATTCATGAATAATGAAGAGCTTTAATCCTAACAGTATGGAAACAAATCAAGAAAAATACCTGAGAGCTTTAGATCGCGTTAAGCAGATTAAGAAATTATATAGCAAAATTATAAATTCGCTCATTTTAGTAGCCCTCATTGCTGGTGTTAATTATTATGTGAATGAATTAAGGAATCCTTGGTTTCTTTGGGTAGCTGGCTTTTCCTTTTTAGGAATTGTTATAGAAACTTTTAAAGTTTACGGTACTTCTTTATTTTTAGGTAAAGGATGGGAACGGCGTAAGATCAAAGAGCAAATGGAAAAAGAGGACCAGGATACTAAAACAAATTTTATAAGGAAATAATGAACAGTCAAGATCAAAAATATCAACGTGCAAAAAAGCGCATTGCAGATGAAAAAGGTTTTTATTCCCACCTTTTTGTTTATGTAGTTATTAATATACTACTACAACTATTCTATGCAGGATTCTTTATAGATAAAGGATTTTTTGGGGACATGCCTTGGTGGGTACAGTTTACAACACCCTTTTTTTGGGGCTTGTCTTTACTTTTTCACTGGTTTTGGGTTTTTAAAAACTTCAAGTTTTTTGGGTACATTAAGACTTGGGAAGAACGTAAAATCAAGCAGTTTATGGAAGAGGAGGAAAAAATATATAACACTAAATTTACAAAAGATAATTAGAGAAAATCTATTCACTTTTTTAGGGCCTAACTATAATAATTTTAGAATATGAATGTACTTATCATTGAAGATGAAAAGCCTTCTGCAAGACGTTTAAATAGAATGCTAGGAGAAATAAATATTACTGTAAATGAAATGTTACACTCTGTAGAGGAGGCTATAGTTTGGTTTAAAAAAAATAAACATCCAGATTTAATATTTCTTGACATTCAGCTTTCTGACGGTCTATCATTTGAGATATTTGATCAAGTAGAGGTAAAGAGTGCTATTATTTTTACTACCGCCTTTGATGAATATGCACTGCAAGCTTTTAAATTAAATAGCGTAGATTATTTGTTAAAACCTATAGATGATGAAGATTTAGCTAACGCTGTAAAAAAGTTTAAAGAACGTACTCCTGCCACTCAAAATGTAGCTCTCAATTTTGATGATATAAGAAAACTACTAGGCGCGACTCCAGTAGATAGAGAATATAAAAAGCGATTTACAACAAAGATAGGATCTCATATAAAAATGATTCCCATAGATGAAATTGAGTGTTTTTATAGTGAAAATAAAGGAACTTATGCTGCTACTATTGATGGTCGTAATTACCTCTTAGACACCACGCTAGAGTTATTAGAAAATGACTTAGAGCCAGAAGTTTTTTTTAGAGTAAGTAGAAAGTATTATATAAATATAAACGCTATAAAAGATATTATTTCCTACACAAATTCTCGACTTAAAATCAAATTAAACCATTGGAATGAACATGAGATTATCGTGAGTCGTGAGCGCGTAAAAGACTTCAAAACATGGATTGCATAAATCAATGCTTTTATTTCTAAATTAATAATTGGTTATTATCGCTTTCGCGAAAGCGAAGTAAAAGTTTCAAGCAGAAATTAATCTTCTAGATTTTCATTAAATGCACTTGGTAACATTTTTGGAATAAATTTTATCAAAAGAGGAAGCAGAATGCCACCGCCAGGTAAAAGAAAAATGGCAAGTGAAGGAATACTTTTACAAATATCCAATAGTTGATTTTTAACTAGCTTTCGTTCTTCTTTAGATAAATCTCGTACAGTTGATTGGGTCAGTAATTTTACGAGCGTGCCACTCTCACTAATTTCTTGCGCTAAACGTTTGCTATTTCTACTTATCAAATTTTTCACGGTAGCTGTGGTTTGATTGTAGAAATGTTTTACAGGATTACTGTAGTTGAGATATGAGATGTCTTCACTATGTGCTTTTAAAAAATCTTTTACAGCCGTTATTGATAATTGATACGAATTTTCGTTAAGTTCTAAGGACTTACATAAGTCCATTAAAAATACTTTTTCGTGTGGATCTACCGTTTGATCGTCCCACAATGATAAACTACATAAATCTAGGAGATACTTTTTTTCCAAAGGCTCTTGTATGCTTGATAGATCAATTTGGTCAATAGTAGTATGTGTTTCTTTTACTAGCGTGTTGTAGCGTACAGAACTTTCAAATAATTTAATAAGCAGTTGGTTATATAAATGTTTTTCCTCTTTTTGACGTAAGGCAACCCATATAGATTGGGTAAGGATAGATTCTAGATTTTTTGCGTAGTGATAGGGGTCTTCTTGCGTGAGTAAATAATGTTCAAAACTTAGAATATCTATATATGCTAAGGCATTTGTAATGAGATGACTAAAGTTTTTTTGCAACGTAGATTCATTAGTTTGCACACGCTGATGAATTATTTTTTCTAATCGAGACTGTGGAGAATCTGAACCGATTTTAATATTTATAAAGTAATTTTCTCTTTTGTCAAGTAAAAGATAAAAATTAACGATAGACTGTATACAGTCTGTTTGAGTAGCGCTTTCAATGGTGTCATAATAGGTGAAGGATAATGCATCAAACAGGTTAATTTTTGTTTTCTCTTGAGTGGTCCATTTGAGTTGCTTAGAGGTACTTACTATTAAAGTGTCAACAGAATGTCCATAAATAAAACCAATACTCCCCAAAGCTTTATAAAAAGCTTCATCATCCATAGGATACTTTTCTAAATAACTTAGAAAATTAGGGAAATGCTTTTGTATCCAGCCAGGAGCAGATGGGTTCACGGTAGTATTTTTTATTTACTGCGTTGAGCTGTAATTTCTGTAATTTTTACAATCACCTCAACTGCGCGTACCATACTTTCGAGGGGCACATATTCATAACGCCCATGAAAGTTATGACCTCCTGCAAAAATATTAGGACACGGCAATCCCATAAATGATAATTGTGAACCGTCTGTACCACCGCGTATAGGTTTAATTAATGGTGCTATATTTAATGATTTCATAGCTTCTTCTGCAATATCTACAATGTGCATTACCGGTTCTACTTTCTCACGCATATTGAAGTATTGATCTTTGATTTCAACAGTCACAAGTTCCTTCCCTAGTTGACTATTAAGTTCTTCAGCTAGTTTAATCATCATTTCTTTGCGAGCTTCAAAATGCCCTTTGTCATGATCCCTTATAATATACTCTAATCGTGTGTTGTCTACACCACCATCAATATCATACAAATGGAAGAAGCCTTCACGACCAGAGGTGTGTTCTGGAGTTTCTAATCTCGGTAAGCTATTAATATAGTCTGTAGCGATGTACATACTGTTCACCATTTTTCCTTTTGCGTACCCAGGGTGTACAATTTTACCTTCAATAGTGACTATAGCGCCTGCTGCATTAAAGTTTTCGTATTCTAACTCACCTATCTGACTCCCATCCATGGTGTAAGCCCACTCTGCACCAAATTTCTCAACGTCAAATTTATGTGCGCCTCTTCCTATCTCTTCATCTGGAGTAAATCCAACACGTATTTTACCGTGTTTTAGCTCTGGGTGCGCAATGAGGTATTGCATCGCCTCCATAATTTCTGTAATTCCTGCTTTATCATCAGCACCTAATAATGTGGTACCATCAGTTGTAATAATAGTCTGACCTCTGTATTGTTTGAGATCGTCAAAATAATCTGGAGAGAGAACGATGTTTTGTTCTTTATTAAGCATTAAATCACCACCATCATAATTTTTCCAAATCTGTGGTTGCACATTTTTTCCAGTAAAATCTGGAGTTGTATCAAAGTGAGCAACAAAACCAATAACAGGTACCTCATGTGATACATTACTAGGTAACGTTGCCATTACATAAGCATTCTCATCAATAGAAACCTCTTCCATTCCCATTAATTCTAGCTCTTGTTTTAGCTTGTTTGCGAGATCCCATTGTTTTTCGGTACTTGGTGTGGTCTCACTAGCTGGATCACTTTCTGTGTCTATAGTAACGTAGCTTATAAATCTGTTGAGTAATGCTTCTTTATTGATCATAATGGGTTGGTATGGGTTACGCTTTCGCGAAAGCGTAATTATCATCCTTTCTTAAGTACTTCAAAAATACCGCTTTTTGGACTATTTTTGTACAACCGAAAACTGCAAAATGTACAAACAACTCATCCGTCCACTATTATTTTCTTTTGATCCAGAGAAAGTTCACTACTTTACCTTTAGTTGGATCAAGCGACTGCATAGACTAGGGTTGTCTGGGTTATTAAATAAACTAGGAAACATAGAAGACAGCAGACTTGAGCGTGAAGTATTTGGTCTAAAATTTCGCAACCCCGTGGGGCTTGCAGCTGGATTTGATAAAGATGCAAAGTTATATGATGAATTAGGAGATCTAGGTTTTGGTTTTGTAGAGATAGGGACCCTTACTCCAAAAGCACAAGAGGGAAATCCCAAAAAAAGACTTTTTAGACTTAAAGAAGATCAAGGCTTGATCAATAGGATGGGATTTAATAATGAAGGCGTGTATACAGCAACGCATAGACTTACAAAAGTCTCTCAACGTGTATCTAAGAAAAATAGACTCATTATAGGTGGAAACATAGGTAAGAATACCGCCACATCACCAGAAGATTACACAGCAGATTATCTTGAGTGTTTCATGGCGTTGCATCCCTATGTAGATTATTTTGTGTTGAATGTGAGTTGCCCCAATGTCTCAAGTCACGCAAAATTAAACGACAAAGATTATTTAATTGAATTGATCAATGCTGTTCAAGAGGCAAATAAAGGTTTTGAAGAACAACGGCCTATTCTATTAAAAATAGCACCAGATCTTAATACTATTCAACTGGACGAAATTATTGATTTAGTAAAAGGTACTGAACTTGACGGTGTGATAGCTAGCAATACTTCTATGAACCGTGAAGATCTCAAGGTTTCTAATAATAGACTTGAGGAAATTGGGAATGGTGGTTTAAGTGGTAAACCTATCACAGATCGCTCTACTCAAGTTATAAAATACCTCTTTGATAAAAGTAACGGTTCTTTTCCAATTATAGGTGTAGGTGGTATACATAGCGCACAAGATGCATTAGATAAACTAGATGCTGGTGCCTCTTTAGTACAATTATACACTGGCTTTGTGTATGAAGGACCAAGTTTGATAAAGAAAATCAACAAATCTATTCTCAATAAAAATTTATAAAATTATTATTTATCAATAAGTCTCAAACTCACTCTTAATGCGTAACTCACATAAAATAATATTTGCTTCTATTTTAGTAATGTTATTTGCCTTAAAACCTGATGTTGCTAGCTTTATACCACAATGGTTAAAATTAGCAGTAGCTGGTGTTCTATTAGTTTTGGGGCTATTTATGATGTGGAAAGAAAAACAATGGTAGTGCATTTGAACTAATAGTTTTGCTAAATTTTGATAATCAATTACTTGTAAATTAATAATTTCTTCAATCCAAATAGCATGTATATACTGTGACGGAATCAATTTTAGCTTTTATAGCCGCGACAGCAATTTTAGCTTTTTCACCAGGGCCTGATAATATTTATGTGTTGACTCAAAGCGTTGTTAATGGAAGTCGGTCTGGACTTGCCACAACGGCTGGTCTGATTACTGGGTGTATTGTACACACAACATTGGTTGCTTTTGGGATTTCTGCTGTAATAGCAACATCTCCTCACTTATTTCTAGCCATCAAGATAGCTGGGGCTGCCTATCTTTTATACATTGCTTATAAAGTATACGGTGCAGATGCACATATAACCCTAGCAGAAGGTGCTCCAAAAAAATCCTATAGTGCACTCTTTAAACAAGGAATTATTATGAATATTTTAAACCCCAAGGTGACCATATTCTTTCTAGCTTTTTTTCCAGGTTTTTTGTGGGATCCAAATGATAACACAGTGTATCAATTTTATACTTTAGGATTCATCTTTATGCTAGAGTCCTTTATAATTTTTGGAGGAATTGCATTAGTAGCCGGTAGAATAGCCCCTGTCTTAAAGAGAAACGATACTGCAGGTATTTTATTAAAATGGTTGCAAATTTTTGTTTTTATAGGGATAGCTATCTTTATTTTATTTTAAGTTTCTAGTTTATATACAATAGCTTGCCAGGGCCTAAGAGCAAATTCCTTAAACGTTTTGTCGTCGAGAATTTTATCATTGGATATAAGTTTTATTTTACGGTTGTAGGATATGTCTATTGGTAGAGAAAACCGCAAGAGATCATCAGAAAAATTTAATAATATCAAAAACCTTTGATCATCTTCTTGTCGTGTATACGCATACACTTGTTCATGTGCTGGTTTTATAATTTTATACTTTCCATAAACTAACGCCTTATTTGACTTACGAATCGCTACCATCTTTTTAAAATAAGAAAGTACAGAATTTTTTTCTTTAATTTGTTGGGCTACGTTGACGCCATTTTTATAATTTGAATTGAGTTTTATCCATGGAGTTGCTGTAGAGAAGCCTGCGTTTTCTGAAGTACTCCACTGCATAGGTGTTCTTGCATTATCTCTAGCAGCATACTTCTCGTTTTCTAAAAATGCCTCAAGATCACCTCCTTGGTTTTTTACTCCTTCATACCTGTTAAATGTATTAATATCTCTATACTCATCAATGTTTGAAAACTGCACATTAGTCATCCCTATCTCATCTCCTTGATAAATGTAAGGAGTACCTCTCATGGTAAGCAAAAACGTATGTAAAAGAGTAGCGCTGTTTTTCCAATGTTCTTTTGAGTCATTACCCCAGCGACTTACGGCTCTTGGGAAATCGTGATTTGCCAAGAATAGTGATCCCCATCCTGCATTTGCAAAAGCTGCATCCCAATCTGTAAAAATTTTCTTAAACTCAGATAAGTTCCATTTGTGGTCTTTCATTTTAAAAACTTCACCTGGGGCACGGTCTAAACTCATTAAATCAAAATGAAAAAACATATCCATTTCTTTTCGGTCTTCATTTACAAAATCTAATGCCTGATCTATTGCAATACCCGGACCTTCACCTACGGTGAAGGCATCATATTTAGAAATCACCTCGCGATTCATCTCGTTTAGATATTCATGCACTTTAGGCCCGTTTGCATAATAAGCGATAAATTCATGGGGTTCATTTGCATTGATTTCTGGATAACTAATGTCCTTGCTTATAAACGGGATTACATCCATCCGAAATCCATCCACCCCTTTTTGAAACCAAAAATGCATCATTTGGAAGATTTCTTGTCTCACTAATGGGTTTTCCCATTTGAGATCTGGTTGTTTTTCAGAAAAATAATGAAGATAGTATGCGTCTGTATTTGCATCATATTTCCAAGCGTTTTCCTTTACATCAAAATAGCTCCATCTTTTGGGGGGATTTCCTTTTTCTGCAGGCCACCAGTGAAAATAATCTCTATAAAGATTTTCTCTAGATTTTCTACTCTCTGTAAACCATCGATGTTCATCACTACAATGATTTACCACTAAGTCCATAATTAAGCGTAGTCCGCGTGATTTCATCGCTCTGATGAGATTGTCGAAGTCTTCCATGGTACCAAATTCAGCCATGATTTTTCGATAATCATTAATGTCATACCCATTGTCGTCATTAGGAGAATCATATATCGGATTTAACCATATAATATCTACCCCTAGGCTTTCTATATAATCTAGTTTATCGATAATACCCTTTAAATCTCCTACGCCATTACCAGATGTATCTTTAAAGGATCTGGGGTAAATTTGATAAACAATTCCCTCTTTCCACCAGCTTTGCAATTGACTCATATATAAAGTATTTGAAGTAAAGCTAAGTTAGAAATAGATACGCTTTCGCGAAAGCGTAATTCTCCCCAAAAAAATATCTAAATTATGTACATTTGTATCCCGAACACACCTCGGAACTTCTATGAGCCAAAAAGTACTTCTTAATGCTACAGAGATTACCATTATTCTCAATCGGCTGGCTTGTCAATTAATAGAAAATCATACTGATTTTAAGGAAACAGTTCTCATAGGCATACAACCCCGTGGAGTATATCTAGCAGAACGTATGAAACAATTACTTGTTTCAGAATACAGGATTGATGACGTAAAACTGGGGTATCTCGATATTACATTTTATAGAGATGATTTTAGGCGTAATGAAAAAACTTTAGAAGCAAATAAAACTAAAATTGACTTTATTGTAGAAAATAAAAAAGTTGTATTTATAGATGATGTATTGTATACAGGAAGAAGTATTAATGCTGCTCTTACTGCAGTACAAAGTTTTGGAAGGCCTCTAGAAGTTGAGTTACTATGTCTAATTGATAGACGTTTTTCTAGACATTTACCTATTCAGCCTGATTATAAAGGGCGACAGGTAGATGCAATTAATGATGAAAAAGTAAAAGTTTGCTGGATGGAAAATGAAGGAGAAGACACTGTTTATCTAGTTAAAAGTTAATTAATATGAGCGAGTTAAGTGTCAATCATTTGCTAGGGATAAAATATATTAATGAAGCAGATATTGATCTTATTTTTAAAACTGCAGATCACTTTAAAGAGGTGATCAATAGACCTATTAAAAAGGTTCCTTCCTTACGTGATATTACCATCGCAAATCTTTTTTTTGAAAATAGTACCCGTACTAAACTTTCTTTTGAGCTTGCCGAAAAAAGATTAAGTGCAGATGTAATAAACTTTAGTGCAGCAGCTTCTTCAGTAAAAAAAGGAGAGACTCTTATTGATACGGTTAATAATATCTTATCCATGAAGGTGGATATGGTTGTAATGCGCCACCCTAATCCAGGAGCGGGTGTATTTTTGTCAAAACACATAAAAGCCAGCATTGTAAATGCTGGAGATGGCGCCCACGAACACCCTACACAAGCATTACTAGATAGTTATTCTATAAGAGAAAAGTTAGGTGATGTAGCAGGTAAAAATGTGGTTATTGTAGGCGATATTTTACATAGTAGGGTTGCTTTATCAAACATTTATGCCTTAAAACTTCAAGGAGCAAATGTAAAAGTGTGTGGTCCAAAAACCTTACTTCCAAAATATATAGAATCGCTAGGAGTTGAGGTAGAGCTTAACTTACGTAAAGCTCTAGAGTGGTGTGATGTAGCAAATATGTTGCGGGTACAGAATGAACGAATGGATATTAGTTATTTTCCTTCTACCAGAGAGTACACACAACAGTATGGCGTTACTAAAGAAATTTTAGAATCCTTAGATAAGGAGATTGTTATCATGCACCCAGGGCCCATTAATAGGGGGGTCGAAATCACAAGTGATGTGGCAGATTCAGAACACGCAATCATTTTAGATCAAGTCCAAAATGGTGTAGCTGTAAGAATGGCTGTGATATATCTATTAGCATCAAAAATTAAACAATAAAAATGAAGATTACCTCAAAAGATAAGTATACGATCTTAGCAGACGATCGTGGTAGCGTAGCAGATTTTGCAACACATTTAGAGTTTATAGTGCCTAAACATTATGATCAATATAACTTAATAATTGATTTATTAAAATATGAAGATCTGTCTTTAGAGCAATTAATTGCATTCTTAAAACTCTCTAACTACCAGCGAGCAGATAAAAAATCATTTGTGATTGTTAATAAAAATATCAATTACGATTTTATTCCTGATGAAATGGTTGTGGTTCCTACAATACAAGAAGCAATAGATGTGATTGAAATGGAAGAGATAGAGCGAGATCTCGGTTTATAATTTTACAATGGCTAGCAATCTACACGTTACTATTTTAGGTTGTTATGCAGCAGCACCTGGAAGTTTTAAAAACCCTACTTCTCAAGTGTTAGAAATTAGGAATCATCTATTTCTAATAGATTGCGGTGAGGGAACTCAAGTTGCTTTGCGTAAAAACAAAATTAAGTTTGCCCGCATAAAACATATCTTTATTTCTCATTTGCATGGTGATCATTTTTTTGGGTTAATGGGGATAGTTACCACCTTTAGTCTACTAAAACGTACCGCACCACTTACAATATATGGTCCTAAAGGAATCAAAGAAATAGTTTTATTGCAACTTAAACTCACAAAAGGATTTACGAGCTATCCTTTACAGTTTAGGGAATTAGACAACAAAGAGCCTGAATTACTTTTTGAGGACGAAAAGGTAACAGTAACAACCATCCCACTTAAACATCGGGTATATACTAATGGTTTTTTATTTCGTGAAAAGGAAGGCGAGCGTACCTTGAATATTAACGCTTGTCTCAATTTAGAAATAGATAAAGTTTATTATTCAAAAATAAAACAAGGAGGAAATATTACGCTAGAGGATGGAACGATCATTAATAATAGAGAGATCACGTATGATCCTCCACCTCCTAAGAGCTATGCTTACTGTAGCGACACAGCTTATAAAGAAGAGATAGTTAGACAAATAAAAGAAGTAACGGCTCTATATCATGAAAGTACATTTTTAAATAGTCATATAAACTTATGTAAACCTACAGGTCATAGTACAGCGGCTCAAGCAGCACAAATTGCTGCACAGGCAAATGTAGGTCACTTGCTTTTGGGACATTATAGCATACGTTATGGTGACCTAAATTTGTTTTTAGAAGAAGCAAGTCCATTTTTTGATAATGTACATTTGACAGATGACGGTAAGACCTTTACATTTTAGAAAAAAAAGCTCCAATGGAAGAAGAAATAAAAAGAATTGCAAAACCTATATTAGGACGTTTACAAGAGCATTTTGATAGATTGATACCTCGCAATTTGTTTTTGGTAAATCCAGATGTTAGATTAAAAAAAGTGCACAAAACCTACGGGTCAACTTCTGTAAAAGATAACATAAGTATTTCTTTTAAAATAGTTCTTTTTGAAGATCAATATATTTGTGAGTACTTCTTAGACGCAGATGGATATACTGAGCATAGGAGATATAATATCTCAACAGATCAAACAGAAATGTTAGAGAATTTTGAAGGTCAATTTGGTGCTGCAGCTCTTGAAGATGATGACATGTCATATGAGGAGTTTACACGTATTCGTAAGCACAATGACTCAGTTAGGAAACTTTTAATAAAGAAAGGATTCATGAAAAAATAGGTGAAGATCGCTTTCGCGAAAGCAAAAAATCTATACCGTATTTTCATAGTTGCACTAATAAACCCTTGCAGAACAATATATTTTAGAATTTTTTAAGACTCACTTGTGGTGAGTTTCTTTTATCTTCATATTCGTCTTCGTACATTAGCTAGAATGAACAGGGACTTACATGATTACAGAAAATCTTATCAAAAAGGAGAGTTGCTAGTTGAAAACACAACAACACATCCTATGGATCAATTTGCCTTGTGGTTTAAGGAAGTTGAGGAAGCTGGAGGCGTCGCAGAACCTAATGCAATGACCGTAGCCACATTAGGCCGTGACGGCTATGTTAAGTCTAGAATTGTTTTACTCAAAGAGTATGATCATCATGGATTTGTATTTTATACAAATTATGTAAGTGAGAAGGGTGATAGTATCGCACACCATATACAAATTGGTCTTTCATTCTTCTGGCCTAATTTAGAACGTCAAGTAATTGTAAAGGGGGTAGTTTCAAAAACGGATGCCGAAAGGTCTGATGCTTATTTCAACTCACGACCAGAACAAAGTAAATTAGGAGCTTTAGTTTCTGATCAAAGCAGTATCATAAAAAATCGTAAGGTACTTGAAGATAAGATGGACAAACTTCAAGAAACTTATAAGGATAAGGAAATTCCACGCCCTAAACATTGGGGAGGGTATTTAATAGAACCTGTATCTATAGAATTTTGGCAAGGAAGACCTAATAGACTACATGATAGGATAAGGTATCACAAAGAAAATAATTTATGGATTAAAGAACGTCTCGCCCCTTAAATATGAAAACACTTTATTTAGTAAGACACGCAAAATCTAGTTGGAAATTTGATGTTATTGATCATGAAAGACCTTTAAATGAAAG
Organism: Dokdonia sp. Hel_I_53; assembly: GCF_007827465.1. Classification (NCBI taxonomy): domain Bacteria; kingdom Pseudomonadati; phylum Bacteroidota; class Flavobacteriia; order Flavobacteriales; family Flavobacteriaceae; genus Dokdonia; species Dokdonia sp. Hel_I_53. The sequence continues at coordinate 317,722 of NZ_VISL01000001.1, forward strand.
AGGTCTTTCTGATGCACCTAAGGTTGCTTCTCATGTTGCATCGGTCATGCAGAAACCAGATGTAATTATGTCTAGTGATGCCTTAAGAGCAAGAACTACAGCTGTTTTTTTTGCACAAGCCTATAATATCTCAGATACAGCTATTATTCTCAATCATAAAATGTATGATTTTGCGGGAATGGATTTAGTTGAGGTGATAAAAGCGTGTGATGATGCATATAATCATGTGATGATGTTCGGGCACAATAATGCAATAACAAACTTTGTGAATACATACGGAAGTAAACAAGTAGATAATGTTCCCACTGCTGGATTTACAGCATTAGAATTTTCTATAGACTCTTGGAAAGATTTAAAACCAGGAAAAACGATCTATAGTAAAACTCCAAAAGAATTAAGATAGATGACATCAACAGATGAAAATAGATATATTAACCGAGAATTAAGCTGGTTACAATTTAACGCTCGAGTGCTTCAAGAAGCAGCAGATGAAACAGTACCGCTCATAGAACGGTTTCGATTTTTAGGTATTTTTTCTAATAATCTTGATGAGTTTTTTAGAGTACGGTATGCTACTGTACGTAGGATTGTAGATGCAGGAAAGAGAGGAAGAAAGGCTTTAGGTGTATACTCTGCAGAGGAGCTTTTAGAGAAAATTACAGAGATAGTCATTAACCAACAAACAGAAAGTCTCAAAATATTAGATGATATCTATCTAAAGCTACAAGAGGAAAACATCTATATGGTTGACGAAACTACTGTAGTGCTTGATGAACATAAAGATTTCATAAAAACCTTCTTTGCAGAGCAAGTTGCCTTAGCGGTAGAAACAATAATCCTACGTGAGGATGTATCATTACCGCGTATTCAAGATCTAGATGCGTACTTAATGGTAAAAATGGTTTTGAAAGATTCTGAAAAACCACTGTATGCTTTACTTGAAATACCAAGTAGTGTAGATCGTTTTATAGTATTACCAAAAGTAGATGGTAAGAACTACATTATGATTCTAGATGACTTGATACGATATAACCTAGATACAATCTTCAATATATTTGACTATTCGAGTATTACTGCACATATGATTAAGATTACGCGAGATGCAGAGCTGGATATTGAGTCAGATTTAGGAAAAAGTTTTTTAGAGAAATTAACCAGAAGTGTCAAAGGTAGGGAAGATGGCGAGCCAGTACGTTTTGTTTATGATAAAACTATTGAGAAAAAAACACTTGATTTTTTACTTAAAAAATTAGGTATAGAACGAATAGATAGTATTATTCCAGGTGGAAAATACCACAATCGTAAGGATTATATGAATTTCCCTACATTAGGGCGTAAAGAACTCTATTATGAAAATGTAAAGCCACTTCCCATATCTGGGATATCATTAGAAGACAGTCTGTTTTCTAAGGTAGCTCAAAAAGACTTTTTGCAATACACGCCTTATCAAAGCTTTTCATACACTATAAAATTTTTAAGAGAGGCAGCATTAGACCCCAAAGTAAGATCTATAAAAATTACTATATATCGTCTGGCTAAGATTTCTAGTATCGCTAGCGCACTTATTAATGCGGCACAAAATGGTAAGGAAGTTACAGTTCAAATAGAATTGCGTGCTCGATTTGATGAAGAATCTAATATGCGCTATGCAAAAAAGATGCAAAATGAAGGTGTACGTTTAATTTTTGGAGTTCCTGGTCTAAAAGTACACAGTAAAGTGTGTGTTATAGAAAGAGAAGAAGATGATAAAATAAAAAGATACGGGTTTATAAGTACGGGAAATTTTAACCACTCTACAGCAAGAATATATACCGATTACACACTATTTACAGCAGATAAAGAAATCCTCAAAGATCTTAGTAAACTTTTTAATTTCTTTGATGCAAATTATGTAGTTAATAAATATAAGCACCTCGTAGTCTCCCCACATTATTCTCGTGATAAAATGTACAAGCTTATCACGGAGCAAATGATTATTTCAAGAAGTGGGGGAAATGGACTTATAAGACTCAAGCTCAATAGTATTTCAAATTATCAAATCATAGATAAATTATATGAAGCCAGTGCTGCTGGAGTAAAAATACAAATGATAGTGCGGGGGGTATGTTGCTTGATCCCTGGTGTAAAGGGTTTAAGTGAAAACATTGAGGTCATAAGTATAATAGATAAGTTTTTAGAACATCCACGGGTGTATATTTTTGGAGAAGAAGGAACAGAGAAAGTATTTATATCATCTTCAGACTGGATGAGTCGTAATCTAGATAGCCGTGTTGAAGTATCTGTGCCTATTTATGATAAAGATGTAAAACAAGAGATTATCGACACACATACCATCTCTTGGAACGATAATGTAAAGGCTCGTATATTAAATAAAAGCATGGATAATCGTTATAAGAGAGATGATAATCCTAAAGTAAGATCTCAATTTGCTGCATACGATTACTATGTTGAGAAATTAAAAAAATCTTAGTTTATGCTTTCCATTACAAAGTATGCAGCTATAGATATAGGGTCTAATGCTATTCGTTTGCTTATAGCAAATGTAATAGAACAACCAGGGTATCCGACACTTTTCCGAAAAAATGCATTAGTACGAGTACCTATTCGATTGGGAGAAGATGTATTTATCAATGGTGAAATATCAGAAGTAAATCAAGGAAGAATGATAGATGCCATGAAAGCCTTTAGATTATTAATGAATGCACATCAGGTGGTAAAATATCGCGCTTGTGCTACAAGCGCAATGCGAGATGCTTCAAATGGTTTTGCTTTCGCAAAAGCTGTAAAAAAAGAAACCAGTATCGCAATCGATATTATTGATGGAGTAGAAGAAGCAGCAATTATAGCAACTACAGACTTAAAAACATTTATAAAGGAAGATCGTACTTATTTATATGTTGATGTAGGTGGCGGAAGCACAGAGCTTACCATATATCACATGGGTAAAATAGTAGCGTCGAAGTCTTTCAAAATAGGTACTGTGAGATTATTAAATGATCTTGTCGCCTCAGAAGATTGGGATCTTTTTAAAAAATGGATTGTAGAACATACATTGGTCTATCCTCACATAGATCTTATAGGTTCTGGAGGAAATATAAATAAAGTATTTAAGTTAAGTTCTAAAAAGCCAGGTAAGACACTATCCTTTTTGTATCTCACCCAATTATATAAAGAGCTTAATGAGATGAGTTATGAAGAACGTATTGTTAAGTTGTCATTGAATCCAGACCGTGCAGATGTAATTATACCTGCCATTAGGATTTATTTACAAGCGATGAAAACATCTAAGGGAAAGCAAATTATTGTCCCTAAAATAGGGTTGTCAGACGGAATAATTAGACGCTTATATCAAGTAACTAGTTAGATTATATAGTAAACATTTAGTATTTCTGTAGGTCAATGTTTTAATGAAAGAACAATTAAAAGGTTACTTGTTGTAAATTACAAGTGTTATTCTATAAATTCAACTATTATTATATAAGATGTTTTTAAATTTATTTAAAAATTTTGATCAATATTATTTAATTATTTAGTTATGAGGGGATTATTATTATGTACACTTCTTTTTTCTGTTGTGTGTTCTACACAGTTATGTGCTCAAGGAGTAAGATTTGGTTTTAAAATGGGAGCTAATTATAGTCAAATTAGCGGTTATGAGTATGAAGTTTTAAATAAAATGGGAGAAGCTGCTATAGAACCATTTAGTTCAGTAGATGATGGAAGATTTGGTCTTACTGCAGCATTTTTTGCAGATATAGACCTGTCTAATAAATTCAGTTTTCAACCAGAATTTGTTTTTTCTCCTCAAGGTAATAAATTTGAGGGTGTACGTTATGATTATTTGCAGATACCATTAGGTTTTAAAATAGATTTTAATAACTTCTATGTGATAGCAGGGCCTCAAGCAGGTTTAAAAATATCTTTCTCAGACCAATCAGAAAATTTCAAGTCTTTAGATTTTTCTGCATTTGGGAGTTTAGGCTATTATTTTAATGAGAGTATATTTATAGAGGCTAGATTCACAAAAGGATTTCTTGAGGTTTTTGAAGATAACTCAGAAGTGGTATTGCCTTATATTGAAGAGGGTGTAGGTAATGGTAATCAATCAAATACAGATAATTATTTGATTAATAATACTGGTACAAATCAATATATCACATTAAGTTTAGGCTATAGGTTGCAATAATTGCAACGTACTATGATGGGTATATTATAAATTAAGTTAGAACGTATTCTTTCATTTAACCATTATTAGATTTAGATCGCTTTCGCGAAAGCATAAAACTCCCTAGTATATTTAATTAAAATAAGTTCTAATAATTAACAAAAGCAACACTCTGGCAGGCGGCAATTGCTGCTGTTTCTGTGCGCAGTCTGGTATTGCCTAATGTGATAGGTTGGATCCCTTTTTGTAACGTATAGCTAATTTCATCAATAGAAAAATCACCTTCTGGTCCTATCAAAATTGTATATGATGTATGAGGCTTAATGAAGTCTTTAATCGATTTTTTTTCGGTCTCCTCACAATGCGCAATTAACGAATTCTTGCTATTTAAACCATCAACAAACGTTCTAAAAGAAGTCAGACTATTTAAGACTGGTAAATGATAATGAAGTGATTGTTTCATAGCACTTTGAAGGATCTTACGATATCTATCTTCTTTTATAACCTTACGCTCACTATGATCACAAAGTATAGGAGTAATTTCTGAAATACCAATCTCCGTAGCTTTTTCAAGAAACCATTCAAAACGATCGTGAAGCTTTGTGGGAGCTACTGCTAGGTGTAAGCTATAATCACGTGGTTGTTGATACGTATGAGAAATTAATGTAAGCTTACACTTATTGGGGTTTGTATCCTCAACAATAGCTTCAAATAGAAACCCGTTACCGTTTGTGAGATGAATAATATCTCCTTCTGATTTACGTAAAACACGTATAACATGTTTACTTTCATCCTTAGGTAATGTATAAGATGTACTCTTAGTTGTAAGTGAGTCGCTATAAAATAGTTGCATACTTAAATTTTTAAACGCGATTGAGCTCCCGTTTCAGTATTTTGATAACGTGTAGTCTCACTAAGAAGTTGGTATTTTAAGTATCCTACAATACCTATCATTGCTGCATTGTCTGTAGTGTATTCAAATTTTGGTAAATATGTTTGCCAGCCATAAGAAGATTGACTGTTTTTTAATGCTTCTCTAATACCACTATTTGCAGATACACCTCCACCTATAGCAATTTGAGAGATATCCGTTTGTAGAACTGCCTTTTTAATCTTTTTCATTAAAATAGTAACAATCGTATGTTGTATGGACGCGCAAATGTCTTCAAGATTTTCCTCCACAAACTTTGGATTATTCTCAACTTCCTTTTGAATAAAGTACATAATTTGTGTTTTCAATCCGCTGAAACTGAAATTCAGCTCTGGTACATTAGGTATCGTAAAAGGGAAGGCTTTAGGGTTACCAGTTGTTGCATATTTATCAATTAAGGGGCCTCCTGGATAGGGAAGTCCTAATAATTTTGCGCTTTTATCATAAGCCTCACCTACCGCATCATCTATGGTCTCTCCTATAACTTGCATTTCAAAGTAGTTATTTACTTTTACAATTTGCGTGTGACCTCCAGAAATTGTCACTCCAAGAAAAGGAAAACTAGGTTTTGTATACCCTTCTTCGTCTATAAAATGTGCTAATATATGGGCTTGCATATGGTTGACATCAATAAGAGGAATATTTAATCCCATTGCAAAAGATTTTGCAAAGGAGGTACCTACAAGTAAAGAACCTAAAAGACCCGGACCACTAGTATAAGCTACCGCACTTAGTTGTTTTTTATCGATATTTGCCTTGCGTAAAGCAGCGGTAACTACAGGAACAATATTTTGTTGATGTGCACGGGAAGCAAGTTCTGGAACAACCCCTCCATATTCTTGATGAATCTCTTGGTTTGCAACAACATTTGAGAGTACCTTGTCGTTGAGTAAGACCGCAGCTGCAGTATCATCACAGGATGATTCTATAGCGAGAATATAACATTTATTTAAATCAGTATCCATTAGGCACAACCATTGCAATAAGCCTACAAAGTTAAAACATTAAGCCTTATCAAGAAATTTAAAAAAATAGCATTGCGTACACTATTGGTGTTAGTGTTGCTTTTTGGGTTTTTGCTTATTATTTTATCTATACCAAGTGTTCAAACGAGCATTGCAAAAAATGCGACTAAACGTATTAACGCAACTTATGGTACAGATATACAATTAGAGAAAGTGGGACTAAAATGGAATGGAGATGTTCTCATCAAAGGAACACTTATAAAAGACCATAAAAAAGACACAATGATATACGCTCGTGAGCTCGCTACGAGTGTTTTTAGTATTCGCAATATTTTAAATGGTACTTTAGAGCTAGGAGATGTAGCACTTGATGGAGTTTCTTTCTATCTAGTAAAATATAAAGGGGATACTTCAGATAATCTTTCAATTTTCTCTCGGAAATTCTCTACAGGAAGAAAACGTACTAAAGATGTAGTCATATCATCTGATGAGATTACAATCAACAATGGTCATTTTACATACACTAGTGAAACTCTTGATACTCCATTAGCTTTGGATTATAGAAATTTAGAAACTAAATGGGAAGACTTTTATTTAAAAAACGAAACTTTAGATGCACACATACAAGAATTAACCTTTGATGCTGTACGCGGATACCAAGTAAGATCTGTTGATGGACTTTTTCATTATGATCCAGATTTGATCTCTTTAACAGACTTTATTTTAACTACAGATTATTCTGAAATTGAGGGCACCATTACAATGGACACCTCAGACGGCGCATTAGATGACTTTAATACATTGGTTGAGGTAGAGGCCGCTTTCGCGAAAGCAAATGTATCTTCAAATGATATTCGTCCATTCTATGATAAAATAGGTCCCAATTTGAATTTTAATTTAACTGGGAACGTTAAGGGATCATTGAATAACTTTAGAGTGCCCAATCTTGCTATAAATGGATTAGGTAATTCTAGAGTAAGAGGCGATGTGCGTTTTCAAGGACTTGTGAAGGGTGGTGATATTGAAATAGAGGGAAGTTTTAGTAGGCTACAAACCAATTACTTTGACCTCAAAAATCTGCTACCAGAGGTGCTAAGTTCCTTACCTCCAGAAATGGCAAAATTAGGTACTATTTCCTATCGAGGCATTAATTATATTACACAAAATGAAATTGATGTTGATGGATATTTCCAAACAGATATTGGAGAAGCAAAAGTTGATCTCTTTTTGTCAAGCTTGAAAAATGTGGTAGACGCAGGTTATAGGGGTAACATCCAGCTTACTGATTTTAATGTGGGCAGACTTTTTAATAATAGAAAATTAGGAATTACCTCTCTTGATTTAGATATTGAAGGAAGTGGTTTTATACAAGATAGGCTCAATACAAAACTATCTGGAACTATCTCAAAAATTATTTACAACAATTATAATTATAGAGACATAACGGTTTTTGGAAATTTAAAAGCACCTGTATTTGACGGTGAGATAATTTTAGAAGATTCAAATGCAAAGGGAAAAATAACTGGGCTTATCGATATATCTGATGCCATTAATAGCTTTGACGTAGAAGCTCAGCTAGACTACGTTGACCTTTCAGTCTTAGGTTTTATAAAAGACAATGTAGCTATACTTAAAGGGAATGTGGTTGTTGATTTAAAGGGAACGACAATTAATGATGCTTTCGGAAGAATTTCCTTTCAAGACGGTAGTTATCAAAACGATACTAGAACATATTCATTTAAAGATTTTGCAATAACATCTAGCTTTGATTCTAAAAATGTAAGAACTATAAGTATCAATTCCTCAGATATCATTAATGGAGAACTGAGTGGTATTTTTAAATTTAATGAGGTAGTTCCACTTTTTAAAAATGCTATTGGCAGTTTATATACAAACTATCAACCAGAGATTCTTACAAAGGATCAATTTATGGATTTCGATTTTACGATAAACAATAAGATAATCGAAGTTTTTATTCCAGATGTACAGTTTGAACCAGAAACCATTATTAGAGGAAGTGTTGTTTCAAATGATTCTCAATTTAAACTTACTTTCAAATCACCACAAATAAATGCTTTTGGTTACATGGCTCAGGCTATAGAAGTGAGAGTAGATAATAAGAACCCACTTTTTAATACCTATATAGCTGCAGATAGTTTGAATGCTGGATTTTATGCAGTGTCAGATTTTAACTTGATTAATGTGACCCTAAAAGATACTTTATTTATGAGGTCAGAATTTAAGGGAGGAAAACGCAATGATGACGCTTATGATCTTTCTTTATATCATACAATTAATGAAGATGGTAATTCTGTTCTAGGTTTTAAAAAATCTCAGATTATTTTTAAGAATAGCCCTTGGTATATTAATGAGGATAATGACGCTAAAAACAATGTCATTTTTGACAATAACTTTAAAGACATTGATATACAAACATTAGTTTTAAGTCATAAAGATGAGCGTATAGATTTAAGAGGTACTTTAAGAGATAGTACATATAAAGACATAAAAGCTTCTTTTAAAAATGTAGACTTAGGCAAAGTAACACCTGAGATTGATAGTATCAATTTAGGGGGGCGCATAAATGGAGAGTTAGATATACTTCAAAAAAACGGGGCCTATTTTCCTGAATCTTCTCTGACAGTAGGTAATTTTTCTATTAATGAAACTGTTTTAGGTGACCTTGACTTTAATGCAAAAGGTAATGCTACACTCTCGCAATATGAGATAGAGTCTAAACTTGTAAGGAAAGGTATAGAATCACTTACTGCAGACGGGATGATTGATGCTTCTGGAAGTTACCCTATTATTAATATGGAAGTAGGTCTTAAGGATATTGACTTAAGCCCATTTAATCCTTTAGGCAAAGGTGTAATTGATAATATTAGAGGTTTTGCTAGTGGTGAAGCTTTGGTCAGTGGAGATTATAGAAATCCAGATATAAATGGACAATTAGCTCTTGAAAATGCAGGCTTAAGTATTCCCTACCTAAATGTTAATTATGATTTTAAAGGGAGCTCTATTGTGCAACTCAGTAAACAAGAATTTATATTTGAGCGTATCCAACTAGAGGATGTAAAATATAAAACACTTGGAACTTTAAACGGTACAATAAGCCATAAATCATTTAAAGAATGGAAACTTGATCTTGATGTGAGTACAGAAAGACTTCTTGTCTTAGATACCGAAGAAGAGCTAGAGTCTCTTTATTATGGAACTGCTTATTTAGAAGGAGAAGCTTTTATTAAAGGACCTACAGATAATCTAGTTATTGATGTATTTGGAGAAACTGCACGTGGTACTGTATTTAAGATACCTTTGAATGACAGTGAATCTCTAGGCGATAACTCTTATATTAAGTTTTTAAGCCCAGAAGAAAAAGAAGCAAAAATTAATGGAGAAGCTGTGCTGGCAGAGTCAATTAAGGGGTTGTCAGTAAATTTTGACTTAGATATTGATCCAGATGCAGAGGTCGAGGTGGTTGTAGATAAAGTAAATGGAAGCACCTTAAAAGGAAAGGGAGTAGGAACGCTACTTATACAATTAGATACTAATGGAAAGTTCATTATGAACGGGGATTTTATTGCCACTCAAGGAGTCTTCAATTTCAGATATGGTGGATTTGTTACAAAAGATTTTATCTTACAGCAAGACGGTAACATACGCTGGGACGGAGATCCAGCAAAAGCATTACTAGATGTGAGTGCCATCTATCGAACTCAAGCAAATCCGTCTACTTTATTAGAAACTTCTACGGTAAACCGTAAGATTCCGGTTGATGTCATTATTAATGTTACTGGTCAACTTTTAAAACCAGATATTCAATTTGATATAGAGTTTCCTGGAGCGGGTAGTACAGTTACCTCAGAATTAGAATTTTTACTGCAAGATCGTAATGCAAAGGAGCTCAATGCAATTTCCTTGGTATCTCAAGGAGCTTTTTTAAGTACTGCAAGAGTAAATACAGCCACTGCAGCTGTAAATAACCTTTTAGAAACTACCTCGAGTATATTATCTGGAATACTGTTTAATGATGATGATAGTATTTTTGATGTAGGTGTAGATTTGGTTCAGGCAGAGAGGGATCCTACTGCAAATATTCAATCGGCAGGTAGAGTTGGGTTTACCTTATCTACACAAATCACAAATAGAGTATTAATCAATGGCAAAGTAGGGGTGCCTACAGGGGGTATTAGTGAAAGCGTGATTGTAGGGGATGTAGAAATTGATTTTCTACTCAATGAGGATGGTACGCTTAGAGCAAAAGTATTTAACCGTCAGACAGACATACAATTTATAGGAGAGACAGAAGGTTATACACAAGGAATAGGTCTTTCTTACGCAGTAGACTTTAATACTTTTAAAGAATTACTTCGAAAAATCTTTAAGGGTAAAGCAAGAGAGGCTGTTGAACAGGCTAGAGGAGAAAATGACGTCCCTAAAATTGCTCCAGATGGTGTTCAGTTCAATTAATTACCTCTAAACAGCAAACGATTATATTTTAACCATTATCTATTATAACAGAATAGCGTTTTGAGATTGCGTTATGCTTTCGCGAAAGCGCAGGTTTTTAATTTTTCCACAATCAGAATCAAGAAAACTAAAAACTTTTCAACCGAAAACGTTTGAAATTCACAATGCTTCAAAAAACAATGTGATTCCTTGATATTTCCAGCCTAAGTTTGGTAAATTTAGTTTCGATTACTTATTTATGGCTAATAATATTAAGAAAATTGCAGTAATGACATCTGGAGGAGATTCTCCAGGAATGAATGCTGCGGTAAGATCTGTAGTACGTACATGTGCATATCATAAGATTCAGTGTCTAGGGATTTACAGAGGATATGAGGGAATGATGGATGGTGATTTTGTGGAGCTTGATGCAAGAAGTGTACGAGGGATCATCAATAAGGGAGGTACATTTCTTAAATCTGCACGTAGTAATCGCTTTCGTACTGAGGAGGGGCGGAAGATAGCACACAGTAAGCTTACGCAAGCAGGTGTTGATGCACTCGTGGTCATAGGAGGAGATGGCACATTCACTGGAGCACTTTGCTTCAATGCAGAGTTTAAGTTTCCAGTCATAGGTATTCCTGGAACTATAGATAATGATATATCTGGTACGGACCGTACACTAGGTTACGATACAGCACTTAATACTGCTGTGGAAGCAATCGATAAAATTCGAGATACTGCCCACTCACATGACCGACTTTTTTTTGTTGAAGTAATGGGTCGAGATGTAGGGCATATTGCACTACATGCTGGTGTAGGGGCAGGAGCAGAGGAGATTTTAATTCCAGAAGAAGACATGGGTATAGAACGTCTTGTTGAGTCCCTAGAACGCTCAAAAACGAGTGGAAAAACTTCCAGTATTGTCGTTGTAGCAGAAGGCGACAAAATAGGTAAGTCAGTTTTTGAGCTCAAAGATTATGTAGATGAAAATTTAGAAGAATATGATGTTCGCGTGTCAGTATTAGGACATATGCAACGTGGAGGCTCCCCCAGTTGTTATGATAGGGTATTAGCTAGTCGTATGGGAGTAAAAGCAGTAGAATCTTTGCTAGCTGGTAAAAGTAACTATATGGTAGGGACCATACACGATAAGATGTCTCTCACTCCACTTAGAGAAGCTATAAAAGGAAAGAGTAAAATTAATAAAGAATTAATCCGTGTGTCAGAAATCATGACCACATAATTAAATAGAGGTAAGATGGCAAATTTGAAATTAGGAATTAATGGTTTTGGACGTATAGGGCGTATTGTATTTAGAGCAACTGTAAAGCGAGCTAATGTAGATGTTGTTGCTATAAATGATTTGTTAGATGTAGAGCATCTTGCATATTTATTAAAGTATGATTCAGTACACGGCCGCTTTGATGGAACTGTAGAGGTAGAGGACGGACATTTAGTAGTAGATGGTAAGAAAATTAGAATTACCTCAGAAAAAGATCCTAAAAACCTTAAGTGGGATGATGTTGGAGCAGATGTAGTAGCAGAATGTACAGGTATTTTTACGACATTAGACACAGCAGATTATCACCTACAAGCAGGTGCAAAAAAGGTGGTAATTTCGGCACCCTCTAAGGATGCACCTATGTTTGTGATGGGTGTAAATGATAGCAAACTCACTGCAGACCATACTATTGTTTCTAATGCTTCTTGTACTACAAATTGTCTTGCGCCATTAGCAAAGGTTGTTGAAGATAATTGGGGTCTTGAAGAAGGCCTGATGACAACAATTCACGCCACTACAGCCACTCAGTTAACGGTAGATGGCCCTTCGAAAAAAGATTACCGTGCTGGACGTAGCGCTTTAGTTAATATCATTCCCGCCTCAACAGGAGCCGCAAAAGCAGTGGGTAAAGTATTGCCAGCGGTAGATGGTAAATTAACAGGTATGGCGTTCAGAGTGCCTACAGTAGATGTTTCTGTAGTAGACTTGACTGTTCGTACTCAAAGAGAGACAAGCTTAGAGGAAATTAAAGCTGCTTTTAAAAAGACTTCAGAGACTTCAATGAAAGGTATTTTAGGTTACACAGAAGAGGGTGTCGTATCTCAAGATTTTGTGAGTGATGACCGAACAAGCATTTTCGATGCAGGTGCATCTATTGAGCTTAATTCAAAGTTTTTCAAACTAGTATCATGGTATGATAATGAATTTGGGTATTCAAATAAGCTAGTGGATTTAGCAGAAAAAGTTAATTCTTTATAATAGAAGAGAGACGCTTTTGCAAAAAATTTAGCCGTACCTGTTGGAGAATGGTTATTAAATTTTTGCGAAAGCAACTTCTTTACTACAATTTTTAAACTTATGATCTTAGTAGTAGATAGCGGATCTACCAAGACGGATTGGATTGCCCTTTCTGATGATGGTAAACATCTCTTCCAAACGCAAACCTTGGGTCTCAATCCTCAGGTTTTATCCCAAGAAATCATACGAGAACGTATTGTAAATAATTTTGATTTATCAAAACACAGTTCAGAAGTTAGTGGACTTTATTTTTATGGTGCTGGTTGTGGAGTTGAAAAGCCTCGATCACTTATAAAAGAAGTTTTTGAAGAGGTGTTTTCTAATGCACAAGAAGTTACTATAAAAGAAGACACTTATGCAGCCTTGTATGCTACTGCCATAAAAGGGCGTAAAAGTGTAATTTGTATATTGGGTACAGGTTCAAATTGTAGTTACTTTAACGGAGAAATACTAGAGCAAAAAGTAAAATCCTTAGGCTATATAATTATGGATGATGCAAGTGGTAATTACTTTGGTCGCCAACTCATACGTGATTATAAATTTGGGAAAATTCCACAAATCTTAGCACAAAAATTTGAGACTGAATACGATTTGAGTTCTGAGAATATTAAAAATCAATTATATAAACACCCTAATCCCAATACGTACTTAGCAACCTTTGCTCGCTTTCTTATTGAAAATAAAGATGAGCCTTATATGCAAAAGCTTATTAGAAAGGGTTTAACACTTTTTATAGAGCATCAAGTGGTAATGCAGTTTCCTAATGCAAAAGAAATACCCATTCACTTTGTAGGTTCTATAGGATTTTATTTGCAAAAAGAACTTAAAGAAGTTTTATCATCTTTTGAACTTACATCTGGCACTATCTTAAAAAGACCTATTGATGGCCTTGTGAAATATCACAGAGAATTTATTATATCAAAATAGCCTGATTAATTATAAGTAATTTAAAAGCCACACTATTGAGTGTGGCTTTATGTTTTTTTGAAGTAGTCTATAATTTACTATTCTATAATTCCTCCACAAGCTATTCTTGCTCCAGCAGCTCCACTAGGTTGTGAAGTAAAATCATCAACGCCTTGGTGTACGATAATGGCCTTTCCTAAAATATTCTTAGTTACATCCTCGCAACCTATACACCATTCATCGGTAGACATAGTAATCGTTCCGTTTCCGTTTTCGTCAGCTTCAAAATTACCGATGTCTCCTTTATGAAAACCAGATGTAGCATTCCACTTTCCATGAGGTTGAGCAGTAGGATTCCAGTGCCCTCCAGTAGATTTCCCATCTTCACTAGAACAATCTGCATTTTCATGTATGTGTATAGCGTGTGTTCCTTCAGAAAGACCACCTAAAACAGCAGTCATCTTTACCATACCATCTTCTTCCTTAAAGACAACACTTCCAGATGCATTACTATTACTTTTTGAAGTTAATTTAAGTGCAGCTTTTCGGTCCATTTGAACTTCTTCCACAACTTCAATAACTTCAACGTCTTCTTTAGTTTCAACTTCTTTTTTATCATTTTTACAACTTCCTAAGCTTATCGTTGCAATTATCGCTAAGGCTAGATAATTCGTTTTCATAATTTATTGTTTTTTTGGTTAGTACTTATTATTAGGTCTAAGATAAAAACCTTATTATAAAATGAAGGCTTCTTTATGAAAGCTTTATATAAATAAGTATGTAACTTACTTGATATACAATGCTTGTTTATCGAACTACATAATTTTTGTTAAACAACTTTATCAGTTTCTGACAGCTTGAGGCCGTAAGAAAATAATGTACGCTTTCGCGAAAGCATGATTGGAAAATTTGTTTTAATGGCTATTAAAAGCACTTAGTATTCAGCTAAATAAGCTTTGTAAAGATTTGTGTCTGAGTAATTAATGTTTTATGAACTGGGCATTTATCGGAAATTTCCAGAATACGTTCCAGCTGTTTTTCATTAAGTGCAGAAGTGATCTTTATTTCTCTCGTGAAGGTATCAATTTTTGCCATTTGATCTCCATCACAATTATCACAATCCCGGGCGTGACTTCTATTGTAGCTAGTATGTACTTCTACATTTTCAATCTCCCAGCCTTTACGTTTTGCGTACATCTGGATGGTCATGGCAGTACATGAGGCCAAACTTCCAGCGAGAAGTTCGTAAGGTGTAGGGCCGTAATCATTACCACCTACACGAACAGGCTCATCTGCTTTCAAGTAATGATTACCTAATTTTAGTTGAGTAGAAAAACTATCCTCATGATCTAAACTAGCAACTACTTGATGCGTAGATTTTATATTTTGTTCTATAGGAGTGTTGATATATCGCGCAGCCCAGCCAGCGACTACTTTTCCTACATAAGCAGCACTTTCTTTGTTTATTAGAAGATGCTCAGTCCCATCTAGTGTTACGAAGCTTTTAGGATGATGTGCTGCATGATAGATTTCTTCGGCATTTTTAATTGAAACGGTTGCATCTTGAGGAGAATGGAAAATAAGTAATGCTTTATGTAAATTAGAAACAGCCTCAACACAGGAGCTTTCTCTCAAATCATCTATAAACTGTTTTTTAAATGTAAAATTTCTTCCTGCCAGCCTCACATTTGCCTTACCGTCTTCTTTTATAATCTCAAGACTTTCACCTAGTTGTTTTTGAACATGCTGTGGGTTGCTAGGTGCACCTATAGTTGCAATAGCTTTTACAGTCTCAATTTCGCTACCAGCAAAAATTACTGCCGCACCTCCTAGCGAGTGCCCTACGAGTAGGGAAGGAGCTTTATAGTGTGTAGATAGGAATGAAGCAGCCGAAATAAGATCTTTAACATTGCTTGAAAAGTTAGTATCTGCAAAATCCCCGTCACTATCTCCAAGCCCTGTAAAGTCAAATCTGAGTACTCCAAAACCTTCAGAAGCAAGAGCTCTGCTCACATTGCGTACTGCACTAAAATCTTTAGTACATGTAAAACAATGTGCAAAAATGGCAAAATTGTGAGGATCCTGATCTGCTGGGAGGTCTAATCTACCAGAAAGTACTTCTCCTTTGGCATTTGTAAAATTTATTTTACTAGATCTCATAATTGTTATTTATTAAAAGGACTTTTTTGAAAGTAATTAATTTTGACAAAGACTAAACTTTAGAATACCTATTATTTAAGGCTTAGTTTGTGTTACACATAGATAATTACGCTTTCGCGAAAGCGTAATAAAACAAAAAAAAGTAGCTATCAAAAGGTTATACCTTTTTCTATGTAGTATTTTATTTCTTTTTTAGATCTGTCTTTACAAACAAACCTACTTGAAAACGATCATAAGTATCTACAGAAAAATCATTTTTTAAATAACCTACCTGTAGACTTAGTTGCGGGTTGAAGGTGTATCCTAAAGCTCCATACAATCGATTCTGACCAAAAAACTCATTTTGCAAGTTTATAAAGACTTCATCATAAGCAGTGATGAACCAGGTCTTGCTAAGTGGATACGTGACTCGTAAAAAATAACGAGCTCTGTGCAATGTTGATTTTCCAGCAGCTGGGTTGTCTACAAAACGCTGTTCTAATCTGTATCTGTGACTAAAATTAAATTTCCCAAGATTATTTTTGAGGACAAATTGCTCATAAATTCTGTTTTCTGTACTATTTTTTTCATCCTGCGGTTCTTCAAAAGTTCCATCTGTGGTGATATGTCCATAGCCAAATGATACCATTGCTTTCTCCGAGATATGGTAATTTAACGCTGTACGTAATAATAACTGATTGAAATTGTCACCAAACTCATAAGTTCTATATTGTGCTTCTGCATGGATACTCAATTTCTCAGAAATTTGATTCTGAGTAAATAACATAGCCCAAGACCCAAGCTTGTCTTCTCCGCGATTTTGTGCACTTATACTTAAAGTTATACCTAATATAATAAATGTAATATACTTTCTTAAAAACATAAAGCTAGTCTATTGAGAAGGATTTAATTTCTTTAAAAGGGCTAATTTTTAGGGCTTTAAGTTTTGCCTCAAAAGGATTCCATTGTTCGCTAAAGAACGCATTGGTTTTTTCTAGCGCAGTCTGAAGCTCTTTTTTTGCGTGCATAATGAGTGTTGTTTCAGTACTTGTTAGCCCATTAGGTCTGCTTTGGGCATAGCTGCTAGCAGATCGAATGCGATTCATGACAGTTACCTCTGGATTACGAGTAATCCCTTGACGTTTATCCTCTTTGCCTAAATAAAGTGCTATTACTGTGTCTATTTCCTTGGTAATCTCTTTTATAGATTTAAGCTCCTCCTTGTAATTTTCGTCATCATCAAGTTTCTTTATCATTTTCTTATAATCTGAAGCTAATTCTTTACTTTGTACAAGCTGCTTTACAGCATTTGCGGCAGTTTGGGTAAACTCTTGCAATTTCTTACCAGCGCTGTAAGAATCATCGATGGCTTTTTGAGAAGTTTTGAAACGAGGATCACTTTTTACTGTGATAGTAGACTCACTTGTCTGGTCTCCGTAGTGCATCACTAATTTGTAAGTACCTGGTTTTACAGATACGCCACCTGGTTCATTTTTACGTTTTCTAATTGTGCGTGAAGGTCTTTCTCCTCCAGCTTCTCTTAAGTACCACGTAGTCTTATAAATTCCAGTGCTATCAGGAGTATTCCACTTGAGGTGACGTATTTCACGAGCTCCATCATAAATTTTTAAGTGTAGAGAATCCCATTTTGGTAAGTCTTCATTCATAGCTGATACTTCTTCATCATTGTCAGTTTCATCTTCTGTAATATCGTCCTCAGATGATTCCTTTTTTTTCTCTTCTTCATGCTTTGTAAAGAAGTAAGAGATACGTGCGCCTCCCTTTCTGTTCTCGCCACTATAAATAGCATCTCCTGGGAAACGACTTCCTGTGGGCTGTTGGTATGCAGCATCGTAAGCGGTAGGAGGATTGAAAAGTTTTAGCTTTCGCGAAAGCGTATTTTGCTCCCTTGCAATTTCTCTAAGAGGCCTTATATCATCAAGAATCCAAGCCGCTCTTCCAAAAGTACCTATTACTAAATCGTGCTCTCTAGGGTGAATGACCAGGTCTTTTACAGAAGTAGTAGGAAAGCCTTTAGTCCATTTTTGCCAATCTTTACCGGCATTGATAGAAACATATAATCCATCATCTGTACCTAAAAATAGTAAATTAGATTCTTCTGGATCTTCAATTATGGATAAGGCATAACTCTTAACATCATTGTTATCTACAATACGTGACCAAGATGCACCGTAGTCTGTAGTACGATATGCATAAGGAGTATAATTATACCTCCTGTAATCATTTGCTACCAGTAGGGCTTCTCCTTTATTTTTTACACTTGCTTTAATTTGAACTATCCAGCTTCCAGCAGGGAGGTCTTTCAAATTTGCAGAGACATCTGTATATGACTCTCCTCCATTTTGAGTAATATGTACACGCCCATCATCTGTACCTACCCAAAACATGTTTTTTTCTACAGGTGAAGGTTCAATTACTAAAATTGTAGTATGATTCTCTGCTCCAGTAGCGTCCATTGTAAGACCGCCAGACTCAGATTGTTTTTGTTTCTCAGGGTCATTAGTAGTAAGGTCTGGAGATATTACGTCCCAAGTTAAACCTTTATCTGTAGACTTATGTACAAACTGACTCCCAAAGTAAATCGTGTTTGAGTCAAAAGGGTCAATATTAATAGCAGAATTCCAGTTGAAGCGTAAGAAGACTTCTGGATCTGGATGTGTAGGTTTTACACCATAATTATTACCCGTCTTCCAATCGTAACGACTTACAAACCCTTGCTGGCTCATACTCCAACCATACTGACTATTGTCTGGATCTGGAACTACATCAAATCCATCACCAAATGAGATTTCTTGCCAGTAATCATTACGTATCCCTTGAGTTTTCCAGACATATGCAGGTCCTCTCCAGGAGCCATTATCTTGCATGCCGCCATACACATTATATGGAAATTCATTATCTACATTTATATGATAAAATTGAGCTACTGGAAGATTACCTATAAATCTCCAAGTCTTGCCTCCATCTTTAGTGATGTTAAGTCCGCCATCATTACCGTCCATCATAAATTTACCATTGGTTGGGTGAATCCACCATGCATGATGATCCGGGTGAACACCGTTATCTACACCATAGGCTCCCATTAATTGCTCAAAGTTTTTCCCTCCATCTTCAGATTTATTAACGTAGGTAAAAACAGAATACACTCTATTTTCATTTTCTGGATCTACATGGATATCACTATAATAGAATGGACGATTACCTATGTCGCTTTTTTCGTTGATTTTTTTCCAATTAAAACCACCGTCTTCAGATTTATAGAGGGCATTCTTTTTTGCTTCAACTAAAGCGTAAATGATATTTGGAGATTCAGGAGCTATAGCAATTCCTATGCGACCCAGATTGCCTTTAGGCAAGCCATCTTGATCATCTAGTTTCTTCCAAGTTTTTCCGCCATCATGTGTAATTTGCAAACTAGAGCCTTCCCCTCCAGATTTAAAAAACCACGGATCTCTTTTGTGTTCCCACATGGCAACCAAAAGTTTGTTTGGATTTGTAGGATCCATTACCATATCTGCTACTCCAGTTTTATTATTCTCAAATAAAATCTTATTCCAGGTCACACCACCATCTGTGGTTTTAAATACTCCACGTTCTGGATGTTCGCCCCAAGGAGATCCTAAAGCACCCACATAAACAACGTCAGGATTTGTTGGATCAATAATTACACGGTGAATATGCCTTGTTTTTTCTAAACCCATGGATTTCCATGACTTACCACCATCTAGAGATTTGTATATGCCATAACCTCCATTGAGTGAGTTGCGAGGGTTCCCTTCACCAGTACCTACCCAAATCACAGAAGGATTAGATTGTTGAATAGCTACTGCGCCAATAGATGCTGTTACTTCATTCTCAAAAATAGGATTCCATTTTATACCTCCAGAAGTAGACTTCCATAACCCACCAGATGCTGTACCCACATACATTATATCAGGGTTTTCTGTCACCACATCTATAGCCGTAACCCTTCCAGACATCCCGCCAGGACCTATGTTACGAGGAGACATATCTTTTAGTAACGACATATCTAGTTTTTGAGAAAATGAAGAAGCGCTAAGGCATAAACAGAGTAGTATTAGTAGTTGTTTCATTAGATATTTTTAAAGAGAATTATTCAAAGACTAAAGTTATATAAATGAGCTCGTCTATTTCTTAAAGGGATGTTAACACCGCGCTGATGTTAGAAAAAGAATTAAAAAAAATCCCATTCAAAATGAATGGGATTTTTAAAATATATATTTAATCTATTTTATAGATTATTCTGCTTATTTTGAAATTTCATTTCTTGCATTTCAAATATCTTCATAATACGCTCACGTATTTTTGCTCTATCTTCGGCATTTTCTACTTCATCTAAAGCATCTTTAAAATTTTCGATTGCATCTTCCATGTCATCAACTGCGTTATCTATCTCATCAGACGCATCTTCTAGATCATCAGATCTTTCTTCCATCATATCTGACTTGTTTTCTAATTGTTCTTCAAGTTTTTCTCCTGCAGTCTGCTCATTACAAGAAATAAATGTAAGACTTATTAAGGCGAAAAAAAATACTGAGGTAATTGTTTGTCTCATAATAATAATAGGGTTTTAGTTTTAAGATTGTATTAAAGAATAGAGCTCTAGTCATAAAACATCATTCTTAATATCAAATTTATTCAGCATAAAATTCAATGTTTTAATTTGATATCTAGTTGAATATTATAAAATTAACTAAGGTTTAAGACATTATACGCTTGTTGTTTAATCTTTTGTAGATACTTTTGAACAAAA
The DNA here is from genome assembly GCF_007827465.1 of Dokdonia sp. Hel_I_53. Lineage (NCBI taxonomy): Bacteria > Pseudomonadati > Bacteroidota > Flavobacteriia > Flavobacteriales > Flavobacteriaceae > Dokdonia > Dokdonia sp. Hel_I_53. Next base: position 338,377 of record NZ_VISL01000001.1, read on the forward strand.
CAAAAACTAATTGTTATGAAAAAGATTTATTTAATGATAACAGGAGCAGCTCTTATGCTAGCATCTTGTAATGAGAATGTAAAAGAAAAAGAAGTTGCAATTGAGACAGAAACCATTGCTCAAGCAGAGATTGTTGAAGAAGAACCGGTGCAATCAAACACTATCGTAGATGTTGCTGTGGGAAATGAAAATTTTTCTACACTTGTAACTGCTGTTAAAGCAGCTGGATTAGCACAAACACTAGGTAGTACTGGTCCCTTTACGGTATTTGCTCCCACTAACGATGCTTTTGATAAATTACCAGAAGGAACAGTAGCAACTTTGATAGCACCAGAAAATAAAGCTAAACTTACAGATATATTAACGTACCATGTGGTATCTGGAAAGTATATGGCTTCTGATGTAGTAGCTGGAATCAAGAAAAACAATGGAAAATTTACCACAAATACGGTAATGGGAGAGCCGATTACATTGATGATGGATGGTGCCAATGTTGTAATTAAAGATGCAAAAGGTGGAAAATCAGTAATAATAATGAAAGATGTATCAGCAAGTAATGGTGTTATACATGCCATTGACAGTGTCATTATGCCTAAGAGTTAGAATTTCTTAGTATTATTTTAGATGAAAAAAGAGTTCTCTATCGGGAACTCTTTTTTTTGTAACATCAAGTATTCTTAAAAACAGCCAATTAACAAAAGCTTAGATTCACATTAAAACAGGCTTAACAGACTTCATTATATCTTTACTATTATGAAAAAGATACTACTTACCGCAACACTTATAAGTACATTATTAAGCTGTACCACAAAAGAATCTAGAGATACTACTAAATTAATTGCAATGGCAGATTATCGTATGGAAGTTCCCTCGGCACCATCGCAAATAGGTTTTGAAAATATACTAACATCAAATGTAAACTTTCAATATATTTCAGATCAAACCAACACGCTTTCAGATTTAAAAAGCTTGCCCAGAAATATAAATTATACGATGCTTGCTCCAATGGATTACGCTTTCGCGAAAGCGGAAGATTCAGATTCCTTTAAATTAGAAAACTATATCATACAAGGAACATGGACACGTCGGGATATAGATGAAGCTTTATTGTTAAAGCCATCAATGAAAGTGAAAACTTTAAGTGGGGTAGAGTTAACATTTAGAAAGAACGACAATAAATTGTATGTTTCAAATGACGATCGTGAAATTCAACTCATTTTTACTGATCTTGAAACAAAATCAAATACGTTACATGTGATATCAGAATTATGGTAATCACAAATAAATTATAAAAGAAAGCACCTGTTTCTTAGGTGCTTTTTTTTTGGACTTTTAGTCCGTATTTTTATGAAGCTATGAGAAAAACACAAGATCGGAGCGGGTTTGTCTTTAAAACCTATGATGCTCCAGAACAATCTATTTTTGATAAATTACTAGATATCTTTCAAGAACTAATTACCCACACTTCTGGAGACTTTGATGAAGCTATGGACTGGCTCAAAGAACTAGATAAAGAATATAAGTTAACTACAGAAGAGTATACGCTTGATGATTTTGTGGAAGAGCTTAAGGAGAAGGGGTATATCCGGGAAGAATTAAAACCTGATGGAAATCAAGGAACAGCGATAACAGAAAAAACAGAAAGAGCAATACGTAAGAGGGCACTAGATCAAATTTTTGGGAAACTTAAGAAAAGCACACAGGGCAACCACAGGTCGAAGCAAAGTGGTCGCGGTGATGAACACACTGGAGATTATAGAGCATATCGTTTTGGGGACCCTTTAGAACGCATCTCAATGACTGAAAGTTTACGTAATGCACAAATTAATAATGGAGTAGGAGATTTTCATCTAAGTGAAAATGATCTTGTTGTAGAAGAAACGCACCATAAAGCTCAAATGAGCACTGTCTTAATGATAGATATATCTCACAGTATGATTTTGTATGGAGAGGATCGTATCACTCCAGCAAAAAAAGTAGCGATGGCGCTCGCTCAACTTATAACAACGAGATATCCTAAAGATTCGCTAGATATTATTGTATATGGAAACGATGCCTGGCCTATTAAAATTAAAGATTTACCCTATTTACAAGTAGGACCATACCATACCAATACGGTAGCAGGTTTAAATCTCGCAATGGATATTCTACGTAGAAAACGGAATTCTAACAAACAGATATTTAATATCACAGATGGCAAACCCTCGTGTTTAAAATTAAAAGATGGGAGGTATTACAAAAACCCAAATGGTCTTGATGAGTATATAGTAGGCAAATGCTATAGTATGGCGCGTCAAGCGCGAAAACTGCACATACCCATCACAACTTTCATGATTGCAAATGACCCTTATTTACAACAATTTGTAGATAATTTTACAGAGGCAAATCAAGGAAAAGCATTTTACACTGGATTACAAGGATTAGGGGAAATGATTTTTCAAGATTATGAGACAAATAGAAAAAAGAGAATACGATAAATAATATCCTATAAAAGAAAATTAAATGAATCATAAAGAAATAAAAACACTAGGTCAATTAAAAAATACCGGATGGAAGTCACGGAGTATAAAAGATGAATTACGTGAGCATTTAATTGAAAAATTAGAATCTGGAGCATCTACCTTTGCTGGTATTCATGGTTATGAACATACCGTAATTCCAGAATTAGAGAGAGCTATATTGAGTAAGCATAATATTAACTTACTAGGACTGCGTGGGCAAGCAAAAACAAGACTAGCAAGGCAGATGGTTAACTTACTTGATGAATGGATGCCCATCGTACAGGGGTCTGAGATTAATGATGATCCACTTGAACCTATATCACGTTATGCAACTTCACTAATCGCTGAGACAGGTGATGATACTCCCATTAAATGGATTCATAGATCTGATCGATTTGCTGAAAAACTAGCTACACCAGATGTAACTGTGGCAGATATAATAGGAGATGTAGACCCGATTAAGGCAGCAAATTTAAAATTAAGTTATGCAGATGATCGAGTAATACATTACGGGATGATCCCTAGAGCCAATAGATGCATTTTTGTGATTAATGAATTACCAGATTTACAAGCACGTATTCAAGTAGCACTCTTCAATATTTTACAAGAAGGAGATATTCAGATACGTGGTTTTAAATTGAGACTACCCTTAGATATGCAATTTGTTTTTACTGCAAATCCAGAAGATTATACAAATCGAGGTAGCATTGTAACACCCCTTAAAGATAGAATAGGATCCCAAATTTTAACGCATTATCCAGAAACGGTAGAAATCGCACGAACGATTACAGAGCAAGAGGCAAAACTAGATGAGCGTCAAAAATCTAAAATTCATGTTCCCAATTTAGTAATGGACCTCTTAGAGGAAATAAGCTTTGTAGCTAGGGAAAGCGAATTAATCGATGAGAAAAGCGGTATTAGTGCACGAATGAGCATTACGGCATTCGAGAATTTGATGAGTACCGCAGAAAGACGAATGTTATTATCTGGCGATAAAAATACTGTAATTCGTTATTCAGATATCTTAGGCATTATTCCAGCAATTACAGGTAAGGTAGAATTGGTTTATGAAGGAGAGCAGGAGGGTGCAGATGAAGTTGCAAAAATTTTAATAGGGGATGCTACAAAATCTTTATTCGATGATTATTTTCCTAAAATTGAAAAACTAACCAAAGAAGATCAGGAAGACCCTTATGAGAATATATTGGCTTGGTTCTTTGAACAAAATGGTTTTGAACTAGAAAATAATTTGTCAGATAGAGAGTATAAATTAATAATAGATAGTATTACACCTCTTGAAGATTTGATAAACAAATATCAGCCAGATACTTCAGAAAAAGATCGTTATTTTCTTAAAGAGTTTATTCTATTTGGACTTGTAGAATATAAAAAATTAAGTAAATATCAACTTACAACGGGGATGCGATTTAATGACTTATATGGAAACTATATTTCAGGGTTGGGATAGGTTTATTTAAACTATCAGTTTAAATGGAAGTAATAATTATATGAAAAACAACTAGTTGTCAATATTATTTAGTTCAAACTAAAAATTAAAAAACCCTCATTTGAGGGTTTTTCTTTTAATAATTATGATTGTTTTTACAATTAATTTTCAAATATAAGTTGCCCTGTAAAAAACTCTTCAACTTCTACAACTGGAGGTCTATTTACAGAAATAAGATCTCCCGTAGCTCGAACCTGACCTCTTAGACTTTCAATAGGATGAACTATCATTTTAGCAGCACTTACATGTTTAACTGAAATTTCATTTACTATCAGATCTCCTGCGTCTAGTTGGGGGTACTCATCAGATAAAACAAATAATGCTTTATCAGCATGTCCTGATAATACAAAATTGCTAGAGCCATTAATGCTTATCGTTAAAATTTCTACATCTAAATCTAAAAAAACATCCCCACTTTTATTAGCATCTGTTAATAATCTGGTAGGTTCAGTATTACTCCATATAAGTAGACTAGGATAGCTTAATGTGCCATCGCTCATAATGGGATAACTAGAAGCTTGTCTGATAAAAGATATATTGGGAGATGTTACTGTGACGACTGTTTTACCATAATCTCTAAAAATATTGCAGCTATTATCATTTCTCATTATCAAAGTCTCCTCTATAACATCTACATAAATTTCTGGAGCTATATTTTCACCAGTTTGAACAAATACACTTTGCTCATCCCCTTGCTTTAAAATAACGCGAATATCGTCCTCTAGCTGCAATTTATCAAAAAATGAAACTACAACTTCGTAACCAATGTCTTTTCCGTCTGTTTGCAAACAATCTGTACTATTTTCAGAATTACAACCTATCATCAAGATATTGATGAGTATAATAAAAGCTGATGTACGCTTTCGCGAAAGTATATAATACTCCATTCTTAACATATATTTTAAAATCATAATCTAATACCTAATCCAAATTCTACAGCCTCTGCCTTTGCTCCATGTGTCTTAACTGCTATAGACCCAAAGTATTGTTTACCAAAATAACGTTTTAAACCTACACGCTGATAAAATTTCCCTTGATAATCGTACGGGTAGTATACATAATAACCTACATTAGCAAGTAATGCCATTTTATTAAACTGTAATTCGTGTCCTAAAAATATACCGACTCGTTTCCAATCTTGATCCTCCGTAACACCAAACTGTGGGAATGCAGCTGCAAGAAAGGCAATCTCATTTTTGAGAAATTTGGAGAAAAAAGCTTCAACACCAAAAACTATTTTACTTTTTTTGCTTAGTGTTTTGTCTATGGATGTTGTGACAACTAGAAAAGACTCCCTTCCTAAGCCTAAATAATCACTTTCATTAAGACCGCTTTGTAAAGAAATATTAAAATGTATAGGCTCTTTATATTTCATTCTGGGACCTTTGGGAATGTAATCTGGAATCTCTCCGTTTTTGTAAATCAGCCCTAGATTGAAAGTAACTGAATTTGAGCCTGTATTTGGTGCTTTTGAATTTCCGTTAGAACCGTGTAAGAATGTAAGACCTCCTTGCAAAGAGATAGCAGGTGTAATTGATTGTTTATAATTTATCATAAATACGGTTGAACTAAATAAGCTGCTACCATATGCATTATTAGAAATATTTGTCTCTATATCAAAAGGATTAGAATTATAGCCTATCCCTTGAGCAACTCTGAACATTAGTTTTCTATTTAGAAAATAGAAATTAAAATGGCCCATGAAGTTATAGGTATTTCCTAATTCACTATTCTTAAGATTTTGATAAGCAAAGCTAAAGCCCCAATCAGGATAATTATAGCGTCTTTCCCATTCATTTAAGCCGTATGTTTTTCTATTATATCCTAAAACAACTCCTTCTGGATGGCCTTTTATTAATGAAGCAATATCTTTATTGTGTCGGAGTATATTACCATAAAAATAATTTACTTCTAATTCAAAAGGACTTGTATACTGTTGACTAAATAAACTTGTAGAAATGATAAAGATTAAAACAAGAAAAAGGAAATTGCGCATCGGGCAAAAATAGTTAAAGTATTAAAAGTTTGATAGGTTATTTTTAAGCCAAATATTTTATTAATGGTCGAGAAATTTTCAACCTAAATAAGGTCAGATTTATTATGTAGTGTCGTTTGTTACAGTCTAACAATATATTAACTAAATACTTGGTTATTTATGACAACTTTAAATCAGATTCTTCTGTGAACTAATGAGATCATAGTACTTTTAAAAAAACAATTTAAAAATTCAAATATGAAAACATTATATAAGGCAACTACCAATGCAAAAGGTGGAAGAAAAGGACAGATAAAGTCAGAAGATGGGCCGTTAGATTTAAAATTATCAGTTCCAAAATCTATGGGAGGCGAAGGTGGAGACGGTACTAATCCTGAGCAATTATTTGGAGCAGCTTACGCAGCTTGTTTTGGCAGCGCTATTCAATCTGTGGCAAAAAATGAAGATGTTGAAATTAATGAAGAAGAGTTAAATGTAGCTGCTACCATTTCTTTTAATAAAGACGATGACGGTTTCTTTCTCAAGGCAATTTTAGATTGTTATATTCCTGGTGTGGACATTAAAACTGGAGAAGATTTAGTAGAGAAAGCTCATGAAGTGTGTCCTTTTAGTAAAGCTACAAGAGACAATATTACGGTGACATTAAATCTTATGATAGAAGAATAACACTTATAATTTTTAAAGCAAAAAATCCGCAATAACAATTGATGTTATATGCGGATTTTTTTTGTGAACTCAACGGGACAGAGTTCGAACTTTTTGAAGGAAGATATTAGCTTAATTCTCTCAAAATCAATGATTATGAATAATGCTTCCTCGCAACGATTTAGTTCCACTTCATTTTCTGCAACCTGACAGCATTTAAAATAGCAAGCAAGGCAACACCTACGTCTGCAAAAACGGCTTCCCACATTGTGGCAAGTCCACCAGCTCCTAAAATGAGAACTATAATTTTTACGCCAAATGCTAAAACAATATTTTGCCAAACGATACTTCTGGTAGAACGGCCTATTTTTATGGAGCGAGCAATCTTTGAAGGTTGGTCGTTTTGAATAATCACATCGGCAGTCTCAATAGCAACATCGCTTCCTAAACCACCCATTGCCATACCAACATCACTTGCTGCCAGAACAGGTGCATCATTAATACCATCGCCTATAAAAGCGACTGTTGTATCTGGTTGTGCTTTGAGTTTTTCTACTTCGTTGAGCTTATCTTCTGGCAACAAACCACCTTTTGCCCAATCGATGCCTAATTCTTTGGCGACTTTTTGTGTAATGGAATCTTTATCCCCAGAGAGCATTATGATTTTAGAAATACCAGCCTCGCGAATTTGCTTAATCGCTTGATGGGCATCTTCCTTCAGTTCATCTGCAATCGTTACGTAACCTGCAAATTTGCCATCTATTCCTACCATTACTATGGATTCCACAATAGTATCAGTTTCTGAAGGGACATCAATGCTATTTGAAGTCATTAAAGCTATGTTTCCTACCAGCACGGTTTTTCCGTTTACGGTTCCTTTCAATCCTTTTCCCGCGATTTCAGTTACTTCGGTTGCATCATAGTCGGCACCTTCGGCTTTGTATTCCATTATGGCTTTGGCGATGGGATGTGTAGATTGCTCTTCCATTGCCATTAGGTATTTCATAAAGTCCGCTTTCGCGAAAGCGGAATCATTTACAACTTCCTTAATTTTAAATACTCCTTTTGTAACCGTACCGGTTTTATCCATTACCACGGTATTCACCTTAGTCATTGCATCCAAAAATGATGCGCCTTTAAACAGGATTCCGTTGCGAGATGCAGCACCCAATCCACCGAAATATCCCAGCGGAATGGATATTACCAAAGCACAAGGACAAGAGATAACTAGAAAGATTAAAGCTCGATATAGCCAGTCTCTGAACACATAATCATCTACAACGAAATACGGTAAAAAGGTCAGACCTATGGCTAAGAAAACTACAATAGGCGTGTAAACACGAGCAAATTTTCTAATAAACAACTCGGTTTTAGATTTACGAGCGGTGGCATTCTGCACCATATCTAGAATACGTGCGATAGAACTATCTTTAAATTCCTTGGTAGTTTCTACCTCAATAACTCCATCGAGATTGATGCTTCCTGCAAAGACAGATGCTCCTTTTTGAATAGTGTCTGGTTTGCTTTCTCCAGTAAGGGCTGCGGTATTAAAAGAGCCTTTATCTGAAAGCAAAATACCATCAAGAGGCACTTTTTCTCCCACGCGCACTTGAATTTTTTCGCCTATCTCAACAGTCTCAGGATTAACCGAAATGAAGTCGTCATTGCGATATACTAACGCCTCATTAGGTCGCACATCTAATAAAGCCTTGATATTTCCTTTTGCTCGGTTAACCGCTGCTTGTTGAAATAATTCGCCCACGGCATAAAACAACATTACAGCTACACCTTCTGGGTATTCTCCTATGGCAAATGCGCCCAAAGTTGCAATGGACATTAAAAAGAACTCCGTAAAGAAATCTCCATTCTTAATACTGTTCCAACCTTCTTTTATTACAGGGAAGCCAACAGGGATATACGCCACTGTATACCATACGATTCTCACCCATCCTTTGAAAAATGGTAGCGCGTCAAAATAATCAATTGCAATACCTATTATAAGCATTACAAAACTGAAAATCGCCGGTAGATAAGTTTTCAAATTAGAAACTTCGTCTGGACTGCTGTGATTGTGTCCATCACCGTGACTATGCTCGCCCTTATGTTCGTTAGGGTCTATGTCGCGTAAATTTACTTTTTTCTTTTTCATCTATTTTGATATCCAAATTTTTGCTTGTTCTTTATCTTTTAAATCGAAGTATTTTACTTCCGAGCTAGTGAAGAAATCGGTTGCCTTTGCTGCCCATTCCTGCCATTTTTCATTTCCAACGAATGCTATTTTCCCGTAATCCTTGATATGGGCTACATCAGTCTTGATGTCTTCCCAAAATCCTTTTATAGTATAGCCTTCAAAATCTTCCATTTCAAAATAAAAGTCCACTTTGCGACCTTTGTCGATGATTCGATGTATTTGTTTGTGAATGGTCTTTAAATTTTCTTCGTTCAATTTGCCTGAGAGCCTTGCTGCAATCAAGTTCTCTTTGTTCGTATCTATAAACTGTATCATAACTTCTTATTTTTAAGTGTTCAAAGTACAAGTTTAAACCGTGCAACGGAAGTGCAATTATCGTCCACTACATTTTTCGCATATTCCTTTAAGTACCAAGTTGGCATCTTCGGCCACGTACCCATCAGGCAAATTGATATGTGGTATTTTATGCTCTGTCAGACATACGGTCTCATCGCAATTATGGCAATGAAAATGCAAGTGTAAATCTTGGTCAATCTCACAGTTGCAACCACTTTCGCATAGCGCATATTTTGAAATGCCAGTACCATCATCTATTTGATGAACAATTTTCTTTTCTTCAAAGGTTTTGAGTGTACGATATAGTGTGGTGCGTTCCGCTTTCGCGAAAGCGGACTCAATATCTGTTAGTGCTACTGCAATTTCCTTTTCTGCCAAATATTTATAAATCAAAATGCGCATCGCTGTAGGACGTACTTGATGATTTTCTAATGTTTTTTCTATTTCGGTCATTGTTATTTCAGATTACTTTTTATTTTTTTTGCCTTCGATAAAGCTTCCCATCCTTCTTTTGCTGCGTATGGAACAATCAGCAGCGCAGCAATTGGGTCTGCCCACCACCAGCCTAACCAATTCACAAGTAGTAATCCTAATAAAACTACTACCGTTTGATAAAGGCAAATAAATGTATCCTTTGCATCAGCTTTTAGAGCTGGACTGTCCAATCTGTTACCATATTTCCTTTTGTAATAAATCAAAATGGGATTTACGATTAAGGATATTACTAATATCACAACCCCAATAGTTGACCAAGATGCGGTTTCTTGACTTATTAATTTAGATATGGAATCATAGGATATAAAGGCACAGATGAGCGCAAAAGAGATTGCAATGACATAAAGCGTTATCATTTTTCGCGTTTCTACACGTTTCTCATCTATTCCTTTGATTTCGCCGTGCAACCGCCAGCCCAATGTTCCAGCACTTATTACCTCGATGGTGCTGTCAAGTCCCCAGCCAATTAAGGCAGAGCTGTTTGATGTAAATCCTGCGATAAGCGATACGACCACTTCAATGATGTCATAGATGACGTTCCATATCTGTAGGGTTCTGGCTTCTTTTAAATTTCTCTTCCTCGTTTTTTTCATATCTCCTAATGTGAGTGTTCTGTATCGCCTTTGTTCATTTCTGCCATAAGGTAATAGGAATTATTAAATGCAAAACGTGTTTTTGGACTTGGGGTTTCAAAAAAACGTATCGCTATCCAGTCACCATCTTTTTCGCCAGTCATAACTTCTATGGGTGTAAAACTCCACGCATCGCCTTCCCTTTGCGCTGTAAATACATACGTCTTTCCAGCTTCTGTAACTACGGCACTTTCTGGTAGTGCTATAGTCTGCTGGTTGTCAACTTCAATTTTACCTTTTATATACATTCCAGGTATAAGACCGCCTTCTTTGTTCTCAATTTCAGCGTGAACGTGCACTGCTTTGGGATCTTGTTCGAAGGTCTGGCTGACTGAATAAATTTCGGCTTCCAGTTCTTTTCCTGGACGCGATTGAATACTAAAGCGCACTTTTTGTCCTTTCTTTACTTTATCTACATCTTTTTCAAAAACCATTAAATCTGCGTGTACGTGGTCTGTGTCTACTATTTCCATCAGATTGGTCTGTGGCTCTACATACTGCCCAGTTTTTATAAATACCTTTTCTACAACACCTGCAATGGGACTGCGTAATGCCACACGCTGGTAAATCGTACCATTGCGCACGCCACTTGCATTGATGTTGTACTGTCGCAATTGCGCTTCAAGGCCTTTTACCATTGCCGTAGATGCCTGATAGTCTGCGGTGGCCTTTTGATAATTCATACCAGATGCCACGCCAGCTTCATAAAGTCTTTTTTGACGTTCGTATTCTTGTTTTAAAAAAAGACTGTTGCTGTATGCATTTAGGTAATCACTCTGTATCTGTATAATACTGGGATGTGAGAGGTATGCTACCGCTTGATTTTTTTTAACCTCGTCGCCTTCAATTACTTCTATGGAAGCCACATTTGCTCCCGCAAGCGTGGTAATATTAGCTTCGTTTTGTGGTGGCACTTCAAGCGTTCCGTTTGCTTCTACGTAACCGCTCATATTGCGCTGCGCAAGAGTGTCAATTTCCATTTGTAAGGCTACAAACTGTTCTTGCGTAAGCATTACTTCTTTAGCCTCGCCTTCGGTATGGTTTTCTTCATCAGTTTCACCTTCAGAATGGTTTTTTTCTGTTTCAGAATGGGTGGCTTCATCGTGGCCATCTTCAGTTTTTGAGTCGCCACAACTGGTCAATAATAATGCTAGTAGCATCGTTTTAACAGGTATATATTTTATCGTTTTCATCTTTTTAGTTTTGGAAATATTGTAGTTCAAACAAGGCTTTTAAATAATTATCGAGTGCATCTAGCGCATCCATTTCAGTCTGGATGGCATCCCTGATGATTTGTGTGAATGCCGCATAGTCCAGCGCTCCTTCTTTATATGCCAGCAACGCACCCTTTCGCTGGTCTATGGCAAGCGGCAGCGCTTCGGTTTTATAGAAAAACCAAGTGTCCCGCCATCGCACATAATTTTGCATCGCTTGTGTATATTGAGATTGTAACTCACGCTGTTTATAGGCTGCATCGGTTTCTGCAATCTGTGTATCCAGTTTTGCAGCTTTTGCGCGGCTGCGGTCTGGGCCAGAAAACAGCGGAACGGTAATACCCACTTGATAGGTGTAGAAACCGCTATCGCCATTTACTCGTTGCAGACCACCTTGCAGATTGAACTTGGGCAATAGATTTACCCTTGCTGCATCATAGCTTGCCTGTGCTTCGTCTATACGCTTTCGCGAAAGCGATAATTCGGGATGATCATTCAATATTTCAACTGTCTCTGAAATCGAAATTTCATCAGCTTCCAATTCATCAGTAACGGTGTACATCGTATCTGGTGTCAACCATAGGTTGAGTTTTTGAAGAGCGATCAAATAGTCTGTTTCTGCCTGTTGAAATTTATTATTGACCCGCAAAGCTTGATTGCGCGCAGCATCATATTCCAGCCTTGAAATGGCTTCCACTTCATAATTGAGTTCTACAGATTGTGCAAACTGATTGTAAATACTGTCCAATTCTCGGTACAAGAGGAACTTCTTTTTTGCCTGAAAACCTTCTGACCAGGCTTTTTTAACTTCCCGTTCTACCAGGATTTTAGAAAGGTCAAATGCCGTTTGTGCCAACTCGATCCGTTGTTGTTGTAAACGTTCCTTGGCACCTATTCCCAGTAGATCAATATTCTGCTGTCCGATGCCTATCAAGGTATAAATGCCCTGACCATTGGCTACTTCCTCACCACCAGTAAATACCTGTGTATTTCCGAAATCATAAGCATTGCCTGTGAGTGCATTCTGTCTTTCAATTTCGAGTTGGCTCGTTTTAAGTACAGGGTAATTCTCTTTGGCAATTTCAACCGCTCGTGATAGTGTGATGGGTATGATACTGTCCTGAACAATACTATCCTGCAAAGGTGCTTGTGATTGTTTCGCTTTTTCTTCGACTGCTCTCTGGGCAGATGCCCAAGAGGTACCACCTAACATAAAACCAAGTATCAAAATTGTAGTCAACGCTTGCGTATTAAACGAACCAATCTTTTTCTGGTCTTTGCGCTCGCGTCTCTTTTCTATAAACGTATAGAGCACGGGAAGAACGACCAACGTGAGTAGCGTCGCTGTAAGCATACCACCGATAACCACTGTAGCTAGTGGTTGCTGCACCTCTGCACCAGCAGATGTGGAAAACGCCATAGGTAAAAAGCCAAAGATATCTGTAGTAGCCGTGAGCATAATGGGACGAATACGTTCTTTAGTCCCTTTAAATATTCTATCCTTTATACTTACGACACCTTCTTCTTTTAAAGAATTGAATCGGTTAATAAGTACCAGCCCGTTGAGAACTGCGACACCGAATAGCACAATAAATCCTACACCCGCCGAAATACTAAAAGGCATATCTCTCAACCATAAGGCAAACACACCACCGATGGCCGCCAAGGGTATCGCGATGTAAATCATTAAAGATTGTGAAAAGGATTTTAGAGCAAAGTACAGCAGTATGAATATTAAAAACAGAGCGATAGGCACAACGATTATCAAACGATCCTTTGCACTTTGCAGATTCTCAAATTCGCCACCATAGGTAATATAATAGCCCGATGGCAGATCCAGTTCTTCATCTAATCTTTTCTGAATGTCTTTTACTACAGATTCCACATCCCTTCCTCGAGCATTTACACCTACATAGGTTCTTCTATACGTATTATCACGTGAGATTTGCATAGGTCCAGGCACGTATTCAATCTCGGCTATTTCGATAATGGGCACCTGATTTCCATCCTTAAGATCGATATACATATTGCGCAGGTCATCAATACTTTTTCTATGGCTTTCATCAAATCGTACCACGAGGTCAAATCGTTTCTCGCCCTCAAAAATGACACCAGCCGTACCACCTGCAAATGCAGTACTTATGTAATCATTGACTTTTTGAATATCCAGTCCATATTGCGCCATTTTATCTCGCCTAAATTTTACGGTCATCTGTGGTAATCCAGCTGTACGTTCTGCACTCACATCGCCAGCACCAGGAACAGTCTGTATAATAGCTGCCATTTCCTGAACCTTTTTTGACAATACCTCTAAATCTTCGCCATAAAGCTTTACCGCAATGTCTTCTCTCACACCTTCTAAAAGCTCGTTAAACCGCAGCTCTACAGGTTGAGTAAATACTAAATTCACACCCACGAGTTCTTCATTCAATTTATCTCTAATGGCATCTATCAAACCTTCTTTAGTAGAGGCGGTTGTCCAGTCATCCATATCCTTATTAAGGATGATGTACATATCTGCAATGTCCATAGGCATAGGATCTGTAGGAATATCTGCTACACCTATACGTGCTGTGACTGTTTTAATTTCAGGGAAATTATCTAATAGAATGTTTTCTATTTTTTTGGAAACTTCAATGGATTCTGACAGCGAACTTCCTGGTCTTATGAGGGCCTGCATTGCTAGATCTCCTTCATCGAGCTGCGGCACAAATTCTCCACCCATATTAGAAAAGATAAAACCTGCGATGACAAGTAAAACTGCCGCGGCTGATAAAACGATTAGTTTCAGCTTAAGTGCTCCCTTTAACAATGGCATATATGCACTATGAACAGCACCTATTATTTTATCACTTATTTTTTCGAGCCAGCGCTCAAACCTACCGAACCAGTTTTTGGTATTTTGTACTGGTTTCATAAAAAGCGCAGACATCATAGGCACATAAGTAAGACAAAGAATAATGGCACCTATCATTGCAAACCCAAAGGTGTATGCCATAGGTTTGAACATTTTACCTTCTACACCTGTAAGAAAAAGTATGGGTGTAAAAACTATGAGAATAATGATTTGTCCAAAAAAAGCAGAACCCATCATTGTGCTTCCCGCTTCATAGGCTACTTTATCCATTATGTCTTGATTGAATTTTAACTTGCCAGACCTAATTCGTTTTTGGATCTCATACACCGTTCCTTCTATAATAATCACTGCACCATCTATGATGATTCCAAAATCAATAGCTCCCAAACTCATTAAGTTTGCCCATACATTAAACTGCTTCATCAGGATAAAGGCAAAAAGTAAGGACAGTGGTATGGTCGTGGCTGTTATGATTCCGCCTCTTAAACTACCCAGCAATAAAACAAGGGCAAAAATCACAATCAAGGCACCTTCTAGTAAATTGGTTTTAACCGTATCTGTAGTTCGCGCAATTAGCTCGCTACGATCAATTATTGGGACGATGCTTAGTCCTTCTGGCAGGGATTTTTCAATTTCTGCCATACGATTCTTCACATTTTGAATGACTGCATTAGGATTAGAACCCTTAAGCATCATTATAATACCACCAACAGCTTCCTTACCGTCCTGTGTAAATGCACCATAACGCACTTGATTCCCAAAATGGACACGCGTTGCCACATCTCCAATAGTTATAGGAACATTACCTTCATTAGTAATCGAGATATTCTTAATGTCCTCCAAAGAGCGAATTAGACCTTCGCCTCTTATGAAATTTGACATTTT
The DNA here is from genome assembly GCF_007827465.1 of Dokdonia sp. Hel_I_53. NCBI lineage: Bacteria > Pseudomonadati > Bacteroidota > Flavobacteriia > Flavobacteriales > Flavobacteriaceae > Dokdonia > Dokdonia sp. Hel_I_53. Next base: position 353,636 of record NZ_VISL01000001.1, read on the forward strand.
ATTTTTTTCTATATAGGCGCCACCAGTATTGACATTGTTCATAGCAAGAGATTCATACACTTGTGAAATGCTGATGCCCATACTGTTTAACTTCTCTGGATCTACAGCAACCTCGTACTGTTTAATACTACCGCCATAAGAGTTAACTTCTACCACACCTTCCAGCAAAGTAAGTTGTCTTTTGATAACCCAGTCCTGCACGGTGCGCAGTTCCATAGGCGAATACTTAGTTTCAAAACCTTCTTCTGGTTTTATGGTGTATTCATAAATTTGACCTAACCCAGTGGAAATAGGACCCATAGACGGACTTCCAAATTTTTCAGGAATGGATTCGCCCAATTCATTAAGTTTTTCCCCTACCAGCTGTCGAGGAAGATAAGTCCCCATATCGTCTTCAAAAACGATGGTTACTACAGAGAGTCCAAAACGTGAGATAGATCGTATTTCGGTAACGCCTGGCAAATTACCCATAGATAATTCTACCGGATAGGTTACAAACTGCTCGATATCTTCCGTTCCCAGATTGGGCGATTGTGTGATGACCTGTACCTGGTTATTGGTAATATCTGGCACAGATCCAAGATTTACTGTTGCCATAGACCAAATACCGACTCCTATAAGAGTTAAGGTAAACAAGCCAATAATAAATTTATTATTGATTGAAAAATCAATGATTTTATTAATCATTTAATTGTGGTATTAATTCAGTTAATAAATGGGTGTACGCTTTCGCGAAAGCGAAAACAAATAATATCTCCCAAAGGGAAACATTACAACAGGATATAGCTATCCTATAAAAACTGAATTATGCCCGTGGTGGTTGTAATAGGGAAAGGGAAATATCCTTGCCTATACTGTCAAAATAAACCGTAGAAAGTTTATAGTCTGCTGGATGGTAAAGGTCTAAGATATTTAACCCAAAATCCAACGTGTGAACGTGACAGCAGTGACAATGACAAAAAGGAGAACACATATCAAGTAGATTGTGGTCGTGATCGCCTGTATCACTTTGTGAAAATTCTATTTGCGTGCTATCCTCAGAAGAGTCAACATTTGCATCACTGCAAGGCGCAAAATTAAGCGCAAGCAGATAAAATGAGAATATGAGCGTAAAGATTTTCACAATACAAAGATAACAGAATTATAATGCAACTGGTGTGCAAAGGTTTTTATTTGATTTCCTCAATCACACTACCACAAGTAAGCATTGCATCGCCATAATAGGGATTGCGTATATCCTTCTCAGCACTTAGCCAAACTGCGCCTTTATTATTATTTGCCATTGGGCATTTCTGAACATATAGCATCGCATCAGTTCCATTTATATTCATCGCAATGGGCACCATATTTTCATTTAATATCACAAAATGGTCACGTTGATTTTCCAGATTGTCATTCGCTGAAATGGCATCGAGCATTTCGACACTTTTCTTGATATGTGATTGTTCCATACTACCGAGACTTTTAATATCTGCGGACTTTAAGGATACTGATGTCGCTTTCGCGAAAGCGGAAACCTGATTTGCATCGCTCGCTACCAAAGCATCTTTCATCTGTAAATAAGGCTTGAGCGCTTGTTTAAATTGCCTTTGAAAATTCTCTGAAAATTCCATTTCCATTTCAGACATTGGCATCATAGCATCCTCTTTCTTTCCCTGATTCATCATAGAGTTTTTGCCTTGTAGCTGTGCTGCTGCGTCTACCGTAAAGGTTCCGTTGGTCACAATCTCATCGCCATTTTGTAAGCCCTCTGTTACAGCATAATTTTCGCCATTACGATTTCCGATGGTTACTTCACGCATTTCAAAAACGGGTTCGTTGGGATTGGTTTTTATATAGACCAATGAGCGTTCGCCTGTCCACATTACGGCACTTGCAGGAACTGTTATCACTTCGTTAGTCATCATCATTTCCCCTTTGAGCTTACCCGTTACAAACATTCCTGGTTTAAAGAGGTCATCTGTATTTTTTAGTGTTGCTCTTACGGTAACCGTTCTCGTTGCATTGTTTAGTATGGGGTCAATAAAAGAAACCGTGGCGTCAAATTCTTTATTGGCGTAGGCATTGGTTACTACCTTTATTTTCTGACCTACTTTTAAATCTGAAATTTGATTTTCATAGGCATCAAATTCTGCCCAGACCGAATTCAAATTGCTTACTTTCAAAATGGGCTGACCTTGTTTTACATAGTCGCCTTCACGTGCCATCACTTCTGAAACAGTACCTGAAACGCTCGCATAGACAGGAAAGTTATCGCGTACTTTTCCTGAAGTTTCAATCGCATTAATTTGGGCTTCTGAAAGTTTCCATAGTTTCAATTTGTTGCGTACAGCTTTATACAATTCAGGCTGCGATTCTTTCAATGAAGCTGTTGTGAGCAATTCTTGTTGTGCAGCGACCAGATTTGGCGCATAAATGGTGGCTAGCAATTGACCACGATTTACTTTTTGACCTTCATAATTGACATTCAGACGCTCGATACGCCCATCAAAATAGCTTGCTTGTACGGCATTGTTTTCTTCGTTGGTGGCGATTTTGCCAGAAAGCGAAATCATTCCATCGTCTTCAGACATAGTGCCATTACCCACAATAGTAGTTTGAATGTTGGCCAGTGCCATTGCGTTCTCTGTCATTTTAATCTCATTAACTGCAAGACCATCTGCACCAGATTCAGCAGGTATCAAGTCCATTCCACATATAGGGCAGTCGCCTGGTTCGGGCTGCATAATCTGTGGGTGCATTGAGCAGGTCCACATTTGGTTTGGCGACTCGCCAGAATGGTCGTGGGTATCTGACATTTCAGAAACGTCCTTGTTTGCATTTGCTTCACTACCGGAATTACCAAAAATAAGCCAGCCTGCCAGTAGTCCCACGATTACTGCAATTCCTATATATAAAATGTTCTTATTCATACTATTTTTTGTTTTGTAAACGTTCAATCATTGCATTCATCTCTTCAATCTCCTTACGTTGTGCTTTGATAATCTCCTCTGCAAGTTTTTTTACTTCTGGATCTTGTATATCTGCACGCTCACTTGTCAGTATTGCTATTGAATGGTGTGGTATCATTGCTTTCATCCAGAGTATATCGCCTACGGTAGATTTTTGCTCACGCACTAATCCTAAAGCTCCAAGAAACAACACAACACTACCTACTAGAATAGCTATATTCTTCTTCTTATTTTTATACATATTAAGCATAAATAATAGCATTATTACAGCCATAGTAGAAATACCTAAACAGACCATATAAAATCGAGTAAGACTAAATCTTACGTGATCAAATTCATAAGTATTTAAATACATTGTAATGTACATTGCTATAAATGATGCTCCCAGCATCAAGAAAAACTTAGTGTACTGGCTCATTCCTTCTTTGTTGTTGTGTTCGTTTGAATTCATAATAGTTTATTTTAAAGTAATTATTTACGTTTTGTTTTAATGATTTTTTTAATTGTGGGTGAACTTGTGTACCAAAGTAGAAATCCACTTAACACCGTTATCAAGCCTAAAAGCGAAAAAGCCCTTAGCACAATTGTATTAAAATTGTCTCGACCTTGATAGTCCATAGTATGCGTCATCCAAAGAAAATCGAACCAACGCCAATCGCGATGACGTACGGTTTGAAAAGCTCCATTCTCAATCGCCACATAGGCTTTTAAATTTTCATCGGTTTTATATGAAATCTCATAAGCCGGTAATGGTCTTCCACGGTACTCGTGGTGGTCGCCTACAGATTCAATCCGTTGTATTTGGTCAAATTCTAAATCGGCCAACATATAGCGTTCTGCTACTTTGATTGCTTCTTGTTCTGTGAGTTCCTTTTTCTTTGTTCCTGTAAGTGCATTGTAAAGCACAGTCTCATTAATCCAATAATAGGGCGCATCCGCTATTTCAAGTAATTCTAATGATTGAATCGGTTCCTGAATATTTAGTTGAGAACTTCCCAGTAAATCTGAAAATGCAGTTTGTTCAGGAATCTCTTTTTTGAAATGGTCGCCGTGAATCTCATCAATATCTGTCCAGCTGAAATACATTCCACTAATTGTCCACATCAAGAACTGAATACCTAAAAAGATACCCAGATAGCGATGCGCTTTTCTTATTTTAAGTGCTGTTTTTCTTTTGACCATTTTATTATACTTCAAAAGGAAATTCAACAAGAACCTTTTCCCAACTCAAGCTAATTGTTCCTGAATCATTGGTAGTCTTTGTTACCTTGTATTCTAAATGTTCCTTGATTTCTTCGGAAATTTTTGGGGTTACTTTAAATCTCATCACATCATCTTTCTCATTATATTCATCTTTACCGTGCTGGTTCCAGTTGGAATTAAAAATAATTGTCCATTCCTCTTGATTCGGAATAACAAAGAACCCGTATTTCCCTGCCTTCAACTCTTTACCATCAATGGTCAAATCCTTATTGGTTTCTATCCAAGTGGCCATATGTGCGCCCGCTTGCCAAACGGTATTATAAGGAAGTAAACCGCCAAAAATGATACGTTTACGAACTCCTGGGGATGAATAATCAATATGAATATGCGCATCGCCCACCATCGCCATTGCGCTTGTATGCGGACTCAATGGTTTTTTCTTAGCAGGTTCTGCACTTGTTGAATTTTGCTCTGTTTTTTCGGTAATGGGCAATTCTTGTGCTTCCTTTGAAGTTTCTTTACAAGAAGCTAAAAGGATAATACATAATAGAATAATACTGTTTTTCATTATATAGGATGGTTTAGTTAATTGATTTTGTTCTGAGTCTAAGTGCGTTTGCTATTACAGAAACTGAACTAAAACTCATTGCCAAAGCCGCAATCATAGGCGATAATAGAATTCCGAAAATTGGGAATAATACACCTGCCGCAATCGGTACACCCAGCGTGTTGTATATCATAGCAAAAAATAGATTTTGTTTTATGTTACGCATAACTTTGTGGCTAAGGTTTCTTGCTTTCACGATACCGTGCAAATCGCCTTTTACAAGCGTAATCATCGCACTTTCAATAGCGACATCGGTTCCTGTACCCATTGCGATACCTACATCACTTTTTGCGAGTGCTGGTGCGTCATTGATACCATCGCCCGCCATTGCGACCACTTTACCCTGTTCCTGTAATTTTTTGACTTCTTCTAACTTGTTTTCCGGTAACATTCCCGCTTTGAAGTCGGCGAGATTGAGTTCGCTGGCTACTGCTTGGGCGGTGTCGTGATTATCTCCAGTGAGCATTATTACTTCAATGCCCTTATCCTGTAACTCTTTGATTGCCTTGGCACTCGTTTCTTTTATTTTATCGCCAATAACCACATAGCCTGAAACTTCGCCATCAATGGATAAATACGAAACCGTTTTTCCCTGTTTCTGAAAAGACTGTGCTTCGCTCTCCATTTCAGATGATAGCTTGGCATTGGCGTACTCCATCATTTTGGCATTTCCTAAATCGAGCTTCTTGCCATCAACTGTTCCTTCCACACCTTTTCCTGTAATTGCACTAAAGTTTTCGGTTTTTGATATTTCGACATTCTGCTCTTTTCCATATTTCACGGTAGCTTCGGCAAGGGGATGCTCACTGGAACTGTTTAGGGATGCGATAAGATGTAGAATTTCGCTTTCGCGAAAGCGAGATTCATCAAACGACCCAACTTTCTCAACCGTAGGTTTTCCTTCGGTAATGGTTCCGGTCTTATCTACGATAAGGGTGTCCACTTTGTCCATTTTCTCTAAGGCTTCGGCATTTTTAATCAAGACACCATTTTGTGCTCCTTTACCAACACCTACCATAACGGACATAGGCGTTGCCAATCCCAATGCGCAAGGACAGGCAATAATCAATACGGCAATGGCATTTACCAACGCATAAACATAAGCTGGCTCTGGACCCCATATTGCCCAGACAATGAAAGTGATGACCGCAATGATAACCACTACAGGTACAAAATATCCTGAAACGGTATCTGCCAATTTCTGGATAGGGGCGCGACTGCGACTGGCATCGTTTACCATATGTATGATTTGGGAAAGCAAGGTGTCGCTACCTACTTTTTCGGCTTCCATCAAGAAAGACTGGTTCCCGTTAATGGTACCGCTACTCACTTTATCATTTACATATTTATTAACTGGAATAGGCTCTCCCGAAATCATTGATTCATCTACTGTAGTTTCTCCTTCGATAATTTTGCCATCCACAGGAATTTTATCTCCTGGCTTCACACGTAGTATATCTCCTTTTTCAATCTGGTCTATGGAAACTTCTTCTTCATTTCCATCAACTACGCGTACAGCTTTGTTGGGTGCAAGTTTTAATAATTCTTTGACTGCTGAATTAGTTTTGCTATGCGCACGGGCTTCCAAAACTTGACCCATCAATACCAGCGTTAGAATAACAGTAGCGGCTTCAAAATACACGTGAACCGCACCAGATTCTGTTTTAAACTGTTCTGGAAAAAAGTCTGGAAACAGCATCCCAAAAACACTAAAGAGCCACGCCACGCCTGCACCTATACCGATTAAGGTGAACATATTGAGATTCCACGTTTTGATACTTCGGTAGGCACGTTCAAAGAACATCCAAGTGGCATAAAACACTACTGGAATGGAAAGGCCAAATTGAATCCAGTTCCACCATTTCTGTTCCATTACATCGTATAGCGGATTGTTTGGAATCATCTCACTCATAGCGATTAAGAAAATAGGAAGCGTAAAAGCTACCGCTATCCAAAATTTCTTAATCAACTTATTATATGTTTTCTCTTCGGCAGATAAATCAGGTTCCATCGGCACTAAATCCATTCCGCAAATTGGACAAGCTCCAGATTCATCCTTGATGACTTCTGGATGCATAGGGCACGTCCATTGCTCTGAAGTCGTTGCTGACAAATTTTGCTCTTCGACTAAATCCATTCCGCAGACTGGGCAGTCGCCTGGCTTGTCGTAGGTTTTATCTCCTTCACAATGCATTGGGCAATAGAAAGTTCCTCTAACTTTCCCATTAGGTTTTTGCATTTTCGCGGAAGCGGAATCATCTTTATGATGATGCTCGCCTGATTTGTGAATACTGTACGTACCGCCATCTTCTTTCAATGCTTTCTGAAATGTTTCGATAGAAATATGAGATTCCATTTCGATGGTCGCCTCTTCTTTTTCTAAATTAACCGAAGCATTGGTCACACCTTTCACTTTTGAAAGTGTCTGCTCAACGTGATTTCGGCAACCGTTGCAGGTCATTCCTTGTATTTGATAGGTGTGTTTCATTTTATCTTAATTTTTTTCGCATTGATTCGGAAATATTTTCTGCATAGACGCCATAGGCATCGACCAATAATCCCTTCATCCCATTTTTTGATGAAATAGCATACAGAACGCTGTTGTCATCAGTACTGCTCATTCCTTCAAAGCGATGCATCTCATCTACATCAAAATCTTCTGGATGTAATTTTAGCTTTAGCGCATTACATTCAATGTGTCCCGAACATAAATTAAAATCATTTGTATAACCTTGCTCTTGCAAATAAGTCATTGTTTCAGAAAGCGTATCAAAAGTTTGCATAAATGCTTTAGAGTTTTAGGGATTTATTAATGCTATATTTAATTCTCAATTCATATAATCATAACAAAAGAGCATTATACTATTGGTTCAATTTTTTAAATGAAGTATGAGAGTGTATGATTTTCCATTCACCATCTATTTTTTCTAAAATAGAAGTCGCAGCTCCTTTACTTCTAATGGTTCGTTCCTTAGTTCCTTTACCTTCGTCTGTTTTTAAAACTATGGTATACAGGTAATTTTCAGTTGTATAAGCATAGGGTAAATTCACATTTACATCAATATTATAATCTGAAAATGTAAAACTTTTAAAGTGACTCAATTCTGGACCCAAATGACCATTTATATACTCTGTATAAGTCCCTTCCACTTTACCTTGTTCAAAAATAGTAGCGTCCTGAGTAAAAAGCTCGAACGTCCCGTCGGTAGTTAGATTATGAATGGCATCTTTATACGATTTCATAACTTTTAAAATCGCTTCCTTTTCTGTATCCGCATTTGTATTTTGACTATAGACTTGACTACTTGCAAATAGCAATAGGGTTAAAAATGTTGTAAGTTTCAATATTTTCATACTTTTAGTTTTTAAGGGTTATTTATTTACTCTTATTCTATTCACATTTGCAATTCCAAATACCAACACGAAAAATCTAAGTAATATCTCAAGCGTTACTAAAATTTTTGCTGGAATCGTAATTGGAACTATATCTCCAAAGCCCACAGATGAAAATGTGACAAGACTGAAATAGGATAAATCGAAAAATTTCGAGAGTCCATTTTCACCGACACTATTATTTATTTTGAAATGTGTAGCATCCAAAAATTGCAATGCTGTAAAATCTATTGCAAACGACAAAATAACTAACAAAATCAAATATCCAAACAAGACCAGTACGTGGCTCAATAGATGGCTCTGACCAATTATCTTCATTAGTTGGCTAAGGGATAAGGCTATAATGAATCCTATCTTTAGTAATGTTAATGACAGAAGGATAATTATAGCATAAGACTCTTCCATAGTAGGTAGCGCATACAGTTTGATTATTGAAGCAATAACAAGCACCAATAGAACATACCTTGAGCTATTGAAAAGCTGCCGATAAAACGCTCCTGTGGTTTCTATGTCTTTTTTTTTATCCATACATTTTCACGTAACTCTAAGTTTTCATTGTAGGTCTCTGCTTCAATAGCATTTTACTATTTCTTTAAGCATATATATTGTGCCTGAAAAGGGAAGGGTTCTAACTAACCAACCATCAATGAAAAAATTCCCTTCCCGTATCAGGACTTTACTCTAAATCATCTTTTAAAGTTTTCATATAGTTCAATACTGTTTCCTTTTCCTCTTTTGAGAAAATAGCGTCCCTATGAATGAGCGTGTAGCTATCTAAGGGCATCTCGCCGTTTTCTATCTGCTTAATGATAGAGCGCAGTTTACTCTTCTTTCTTCTGTCTGAATAGTTGTCCCATTCGTTAAAATTTAATTCTGCTTTTCCTTCTTTAATATGGTCTTCCAAAAACCAAGCTGCTGGCTGAATTTTGCTGTACCAAGGATAAACTGTGTTATTGCTATGGCAATCATAGCAGGACTGCATTAATTGATTCTCAATTTCAGACGGCACTTTATTTACCAAGACAAAATCAGTTTCAGGTGTCGTATAGCTTTCATTTTTATCCGTCGGAAAAAACTGAATTACAACAAGAGCACCTAATGCTATCCACGCTATGATTTTTAAAACTTTCAATTAGTTTATTTCTCGTTGTACTTTACCGCATTTTAACATCTGGCTACCATAATAGGGATTACGCACTTCCTCTTTTGTACTCAACCAAGCTGTACCACCATCATACATTGGGCAAAATTGTTCGTAGAGCTTTTTATCCGTTCCGGTAATGGCTACCATATCGGTAACGTCCTTACTCAAAATCTTAAAATGCTCTCGTTGATGCTTGATATCGCTTTCGCCAATATGCTCTGCGTGCTCTGTGGCATCTTCAATAATGTCTTTCAATTCACTTTGTTCATTATCAGAATAGTTGGATGCATCAAAAGCTTTCAGTGATTTCGCTAATGTGTTACCAAGCTCTTTTGCTTTGCCATTGTCATCGTTTACAAGCGCATCTTTTAAGTTGAAATAATCATTCAGGATTGCTTCTGCTTTTGCGTCTTGGTTGTCACTCATCGCCATATCGTCCTTGTCATCCATAGATTCTTGGTGCATCTCATTGCTCATCGGCGCAGCAGCCTCTTCTTTGTTTCCGTCTTTACAGGAAGCTGTTAAAATCATTGTGACAGCCAGTGCCATTGTACTCATTGTTCTTTTTACTGTTTTCATTTTCTTTGTTTTAAATTATTACTTTTTAAAATCGGGCTAAAAGGCCGCCACCCCAGCCATATCGGTTATTGTAATTTGCCTGTAACGAAAAGTTTCGGGATACGATATATGAGGCTCCCACCAGCCATTGCGTTTCCCCCTGATAGGATGTGTCTCCAATATCGTTCACCCAACCAAAGTCAGCTCGGTATTCGTATTCGCCTTCCAGAAAAATTCTCGGAAAAATCAAGAATTCCCTGTCCAGACGAATTCTTGGCCTTAGTTGGTGGTCCATACTGACATCCACATTAAAACGGTACGGTGTAAAATATTTTACACCCACCAAACCTACTGTATTGAAGGTATCATAAGAATCGGGTGTTGAAGTTTCTGTATTTACCCCTACATACAGGCGCACCCAATCATTCAGGTATCTGTTATAGTTTACTTCTGCTTCAAGATTTTTGTCATAATCAAACTCTGCCCTTAAACCAAAGCCATTTCGGATATTGCTTGACATCAAAAAGAGTTCATTAAAATTTGAGCCTGCACGCAACAATCCCCAAGAATAATAATGGTCTGTCTCATTGATAAGTTTCTGCATTGGATAATCTCTCATTCTTTCGTCCCTTGGTGTATCGTAACTAAACACACGGGCCATACCACCCATCATATGATATAATACGTGGCAATGAAAGAACCAATCGCCATATTCTTCGTTATAGAATTCTATGACCACCTTCTGCATTGGTGGTACATTGACGGTATGTTTTAATGGGGAACGTTCGCCATTTTCATTGATGACTCTAAAGTAATGTCCGTGCAAGTGCATTGGATGGTGCATCATCGTGAGGTTATTAAGTGTAATTCTGGTTACCTCGCCACCTTTTATATTTATCTTGTCGGTTTCTGATAATGGCACGCCGTTCATACTCCAAACATAGCGTTGCATATTGCCGGTTAGATTCAACAGGATGTCGTTTACTGGCAAATCATCTTTATAAGTAGTATTCTCTTTTGCTTTTAAAAAATCATAATTAAAATAGGTTTTACGAGTTTCGTAATCAAATGAGGAAGAATCCTTCTGCATCTTTGACATATCGTGCTGCATATGGTCTTTCATTTTATCTGAATCTCCTCTGTGATTCATTGCCATTGAGTCTTTTTTCATTCCCTTCGTATCATCCATCTTCATCTGATCGTTCATTTTGCTGTCTTTCATTGACATCTTATCTTGCATCCCCATTTTCATCTCGCCGTCTTTCATATTCATCTTCATTCCATACTTCTGCATTAAAACTTCAGGTGTATTCTTTTTTTTGTTTCCTACCATTGCAGGTGCACCCATTTTCATATCCATTTTGGCCATTTGCTTCATCATCGCTACCTTATCAGGTCTATCAATTCTTTTGGCTGGATAGAGAGTGCCATTACCTAATTGTATAGAAGTATGACCAGAGCCATCTTGAGCCGTAGCGGTAACCTCTAAAGTACCTTCGGGAATAGTAACGATAACATCATACGTCTCAGCTATACCAAAGAGAAATCTGCTTTTAGAAACGGGCTGCACATCAACACCGTCACTTGCAACTAACAATGGATTACCACCACCGAAATCTACCCAGTAGTAAGTAGAAGCCGAGGCATTGATAAAGCGAAGACGTACTTTTTCTCCTGGTTTAAATTCTGGATATTCGGCAAGTGATTTACCATTGCTCAAGAATGCGGGATAATAAATGTCTGCTATATCAGCACCTTCCATTCTATCGCGCCAGAACTTAAATTGTGCTCCCAAGGCACCTTCTTTGATGACTCTACTTAATGGAACTGCTGTTCCTTTTTTAACTTGATACCACTCATTCCCCCTTTTAAGGTTTCGCAATACATTCATTGGGTCCTCGTTGGTCCAATCAGATAGAACAACTACCAAATCTTTGTCATAATCCAATGTTTTTTCTTTAGGTTGAATGACTATTGAACCATAAACACCGCTTTGCTCCTGTAGCATCGTATGGGAATGGTACCAATAGGTTCCTGATTGATTAATAGGAATTCTATATTGAAATGTTGTACCGGGCTTTATTGGCGGTGTTGTTAAATACGGTACGCCATCATAAAAGTTGGGAAGTATCAACCCGTGCCAGTGTACTGAGGTTTCTTCATCCATTTTATTGGTTACATTAATGATGGCAAGGTCGCCTTCGTTAAATTCCAAAACCGGTCCAGGAATACTACCATTGATAGTCATTCCTTTAGCGGTTACACCTGCGAGTGTCATTTCATTTTCTTCAATGGTAAGGTTGTACTCTTTAACAGATCTTCCTTCTTCTTTTCTGTCTTGTCCGTTAGTTCCCACTTGGGCAAATACTGTTGAAGAAAATAGCAGTAGTGAAATAATTCTTAGCATTTTCATAGTTTTCTTAATGTTTTTGTTTAACAAAAATATTATTGATATTCAATTTGCTGTGTTATAATTCTGGTTCATATCTATATAATCTTGTCTAAAGGATTTCTAAAATTTTTATGACCATCCTTATATTCGCTTAGGCTCATCCCTGTCTCACCCTTAAATTGTTTGCTTAGATGATTGACGTTGCTGTAATCGAGCAATTGGCTTATTTCTGTGAAATTATAATGGGGTGTTTGGATAAGTTCCTTGACCTTTTCTATCTTCAGTTTGATAAAATATTTTTCAATAGTGATGCCCTCGGTAATGGAAAACACCTTGCTGATTTTTGAATAGTCCTTTTGTAATTTATCCGCAAGAAAATCGGATAGCTTACCATCAATTTCAAGGGGCATTACATTCAATAACTTTATCAACTCAATTTTTACTTGCTCGGTCAATTTATCCTCAGTAGAAGCGATGAGTGCAAATCCATTTCTTTTTAAAATTTCGGTAAGTATGCTCAATTGTTCTTTTTCATTCATATCTAATCGAAGCCTACCCAACTCAATATCCAACAGACTAATGTGAGCCTTAAACAGTTCATCTTTTAAGACCTTGATGCAGCGGTCACACACCATATTTTTTATGTAGTAATCCTTTGCCATCGTTAGTTGATTAGGTAATTAATAATTGACTGCTGTACATAATATTGCTGCACAGAAGCTATTTGTTCCATCTGAAATTTCAATTGCAGTTCCTGTATATCGAGCACATCGTTAAAATCTATCGTTCCCGTTTCATAATTCTTGATAAGAATTTGCTCGGCATCTTTTGCTTGCTTTAAATTCTTAGTTTGGGTATTGAATTTAATTCGCGCCTGGTTGCGTTGGGATATCGCTTTCGCGAAAGCGGATTCCAAAACATTAAATCGTTGCTCTTTTTGGGTTTCGATTTCCTGTTGGCGTATCTCATTTTGCCTTGATATAGACTTGTACCTATTATTAAAAATGGGTATAGAAACTGAAACCATAGGCATCAACACATCTTTACCGTTGTCTATAGGATTCATATCGCTACGTTCTGTAACTGGCAAGTAGTCCACACCAAAGCCAATCATAGGTAGGCTCTCACGTTGATTGAGCAATTCTGATTGTGCTATGGATTCGTAGAGCTTATCGTATTTGAGCAGTTCAGGATTGAGTGATAAAGCTTCCGTACCGTATATAGGGTCACTATCTGGAATTTCCATTGCTGGAACTAAATCAACCGTCCTATTTTCATCCCGATTGAGAAGATTATTGAATGTTGTTTGTTCTGCGCCAAATTCCTCTTCCAATACCTCTCTTTGCTGCTGTAATTCATTTTGACGAATCTGTAATCGCAATACATCTACCGCAGATGCCTTGCCCACTTCTACCGAAGTCAGTGCAAGACGCTCATAAGTTTTTAATAGTTGGATGTTCTCGTCGAGTACCTTTTGCTTTGCTCTTGTTTCATACAACCTGTAATAGGATTGCGCTACTGATAGCGCCAATTTTCGTTTGGCGATTGTGATTTCCACATATTCAGCTTCGGCTATTGAAGTCGCATAATTTTCACGTGCGGTAACGGTACCAAACCAGGGCAACATCTGTTTTACACCTATCCGAGCTCTTTGTGCGCCCACCCTTGTTTCTGGCTCACTTACAAAATAGCCTGCGCTTACTTCCGTATTAGGTAGCCAGTTTGCTTCATTGACCTTTTCTTCGGCAATATTGTAGCGTAGTTCAAAAGCCTGAATTTCTGGATTGTTACTTACGGCTTCTTCAATATAGCTTTGTAGTTGTTGCGCCTGCCCGCTGATTGAAATCAGTCCAATGCTCATTATTAGTAGTGCGTTCAGATGGGCTTTCGCACTTCGTCGTAGTACATATTGAGCGTAGTCGAAATGCTCAGCATAAACTTCAGCGGAAACAAACAAAAGACAGATTATGATTTTAATATTTTTCATTTGTTTGCTCTTTTAAGTTGGTATTCTTTTTTCCAGCTATATAGAACTGGTAAAAGGAAATAAGATGTGACGTCGATTATCATTCCGCCAAAAATGGGGATGGCCATCGGTATCATAATGTCGCTTCCTTTTCCTGTAGATGTGAGTACTGGCAACAATGCCAAAACTGTGGTCACAGTCGTCATCAAACACGGTCTTATGCGTTTTCCTGCCGCTTCCAATGTCGCGAGACGTATGCCTTTTTTACTGTCTGGCTCGTTGCTTTTAAATGATTGGTCTAAATAGGTTGCCATTACAACACCATCATCAGTCGCAATACCGAAAAGGGCAATAAAACCGACCCAAACGGCCACACTTAAATTGATGGTTTTCATATTGAACAAGTCCCGTAGGTTCTCGCCAAAAAAGCTGAAATTGAAAAACCAATCCTGACCGTATAACCATATCATTATAAAACCACCTGCAAAGGCTACGGCGATGGCTGTAAAAACCATAAGCGACGTAGAAACCGACCTGAATTGGAAATACAAAATCAAGAAAATGACCAGTAAACAAAGTGGCACAACTACCGATAACGTTTTTTCTGCTCGCAATTGATTTTCGTACGTTCCCGTAAATCGGTAACTGATTCCTTGTGGCACGACCAAATCGCCATTATCGATTTTCTGTTGAATGAGCGCTTGTGCATTTTCCACCACATCGACTTCGGCAAAGCCATCGAGCTTATCAAACAGCACATACCCAATCAAGAAGGTGTCTTCACTTTTAATGACCTGTGGGCCTTGCTCGTAACGAATATCGACCAGTTCGCCCAAAGGAACCGGACTTCCAGTTGACACAGGAACATAGATACTTTTTAAGTCTTCTGGATTTGCACGCAGCTCACGTGGATAGCGTACACGCACACCATAGCGCTCACGTCCTTCTACTGTTTGGGTAAGTGGCATACCGCCCACAGCAACCTGAAGCACTTCCTGAACATCCATAATGGAAATCCCATAGCGTGCCAGCTGGTCTCGTTTAATATCAATCAGCAAATAAGGTTTACCCACAATGCGGTCTGCAAAAACAGCTTGTTCTTTAACGCCTTCGGCTTGCTTTAAAATATCTTCCAGTTGAAGTCCAAAGTTTTCTATGGTTTTTAAATCTGGTCCTTTTACTTTAATTCCCATCGGTGCTCGCATACCCGTTTGTAACATCACGAGCCTCGTCTCGATGGGCTGCAACTTGGGCGCAGAAGTCACGCCTGGAAACTTGGTCACTTGTACGATTTCATTCCAAATGTCATCAGGACTGCTGATTTCCGGTCGCCAATTTCGATAATATTCGCCATTGTTATCTTCAATCAATTCATTGCGTGTTGCACTTGTTTTGAGTTGTGAAGCTTCATAGTTTGCATCATCATCGATTTCATTATTGGGGTTAATAATGAACTTGTCATTTTTCAGCACAAATAGACCATCATCGTTTACACGGTAGCGTTGTCTCTCGCCATTTTCATTTCGCATATATTCAGACTTGTACTGAATCACGTTTTCATACATTGAGAGTGGTGCAGGGTCGAGGGCAGATTCTGTCCTACCTGCTTTTCCCACTACAGTTTCAATTTCAGGGATGCTTGCCACGGCCATATCCAGCTGTTGCAAGACACGTTTGTTCTCTTCGACACCAGCGTGCGGTAAGGATGTAGGCATCAAAAGAAATGAGCCTTCATTAAGTGCAGGCATAAATTCCTTCCCTGTGTTACGCATTATGACCACACCTAAAATCAGCACCGTTGTTGGAATGATTAAAAACAGGTATCGGTTTTGAAGTGCCCAGCGTAAAATGCTGTCATAGTATCTTCGAAAAACTGTAAACACACCAAGCAGTCCAAAGCAGATAATCGCTACAAAAATCAAATTCATTAGAATACTGCGGTCAAAACCAAGTGGTCGCCAGTATTCGGCGAGTAGGAAAACAATAGCAACACAGGAAATAATAATATGGATGAGATTAGCTCGTTTTTCTGTAATTCTATCCCTTACGCTCAAAAGCGCAACAACACCGTAGGCAATCAAAATGAGACCAAGCCAATAGCCATAAAAGATGGCTGTGATACCAAGGACAATGAGAATACCATTAATAAGGTACTTTGAGCGTTCCATTAGGTTACTTTTCTTAAAAAGAAACGCGGCAAAAGGCGGTATTAAAAACAGCGCGATTACAAGCGATGCAGCAAGTGCCATTGTTTTTGTAAAGGCGAGTGGTCTGAATAGTTTTCCCTCAGCACCTATCATTGTAAACACAGGTAGAAAACTGATAATCGTTGTGAGAACTGCGGTCAAAATTGCACCAGAAACTTCCGCAGTTGCGTTGTAGATAATTTCGTTTGTGGTGTATTCTATTCCGCTTTCGCGAAAGCGTAATTTTTTATCTTCCAGATGCCTAATCATATTCTCGGCGAGTATGACGCCCACGTCAACCATTGTACCGATAGCAATGGCAATTCCTGACAAGGCAACAATGTTAGCATCTACATTAAAGAGCTTCATTGTTATGAAAACCATTAAAACGGCAACAGGCAACAGACCAGAGATTAGAATGGATGCACGTAGGTTAAACACCATTACGATGATGACCAAAATGGTTATCAGGATTTCAAGTGTAAGGGCTTCATTGAGCGTATGAAGTGTTTCCTGAATAAGTTGAGTGCGGTCATAAAAGGGAATGATAGTCACTTGTGAAGTACGACCATCTGCCAAGGTTTTTGTGGGTAGTCCAGATGATAATTCGGCTATTTGATCTTTTACATTATTGATAACTTCCATTGGGTTAGCACCATAACGAGCTACCACGACTCCGCCAACCACTTCGGCACCTTCTTTATCTAAAATACCGCGGCGGGTCTGTGGTCCCAAATGAACATTAGCGATGTCTTTGATTCGTATAGAAGTAAAATTTTCAGAAGCGACTACTGCATTTTCAATATCTGCAACAGATTTTACATACCCTAAACCACGAACAAGGTATTCGGCTTGATTAATTTCCAAAGTCTGCGCACCGATGTCTTGATTACTTTCCTTGACAGCTTTTACAATATCGGTCAAGCCGATGTTGTATTGCCGCATTTTTTCAGGATCAACATCCACTTGGTATTCCTGGACGTACCCACCAATTGAGGCTACTTCGGAAACACCACTTGCCGAAGACAATCCGTATTTCACATAATAATCCTGTATGCTGCGTAACTCCTGTAAATCCCAACCGCCAGTTACGTTGCCATCTTTGTCGCGACCTTCCAGCGTGTACCAAAAAATTTGACCCAAGCCTGTAGCATCAGGACCCAATGCGGGGTTTACACCATCGGGCAATAGATTTGCAGAAAGTGAATTGAGTTTTTCAAGAATACGGCTACGCGACCAATAGAATTCTACATCTTCTTCAAAAATGATATAGATACTTGAAAAACCGAACATTGAAGAGCTTCGGATGGTCTTAACACCAGGAATTCCCAACAATGACGTTGTAAGTGGATAGGTAATCTGGTCTTCGATATCCTGTGGTGAACGCCCTTGCCATTTGGTGAAAACAATTTGCTGGTTTTCGCCGATGTCTGGAATGGCATCAACAGCTACAGGATCAGTTGGTAAAATACCTGTTTCCCAATTGAAGGGTGCGTTAACTACTCCCCAACCTACGAATAGGGCGAGTAATATTACGGCGACAAGTTTGTTTTCTATGAGAAATTTTATGCTTTTATTTAGCATACGATGTGATTATTAAACAGTTATAGAAATATGCTTTGGTTTGCTCTCAGTACAAATGAGAAACAACAAAACGTGCCCAAAACGAATGTATCGCCGGGTTTTCCAGTTACAATTACATTGCTACTGGTACTGTTTAATAAATCAAATTAAGAATGTCTGGTGCAATACCTGCAAGTCCCGCCTTACGAATGGGGGCGAGTGATCTGAGAAAGAGATCTCTTGTGATTCAGTTCCTTCAAAGAGACTGATATATGAGTAAGCAAAAGAGGCAACGAATATTTGTTGCTCAAACGTAAGTTGTGAAAAATCCTGTTTTAAATCGTCTTGACCTTCAATAATTAATTGTTCATTTGAGCAACAAGATTTTTTAGAAATCATTGAGTTAGAGCAACTCTTAGCAGGTTCAGCTTTTTCCATTCCACAAGTCTGAACATCTTGGATGAATGAAAAATCTACTAACGTATCCCCACAATAGTGCATATCCACACTAAATGACATTGTGGTCAGTAGAACCACAACAGCCATTACAATTGCCATTGATTTGTGGATAATTTGTTTCATTTATTGCAAAATTAGCAAATATTTTAACATAAATGTTTGTTTTAACGAAATGTTGTGTAATGGTGAAAAATCACATTTTCGATAAATAAGAGTAAATCACAATCAAATTCTTTTATTTTAGTGAGCTTAAACAATTAAATATTAGCACGCTATAGACTTCAATTTAACAGACATAAACGCATCATATTCAAGTCTTATCCCTAAAAAGACTGATGGTATAACCGTTTATATGCTCCATAAAAAAATCATAAATAAACAGATTAACAAGCACTTTACCTATAAAGATATTGAAAGGTGTATTAAGGATGTGGCTTTAATGGAAAGCAGTAGCATACCTCATACTGATCCTATTGTAGATGGTTTGTTGAAGTACTATTTAGAACATCCAAGAGAAGAACGCTTTAAATATGCGCTTACCGACTTTGCACTTAAGTTCGTTAAGCTAATAGATAATAAACTATATAGCCCGTATGCAAAGTTTCCACTACGTGACACTTTCAAAAAACTTGCAGACTTTACAGCTTCAGATATTAAAAGTATAGATGATTTTAATAGATGGTATGAGTTTAATTTTGAAGGTAATAGCGGTACTGTAATTATAGATCATTTAGAGTCCTTAAAAGATTACGTTAATAAAGCTATTGACGAACTCAATATTTATATCAATCAAGACCAAGATTCGGCATTAAAAACAGCTGAGAATGTTTCCATATTATTTGAAAAAATTACTGCAAAAAGCGACGAGATTAAAGACACTTTACTAATAAGTAATAGCCTTGACGAAGAAATAGAACAGGTCGTTGACTATTTTTTAAAAAGAAAAAACAGCCTTCCTGACACTAAAACGCCTGAACAGAAAGAAACTCATAAAAAATTAAGAGAAGAATACGATAGAGCCGTTCAAATTAAAAAGAAGGTAGATGAGTTTTTTGTTGAAGTAGAATATAAATTAGGACAATTATTAGATAGGTCAGCTTACGCAAGCACTCAATTAATAACGGTACAAGATAATTTTAAAAATAAATCGGCAGTTAGAATAAATGTAAAGCGTTTTTTAAAATTCACATTAGAACAAGCATCCTTCTCAAAAAAAGATGGTATTACATTGTCTGAAAAATTCCCTTTGAAATCTATTGTTTCTGAACGTTTTAAACACGTCGGTTTGGTTTATTATGAAGAGTTTGGTATTCAGAAGAGCTATGTTATTGAACCTAAAGTTAATGAAGCACACCTAAAGTCACAAATCTCAAAATTAGATACCGAACTAACTCGTCAAGAGAATACCGCCAAATGGGTAAATCACTTTAAAAATCAGTTAAGCAACGATGGGGAAATTGATTTTAGCAATCATTTTTACGAAATAGCATTAAAAGAAAATGATGCCTTAATAGCACTTAAAGTAGGATTTGAACTTGTAGAGTTTGCTAGACATAATAACGGTTACGAAATTAAAATAGACAGAGAAATCCCCAAGTCATCTCTGTCTCAAAATATTGCATTATGGAAAATGAAAATAATAAAGAAGTAAGTCAAAATTTTTCGTTTTTTAAAAACGCAGATGTTCAAGAATATTTTGCAGATTTAAATATTGAACTACTATCTGGTAGACATATTCAAAACGATAGATTTTATCTCTATAAACTACTTAAGGACTATTTCAACGAGCTTTCATATTATTATGAAAAGGTATATGGTTTAGAACTAATAATGGAAAGTAGAGAAGACTCAAAATACTATTACGTAGATTATCCTGATGCATCCAAAGGAGCACTTGCTAACCCATCCCGACACAAAAAGCTAACGCAAAAACAAACCTTGATAGGTATTATACTACTTAATATGTATTATGAGCGATATTTTGAAAGTAAAAAAGAAGTACGCTTTGCAGATATAAAAAAGGAGATTAAAGAAAGTGACAATAATATTTTGTACAAAAAATTATTTTTTAACAAAGTACAAGACGATTACTTGGAAGGCGACTGGTCATTAAAGGTTATTAAGCCATTTAAGAGTGTACTACGAGAATTTAATAAGTTGGGATGGATTACAAATTTAGCTGTAGAAGATGGCGAAGATATACACTTTGTATTACGAGAACCAATTATTAGATTTCAAAAATTGTATGAAAAAGAAATTACAAACTTCACAGAGTTTAGTGAAAAATACCTTAGCCAATTATAATGATAGAATATCCAAGAATTTTTTCGCTATCCACAGTTGGTGTGAGAAAGCACTATAATCAAGACTACTTATTACATCAAGTAAGGACTGATTTTACCGGCAACAATGGTATCGGTAAATCGCTTATAGCAGACTTATTTCAACTCATATTTATTGGTCAAAAGAGCAAAATAAGTTTTGGCACCGAGAGCTTCAAAAATAAAGACAGACATATACATACTATACCTTATAATACTGATGATGCTTATGTTTTTATACATATAGAATTTAAGAAAAATGAATTTATAACTATTGGCACTAATATAGGTAATAAGCGTAGCAGGCCGTTAAAGTCATTCTGGATATTAAATCAAGCCTATAATGATAATGACAGAAAAGACCTTGAAACTTTAGCACTTCACGCAGATCAGTTAGCATATAGTAAAGATTTTTTAAAAGATGGTCAATTTTTGCCCATTAACCAGCTTGCAAGGCATCTTAAAAAGAATAAAAAAGGCTTTCTAAAATCCTTCACAGATTTAGAAGATAAAAAAGAATACTATGAGTTTTTATATACTAATGAGCTTTTGCCTATAAATCTTGCGATTGATGAAAATATGGACGCTTTCGCGAAAGTGATACAATCCTTTTCAAAAGCAAACTCATTAGATACGGAGAGCGATAAAATTTTAAAGGATTTTCTTTTTGAGAATAGTTTGGATAAGCTTGAGACCAAATACAAATCAAACAAGGAGAAGCTTGAAAAACTTATAAATGAATACAATGAGCTGGACGAAGAAATACATACTATTGAGTTAAAACAAGAAGTATTAGGTAATCTTAAAGAGTTAGAGCAATTAAAAAACGATGCGCAACAAAATTATCTAACAGCTGAATACCATAGTAATTATTCGCAATACGAAACTGTTGCAAATAAATGCATAGGAACTTCTAATAAAATTGAAAAAGAGACAGATATCATTAGTAACCTAAAATCAGATCTACCAAAAATTTCTAAACAAATTGAAATTACAAAGTCAGATTATGACACCTATTTTAAAGCTCAAGAATCCTTTACAAACTATAAAAATCTCTTTAATGCAAGAGCAGAAAAATTAGCAAGTCTTGATCAGCTTCAAAAAATGAAGCTACCTGAAATAGATCAAGCAAATTTAGTTAAGATAAATATTGATGAATACAATCACCAGTCAATCATTGATAGGGTAAATAAACTTAATTCTGATTTAAAAAGATACGGTACGATTGATAAAATAAATGAGAAGACATCATCACAGCTAAAAATTATTGCAGACTACAAAGCAGTCAAGAGCTCAGAGCTTGCTGACTTAGAAGCACTCAATCGTATTCTATCTGCTGGAGAAGATGGTTCCTTAATCGCACAGATTTTAAAAGACGGTAACAATCTTACTAAAGAACAGGAAACTGTACTGTTCGGATTGCTTAAAAATGTGGATTGCGGAAAACCAGATAATCCTACTAAAGGAAGTCAATACACTAAAGATAGTTCTCTCTTAAAATCTGAAAATATTGAAGAAGATAAGGTGAATTCCGGTTATTGGTTTGCAATAGGTGCTTTACGAACCTTTGTACCTTACTCTAATGATAAACAGATATTTGCTGATACTGCTAAAATGAATGATGCTAAGAAAAAAAAGCAGAATGCAATTAACGAGCAAGTAAAGTCTATCAATAATGAACTTGGCGAAATTTTAAAATTTGAGAAAGGAGATCCTTACGATTTGTCAGCGGTTGATGAGCTGAAAAATCTTAATAAAGATTTTAAAGACTTTTCCTTATACGAAAGGTCAAAAATAGCAATGAGTATTGCCGAAAGTCTTTCTACTAAAATTACTCAAGACCAGAAAGACTTGGAGCTATCGTTGCGAGAATTAGAAGCACTTGAAAAGAAAATTCCAATTGAAATTACATATGAAAAAATAGACGATCAGTTAACATCTTATATTCAAAAAGTAGCTGCTAAAAAGTCTGTCCATACAGATTTGCAAAACAAACTTGAGACTTCAAAATCAACCATAACCCAAAAGGAAGAAAATTTAGTCACACTTAAAGCGTTGCTTGACTCACAGGAGAAAGAACGCGATGAGCTAAAGAAAAAGTATGAGGGTGCGCTTATTATCTTTAAAACACGTTTTAGTCAGTTGCATATTCAGGATTTTGTGCCTACTAATATCAATCAAGTGAATGTAGAAAATCTTCAAAAATTATATAACACAAATAAGGACAATTACATAAACGCTTATGGTAAAGCATCATCCCGATTCGATACGACCAAAGATGATTTAGAAGTAAAAAACCAAATGGATGATCAGAATTATTCATTTGCGGTTTTAGAATTAGTGTTATTAGGACCAAAAATAAAACACACTGAAAATCTTGCCCCAGCACTTAAAAAATCTAATCAAAACAGAACTAAAGTAATGCAGGCCATTACGCAGGCGATGCTTCGTATATTCAAATTGACAAAAACAAAGTATCAAGACTTTGAAAAGACAGTCGAAGATTTGAATGATTTTTTTAACGAGCGACTAATTAGTGACAAGTACCATTTCAAAATAGATTTTACGCCAAATGAAACATTCAAAATAGATTGGATGAAGAATCTACAGTCGTCCACTCAAGCCGCTTACTCGGAAGGAGAATTACAATTTTCAGACTCAGTAGAGAGTTTTGTTGAAAAGATATTTGCAGAAACAACCTCCTACAATGAGAAGATAAAATTTTCAGACCTATTAGACCCAAAAACTTATTTCGATTTAAGTACCAGATTATTAGACAAAGACGGCATTGACCAGACAGGAAGTACAGGACAAAGCTATACAGCGATTGTATTATTAGGTATTGGCAGACTTTCAATTGTGCAAAAAGAAGATAGAAAAGGTGTCAAATTTTTAATACTTGAAGAAGTCTCTAATATGGATAAGGGTAACTTTAACACCTTTCCAAATATTGCAAAAGAGTTTGGATATCAAATGTTGACAATGACACCAGAACCTTATGGCTCTAACGAAGACGAAGGCTGGTATTTACATCACTTAATTGAAGGTTACGAAGATGTTAATATCAATTATGCACCGCCAAGTAGCTATTTTAAAACTAATGAAGCCAGACAAGATCTGTCAGATTACTTAAATAATGTAAATGACCAATGAATTGGGTAACATTAAAATCATTAAATGAACTTTACAGATATAAAGAAACCAAGATTAAGGAAACTTTAATCAAAGATTCATTATTTCAACACTTGCTGAATGATACCCAAGAAATCAAAGAAGGCTATAAGGTTTATTATTCTGATGATGAAGATTTTTTTGAGATGTATGAAGAAGAGTATCTAGAGAAGTTTAATCAGTACTACGCATTTTTAGAAAACAATCAACTTTTAAAACCTCAAACCAGATTTGAAGAAGCAGATATCATAGAGCTAATGGATATGAAACGTCGTATGGACAGCGGCGAACTTTTGCCAATTAGAAATCAAATAATGCAAAATGAGGAAACCGTCAGGAATGTGTCTTCTATGTTTTTCAAAAATGAAAAATATTTAATTGGTAAGAAAGCTTTAATTGATGCCGTTAAACAGATGCTTCAAATTGATGAGCTTGCTGATGATAGAGATCAGCAATATATGTATCGTTTAGAATGTGAAGATCCTAAGTTAATTATTCTCTGTGAAAATTTAGACTTTTTAAAGAGACCTTCATTACCTAGAAAATACGGTTATGAACTTTGGTATGCTGGAGGGAAAAACATTGAAAAACTAAAATATTCCTATGACAGGAACTTGCCTATCTACTATTCCGGCGATTGGGATTATGATGGTCTACTTATTTTCAATATGGTTTGTAAACTTATTCCACAAATTAAGCTTCTTTATCCAACAGCTAGTTCTAAAAGCATCCTGAAATCAGAACACAAAAGTCTTTGGATGGACAGGGATAACCCTTCTAAATACTCCAATCTTAGTGTGAAGA
Organism: Dokdonia sp. Hel_I_53; assembly: GCF_007827465.1. Classification (NCBI taxonomy): domain Bacteria; kingdom Pseudomonadati; phylum Bacteroidota; class Flavobacteriia; order Flavobacteriales; family Flavobacteriaceae; genus Dokdonia; species Dokdonia sp. Hel_I_53. The sequence continues at coordinate 378,354 of NZ_VISL01000001.1, forward strand.
ATTTAGATAATAGGCACAAAGATATTCTAGTTAATTTAATAAAGAAAAATCACTGGATAACTGAAGAGGACAATCATCTTAAAGAAATGGTTACTTTGATTCAAGATTAGAATGATGTCACTTTACCAAAGTCATCAATAAGCTCTTCTGGCTATTACACAAAAGGATTAACCGCCGCAGCAGTTCCACTAGGATAACCCCAAGCCACATATTGTGATTTACCTTCATCTACATCAAGATGAACAAATGTATTGCCTACACCTATGCGTTTAAAACCCACATCACGCGCGGCCATAACCAGATTGTTGCGAATTGTTCTAGAAGAAGCTCTTATATCTACAGCTTTACAAGTAGGCATTTTATGAGAAGAGTTGCGCACGCCACCTACTTTACGATTGTGAGCGTCACTACGTGCTCCAGAGTTTATCCAACTGAAGATAGGATAACCGGTCTTTACCGAGAGATTGTGCAGCATCGCTATAAGACGTCTATCCATACAATTTCCAGAACCAGGTAAATCTGGACTGTCAAAGACTGAGAAATCCACAGCGATTCCGTTTGGCTTATATAGTCTAGATTTTGAACGCGACTTGCTAAATTTATAAGCCAAAAAAGCGCCACCCATAAGTAGCGCCATTGTGCCTAATCCTATATAAATATGGCGGTTGTCTTTAATTGCCATTAAGCCTTGTCTTTACAGTTGCAGGGCTTCTTTGTCTGCTGACTTTCTTTATATCTCAAATAAAGATCAGAACCTATTTTAATAGCACTTAGCAAGGTAAATGCGGCAAAAATGTAATTGAGTGTATTACTTCCTTTATCTACATTCATAAAATCTTCTTTTTATTGTAAATCTGAATTTCGGCTTCCAGCTGTTCGATGTATTTTTCTAGCTCCGTGATACGATCACGCTGTTTAGTAATCGTGCGTGACATTGCGGTATTCTTATTCTCGAGCTGGCTGATGCGTTTTTCCATTTTTTCAGACCATTGCACCCAGTTGGTCACAATGCTGTCGTTAGCCTGAGCATTAATGTGCCGTATCTCAGCATTTTTCAGTTTGCGCTGGATATTATAGTGCATCAATAACTCTATGAGCTTCCAGAAGCCCGTAGCACCTAATACAATCGCAACAATTTCATAAACATTCATAATTTGGTTTTTTACGCTTTCGCGAAAGCGTACTCTAATTAAAATTCATCCCTTGGTCTTGGCTCGTCTGGTGGTAAAATCAACTCTCCACCACGAATTCCAAAATCCACATAGCGTAATGGAAGCTCCGCTAAATAAGGGTTCACATTGAGTATCACGTGATCTTCACTATCTACAAAAGTCCCGTAGAGAAACAATCTACCATCTGCATCTATCGCGTAGTTAAAGGTGTTTCCCTTTTCGGTCTGGCAGAGTCCGTAGTAATCAGATTGATCTGTTACTAAGGGTGCTGGTAAACTTACCTGCCAGCCTGCTATCTCAAGTTGTTTGGCATCTCTAGCACGTAGGCGAATATCCTTCCCGACAACTAGATTTGCATTAATAACCGAGTACCGATTGCGTACTGGCGAGTGTAGCAAACTTGGCCCTAAATGCTCTGGCTTTACTTCTAAAATCTCTTGTGTATTTTCTATCGATTTTGTCTCTTTTGAAACACTATCACTTTGATATCCCATAATTAGTTGGCTATTAATATTCCTGAAAGGATCAACAAGCCACCACCCAAAAGGATCTTGTGCAACTTGCCTTGTTTCAGTTTTTGATTTTTAAATTTTAGTTGGTTTTCTAAATACAGAATTTGCTCATTGCTATTCTCGGAAACTGCTGTCAGATTGAAATTTTGCAATCTCAATCTCGAGACCACAGAGTCTTTCTTTACGAGTAAACTGTCCTTGAGCCTAATCGAAAAATCCAATCGTCTCACGATGGAATCCTGATACCTGCCACGCTCTAATCGCAATGCAATCTCACGAGACTGTTCCAAGTTAAAACAGAAGTATTTCTCATTTTTTATAAGCTGTACTATCGGTTTTAAATCTTGAGAAATACAGCAATAGCTCTGCATCGCTATAACTAGAAATAGTAGTAATTTTTTCATTGAGACTCGTTTTTAGATGGCCGATTGTGACGGTATTCTTACTTACCAAAGCCGTAAGGCTATCCACCTGCTTTTCCAGATCTTCAATCTCCAGGTCTAGCGATTGATTTTTTATAAGCAGATTTTGATTTTGTTCTTTCCAGTCGCTAGGCGTTCTTAGCTCATATCCATTCTCTTGTGGAATGATGATCTGCGTAAGCACAAGGACGACCACCGCAAAAAAGAAAATGGCGAAAATGACTTTCCACTTATTCACGTTTATCTTCGTTTTCAGGTTTAAAAAGTCTGTTCAACACACTTTCTAAAATCAGCTTGTGGAAGACGAGCGCAAACACAAATGACTGCAACAGCATTTCTATCTTGTGCAGCATCGTATCTCTTATAAAATAGACGATGATACCGTAAAGAATTCCTACGATAAGCACGCGATAGCGTGTCTTGATCTTTATGCCAGTAAAATCTGCTAACCAATCTGTGACTGGTTTTTGATTAAGACCGAAGGCAATAATGATGAACGTAAAAATATATGCCCAATCTAGGCTAGATAAGTAGTGAACTAAGTGTTTTAGGATGTCTGTCATTTCAATTGATTTTTAAGGGTTTCTTTTATGATTTTGATGTCTGCGGTAAGCAGGGATATTTGATGATTTGGGAACATATTTTTGGTCAAATGTGCAACCAGAACAATCGTTGCTCCAGATGCCAATAGAGCGATGATGATCTTTGTAAGCGTCTGGTTAGTCATTGTGAGCGTGACTTCGGTTTTAATGCCGTCATCATCTACAAGGCTTGACACGATATCTTTAATGCTTTTACCCATAATTAGTTGGATTGGTTTTTAATGGATTCGTTCATTTCTAAGGCATTGAATAGTGATTCTGTTACCGTCTCAACTTTTAGATATTTCTCTACACGCTCTTGTACTTTTTCGTCAAAAACGCCAGTCACGATTCCAGCCCAACCGTAATTTCTTAGCAAATACACTTGCAAACGTTCCACATTTTTTCCCTTGCTTCCCAGTTGCAAAGGGAATTCATCAGCGACAGGTTTTTTAGGTACTGTTTTGGGTTTTGGTGCGCTGGACTTTTCTTCAGGTGCAGGTGGTTTTGACTTGACCACTTGCATTGAAGGTTTAAAGTCTTTCTGTTTTGGTCTTAAAATCTCCTTTTTCAAGACCGCCGCTACAGCTTGCTTTTGCTCTTCAGTATCTTCTCTTTTGCTTTTCAGCAATTGATGGGCAATGATCCCGACACCGAGTAAACCGCCAGTAATACAAACTACTTTTACGATGTTTTCTCGTTTCATTTCCCTACCATTTTTAGCGCTTTCCGCATTCCTGCGATGTCCTTTTCTGTAAATTCAGCTTTGCCCAATCGCTTTTTGGCAGCCTTTAACGTGAGCGGTCCAAAAACGCCATCAACTCCATCACGCTTTGAACCAGACTTACCTAGATTCTCTTTGTAAATCTTTAGATAGGCCTGTAAAATTTTTACATCTTGATGACGTGTTCTATATTTTAGCGGATAGCCAGTCTTCACGTATTTAATGCGTGGTGTAGATGAAGAGCTGGACGATGATCCTGAACTACTTGAAACAGGAATGGTCGTGTTTATAGGAATTATCTGTGGTGTGTTCTCCTGGTTTTGAGCCAGGTCGACTTCTTTTTGATCCTTCTTTTTCTTGTAGTACATATAGGCAACTGCGCCACCTGCGAGTACAACGATCACACTACCCACAACAATGAGATCTTTGTTTTGTTCAAAAAAGGTTTTCTTAGGTTTGGTTACGATTTTCTTCATAGTTATTGGGTTTGATAATTAGGTAATTGGCGCACAGGATTATGCACGTATTGTTTCATCTCCGATGCACTTAAAAAGCTGGACAAGTGTTTCCACAAATCCTGCTTGTACAGTTGCCAGTACGATTTTGAGAGACTTGCTACTTGGGTTTTATCTCGTAAGCGTTTCGCAAAAACGTCCTTGACTGCATCTTCATCATCGTTAAAAGTGCCTTTGGCATTCTTGAGCTTTTTTGCCAAATTTCTGGCTGTAGCATCATCGAGTATTTTAATCTTTCGTGGTGCGATCCATTGCTGCACATTGGTCAGATAATTCATATCAAAAGGCTTGTCCCAGTTGGGTTCTCGTTTAATCGTGCCTTGATTTCCTGTGGACACTTGGATTCCAGATCCTATATCTTTGCCGATGACCTGTTGGGCTTGTTGTTTTTCCTTTTTACGCTTTCGCGAAAGCGTAACAAACACACCTACTGTAACTGCCGCCATTGTAGCGCCACCTATCATCCACCATCCTGTTTTTGTTATTTTCATTCTCTCTTTTTTAAGCTGTTCTATAGTTGGGTATTTGTCCTATGATGCTCAGAATGATCTTGATTTCATCCTCCGAAAGTCGATTCTTAATGGTATCGATCAAGTTCTTGTTGTAAGTGCTTTGATACGCCTTAGCCACTTGCGAGACCTGGACTTTATCCTTTAATTTTCTAAACACGGCATACACCGCATCTTCATCATCTCCACCTTCATACCACGCGCCCCAAGACTTATGGATCTGCTTTGCAAAACTGGTTGCGCTGCTCTCACTCATTGCGATCACTTGACCATTTACATTCTGCAAAACTTTTGTGAGATAGTAAATGTCAAAGGCATTTTCCGCATCGAGATTATTTGCCGTGGTTGCCAGTTGTTTCTTTATATGCGTCAATAGTTCGCTTGTTTTTTTATCGCGTTTACGCTGGCGTATAGATAGAAATGAGCTTCCAACAATGAGAATTCCCACAGCACCGCCACTTACTTTATAGATGAGCTGTCTGTTCATTTGCCTAATAATTTAGTAGCACGTCCTGCTGGCGTGAGCATCGCCAGGTCTGTAATGTCTGCATCTTTTGCAGAGTTGCGTAAAACCACCACAATAAGAATGAGTGTGATCGTGAGAATTACCGGAACTCCGATAGCTAAGATCTTCGTAAGGCTCTTGCCCAAACCAAAAATATTACCGCCTATTTCCGAAATATCTGCAATAGTTCTGGTTGCCATATTGCTAACATCCAGCTCGTTCTTGAGTAACCATTTGTTAAATGATGGACTTGTGGTGCATATCGCAGACCCATTGGTTTTCCAAGTGACCAGCCACAGCATTTTTGCGTTATCCTGTCCCACTTCTTTTTTTAATTTGGCATAATAGCTCGTCCAGAAGTCGCAAGGGTCGTCGGCTTCTGGAATGAGAAAGGATGTGTTCTTTATAGTTACTTGCTGTGCCATTTAATTGCCTAAAAGTTGATTGGCTTGTTTTTCAATTTGGGTTTGATTGGGATCTTTCTCTTTAAGAAAAGCTATTAGGCGTTGCTTTAGTTTTGCTTCTCTGGCTCTCGCAACTCGCTTATCGTGATTGATGTATAGCTGTCGTCCCATCCAGAATCCTATGCCCAATGTGATGATGGTTCTCATATCAAAATCCTTGATAAATATTACACTTGGGAATCTCCAGTTCTTCCAGCCATTTCTTGACACTAAAACCAGGTTTATCACTATCCTGTTTTGTGGCGATCTCATTAAAACCCACAATGATGATTTCTGGAAACCTAATAGTATAAAATCGTATCACGGCTTCTAGTGTGGCGGTTTGTTCTTCGGTACGTGTGTCTTTCCACCACGCTTCTTTGAGTGTTCTGCCACCTACATAAGCAAGGTTTTTCACATTGCCAGTAATACCATATCTGCCTTGTGAGATGCCCCAAAGATCTACTTCGGTCGGGCTGTTTTCAGGGATAATGGTTTCCAAAGTGCCATCCTGCAATACGAGATAATCAAATCCAGGACGGTTCCAACCAAAACCACCATTGCGTTTGTCGTTGGTGTGTTTTTCGATGATCGTTCTTGCATCAAGATCTAAGGCTTCGCTGGTATCGGTACTGTGTATGACTAAAAAATCTACGTCTTTCATTTTGTTGAATTTTGAGTGATGGAATTATTGAGTTTTCTAAAGCCGAGTAATCGGTAAACTGGATATGCCTTGATATTTACTTGATTGTTCTGGTTGCCACCCAGACAGTAGATGTATTTCTTGTCTTCAGAATAGCCGATGAAGAATGCCACGTGACCTTTCCAGCTGTTTTTCTTGCTACGCCAGAAGACTACTATGTCGCCAATAGCTGGTTGCTTTGTTTCTGTTCCCACTCTCAGCCAAGAGCGTGCTGTGAGTTGATTGCTCATTTCCTTTCCACATTCTAGGGCAACCCAGTTTGTGAAAGCAGAGCACCAAGCGGTTTCATCGGTAGTGACCCAAGTATGACCTATCTTTTCAAAATAATCTAGTATTACAGGATTATGCTGTTGACCTACCAATTCCGTAACTCCATATTGGCTCAAAGCCGTGTTGATGATTGACTTCATAAAATGGATTTGAAGGGATTCTTAGGAACTCGTTTGGGAACGCCTTTACTCATTTGCACGCCATAGGCAAGCGACGCCTTTTCTGGAAGTAGATTGTACATTTCCAGCTTTTTGTAATACAAAATGAATGTGATGGTCTGCAAACCACCAATCTTAAAGCACCAACTGTTCTGGCCATCGAGCATCACACCATCGACACCAAAAACTTCTGATACATTCTGAAAACTCTGCGGACTTTGGTAATTACCAAGCGAAAGTGTTTTGCAGATCTCTTTTCCTGCAATGCTCTTTTGTAGCAGTTGCAAGGCATTTACACAACGTTCTCCAGAGGCGACGATTTTAAGGTGCTTCAACATTCCTGGACTAAACTTAAAATCTTCGCGCTCTTCGTGATATTCATCATTGATGGTTACCGTTGGACTTTTGGAAGAATTAAAAATGCTCAAAAGATTGAGTTGTGTAGTGACTTTAGCAATTTTAGATGTTGATTCACTATCCACCAATCGAAACTGGTCTTGTATATCCCAAGGTGTTTCCGTTTGGGCCTGCGTTTCGGCATTGATGCGCGTCGTACTTTTAGAAACTATGTTTTTGATTATAAGTTCATTTGTCTCGTTATCAAAGCGTATTTCCGTAGGTCGTTTTCCAGTCCTATTAGCATCTACCACTTTGTGATTTAAACCGATGTGATACATCATATTATTTACTGAACCTATGACATACACCATTCCGTAGAAATAGCCAGAATTTGTATTTATGGCCAGCGCTACTGGCGAAACCGTTCCAGGCATCGCATTCTCCGTCAATGGAATTGTAGCAATTACAGTCCCATCACGAGCAACTACCGAAACAGAATCCGAAAGCTGATTGGCCACATACAATAAATCATTTGCAGGGTTAAGCACTACTTGCTGTGGATGCGTACCTACCAAAACATCTATTTTTTCGGCGTTCTCAATAAATAAAGGGTCTGTGATAGGCTTATCGCTATTACCACCCCAAAGACAAACATTTCTGGTGTCTGGCGTGTGATTTTTGACAGTTACCTGCATTACATCAAACTCATCGTGCAGGTATTTTTGATACTGTTTAAAACCTTCCTTTTGTTTTTGGTCTTTTATGAGATTACGCTTTCGCGAAAGCGGACTTCTACCAGAACCACAATCAGAAATTTCCATAACACCTTCATCGGTCGCATAGAAAACAGCATCTCTTGAAGGGTCGCAATTTCTCTTTCTTGTTTCTGGAAAAGCAACGTGCATCACGCCAGATCGTGTACCCCATTTTTTTAAATCGGTTGTGTATTTTGCAGAATTATCTTTCATATAAGCATCTTCGTTAGAATGGATTGTCCTTTTAATAACCGCAGGATCTTCGCAACTTTCACAGGCGAAAGTTTCTGTGTTTTTGGACGTTAATTTTATCGTTGCGCCCATTGTAAATACTGCCATTGTGATAAGAAATAGTTTATGCATTTGCTCTATAATTTTCTATGAAGGCAACCACGTCCTTGGTGCGCTGTACCTGTGATGCGCCCACGTGATGTGGATTATTGCCAAAAACCTTGGTCACGGCATAAATGGCTTCAATCGTCGGGAAACCGTAGTCCAGATATTTCTTAATGCCACAGAGATCTGCTGTTTTTTGACTTCTAGTATTAAGGAACCAATGGCATCCTTCGTGGGCAAGAATTGCCACGCGGATAGGAATGGTATAGCCAATGAATAAGCGCTGTGAGATCTGTACACGTGGCATCTTGCGATGTGTGCGCGCCGGTGTGATTAATTCCTTTCCAAAAGCATCTGTTATCGTAGGTAAGTATTGAAATAGAAACTCGTGGTTTTTGGAATCGTAAAAGCCTGTAGGCGTGTGTCCCGCTTTTTGGGCAAAGTCTATGGCAAAATCCATAAAGCGATGTTGCTCGGTAGTTGCCCAGACTTCGGCAGGTTTCATTTTTTCTACCTTGAAGTAGCTCATATCAAACTGATAGTCTTCTCCAGAAACTTTGTCAAACAGCTCCATTTCCAGTACTTCTGGCGTTACGGGAAGCGAGATCACAAATTCTCGTTTCTCATCGCCTTCATAGAACTGCGCTTTTCTCCTGAAATAATACGTATTAGGATATCGCGGATCGTACACGCGTATGCCCAACTGCACTGGCATTTTGGACTTGATACCCAGTCGTATTTTGAAACGCTCTTTATTTGATGGAATCGGGATAATCATTGGCTATACAGTTGCTTGTTCTTTCTATTCTTAATAACCACTAATCCCACAACGCCAACTACGACCACGCCACCTAGAACAAAAACTATGGTGGGAATACCTTTCTTTTCTTCTTCAGGAACATCTGCCGTACCGATTGAAAAATCAAAATCTGATGCAGGTTCATTAGCACCGCCAAATCCTGTGGGAGATGTTGGTTTTGTAATCGTATCGATAGCAGCACCTATAGCCGTTGCTCCGCCCATATCCTGAACGGCGTTACCCAGTTTAGAAAAGAAGGCTTTGCTTTTAGCGCGTCGTGCAATGCGCTTCGGTGCGCTGCGTCTTGCCGCTCTTCGCGCTTTTCGTTTGGCACGACGCGCACGACGTTTCTTTTTGTTGCCAAAGAAATCGTCATAATTATCGTCTAGAATGTATTCTGTTTCTCCTGTAATCATACGTTATAGTACTTCCAGAACACGCAAGGTGCTTCCGTTGGGTTCGTAGTTTATTTTGTGGTAACCTTTACCTACAAATGGATAGCTTTTGGCTTCGCCTGGAAGAAGGGAAACGCCATTTACTTGAGCCGTTTTTTCTCCTATATTCTTGACAGACCCATACAGAAATCCTTCCTGGAAACTTCCATCGTCAGATACTTCACTTTCCTTTATTTGCGCCAGTATGTCCATTGCTTTTCTTTTTGATTTGAATGTATTTATAGATGCCAAAACCTACAGCGCCAGTAACTCCGACGATAGCAATGATCTTAACCACCTTCGCTGTTTTACCGTCCGACTTCATTGCCTTTTCTGCTGCTGCTTTCTCCACTGTTGCAGGAACTTGAAGGCTTGCTATTTGCGCTTTTGTAACCTTTTGATCTTTACTGATAGGCTTGCCCTTTTTTATCAAGGTGGGCTTGAATATAGGTTTGCTAGGTAGCTTGGTTTTTATAGGTGTTCCTTTGGGAATTAAGATGCTTACTGGGACTTTAGATGGCAGCTTTTTACGAACTACTTTCTTTTTCCTAATAGGTCTTGGTCTTCCTTTTACAATAGGTGGTCGTCGCAAGATTTTCCGTCTAGGTGCGATTTTGATACGTCTATTTGGGGCACGTCTTGCGATTCTTCTTGCCTTTCTGCGCTGTCTATGTATTTTCCTGCGACCACGTCTAAAGTTGTCGTAATCTCCATCGTCGTACACGTCATAATCTGTTAATCCGAATGTGTTTGTCATAGCTGTTGTGGCATTTGCGCACGTTGACCGCCATACGGCATCGGTGGCTGTTTGGACTTCATTAATATCGCTGCACCTATGCCCAGAACCACCACACCGCCGCCTATCATCAGCATCATATTGGTTTTCTTTTTTGCTTCGGCTTCCTTGCGTTTTTGTTCTTCTCGACGGCGTTCTTCTGCCTGTCGTCGCTCTTCATCACGGCGGCGTTGTTCTTCACGCATCTGTTGCATACGGCGCTCCATATCTCTTTTGGCCGCAGCTGCCTGAGCTGCCGCTGCGGCTGCTGCATTAGTATTGCCACCAGAACTACGGCGTTTTTTCTTTTTGAAGAGACCGCCCAGGATTCCCACGGCACCTTTGGCCACGGCTCCCCAAAACTCGTCCTCGCGACCTGCAAGTCTGGATATGAGTTCTGCAAGCGCTTTCGCGAAAGCGGAATTATCATCCTTCATCAGTTCTACAGTCTCATTAATGAGTGCCTTGTGTGATGGCCTGTCACGGAAAGTGATCCCATAGACACGCAAGAGCTGTTGCAGTTCTAAGGGATAGTGCAGGATCAGGTATGAGATATCATCTATCGCCTGATTGTATTTCAATTGTTTGGTTTTATTTGCCATTTTTTAAGTCAAATTTTATGCTCGCACCTACCAGAACACCTGCGATAAATACGACGCCAAAAAGCAACATCTCATCTTTTGTGATATGGATGCCTTTGGGTTTCTCGGCAGCTACTTCTGGTTTGGATTCTGGTTTGCTTTCCTTGCGTTTGCGCAGTTCGTTCCAGACCATTTGAACTTCCTGTGCTAGGTTTTTGTCTTCCAGATCTTCATTGGATCGCTTTACGATGTCCTGATAATACTTCTCTAGGGCTTTATCATCATAGGAATTGAACTGATCCAGAAAACTGTCTTCATCTCCAGAACCTGCATAGTTGGAATGACCGCAGGATTTACAATAGTTTTCCGCTTTCGTACTTCGGCTACGCTCAGTATGAACTACAGCGTTTTCACCACAGGCAGCACATTTGGAATTTTCAACAGTATTTACCTGAAGTATCGCTGCCTTGTCTGGATGAATTTCTAAAAGATCCTTGATGACCTTTCTCCCTTTGTTCTTTACAAGTTCTTTGACCGCCTGGGACAGATGTTGCTGGTTATCAATTTTTTCAAAACCGTAATCAAACAAGATGTCATTTGCGGCATCTGTGTTATGAAAGACGATATAGTCTATCCTGTTCTGTGCGAGATTTTTGGGGTTATTGTTGCGTTTCATAGGGTGTCGTTAAAAAAGAACAGCCAGAGCTAGGTTTGGGGAAACCGTGACTCTGGCTGTCTCAATTAGGGAAAGAGTCAAGACTCAAGTCGGAGCTCCAACTATCGTCTCTTACGTCTTACAAGGCGTGACTTAGACCGTCTTGCCACCGGTTTTCTGACATATCGACGACGGCTTACAGGTCTCCTGCGAGAACGTCTCACTCTACGTCTGGGACGCCCTAATGGTCTGGGTTTTCTACGACTGCGTATCAGGTCCAGTTGTGGAAGTCCAGTCGTACGTGGTGCACGAGAGAGTTCTGCAACGTTCTGACCTTTAAGCAAGTTGCCCAGATTTGCTCTTGCTTTAATGGTAAATGTGAATACGGCTGTAACGCCATCCTCTACCATAATCTGTAGGGAATCCTGTCCCGTCACGTCCATCTCGAAGTTGTCATCGTCAATGAGCGTTTGGGTAAAGTTTTGTGGCGAAGTCGCATTACGCGGTTGATACACTCTGGTCGTTTTTGAACCTGAAGCTGTTCTACGCTCCACGCGCAGTACATTATCAAACTGTAGCGGATTGCTCACAGAGTACTTCATTCCCGATATTTTAAAAGGGTTTGCCTTACTCTCTTCACGTACTTCCTTGTGACTGGATTCTTCTATCTCTACGGTCACACCATTAGGCTGTGCTGCCTCACGGTTACCGCCAAAAACATTTGCCTCTGCCGCTGCGCCAGATTTGTTTGTGATCACTACCGTTAGGGTACGGTCGTTAGGATCAATCTTGCCTACTGTGGCTGCGGTGTAATCGTCATAATCATCTTCGTACTCAACTTCATCTGCATAATCGTCATAGTCGTCGTACTCGTCTTCAAACTCATCATCATAACCATCTTCTAGGCCTTCAAAGCCTGTATCGAAGTCGTCCTCATCGTCATAGTCATCGTAGTCTTCTTCGTGGTCGTAATCGTCGTATTGGTTTTCTGCGTCTTCTTCGTAGCGCATTAACTCGTCGTTATAATCTTTCATTAGTCTGGGATTTGTCCATTGAAACAATGGAGTTTTTCATCTCAAGAATATGTTGTCCCTTATGGCGCATCTCTAAATGCTATGCCTTTTTGGTAGGGACAGCCGCAGTCTTCTTGTTTTTTTCTGCGAGCTTTTTTGCCTTCATCTTTTGAACCATAGGTGCTACCAGTAAGGTTCCTATTGCGATGCCGGCGATTCCTGCTCCTACGCAATACATTATAGGTTGCCAGGCGATGTCATTTTTCTGTGCCATTTTGGGTTGTTTTTGTAAAACTGTTTGTAATAATGGGCAGGTCTCTAAACCTTGTGAGCACAAAGATGAAGGGAAGAAGAAGGTTTACCGTGGTAGGGTTTGGGACTTTGGGACGGAGATAGAGATGCTGGAGCTATAGAACGAGCTATAAATAAAGAAACTGATAAAGGAATAGATATTGCTATATATGTCAAGTAAATAGATGTAAAAACTTGACATTATAAAGAATTAAACTATCTTTGTAATGCTTAAACTATGAATATAACAGCATACATAAAAGATAAGATAGCTCGTATAGATGCAGGAGATGCATTTACATACGATGATCTGGCTATACCTCAAGGTGAGTTTACAGCTGCTTCTAAGTCTTTAAGTAGACTAGTTACTGCTGGTACTATAAAGAGATATAGAAAAGGTGTTTATTATAAGCCTAAACAAACAGACTTTGGCGAATTAAGACCTAGTGATACAGAACTGCTCAATATCTATCTTTTTGAAGATAACAAACAGGTGGCCTACATTACTGGAGTGCGATTGTACAATCAATTCAGGCTGACCACTCAGGTTCCTAACGTGGTAAGAGTTGCGAGTTCTTCAAAGCAAGTACGTGGTAAGGTAGGAAACACAATGGTGCGGCCTGCAAAGAGCTATGTTACCGTTTCTAAAAAGAATATTCCATTACTACAGGTGCTCGATGTTGCAAAAGACTTTAAAAATATTCCTGATGGCGACAGCTCCCAGATTCTTTCGTTTCTTAAAAACAGAATAGCTCAATTTTCGGCAAAAGATCTGGAACGTTTTACCGCTTTCGCGAAAGCGTACCCACCTAAAGTTGCTGCCTTAATAGGTGCCATCTACGAGTTTATGGGATTAGAAAAACAGAGCAACGCATTGCGTGAGAACATCAATGCCTTAAGTACCTACACCTTTGGGATTTCCAAGGATATACTACCAACTATTAACAACTGGAACATCGCTTAATGAGATTACACGAATATCAAGAACCCTTCAGAAATGCGATACGTGCTGCCGCAGATCATTTCGGCATTGCCGAAATATTTATTGAAAAAGATTACTGGGTCACTTTTGCGCTCAAGCAAATATTTACAAATCCTGCATCAAAGGATATTACTGTGTTTAAAGGTGGAACGTCTTTATCAAAATGTCATAAGATTATCGAGCGCTTTTCGGAAGATATAGATCTCGTCATCATCACTGACGAAGAAGAAGGAAGTAACGCCATCAAGAAGAAACTTAAGCTTGTCACAGAAGCTGTGGCTGAACCCTTGACTTATGTACCTGGTCACTTAATCGAGAACAAAAAGGGTAAGATCAGAAAACTGGTATATAGCTACGATAAAAGCGGAATGGATGGAGCCTTTGGCCACGTGCGTGATGAGATAGTGGTAGAAGTGTCCAGCTATGGAAGCCCGCATCCCAGCAGTGCGGTTGAAATACACTCGATGATTACCGGTTTAATTGCCAGTACAGGAAATGTGGATCTGATAACCAAATACGAGCTCGAACCTTTTAAAGTTGTTGCGCTAGATATTGAGCGTACCTTTTGTGAGAAAGTGATAAGCCTCGTGCGATTTTCATATACCGAAACCCCTTTGAAAGACTTGGCAGATAAAGTAAGGCACACCTATGATTTGCACCAATTACTAAAGTTAGAGCGAATACAAGATTTTCTAGCAAGTGAAGACTTTTCTGCAATGCTCAATCAGGTAGGTAAAGATGATGACAAAGCGATTCCCAATGACAAGGAATGGCTCTCACAACACCCAAACAAAGCACTCATATTTGAAGATATTGAAGGCGTTTGGAGCAAAATAAAATTAACCTACAACAGCTCTTTCAAAGAGTTGCTTACTGGGGATTTACCTAATGACGAAGAAGTCTTGAAATCTCTTAAAGCTATTAAGAATCGTTTGGGAGAAATTAAATGGGAGATGTCATAAGTAACAACAAACTTAATATCAATATGAACCCATTAGATCAATTTAAAAATATAAATGCAAGCCAAAAAGCAATAGAAGCAGCGATGGGTAGTATTGCGAAATTAGATTGGGTAAATGAAATGACTAAACGCATTCAGTATCCTACAAATATTGCAGCATTTGGTGGTGCTTTAGATATCCTTAAATCAATGCACCAACATCCTGGAATTGAATCGATGAATTCTATTTCTAAAGTGACATCTGGAATCGTACCGCTATTAGATTGGTATAAAGACAATCCACTTAAAAATCAGATGGATGGCATTATAACCAATCACGCCTTGCTCAATCAGCGCTTGTCATCTTTATCATCTTTATCATCAATGTATGCTGAAAATTATGTGAAGCCATTGAATGCTATAGAAGTTGCACTGAGAGGTATTTCTACAGATTTTTTGAAGAATATATCATTTGATGATCTTGATGTAGCTGAAGAGGAATATGATCTTGTTGAGGAGGCTACCGAAGCAATAGTGACTCAAGCAGAATCGCTACAAACTTTCTCAGATAAGTATGTGACTCAGGAAAGTTTTGAAAAATTTCAGATACAGTTATTTGATGAATTGCAACTGATAAGTTCAAAGTCTAAATCAGAAAAAGCTAAAGCCTTTATTTTTCAAATAATGCAAATCATTTCATTTGTTGTGATGATTTTTTCATTACACAGCGATTCCCATAAAATGACAAACAAAGAGCTTTCTGAAATCATAGACGATAAATTTAAATCGCATCAAGAGCACACTAATATAAAGTTAGATAGCATTTTAAGTCAAATCACGAAACAAAGGCTTGCAACTACTGACGTAAATCTGAGAGTGAACAATAAGAAAAGAGCTGCAATAAAGGGTATCGTTAAAAAAGGACAGTTGATAAGCGTTATTGAGACTCGACATAAGTACTTATTAATCTATTATATTGATCAAGAAACTGGTGAGCCTAAATCCGGTTTTGTTTTCAAAAAAAACTTTGAAAAGATTGATTAAAATCACATAGGCCCAACCATCCCATCTTCGTGATACCGTAACTTATCTGAAATCAATTTTACGATGGCATCGTTCTTTGTTTTGTAGGTGTTGTTGCCGTCAAAATCTTCTTCATTCAGTAGCATTTTCACTTTACGGCTTTCTTCCTGGTCAATAAATTTTTTACAGGCACGTATAAACGCTGCACGGCTACATCCACGGATGCGTTGCTCTCGCATATTGATATAAACAAAGAAACTTTTCTGGATTTTATATTCTTGTTCTGTGATCTTGCCCATAGCAAAGGCATTGGAACATAATTCATATTGTTCATCGACAATAAGCTGACCGATACGAACCATTTGATATTTTGGGATGCGCTCGCGATAGCGCGTCACATCATCCACCTGATGATGCAAACGTAACCACGTACAGTTTTGCCATTCTGATGTAGTAATTTTTGCTACAGACTGGTGCGTGAGTACTATATCGATTCCTTTATGGCGCACGGTACAGAGTGCACCGATCATCGACTGCCCTTTGGCGCCAGTCATATAGTGATCAATATCGTCCAGAACCACCAAGCCATTTTTAAAGTGCTTCATTATTTTGGTAATGACTTCTTTCTTTTCGTCATTATCCATAGGTGATCCATCTGGGTTAAAAGGTCTAATTCTACGTGAGGTTACTTTGGTCAGTGCCTTTAGATGATTTGGACTTACCGTACGAAATTGCGGATAATCATCATCGTTAGTATCAAAAGCAAGTACCTTACGACCTTTCTTGCCTACCGCAAGATGATCCATCATATAGCGTTTGATCTCTTGCTTGTTCCTGTATGTCTTCCCGACACCAGTCTCGCCACAGACCAGTAAGATCATTGGCTGGCGTTCTAAGTCTTCTTTGAGATAGCTTATGGGTTTTCTTCCGCGATTAGAATTTACAGACATAGCTATTCTGTTTTGGGTTCATCCTCGGCTACTTCAAGTATAGTAGCTTCTGGAATATCATTATCTATATCTTCAAAATCGACTTCTTCAGTTTGTTGAGATGCTTTTTTTTCCGCTTTTGCGAAAGCAAAATCCTGAACATTTTCTTCCTCTTCAAAATCTAACTCTTCCTGGAAATCTTGAGTAGCATAATCTTCTTCTTGCGCTGAAAAATCTTCTTGTTCTTCTTCGAGAGCTGAAGCTTTTTCATTACGGATGATATCAAGAATGCGCTCTTCCAGAATATTATTTTCTGCGCGGACTTCCATAACGACCTGTGCTTTCTTCATTAAGATGGACAGGACTGCACCCATCAATTGCTGTTCGGGCGTAAGTTTCTTAGCTTTCTTACGCAGGATCTGGGCGAGCAATGGTCTCAACAACGCCTTGTCTTCCTTGTCTAGCTTTACGCGTGCAACATTCTTATCGTTTTGCTGATCGATGACGGAAATGATCTCATCAAACTCATAGAATTCCTTGTGCTTGCTGATTTTTACAAAGTAACCGCCACCTACTTCAAGAACGTTGTTAGACATTCCCAACAGAGCATCAGCCGCTTGGTTGGCTTGGCTCAGAGGCAATTCAAAATCTTCGTCTGTAGGTTGTGGCTCATCATCATCTTCATAGCCACCACCATTTATTTCCTGTTCTGGTGCATCTAGTGGTTGCTCGCTTTTTTCTTGTGCTACATTTTCTTCTACAGTTTTGCGGAATTCTGGCTGCTCGCTAGATGGCGCTTCAGGTTCTTCTGGCATCTGGTGTGGTCGGTCTGGTTTCCACACGTTCCAGCTTTTTTGCTTTTCGGGATCACTTTCTATTGGACGCTCGCCACCGATGTCTTTTTCAATCACTGGTTGATTGAGCGGACTGCTGTCTTCGCCCTGAATACTTTCAAACGTGATTTCTTCTGGTGCTGTGGTAAGGACGTCCTTTACTTCTTGAGCTATTTCTTCTTTCATAAATTCTAATTGAGTTTTGCGATAAAGTTGACCACGTTGTTTTCCAAAACTTGAAATTTGGCTACAAAAGGCTTGTAAAAGCTTGGAATACTCAGGATTTCATCGCACTTATGGTAGTTGTACATCACAGCTCGCTTGGACTGCTTAAAACTCTCGCCTATCTTGGCATAACTGGTATCTGTGTATTTCTTGAGCAGGAAATAACACGCCATCCTAGCATCACGGTATTCTTGAATGTTACTGGTGTAAAATTTGGGTTCTTGAAGATCAAAAATTTGGATGCTCTGCGAGATAAAATAGACAACGAGCAGTTTTACCTTTTGGGTGTCGCTCGATTTAAGTTGTGCGTTTCCAGAAAGATTATTGATGACTTCTATGGTCTTAGCGAGTCCAAATTTCCCTATGAGCGTATCTACACTCTGCTGTAAGTCGCTATAATCGGGCTGTTCTTTTTTCATCTGGCTGTGAATTGATTCTCACGTGCCAAACTACTAAAAGAGAGTTTTCAGAAGATTGTTAATTGTATCCTAGTAAATTATGGAGATTTTACTATAATGTTGTTGATTGACAAACCTACTCAATTAAATCGCCAAAAAATGAAGTTAGAAACCATTGAAGAACTTAAACGAGAAATAAACTCATACGAAATGGTTGCTTTATTAAAGGCTTGTTACAACTATTTTGATATTGAAATCGAAAAACCCAAAGCTTTATGGGTTACACTCACGATAATGAAATGGACTTATTTGTACGGTACGAGAACCAAACCGGTAAAACCATTAACTGTCAAAGCTTTTCAAACACTTTTTGAAGCTATAATGGAATTTGATCCCGATCATATTTCAAACTATATGAAATCTCAAGGAATTCATCGAGCCTTTGCGATACTACATTATCAGCAGTTTTATCTTCAAACTGCCGTACATAAAGAGCGTTTTAGCACACAATTAAAGTTTTATGAAATTCTAGAATCGCGGTATGACATTTCAGCCTCTTTTAAAAAGAAAACTGGTCTGTCTATTACTGAATTTTTAAGAATACTACAATGTATGTGGTTGTACGCTCAAATGAAACAATCAGAATTTCCCAACACAAAAATTACGGGCTACGTAAGTCAACCTATACTTGATAGTATGTCTGAAATCTTTGGGAAGATACAAACCGAACGGTTTATCAACCTCTTAATGATAACGCCACTGACCGCAGCAAAAGAAGCTAAAAAATGGAAAGGAACTAATGCTACAAAATATGAGATGATGGAACACTCATTTCTCACTTTATTTCCCTTTCAATGGTTTGAAAATTCTGTGCGCATCGTGCATCCATCGGTTTTCAATTATACTGCAAACTATTACATCTACGATTATATGAAGATCAACGATCCAAAGTTTACAACAGAATTTGGAGCAAGATTTGAAAAATATATTCAGTTAGGATTAGACGAAATAAATATTAATTACAAAATTGAGAGTGAGGTAAAACGATCTCTTCCCGCGAAGCACAAAGTCGTAGATTTTGTGATTGACGATAATATTCTACTTGAATGCAAAGCTATTGAGCCTAAGCCATTAGCATCGATCAACCCAACAGACGATTACGTGTACTCATCTTATAAAGACTCACTTTTGAAGGCTTATTATGATCAAATGCTACCTGTATCAAAATTTTTAAATCCCAATCAAGAGAATTGGGGAATAGTAATCACGCATAAGAATATCTTCTGGTCAGATTACAGAGAACTTTATCAGTTTACAAAAGACAGGTACGCAAATAGCGCTGACAACAGCCAGCTACCACCAGAGAATGTATTCATAATGGATATTCATACCTGGGACTTGGTCATAAATGTTATTGTGACTGGTCAAACAACATTGCCAGATCTACTGAAAAAAGCTCGAAATGCAAACGCAAACCATCTCACAAGAAAAGCCCAATTTGATATGCAACTGGACGATTTTGATCTTAGACAATTTCAACTCTCATATTTAGCTAAAGAGACAGAATTATTAAAATTATAGTGTTTCAAATGAGCAATCGATTCAGTATAATTCCACTTTAACGCTACGCTCTTCCTTTGGTCGTGAATCTCGCAAGCTCGATTTCGCGAAAGCATACTGAAAACAAAATGAGAAATAAAGATGAATAGCTTGTAAACTTTGTTAATTTTAGGAGCTGAACAACTTTGTAAAGCACTAAATGGCATTATTCCAGACATCTGTACTCAAAAAATATCTCGCACAACAGGACACTAACGCAGTAGATAAGGCATATCGCAAGTACACAAAATTCTTTCTCAACCTTGAGATACAGCAAAATATAGACAAGAGTAACGAGGAGCAAATACAGGCTACTTTTCTTACAGAACTCTTTGTAAACGTGCTCGATTATACCATTAATCCTAAGCCCAAATACAACCTAACCACAGAATATAAAAACGAGAAAAACAATCGCAAGGCAGACGGTGCGATTATCACAGAAGAAAAGACAGTAGCCGTTGTAGAACTTAAGGGCACAAATACAAAGGATCTGGAAAGCATACGACGCCAGGCTTTTGATTATAAAGTAAATCATAAAGGATGTAGGTTTGTCATTACGTCAAATTTTGAAAAACTACGCTTTTATATTGACGATACTACAGAGTTACTGGACTTTGACCTGTTTAATCTTACGCGCGACGACTTTGGATTGTTGTATTTGTGTTTGTACAAAGACAATTTACTCAAGGAATTACCGCTTCAGATAAAGCAGGATTCACTCATTGTAGAGGAACAAATTACCAAAGAGTTTTACAAAGATTATTCGCTTTTTAAACGTGAGCTGTATCGTGATCTGGTCAAGAAAAATGGTAAGGTCTTAAAGGTCGCGATTCAGGAAGAGACTGGTATTACAGATAATGCAGAGCATCAGTCTGATCTTGAACGCCTAGAGAAAAATGTAAAACTCACGCTTTTTAAAAAGTCGCAGAAACTTATAGATCGTTTTCTCTTTATCTTTTTTGCAGAAGATCGCGGACTCTTACAACCCAATTATACCATTAAACGTCTGGCAGAATGGGACACCATTCGCAAGCTGGATGTGGAAGAACCATTATACGATCGTTTTAAAAAGCATTTTAACTATCTGGATAAAGGCCGTAAGGGCGATGCGGAAAATAAAGAGATTTTTGCCTACAATGGTGGTCTCTTTAAACCAGATTCTATACTGGATCGTGTGATAATAGATGATGATTTACTTTATCATCATACTAAAAAATTGGCAACTTATGATTTTGAAAGCCAAGTAGACGTCAACATCCTTGGTCATATTTTTGAAAACTCTCTCAACGAGATTGAAAGTATTAATGCCGAAATAGAAGGTGGCAACTTTGACAAACAGAAAAGCAAGCGTAAGAAAGATGGCGTTTTTTACACGCCTAAGTATATCACAAAATACATTGTAGAAAATACAGTAGGTAAACTATGTGATGAGAAAAAAGCCGTACTCGGTTTTAAAGAAGAAGAGTATTTTAAAGGACGTGGTACTGGTAGAAAGAAGCGAAACGACAAGACTATACAAAAGCTAGTTGAAACGCTAGACACCTACCGCAACTGGTTATTACAGATCACTATTTGCGATCCTGCCTGTGGCTCTGGTGCATTTCTTAACCAGGCACTGGATTTTCTCATTAAAGAACATCAGTACATAGACGAGCTTAAGACCAAAATTTTAGGTGGTGGCTTACAGTTTCCAGATATAGAAAACACCATACTGGAGAACAATATTTATGGTGTAGATCTTAATGAGGAGTCTGTAGAGATTGCAAAGCTATCACTCTGGTTACGCACGGCACAGCCACGCCGTAAGCTCAACGATTTGAGCAGTAATATAAAATGTGGTAACAGTTTAATAGACAGTAAAACCATAGCAGGAGATAAAGCCTTTAACTGGGAGACCGCTTTCGCGAAAGTGTTTGCTAACGGAGGTTTTGATGTTGTGATTGGGAATCCGCCTTGGGGAGCAAAACTGCCTACTAATGATCTAAAATATGTCAAGTCTAAACATCAAGACATAATTGTTAGAATGGTTGATTCTTTTATGTTTTTTATGGATAAATCTATTGACTTAACCAATGATATTGGAGTTATTGGTATGATTATACCAGACGTAATTTTATATCAAAAAGACAACTCTAAACTTAGAGAAAAAATACTCAAAGAAACCCAATTGCAGATTGCACTAAATGTTGGGGATGGAATCTTTGAAGAGGTTGCTCGACCATCGGCAATTGTCGTTTATTCCAAAAAGAAAAGTAAAAATCCTTCTATTGTAGGGAATTTCAACAAGTACAAAGATGTCGATATTAATAGTATTGACACTTACGAAGTTGAAAGTGAGTTATTTTATTCAATACCAAATACCGTGTTTGCCACTCAAAATTTGAGCGGATATGAAATACTGAAAAGACACAATACTAAAACTCTTAATGATTTTATAGATACTGACGGAATACAAAGAGGAGTTAGTCCGGATTTGAAAGATGCTTTTATCGTGGATGCAGATACTATCAAAACTGAAAATTTAGAAGAACAATATATTAGACCTACAGTTACAGGAGGAGTTGACGTAAAAAGGTACTATACCATAGATGCAGATAAAAACCTTTTCTACATTACAAAAAATGACAATCCTCAAGATTTTCCTAATATTCACGACTATATCGAGAAATACCTTCCAAGGATAACTTGTAAAGAAGTTGCCCAAGGAAAGCATCCCTTTTATGCGTTGCATCGTGCTAGGAATCCACAAATATTTGAAAAGGAGAATAAGGTGTTGGGTGTAATTACGGGAGACAGTATTATAACATCGATAGATAAAAATGAATTATTTCCTACAGATGGTCTTTACGTGTTTAGTGCAAATGATAAGATTTCTAATAAATATTTGTCGGCAATTTTAAATTCAAGATTATCCACCTACCTATATCGGTTATTGTCTTCCGAAACGGGCAGAACTATGGCACAAGTGAAACCTGTTTTATTATCGCAACTTCCCTTTATAGAGCCCGATAAAACTACCGTTCAAAAGATTGAAAGCCTTTATGATTTAATTTCTAAGGAAATAAAATCATTCACAACCATTCAAGATAAATTCTTAAAATATTTATATCATCAATTCAGGATTGAAAAATTCTCTCGCAAACTCGAAAACTGGCAAGATTTAGATTTTGGCGAGTTTATCAAAGAACTGAATAAAGCGATTAAAGCCAATAACAAATTGCGAGAAAAGGAAGGTCAAGCACCTGTTGCCGTGCTTACCAAAACAGATGAGTTTGAATGGTTAGACCTCTTTGAGCAAAACAAGAAAAAAGCACAAGACCTACAACTACAAATCAACACCCTAGAGCAACAAATAGATACAATGGTGTATGAGCTGTATGGATTGAGTGATGAGGAGATAAGGATTGTGGAGAACGGGTAATGGAGCAAATGAAGGAAGTCGATATAGAACAGAAATCAATTGAAATTCAAAAAATAATTTCAAGATATACCAAAGAAAGCTTTGTATGCTTCTTTGCAGACTTCGTGCGTCATCATCCAGAACGAAATCAATTTAGCTTTTCTGAAAAATTCAAGTCTAAGTACAAAGATTCAATTTATCTTATTATGCTGAGACTTTCCTCTGATGAAGTAGGATCTGAGGACTTCTATTATTCCGAAGAGAATGATAAAATACTTCAAAAAGTTGGAGATATTTTGCTCGAAATAGTTAGTTTCTATTTGGGGAATTATTCAAGGTTTGATACGACTACATCAAAAAAAGATAGGTCAGAAATGCTGATCCACGAACTTGCTTTTAAAGATTATTTTCAAAATGGGGTACTTAATTATAGAGAACAAGAACTTAATAAAGTAATTCGATTATTTAAACCCTATCAGAATAAAATAAAAGAAAGACTAGGAATTGACTTAAAAACATTGATGGCACTCTGTGAGTTTTCAGAAGATGATTATCAAAGAAAAGCCATTACATCAAAAAGTTTTCTCTTTGATCCAAGAATGAAAGATTTTGTGCATAGCGTTCAAGCTGGAAAATTTGAAGAAGGCCTGTCTCAACTTCCTATAGAATTACAAGATAATTTTCTAGATTTCTTTGAGAGTCCGCACAGCTGTTTATTATTTACAAAAAATGACTACTACAAGTCTTTCAATAAGAAGGATGTAGATGTTTTCTGTAATCTACTATCAATAGATATTAATGATTCATTTAATAATTTATTTTACTCACAACCCAACCCATTAGAGCTTAAACCAATCGTAAAAATTAATGATAAAACATTTTTGAATGTATTTCAAAAGCAATTACCTAATGCGGTTTACAAACTGCTCTATCAAGTTCTTACTGAAACAGAAAAGGAAAAAGAACAACTTAATTTAAGAAGAGGAAAGGTTATTTTAGAGTCTCAAACTCAAAACATATTTGACAGATTTTTCAGTAAAGCAAAAAATGTCACTTCATACAATAACTACTATATTAATAGCAATCCCGCCGAAAAGGATTTGCTATACATAGTAAACAGAATAGCATTTGTAATTGAGTGTAAAGCCTCTCGTAGTAGAGAACCGTGGAGAAATACTAAAAAAGCTACGGAAAGAATAAGGTCAGACTTTGATTATTGTATTCAAAAAGGGTATGAACAATGTTTTGAGGTAGAACAAGCAATTCTAAATGATGAGGCTATAACTATAAAAAGTAAAAATAACAGCGAAGTTTTAAATACGTCGCAAATCATTGATGTCTTTACAATAGTTGTTACTTCTGAGAGGTTTGCTTCATTGCAAATAGATTTAGGTCTTTTACTTAACAAAAAAAGCAGTGAAGACTTTTACCCTTGGTCTGTTTGCATAGATGATTTAGAAACATTTCTGAAGACGTTGGGCGCAGTATATAATAACAGATTCAAGAAATTTATTGACTATTTAGAATTTAGAGAACTCCTTCACAGTCGTCTTTTATCTAGAGATGAACTTGATGTTTGCGCAATGTTCCTAAAAAATCCACAAAAGTTCAAAGAGCTGTGTGAAAGTGACGCCTATTTGGTTCCAGATCCTTATTTACAAGGTTATTTCGACGAACTCTATTTTTCTAAAAAACTCAACTTCAAAATCTTAGATATAACTTAAATATGGAAACAAGAGCAATTAAAAGCGAACTAACCAAGTTTGTAAAAAAAACTATGGGCAGTAAAAACCCACGGTTTAATGGTTGGTACGCAGGCATTACAAATAACGAAAAACGTCGCAAAGCAGAACATTCGGTCAGAAATGGAAAAATACTTCATTGGAAATGTATCAATGCAGGAACGATGATGAAAGCTAATGAAGTTGAAGCTTTCTTTTCTACTAGAGGGACACTTAATATGAAACAGCCACAAGGAGCAAATATTGCTTCTAAATGGGTTTACATTTTTAAACTAGCGCCGAAACCTAGAGGTATGAATGGTCTTGCTGGTCCATTGGACAGCAAATCTGTTTATGATTACATTTTTGGAGAGTAAATTATAACATATGTATTTAAAAAATTTAAAGCTTTGGAATTTCAGAAAATTTGGTAGCACAGGTGCTTTCGATTTATTAAAGCCTGATTTAGATTTAATATTTTCCAAAGGAGTTAATGTTTTAATAGGTCAAAATGATTCAGGTAAAACAGCTATTATTGATGCCATAAAACTGGTACTTAAAACTCATAGTTATGAGTGGCTAAAAGTTATCAATGATGACTTTTATATGGAGTCAAACAGGCTTAGGATTGAACTAATCTTCGATGATTTAGACCCAGAAGAGGCTAAACACTTTACTGAATGGTTAGGCTGGACAGAGGAAAATGGTGGGCAACCCAAATCTTATCTACGATTAATATACGATGTAACACGTAATCTGGTGGACAATAAAATAGCACCAACAGATGTAAAGGCAGGTGTAGATCCAATAGGCTACCAATTAACAGCAGAAGCAAGAGAGCTTCTAAAAACAACGTATTTAAAACCTCTTAGAAACGCACAGGCAGAGCTTGTTCCTCGAAAAAACTCAAGGCTTACACAAATTCTTCAAGAGCACGAGGCTTTTAAAGGTCGAAATACAGATCATTTATTAGTTGGCTTATTTAACGAGTTTAACACATCAGTAGAAAAGTATTTCTTAGGGGTTGCAAATAATGGTGTGCCGTTACCACCAGATGAACAAAAAGGAAACGAATTAAAGGTTGAAATTGACGGTTATATTAAAGCATTTTACAATAAGTCTAAAGAATCTGTTTTTGGAGTAAAAGGGAATAATCTCAAAAACATATTAGAGAAACTGGAACTCTCTATCAAGGATGAAATAAATCCAGGCTTAGGTACAATGAATAGACTATTTATGGCGTCCGAGCTATTACATTTAAAAAAGAAAGACTGGACAGGCATTAGGCTTGGATTAATTGAAGAGTTAGAAGCGCACTTACATCCACAAGCACAAATGCAAATTATTGAGGCCTTGCAAAAAGAAAAAGAGATTCAACTTATATTATCAACTCATAGCCCCAATCTTGGATCTAAAATAAAACTTGAAAACCTTATTGTTTGTTGTGACAATTATGCCTTTCCTATGGGTAAGAATTTTACAGAACTGGCTGACAATGACTATAAATTTTTAGAAAGATTTTTAGATACTACTAAAGCTAATTTATTTTTTGCGAAAGGTATAATAATGGTTGAAGGTTGGTCTGAAGAGATACTGCTACCTGCAATTGCTCAAAGGCTAAAAGAACAAGATGTTATTCAGAGAAATCTAACTGAAGCTGGAGTTTCTATTGTTAATGTTGCAAGTACTGCATTTCAACGCTATTCGCGGATTTATTTGAGAAAAAATGAAAGTTTAAAAAAGATGACTATTCCGGTAGCTATTATAACTGATGTAGATATTTGCGCGTATGAAAAAACGACATTACCAAATGGGGCTGGAGGTTTTGATAATATATACAACCAGAAAAACGAGCAAGTTGTATCGGCAGATTCTATTCTAAGAACAACGCAACTTGAAACTAAATACGACAGGGATAATATAAAGTCCTTCATAGCTAAAGATTGGACTTTGGAATATGCTCTTTTCAAATCAACTTCTTTAAATGTATCATTCAAAGAAGCACTTTTAGAAATCCATCCTCAAATGGACAGTGACCATTTACAAATGGAGTTAGGAAAAAAACTAATAAACAAGACTTTAAACAAGACAGAATTAGCTTACAATCTGGCAAACAAAATAGAGCAAAATCCTACCTTGGTAATAGATGAAAATGACGCAGGAATTAAATATTTAATTGGTGCTTTAAAATACGTCTGCAATGATTAAAGTATGTCCTGCCGACATTGCGTATGCAGAATCGATTTTGTTAAAACCAGGTCATACTTTTGACGAGGAAAGATTAGCGTTTATTTATAATTTTAAAACGTTGGATTTACAAGCGGTACCAGGAAGTGGTAAGACCACAGTTTTACTGGCAAAACTTCTAATCTTAGAAAAGCATCTACCTCTCAAGAAAAACAAAGGCGTTCTCGTTCTATCACATACCAATGCCGCAGTTGATGAAATTAAAGAACGTATAGGACAATATTGTCCTAAACTGTTTTCTCACCCTAATTTTGTAGGAACCATTCAAAGTTTTGTAGATAATTTTTTAGCCATACCGGCTTATCTCAATGAATATAAAAAGAAGCCTATCCGGATTGATGATGAAATCTATGAGGAAACCATCAAAAGGATATTTCATTTCAATAGAAAAGATTTCGGCTCACAAGAAAAGACTGATGCGATTTACTACGAGAAAAATTTTAACGTTCTCTTTTCTTTTCGATTAAAATTTCAGAATGGTGAATTTGTAATGATAGATTCGATCGGTGGTGAATTGATAACTATCAAAACTCCTAAACACAAAAAAGAAAAATATACTGATCATCAATTGAAAAGAATTTCTGAATGGTTTATTAAAACTAAATTGAAAGTTTTAGAAGCTGGTATATTATGTTATGATGATGCATACTTATTAGCAGAAGTCCTTTTAAAAAAAATCCCAACCTATTCGAGCTTATTACAGAGCCGATTTAAGTATGTATTTGTAGATGAAATGCAAGATATGGGAAAGCATCAATTTGAACTTTTAGAAAAAATTTTTGCTGGATGGCAAAGCAATTCATTTTATCAAAGATTAGGTGATATTAATCAATCAATTTATTCAAAAACTATTTCATCGAATGAAGTATGGAACCAGCGCTCTGAGAAGTTGTTTATAAGCGGAAGTCACAGATTAAGCAAGCCGAATGCCAAAATCGTCGAGAGACTCTCTATTACAGGCTCAGCGGTAGAAGGAAGAATGAAAGATGACAATGATGACTATTTAAACATAAAGCCAAAATTAATCTGTTATGATGTTGAAAAAATTACAGAAGTCATTCCTTTGTTTTCAGACATAGTAAAACAATTAATTGATGACAAAGCTATAACTCACACATCAAAAAACAAATATGAAGCAGTTGGTTGGCGAAAGCATCACGATCACGTCGATAAGATATGCATATCTGATTATTGGCCAAGTTATAAGTCAACTGCAAAAACTAAGAAAATTGATTATGAAACTTTAGAAGACTACTTACTTTTTGTAGAAACTAAAAGCACCATTTTTAATAGTCACCGAAAAGCTCTTCTTAATGCTTTAAATAAAATTTTATATATAGAAAAAGTTCGGGACGAATATTTACGAGTATTTACGGTTTCAAAATTAATAAGACATTTTAAAAATCTAAACGAGAAGGAATATTCCACACTTAAACTTAATCTCTATAATTGGAGTGTTGGTTTAAATAAAAATGAATCTGAAAAAGTTTTGTTAGAGCTACGAGAATACATTCCAAAATTCTTAAAATGTTTTAATAGCAAAGTACGCTTGTCTCAAAAATTCATCAATGAGGCGTCTTCAAACAAAGCCGAAATTGAAGTGAATAGTAGCTTACGGTATTTAGACAAAAATGGAATACGCGTTGGCATTAAGTCTATACATTCAGTAAAAGGTCAAACGCATACCGCTACATTATATCTTGAAACTTTTTATGATAGAGGTGCTGGAAACTACGAGTCACAAAGATTATCTAACCAAATTATAGGTACACCTATAAAAGAATATCTTGATAACTACAAAGGTGGAAGTATAGAAAAAATAATTCAATCTGCAAGAATGGCTTATGTGGGTTTTTCAAGACCAACACACTTGTTATGCTTTGCTATAAATAACGTCAGAGCAAAAAATTTAATTGATAAAATAGATAAAACTGAATGGGACGTCATTGAAATAAAAAAAAATGACAAGGTTGAAGATAGTTAGTATTATATAAATAGCGTGGTGTGACAAAAATAGTAACACATATTAGAAAAAATGGCGGAATATTATCGGGAGATTTATCTCGTATAATGTCAAAAAAGTACGGTATTACTGAGGAAGCGGCTAGAAAGAGAATCGAACGTTTTAAAAGTCCAATTCATAAATTGAAAGGCATTTTTAGTGATAAAAAGTCTTTCATTTATCACTCAGATGACTATCAGACCGAAGAATATTACGATGGTTTACTAGCAGCTATAATGTCTGATGCTAAAAGAATAGGTGCTATAATCACGGCGATAAAATTTCATCACGGGCTTGTAAATATAAAGGAATTAGCAAATTATTCTATAAGTCCAATAAGTCGCATTGATGGTCATATGAAATTTGACACTCTCATTGAGCTTCTCTTGAAAAATGATTTTGTTAGAAAATATGATGACGAAACTTTAGGCTTAAATGCGATGCTTGGTGGAAAACCTAATCCTAATTTAAGTCATATAAAAGCAATTGAACTTTCTAAAGCTATTGTTTTACAGAGATTTGAAATATGGAGTAAAAACATAGGCTTGACATCCTTTAAAAAGGGTAAAAATAATAATGTTGTTGGTGGTTTTCAATTTGCATTTTCGGCACCAACATATATTGATGGACTAACCAGATACAAGGGTAATGTCAAAAACCCAGGCTTTTTAATTGCAGACATTTTGTTAGGTAATGATACCAATGAAGAAACGGTTAGTTTCTTTCTAAGAAAAATAGCAGCTATAAAAGCTTCAAATCCAGTTCTAGATCTTTTTCCTGTGATAATTGTTGATGGTATAAAGACCAAGGCTCTTAATAAGCTAAAAAGTAATGGTGTGCTGATAGCTTCCGTAAAGGAACTGTTTGGAAATGAATATAGCGAATTATTAAAATCTCTAATCAATACAGTAACTAATGCTGGAGCTATTCTAAAAAAAGATCCAGAACAATACATCAATTTGATGGAGAAATTGACCAAACTAGTAGATGGAAAAACCAACAATTTAAGAGGAGATCTTTTTGAACTTGCTGTTGGATATTACTATAGTAAGTATTGCCGTAATTTAGATATAAGCAAAAGAGTGACATTACAAGAAACCAACCAATCAAAGGAAATAGATGTATTGGCAGTTTTTGAAAATGAAGTAAAAATCGTTGAATGTAAAGGCTATAATTACCCAGTTGATATAGATTATATCGAACACTATATTTCTAATAAAATTGTGATTATAAGAAAATGGGCTTTGAATGTTTATCCAGAAAAATCACTCACGTTTGAGATCTGGAGTACTGGTGGTTTTACAGAAGCCGCCGAAAAAAAACTTGCAACTGCTAAGGTCAAAACGAAAAAGTATGACATAGAATATTTTAATAAACAGAAAATATTGGAGAAAGCGAATGGTATAAACTCTCCAAAATTTAAGGAAATTTTGAGAGATTATTTTTTAAAGGAAATAGCATAAAACCCTATCGTCCAAAGTTTACAATCCACTAAAAACATCCCGTATATCTTTGAGCCATTATTAATATAAAAACCCAAAATTATGGCAAAGTCAAACACACCAGTAAATGGACCAAGTAAAACAGGAAACGCATCCGGAAAAGGTAGAGGAAACAATCCACCTCGAACAAGTTCAGGTAACTCTGGGAATTCAGGATCTAAAGGAAAAAAGTAATGTAAATAAAATGGTCGCAATGACTAAAACATTGCGACCATTCTTAAGTTATGACAGAAGAAGATTTTAAAATAGATAGATTTCACGAAAGGTACAACGGTATCTTACCTTGGTGGTTTATTGCAGCTTGTTTGATAAGCTATAATTTTAAATCGTTCAGGCGTTTTATGATCTACATTTCTCATTATAGCTCAATTATTGACTTATGGGAAACACCTTCTAAAGAAGTTAAAAACGAGCAAATTATTGCTGGTTTCCAACCATTATTTCCTGAGCGTATTCCTAAAAAAATACTTTATCAGATTACTGGACTTCACTCGCGTACTACTTTCAATGAACGTTTCTCTACATACTTCATTGAAAATGATTTGGTGGGACGTAGAAGTTTCACACTTTTAGAAACCTATAAAATTTTAGAGTACTGGCAAGGAGAAGGCAAATGGGGCCGAATGCAAGCAGCGAAAAAAGAGATGCTCGCGGAAGTACTTCATAACAAAAATTATGAACGAACCGCCGAAGAGTTTAAAATGGCTCTGGGAAAAGAAGGGTATCAGCCCAACTTGATTAGTCCTAAAAAGATTAAGAAACTCATAAAACATATAGACCTAACTGAAGAAAACCAGATTGAAGATCTTATAGGTTATCAAGAGCTTCAAACTGGTCTTTTATGGATGTTTGGAATACTAATGGTTCATCAGTTTTTAAAACAAACCAAGCAGTCCATCTCAATACCAAAAGATCCTCGCAAACCTATATCCTTTCAATCTCATACCGATACCTAAATACACTCGTCCTGGTCACGCGATACTTTCCGATAATCGTCTCCCAACCTAACGCCACTTTCACGCCTAGATCACGAAAGGTAGATCGACCAATGTTTTCTGTGCGACCCATTTTTACCAGTTCGTTGATGATGTCCTCATCGGTGGGCTTTTTCTTGGGTTCTGGTGTTGGCACGTCTTCCATTACTTTTTCAAATGCAACTTGTTTCTCTTTAAGTTCTTCAGTAATCTCGTTGTGTTCTAGCTGATCTGCATATTCTTCATCGATGTCTTCTAGGATTTCTAGGTCTAGGGCTTCCAACTCATCAATAAGCGCATCTTTATCACAGACAGATACCTTGTCGAGTAAGGCGTGCATACGGTCGAAGATTTCTATTTTCTCTTGGATGGGCTGTAGCAACAGCTTTGTAGCAAGTCCGTTGCGTTTCAGGAAAATTTGGTGTTCTATCGTTTTCATAATTAGGCAGGTATTGGGATGAGTTCTTGTTTTTCGGTAAGCGCACCTTCTATAATGTTAGAAAGCGCTGCGGTGGCGAGCGATGTGGCGATGATGATGCCGGTAGTTTTAAGCAGTTCTGCTCCTTTGGGAACTTGTAGCTTAAACTTCTCATTTTCCGAGTTCTTTCCCAGATTGTAGTAAATGAGTGCTTCGGCAAAACCTATGGCCAGGCCTGCACCTGTGATGATCAGTACTTTTTTATTCATAATTAGTTTTTAGCTTTTTCTTCCATCTTGTCAAACTTCTCTTTGATGGCATCGAGACCTTTTTCGGTGGTGACCGTATTCATTTTATAGGCATTCATAATACCACGATGCGCACGCAGTAACACACGTTCTGCCTCCTTTTGCACCGCAACATTCTCTTTGAGTTTTGTTGGAATCAAATTGGCTATAGAAATAAAATGACCTTTGATTTTAGTGTGACGCATCGGTTTGGGTTTCTTAGGCTCGTTCTTGCGTTTCTCCTCATTAAACTTGCGGATTTTTGCCCGACACAGCTTAATGTCACTCGTCATTTTGTCTAGCTCCTTTTTGACCGTTTTAGATGGTGCTTTCTTTTTGGCAGGCTTTGGTTCTTTTACGATAGCGTCTGGCGCAAGGCGCTCTACCATTGAAAATACCTTTTCTATATTCTCCTTGGCGATTTCTTCAAAGGCATTTTTATCTGAAGTCTCCTCGTAATCAGCAAGTAATTCTTTGACTGCGGTTTGTAAGGCGTCTGGTTGTACGGCGCTCAGCTTGAGCTTTTGTAATTTTTCTATGGTCATAGTGTATGTTTAAGCAGCTATTAATAATTCGAGTTCCAGTAACGATAAGGCTCTGGCACGTTCTTTTTCCTGTATGCGTATGGTTTCTTTAGAAGATGCGGTCTTTTTGTTGGCAGCTTTCTTTGGCTTTCGTTTTACATCATTGTTTTTATGCTCCACGCCAAATTCTTCAAAACGACCCAAATCTTCTTTACTCTCAATAAGCGCTTCGGTTTCTGTGTCTCGGTCTATGCCGTACACTTCCTTATCGGCAATAAAGCGTTTTTTTGCTTCAGCTTTTGATAATAATTTCCATTGAAAACCATCACTCATCGTGTAGATCTCTCCGGTATTTGATTTTTCATCGGGATGTAGCATCTCAAATAAAAGCTCGTCTGCTTCCTGCGCTTTTAGATCACTTTTTGTAAAGTTATCTGAAGCCTGTTTTATGACTTCCCAGGCTTGTACGGGATCTAGCTCGCTGCCCGTAAGTGCTACGATTTCATCCTGATTCTTTATGGCCAGCGCCTTCAGTTCGGCTTTGGAAATATCTTTGGTTTTATACATATCTATAATTTATGATCTATGGCATATAATTGATGGTACAGCGGTTCTAGCGACCAGACAAATTCGTTTGCTTCCTCTTGATCTGCATAATGCACAGAGCACAGTTGCGGTGTCCCATCCGTTTGGAAACACTCATAGCGATACTGCTGCACGGGATTATCTTCATTTGAAATATTAATACTCGTCCATCGCAGTATTAATGTGTTTTTACGCTTTCGCGAAAGCATAATTTCAAAATCTCTACATTGCTCAGCACAGGCTTTATTAATGGCAATGGCTCTGTCCATTATGGAATCAATCACAGTCTGTTTGAGCACCTTTTTATCCATTATACAGCGAGTTGCGTTTTATAACTTTCTATGATTTGCGTCACTTCGTTTACGGCGGTTTCCATCGCGTAGCTTTGTTCAAAAACGAAGCCTTTTGAGTTGATCGCTTTCGCGAAAGCGGCTCCCATTTGTGCAGTAATACTGCCGAGACCAGATGGAATGGTCAAACCAAAATAGTTGCTCAACGCCACCAAACTCTTGAACCCACGAAACCGAAAATAACGCGGATCACTACTGATCAATAACAGCTGATTCTTATCCAGTTTATCCTGAAATCGTTTGACGCGCACACAAGCCATCGCCACCTGATTGCTAAATGAAGTGCCGATCATCACGTTAACTTCTACCGAAATGCCACGCAACTCCAGAAACTCCACAAGCTCGGCACAGGCAAGGCCTACGTAAAGCAGCTGATCGCCCTGCACATTTGCATTTGCGCCAGCCATAATGTAGAGTTGCATCGCAGGATAGGACATCTGTTTGTCCTGAAAATAAGCATACACCGTTTTGACCGATGTGTTGATACTGTGGTTGTTGAGCTCAATATTCATCTGGCTCACGGCAGTATCCACAGGTGTTCTGGTATCTACGGGAAAGTTTTTAAACATCGCCATCGCCGCACGCTCAAAAGAAAACACGCCCAGACCACGATCGTTGTAAGCCATCTTAGGCTTGGGCAATACGGCATCCTCTAAATAGTCCAGATACTTCGCAAGCTTGTCCTTAATTTGTGGCTGAATCTTGCGCACCAGCTCCATCCCAGAAAAGGTGCGGTGCTCATTAAGTTCTTCAATATCCTTGGGCGTAGGATTGCCATACCATTCGGTACCAGAATTTAAGTTTTGGATAGTGCTTTGCACCACATTATTCCACCGTGAGGCGTTTGTCTTGCTAAGTTGCTGTATCTCGTGATCTACAAACGCATTAAAGGCAAACACACTATCAAACAAGAGATAGTTGTATTTGCCATTGGTACTTTGGGCTGTATGTTTTTGCGGTCGACTCACTTAATTCTTTTAAAAATAGAATTAGTGGCGTGAGTTGTTTGGGGATGGGATTGTAGTTTGGGACAATTGTTTATTTATTTAAGTATTTGCTTAAATACGTAATTAATTATATATTTGCCCGTCTAAAGCAATAATATGAAACTAGAAATATCTTGCACACGAGCTGAAGCTGACCACAAGCAGCTGCAAAACTGTAGAACTACTATTGATGGTATGGCTAATGGTTTTGATAAAATTTCAAAACTACTAGCCATTTCAGGTAATGAGGTTCGTTTAAAAATTCTATTCCTCTTAAACATGGAAAAAGAACTGTGCCCTTGTGATTTATCCGACATTTTAGGTATGAGTGTTCCCGCGGTTTCACAGCATATACGAAAAATGAAAGATGCAGATATTATAAGCTCAAGGCGAGAAGGGCAAACCTTGTACTATTCATTGAACGAAGATGAGACGGATATTCTGGATAGTATTTTTAAGTCAATTAAATTAAAAAGAAAAACAGCATAAATTTTTAATAATGAGTACCGTAAAAACATCAAAAAATGCAGCTTATACAGGTTTGTTTGCTGCTGTAGCCGCATCATCTTGTTGCATACCACCAGTGATTGCATTAATTGCCGGCGTTGGGGGAAGTGCATCCGCTTTATCTTGGATGGAACCCTTTAGACCCTATTTAATTGGTATCGCTGTCGTAGCAATTGGTTATGCGTGGTATGATTATCTAAAACCGAAAAAAGCAGAGGATTGTTGTGAAGTGGATGCGAAGCCAAAGTGGTTTCAAACTAAAGGTTTTTTAATAGGTATTACGCTTTTTGCGGCTATATCAATAAGTTTTCCATATTACGCTCACATCTTTTATCCGGATAATAAAAAAGAAGTGGTTGTAGTCAATCAATCCAATATCCATACGGTAAATTTTGATATAAAAGGGATGACCTGTGCAAGTTGCGAAGAGCACGTCAACCACGAAGTAAACAAGCTCAACGGAATTATAAACTCAAAAGCATCCTACGAAAATGGGAATGCCATCATTGAATTTGACCAAACCAAAACAAATGATACGGAAATTGAGAAGGCAATTAACTCCACAGGCTATAAGGTAACCGACAAAAAACAAATCAATTAGTATGAAAGAATACGATGTATTCATCATTGGTTCGGGAATGGCAGGAATGACCATCGCCAATAAGTGCGCCTTAAAAGGCCTGAAAGTCGGAATCACAGATGATCTACCGTATGGTGGCACTTGTGCTTTGAGAGGTTGTGACCCAAAAAAAGTAATTATTGGCGCTACGGAAGTACGAGATTTTGCCAAAAGACTCAAAGGTAATGGCATCGATACCATACCTAAAATAAATTGGAAGGACATAATGGCCTTTAAACAAACCTTTGTGGATGAAATGCCACCAAAAATTGAAAAAGGATATAAAAAGAACGGAATAGATACCTTTCATAATTCAGCAAAGTTTCTGTCAGAAAACACATTAGAAGTTGGAAGCTACAAAGTAAAGGCTAACAAAATTGTAATCGCATCGGGTTCCAAGCCACGAGTTTTAGATTTTGAAGGTGGTCATTATGCCAAATCCAGTACCGATTTCTTGAATTTAGAAAAATTGCCAAAATCTTTATTGTTTATCGGTGGTGGCTATATCGCTTTTGAGTTCGCACATATAGCAGCTCGATGTGGAGCAGAAGTTACTATTGTTCATCGTGGAGAAAATCCCTTGGAAAATTTTGAACAGGATATTGTAAAATATCTTGTTTCAGCCACAGAAGAGTTGGGCATAAAACTTATTCTTAATACAGATGTTACCGCTATTGAGAAAATTGATGACCAGTATCGCGTAGAGGGTAAATACGCAGAGAAAACAGAATATTATGAAGCTGAAGCTGTTTTTAATTCAGCCGGACGACCACCTGCAATATTTGATCTGGATTTGGACAAAGCCAATATAACTTATACTAAAAAAGGTGTTACCGTTAACGAATATCTTCAAAGTACTTCAAACCCTCATATTTATGCATCGGGCGATGCGGCAGATTCGGAAGGTTTGCCATTAACGCCGGTTGCAGTCCTGGAAGGTCATACGGTTGCTTCAAATATAATTAAAGGCAATTCTAAAGAAGTACGTTATCCACCTATGCCAACGGTAGTTTTTACTTTGCCTACTATGGCATCTGTTGGCTATACTGAATCGAAAGCGAAAGAGCTAAATTACAATATTCGCGTAAATTTTAAGGAAGTTGGCAGTTGGTTTAATGCCAAAAGGTTGAATGTAAAAGAATATGCATTCAAAACTATCATTGACGAAGAAACTCAAACAATTTTGGGTGCGCATCTAATCGGACCACATACAGAAGAAACAATCAATCTTTTTGTAATGGCCATAAAAACAAAGATGAAAGTCAATGAGATTAGAACAATGATTTTCTCATATCCAACATTAGCTTCTGACATACCACATATGCTTTAATCAAAAATTGAATGGAAACTATATTAAAATCTGAAATTACCTGCCCGAACTGCGGACATAAAAAAGTAGAAGATATGCCAACAAACGCCTGTCAATTCTTTTACGAATGCGAGAACTGTAAAGAGGTTCTAAAACCAAATAAAGGGGATTGTTGCGTTTATTGCTCTTATGGGTCTGTACCTTGTCCACCGATACAGGAAAATAAAAGTTGTTGCTAAACTTACCCAATACGCCTCTTAAACTCCTTAATAAACTCCGCCTTCATCACGCTGCCTTTATACGAATTCAGAAATCCTTCCAGATTGACCTCAGTTTTGATATGCTCAGCTTTCTCACGGTTCATTGCGATAAAGTAGCTTTCTAGGGCATCTTTTAAAGTTTTTCCATTTGGCATCTTGCGGTAGGTTTTGCCAAATTCGTCCTTCATCCCTGTTTCTCGCTTCATTTCGAGTTCGTAAGCACGTTCTAAATTGAGCATTGTACGCAAAGTCATTATGTCTTCAGTATCATCATCGCCGGCTTCTTTTCCTTCATAGCGCAGTATTGCTTTACGAATATCGATACACATATTTACGACTGGCGCATACACCAGTTGTCGCTCTAAGGTCTCGTTAAAACCGATGCGGTAAATCGATCCACTAAAACGGTCTAGCAAAGACGCATCTTGTTTGTTATTCCCTACATAGTTTCCGCTTGCACCTTTTCCTATAACATTTCCTGTGGCAATACAACCAAAACCTCTATGCTTCACGATGGGCTCATTCTGTCCATTAAAAATAATGGCATCTTCACGGGCACTTTTGGCTAACGCATCATTAAGCAATCCTGCGGTATTGGCATCGAGCTTGGGCATTTCATCCAGAATCAAAATCTTTCCATCACGCCAGGCTTCAATGAGTGCTCCTTCTTTGTAACCAGAAATTGTCTGTCCACCTTTAATGTCAATTGGCGAAGTCCATTGATTACAATTCACAATGGTAAAAGGCAGTTCCTTCCCATCATTTTCTGATCTGCCATTAATAGCATAAGCTACTTTTTCGCCCAATGTTGTTTTTCCTGTTCCTGCACTACCTACCAAGTAAGGATTATTGCCTACACTCAAATCGTCCATAATTTTCATAAACTGCGGGATCTGCTGTACTTCTGGTATATCTAATTTTCTTTGGGTCATTTGTTTTTGCTCTTTTTAAAAAGTTGATCTGCGGCGGCGTTAGCTTCCTTTTTGGTAGAATAAATCGCTATGATAACTGTCGCATCCAAGCCACGCCTGAATTTGTTCTTAAGCTCTTGCATCGTCGTGGGCTTTCCACTAAAAATTCCTTTACGGGAATTGTAATACGGGCTATAGACGATGTACATCTTGTTGGGATTTATTTTCATCTATGCCTGTGCGATTTGTAATTGGTTAATCATTTCATCAATAGCTGAAATCTGGGCAATCGTATCTTCAAAAAACATACGTCCCAAGTCTTGATACGTATAATCTCCAAACACAAACTCGGCATTTCCATCTTCGTGTGGATGATTGAGAATAAAGTAACCCAAGCTTTCAATAGCATCGTGCAATGGCAGTCTGCGAGCATCGCTTACAATGTTGTTGAAGTCATCTTTTAATCCAGAGGCAAGCGTTTCCGTTTTCCAGATTTGGTACGGCTCTTCCACATTCTTAAACACGGGAATAAGCGAGTAATTGAATTTCTCTTTATCTGATAATGGGCGGTTGTAAATGACCAGTCCGTATTCATATTGCGAACTCGGTTCTTCATAGCTCACAAATCCAGTCGTAGGATTACTGCCCTGGCCATAAGCACGTCCTAATCGATATTTATAACTGCCAGAAGTAGATTTGGTCTTTGATTTCCACTCGGCTTCATTTTCAATTTCCCAATCTTCCAGTTCACGTGCGTGACCTAGAAACTGCACGCCAAATGCATCCAGCCGATTCAAAAACAATTGCAGCTTTTCCAGATGCAGGGCTGCGGTCATATCTCCAGCATTTTGCACAAAATCTGGCAACTCATCCTGTGATTGACCATCTGCTCGTTTCAAGAACGACCGTAGTTTCTCATCAATAATCGCAGGATAGAGATCTCTTTTATCCAGGTACAATTGAAAATAGTTTTCACTAATACGCTTTACGCGAAAGTTGAGCTTGTGATCTGCAAAAAAGTCATCTATGTCCAGTTTTCTAATAATGTTGAACGCTTCAGAAATAGGTAATACTGCCGAATTTGCTTCGCCATCCTTACCAAAATCTCGATGCAACAAGATGCCGTTCTTGATGGTTCCTTCTTTTGTATTGTACTTAATGAGCTTGTTTTGAGTACCTATCTGATTAGAAGCACCTACAATATTCTCCGTAAGGATATGACGACGTTCTCGTTTTGAAGATGCTTTTTTGATGAGTTCATTCCATTCCAGATTAACCATTTGCACATCAGCTTCAGAGATATCTCGACTTTCTGTAAAAATCTGTGAGATAAAACTCTGTTCTGCTGGTTGTAAGCTGTAGGTCAAAATCTTTCTTGAATCTGTCACTCCAAACTTGAGACTGATGTTACTTAAGGTGTATGGGTTCTTTCCAGATTTACCGATGCTCACACCTAAAAAGATGCCCCAAGATGGTGTGATAGTAGTTCCGATAAAAGGAACTCGTACCACATCGCCTATATTCCACATCGTGATGTATCTGATGATAGAGCGCTTAGTATTTTCCAAACCAGCAACATAGGTCGCAAGCTGTGATGTTTTTGCGTGGACGATCTCTTCTAGCTTCGTCCAGTCGGACTGTATGCGCTCG
Organism: Dokdonia sp. Hel_I_53; assembly: GCF_007827465.1. Classification (NCBI taxonomy): domain Bacteria; kingdom Pseudomonadati; phylum Bacteroidota; class Flavobacteriia; order Flavobacteriales; family Flavobacteriaceae; genus Dokdonia; species Dokdonia sp. Hel_I_53. The sequence continues at coordinate 418,027 of NZ_VISL01000001.1, forward strand.
TTTTCTTTTTCGGTCTTGCCACTACCACGTTGCGGTAAATTGTCCCGATCTTCTTTCAGTCTATTGATGACATCCAGCTTTTTCGCTTTGCGTTCTTCAATAAGCAATGGATATTTTTCATTGATGGCATCTACCATTTTCATACGCACCTGAACAGGTTTTTGACCATCCAGTGCATCTGTGATGCGCTTGTCAATATCTTGTTTGGTAAATGGTCGTTTCAGATTATTGACGATGGTAATATCACGCACGGTATCTTTCCCGAAAGGTGTAGCGCCACCTTGACCTTTCTGGAACAAAAAACGCTTTTTAGTTTCTGCATCGAGTGGCAAGAATTCGGTTTCAAGATCATAGGTACCTTGCTGTTTTTCCAGTTTTATCTGATGGTCATATCGTTCTAACAAATCATCATACAAGGCATCTTGCTCTTCTACCTTGAGTAAGCCCGCACGTCCAGTCAGTTGTCGCACCGCACCATCTTTAAACCCATTGCGCTCATATCGTATGTTTCCGGTTTTATCAGTTTTCTTTTGATAAGTAGGATAACCGAGCTGCTCCATCATTTCCTGATTCTCATCTACCCAATTCCACGCTGCGATATCGCCATATTTATTTAGAAAATCTGCGCTCTTTAGAGTTTCATCATTGGTTTTCTGTGAGCCTGTGGTATTAGCATCCAGCGATTTCAATTTTGCCTTGAGCATAGTCATCAGTCGTTTTTCCGTAGGAATGTCACTTGTGATGTAATAGTATTCGGGCAACACCACTTGACCAGTACGATTGATACGACCACGTTTCTGAACTTCGGTATTGATATCCAATTCAAACTGATGCACAATCATCGCTCGCTGGCGTTGATCCTTAAAATCTTTACTGGCGTGAGCAGAAGATCCTGTACTACCACTTTGGTTAATGAGCAGCACATCATAATCGCCACTATTGAACATTCTGAAAGAACGTTCGGTATTACTACGAAAAGCCTGTACAACCGCTTCATCACCATCCATCGCAATACGCTGATTACGGCCTGTAACTTCGGCAACTTTAAAGTACATATCGGTGTGACCGCCTAAATGTTTTGGTTTTTTCTGGGTTTCAATCAAGTGTATTAATTCATCAATGGGCGAAATGGATAATCCAGAACTCTCAAGAACCATTCGGCTCTTGATATCTTTATATCGCTCAATACCTTTCTGTGGTAATTCTTCGAGTTCTATACGTTCTCTGGTTTTTGAGCCATCGATTGCGGTATAATTGTAGTTGAAAATACCGTCGAGACCACGTACTAGCGTACGTACAAAATCCATTTGCTCGTTAGGGATTACATCACCACTAACCAGATTCATTTCCTTTAAAAAAGCACCCATCGTGGATTTGAATGCGATGACCACTTTCTTGTCTTCCTTCAGTAATTTGACGGTGTGATTTACCACATCCTTTACTTTCAAGGCAAATAACATCTGATCAACGATATTGAAGACTCTTGAGAAGTAAGGCGATTGCTTTACGCCAAGACTTCTGGGTTTAGATGACATATGCTCGCCCTGCGCTTTCGCGGAAGCGTGAATATCTGCCAGCAATGGTGCCACAAATTCCTGTTCAAATTGTACCACTTCATTCATCAACGATATGATACTGTTCACACTCGCACGGCTTTTACTGCGTTGTGGCTCTGCATCCAGCGTGATGTAATCTACGTTGATGCCTTCATTAGACCGCTGTCTCCTGATGAGTTGCCCACTTTCTGAAAGATTAGACGCTACGATTTCCTGAAGCGCCAAACCGCCACTTGTCATCGAGCGTACAAAACTTGCATCGGTAAGACCAGTCTCAGCTATGGCAGTTTTCTTTGCGTAAAACGGCATTACTTCTGGATATTTGGCAAAGGTGGCGCTCAAAAAACAGCACGCCTTTGTCTGCGGAAGTACTTCGCGCATCCAGGTACCAATGATGGAATCAAAGCCACCGGCCATATGCGACTCGTCAAGAATGAAAATGACTTTCCTGTATTTCTTGCTGCCTTCCAGACCGTTGTTGACCATACTTTCAAGCCACAATCGTTTGTAAGGATGCGCCGACTGAACCTGTGAATAGGTACAGAAAATCATATCGTAGCCTACTGGTAAATGGTCGAGTGTTTCTGTGATTGTTATAAACGGTACTTTATCTGGATCTGGTAGATTCTTGCCTATCTTTTTGTGCCACTCAATAGACTCTGGACTTTCTGTGGGAAACTCTTTTTCGGTAGTGATAAGTTCGTATTGCGCCTTGCTGTTCATTGGGCTAAAAACCACTTTTCCGTCTGCATCCTTCACTTTGGCATCGGTATCTGTGTTGACAATAAAAGGTCGGATATTGTCAAAACCGATGGCTTTGAGATCCCGATACATATCTGTAAACAGATCGGGCTTTTTTGTAAAAAAAACGGGAAGAAAGCCCTGCATAACTGCGTGTCGTATCACCGCAGCAGCTTGCCTGCCTTTCCCAATTCCCGTTTGATCTGCGATGATAATACCTTGCTCATTTTCAAATTGCTTGAGATAGAGGCCTACGGCATCTACTTGTTCTGCACCCAAGCCTTTCCACATTGCTTTGGTAGATTCATACTTGAGCTGGTTGCGCACGTAATTGTCAATGTTTCCTTTATCCTTCACAATACGATTTAGGGACTTCTGAACTTCAAAAGCCATATTGCGCGGTATGAGCGTGTTCATTTTATACGGTGCCTGTGACTTAGACACGTAAGGAACCAAAGCTGCCTCCTGCGTAGCAAGTTTTGCAACTTCATCAGCATTCTGACTGAATTCTGCTTCTTTGATATCGAGTTCTTCGTTATTCATTTTTGAAAAAGGCTAATGCTTCCAAATAGCTGCGAAGCGTGGTTTCTGAATACAATTGCACGGCTTCTTCCTTATCCATACCACCATACATTATAGAACTGGTCGGCAGGCTATCATCCATCTTGTCCCAACTTTCCTTGAGCGTCCAGAGTGCGGTCTGCATCTTGTCGGTTTTCAATAGAAAACTGGCGATTTCATCGGTAGTGTTTCCTTCGTTGTAAACCACTTCCAGATATTCTTCTATGAGTGCGATGGGATTTTCGCCCACTGCTCTTGCTTGCTCGATGAGTTCGTGCAATTGAATAAAAATGCCAGCTTCGTGATCTTCAAAACGCTCAAATTTTGATGGATTTGAGACCATAAAAAGTCGTGCTTTGATATCTCCAGACATTAATTGGTTATTGTAAAATATCATTAGGTTCTTGCTTTTTTGAGTTGGGATATGAGTGTATTTAGATTGGGTTTGATGTGTGACTTCACACGTTTCCAGAGATCAAAGAAACTCTCAACCATCGTGTTCAGTTCTGGTGCTTTGGAACGATCTGGTGCTACTCCAAATGGTTTTGACTTTCTGCCACCTATGAGTATGAGCATTGTTTTGGTCACAGCGCCTTGTTTATTGTAGAGCTTATAACTGTTCATATTGATGATATCATCCACCTGATAATGGCGGTACAACCAGTTAAAGAAAGGTCGGTACTTAGCAAAGAGTCCATCTTCGCCAAAATAGACGTGACCCATTATGATAATAGCTGCTTTGCCATCATCTTTCATCGTGTGCAAAGCGAGTCCTGCCATCAAATGTTCCAGACGAATATGGTTGGCAATCCCACGATGTTTATTAAAGTATTTATTGGCAATACGTTCTTTATCAAACTTTGATGCTTCCCATTTTGCAAAAGGTGGATTGGTTACAATCACGTCGTGAACCTTGGTCATTACTTCTGGAAAAGGCTCGGCGGCGTTGTTATTGGTAATGCGCCCAAAACCTTGATATTCCAGCGATTTCTTTCGGCTGTTGTCAATCTCGTTGACGTGCGTAATTCGCGGATTTGCACCTACCAGCAATAAGCCATTACCTGCGCTTGGTTCAAAAATGAACTCGGCATCTTTCATCTGTGTGTATTCTGCCACGATTGCACCTATGGGACAAGGCGTTGAGTATTGCTTGTAGAGTTCCTTACTACTGTCTGAATACGCATACGTAGGTTGTATCTGACTCCAAAAAAAGTCCATTTTTCGCAATCGGCTTTCAAATGGAATCGGTTCTTTATAGAGCATTTTGTACCACAAGAGCCAACTCAATTCTACTGCTTCCCAGAGCGCACCGATGTTTGGCGCACCTGTTTCATCCTTTAAGGCTTCGACTTTCTTTTTTGATAGACGTTCCGCTTTCGCGAAAGCGATATGCATCACAGCCACAACACGATCTATGTAATCGTTTTTGGACTTCGATTTTGTAGAACTTTGTTTTTTAGGAAGTGATTTAGGCGCAGGATTAGGTTTGTTCTGATCATCTAAATAAGCCTGAAGAGTAGCTTTTGAACGTTCTAAACGGTTCATCTGCCATTGCATTTCGCTGAAAGCTTCCTTCGAATTTTTGTCCGTTTTGGGTTTGCCCGTTTTGGGATTTACGTAGTCCAAATGATCTTCTACCAACTGCAAAAGCATATCATTTATGATTTCAATGCCTTTTTGAGGATCTGCCACGGGACGAGAATGCTCCACCACAGACCACCATTTATGACTGTCGTTTTCAATGTCGATTTCTGCGCCCAAAGGCGAGACACTTCTATATCCCGTATGGATATTTACATAGGGATAATCCAAGTCTGTTGGGTAACCGATGGCTGAGAAAGCTTCCGGACCACGATTTTCCCACTCCTGTAACAGTGCTGAACGATTCACTTTTACGCCATAATCTTTAGGATGTGGCATTTGCGAAAGCTGAAAAAGCTCCAGACCAGAAACTTGATTGAGATTCTCGTCTGTGATTTTATAAAGTTGGGGAAACTTAAATTTTAAGAAATTGCCATCGCCTATGGTCAAACTTCCAGATTGAAAAGGTTCACCAGCGTGCACGGGCACAAGCACATTAGGAACTATATGATCCCGACTAAAAATATCTTTTGATACCGCCAGCGCTTCGATCTTGATTTTTTTTAAGGGAATGAGTTCCAACTTCAGTGACTGATATAACCGATTGACTTGCATCAACGCCATCGCTCGGTCGCCAATTTCCAGGTCGTACACCCAATCCTTAAAGTTTTGCAAGGCTTTTAAGAGATGGTTTCTAAAATGAATCTCGCTCCACTGCTCTGAGGCATCTTCGAGGTCGCTTATAGTTGTAGAGATAATCGTTTCTGGTTCGTCGTTCACTTCTTCGGTCTGCTCGTTGAGTTTTTCAATAACTTCTTTTAAAATCGACCGTGTAGAAAGGTTACGTTCTGCATCCGTTTGATAACCAGAATCATCTTCTTCTTTTGGTGCTATTTCTTTAGGAACTTCCTTATTTTCTATTTCTCCTTTCTTAGCAACTAGCTCATCTTTTGAAGGTACTTCCTTAGCGACTTCCAATTCTGTACGTTCACTTTCTAAAGCGACCATACCATCTATCACGTTCCCATCTCTAAACAGGACGCGCGACTTTCTCTTATAGTTGCGAGGATGTACTTCTATATGCTTGAGTGCATCGCCATATTTACGCATCGCAAAGCGACTTGCAATCTCATAGGCTACTTTCTTGTAGGAATCAAATACAACGAAATGTTCCTGCTCAGCTTTTTGCTGTCCCTTAAGGAAGATCGTTACATAGGAAAACTGACCAGAGTCGATGTTTTCTAAGGACGACTCAAAAGATGGATGGATTAACACCTGTTTCCAATCGCCATCTCTGCCAAATTCCTTTTCCAGCTCTTCCGTATAGCGACAGTAGGCAGGATGATTGTCCACATACCATTTGGTAGGATCTGACAGCGTTTCCTTAAAACCAAGCTCCTTCAAATGAAATGCTAGTTCTTTAGGAAGCACTTCGCTAAAATGAAGCTCAATGCCTTTTTTCTGTTTGTTGAGTGTACTGGTTAACTGCATTTGCGATCCCAAAATTTGCTAGTCGCTTAGGGACTAGTTTGTGGTGTGACTTGGGATAAATATAGATTTCGCTTTCGCGAAAGTGGCGTCACGCAAAGGGATTGCGGTACGTCGAAGCGTGATGCTTATAGGTCAATAGACATTAAACCCTAGCGAGAGCTAGGGTTTTGAATTTATAGGTTGTATAAATTAATATTGGCTTGTTCGGTACGCAACATCATCTTAATAAAATCAAGATGATGTTGAAAACTTAAATCTTCAAACAGCTTGTAAATGATTAAATTAGTACAACATTTTAAATACAATATTATGGGAATCAAGACAGGTCCAAAAAGAATTGCAAAGTCAACTGGCAAACCAGATAGACGTCAGCGAGATAATAAAAAGACCGGTGGGAACACACCGTCATTAAAACCGCATAAGCATAAGAAAGGAGATTAAATTCTTCCAAAATAAACTTGCCTAAATAAACAAATCCTGAAACAACTGTAACTGCCTACTGGTAAAGTGCTGTTCCATCCAGATGGACTTGAGCGCGTTTTTGCCCATCTGCTCACGAAGAGCTTTATCCTTTACTAATCGTAAGATGGACTTTACCCAATCGTCAGAAGTTTCGGCAAGCAGTCCTGTTTCTCCTTCCTTAAGAACTTGCTTAGCCGGATGATAAACAGAGGCTATTGCCGGAATACCATAAACTGCGCACTCTAATAGCGTAGTGTAAGGTTCGCATTGAGAAAAGCGGTTCTTTTCACTTGGTAATAGAACTATATCTAGTGCCAAATCATTCAATGTTTTAAAGTGATTTTCAAAAGCGACGGGCTTATGATATTCTACGGCTAATCCTTTAAGAACCAGCTCGCCTTGAATGTCTTGTCCGTTCCAACCGTAGCATACAAATTGAACTCCTTCCTTAAGGACTTCTTTCGTTTTTGCAACTAGTTCCTTAAGGACTAGCAAATCTGACAACTGACTTTTACTACCTAAAATACCAATCCGAATGATTTGAGAGTCATTCCTTTTCAACGGTGGTATCTCTTCATAACCCAGTCGTGACACTAAAGATGGCAATTGCACTACGTGTGTGGTGTGATTGGGAAAGTTTTGTAACAACAATTTTTTGTAAAAGTTGGATAGTGGTTTTGTTGCAGTTGTTACAATATCCATTGAAATCATATTAGATAACAACTGCTCTTTATCTCGAGTACCAATCTTGCGTGACATTGTGTGACTTTGTGGAATAGCGGTGTAATTCTTATCCACATCCATTACCAATTGCACATCTGGACGCAAGACGCGTATAGCTTTGATAAAAAAATCCACATCTGAGAATATAACTGGAAAGATGATGTAATCTGCCCAATATAAAAGTTGTTCATCAATCAAGTTTTCATAATCTTCAAAACGTTTATTAAAGTCAAAAGTCTCAATCTTAGTGATTATGGCGGTATGTGACGCAGTTTTGTTCAACTCTAATGCTGGTGTTATTGCTCGATAATATCCTGTGGCATCCAAGCAGGGTGAAACATAAAGTAAATGAATGGTATCATCATTTTCTTTACAATTTGGATATTTCCGACGGAAAGAAGTTTCGGTCTTTAATCGTTTCTGAAGTTCTAAAATGGTTCTCATATCAGTTGATTTCGGCATTAATATTCATCTCGTTTCCTTCGTAAAATTTGGCAATGCGTTGTCCTGTCGCTTTATCGTAAATCTCAATAGTACCGGCTAAGGGACCGTATTCTTTTATCTTTTTGCGAAAGCGAATTAAACCTGTTTCCCGGCTTTTCGTTTTAGACAGTTTATGTCTCCAATCTATAGAGTACATTGTGCGTACGTTACCGTCTTTAAACCAGACGATCATCTTGGTTTCTGAGTCCTGGCCTAGTTTCCAGCCTTTTTTCTTTTGTTGCATTATTTGAAATATTTAATGAGTGATAAGAGTGATATTTCCTTGATATAGTTTTCTTTATGAAAAGCCTTGACCGTGACGACACCTTGCTTGACGTTGAGCCAAATCTGTACATCTTGGTCACAGATATGATTTGCCGTAGCAAATTCCTTGAGATACTTTTTGATACTGAAGGCAATTTTGTTACGCACATTGGGCAACGCTGCAATGCTGTCTTCTAAGAAGAAATAAGCGAGTTCGTCTGTTGGTATTTCTTTCATCAGCACATCTTGATCATACAGATAAGAAAGTACTTTGTGCTGTTCTTGATAAATACGCAGGTACAAGCGCTCGACAGGGATCTGTTGCCAGGTTGCAATATGCTCGGTGTAGCTTATGATGTTTAGAGAAATTTTCTTCTCATAACCAAAGACATCGATAGATATCTCGGCAATCGCTCCCTTGAGTTTATTGGTCAAGGCAACGTTTTTCTTTTTGAAAATACGTTTCATTCGTTAAGTATTGGTGTATAAAAATCGTTGTGTAGATGGGTTGAGTACACTTGCGTGAAAGTGTTGCAAGAGTTCAGGTTGACCGAGTTTGCCTATTCTCGTCTCACATTGCCTGAAAAGTGCCAATCTAGGTTTTTGCTTTGCAGTATCCTTTTTCTCATTGTTCAAAAACCTGCGGATCTGTGAAGCGACAATGAGTTTTAACTGCACTTCAAGCTGTCTCTTCTTGTGATCCTGCCACCATTTTTTGGTGCCAGCAAACCCTGTTTTGTTTTTGGAATCAAAATATTGATGTGGCAATTGTACAAATCTGTTTTGAGGATCTTTGGCAAGATATTTCCGCACGAGTTCGATGCGATCTACATAGCATTGATGAACGTTTGCCAGATGTTTGTCAGGTACTGGATCGTACCATTTCCAGAGCAGTTCTTTTCCGATTTTGACCTGGGATTCAGTGAGATAGGTGTCTTGGTAGAGCACATTTCGCGAAAGCGTCCAAAGCGCATTCACATACACAGAAAGGGAAGCGGAACGAGCCGAATCTCGTGGCAAATTTTCGGCGCCAGTTTGATTTGTGGCTCGCATCCGCGCATTTTCCCCTGCATCATTGGAATTTTTGGGGCATTTTTTCCCTGTGTATCCTGTAAAAGTGTTGCTAGAAGCGTTGCGTGACGTTGTTTCTTTTGTGAGCGGTAGCGAATTCCTTTTATTCCCGAATAGCTTGGCTCGACTTGAGTTATCAACGCCTATTATTAAATTATTTATGTAACCATTGTTACTAGAGTCTGTATGACGACAAGTTGTCGTAGGAATATTTTTAACCGATTGATTGTGTGTAGATTGTAATTTCTGTGAATCCTGCTGGATTTTAGGCTTATCCACAGGTTTTAAACCAGTTGCTAACAGGATTTTTGGCTCGACCCAAAGGTCATATCCTGAGTTGGTACCGTGCCATTTTTTATTGATAATGATGCCTGCATCTATGAGTCGTTTTAAGTGACGCTGGATGGTTCTGGGACTGGCGTTGCCCATTTTAGCCAACTGTAGATTGTTGGTTTTTAAGGGTGGTAAATTTTTAAGATCAAGTGTTGTGACATTGCTCGCTTTCAGTAAAGAAAGTCCGTAAATCTTAATGATGTCCTTTGCAGTTGAGGCTATTGCCTGTCGTATGCGGTTAGAAAGTTGTTCTGTATTCTGGTTGTGTTCTTTAATGTGATAATCCAATGCTTTAAAGGCGATGGAATAATTAACTATGCTCATTTTTAGGACTGTTATGAAACAGCAAAGTGTGTGCTTTGTCTATCTCACTAGTCGGATTGTGGTGCTTTTTTAGCATCTCTATTTCTTCCTTGATTTTTTTTATAAGGTTCAGGAAACCTTCATCTGGGCTATTTTCGGCAAATTTCATAAGATGAGATCTGCATTATAACTTCATCGATGTTTGCGACTTTAAAGGCAGGTTCTCTGTGAGGACTTTTCCCTTTTTACTATTGCGCAATGTTTTCTCGTGCTTAGATTCTAAAAGTGTGAGACAGGCTTCATAAATGAGCTCTTCGCTGGACGGCCTGATCTCTTTCCTATTAAAAAATTTAGATACCGTAGGTCTGGATTTTCCAGATTCTTGAGCTACAAGCGCAATGGGGTTATCAAAGTACTTGTGCATTTTTTTCGTAATGGCCTTAATTTCATCGGGTTGATACATTCTTATAAAGTTTATGTGATTCGTTTGACAATTCAGTGTAAAAGTTTTGTAAATTTGGCAACAATTTAACGTCATTTTTACATTTATATCGCCAAATATATGTATAAACGTTGCTTAATAAACTACAAAAAGAGATAATAATTTTATCACCCCTGAATTGAATGAATGAGAAAAAAGAGCGCAAACGACAAGAAGTAATTGATAATGAAAGACATAATATGAAGCAGAATCCAGATTACGATACTATAGATTTAAAATTTATCGAGGCCATAGACGAGGTATTGGAAAAGAATGATGAGCTCGGATTAAAACCAAGCAATGATAGTAGCCTCGGGAAACTGATTTATCCTTCTAACCGAAGCATCATCTCTTCAGTAAGAAGTAGGGCAAAACATATTCCGCATCTTGCGTTGATCAATTTTGCAAAGCTCTTTGACGTAGATATGAACTATTTCTATTCTGATAGATCCTTGAGTTACATTCCACGAGTGACTACTGTAAACAACAATCAAGATTATTCCATCAAGAAAACTGGTAAGGGCTCATTTGTTGCGCACGCTGGAAATGGCACAATAGGCGACATTAAAAACGTGGCAAAGGAAATTGTAACAAATAACAACACGAGCTTAAACCCATCGGCCGAAACTGTTATCAATAACTTCATACAGCAAATAGATGAAGCCTGCATTCCGGATTTTTATAGAATACTCAATGCCATACGTGATGAAACGGGAAGTACAATAGAAGAACTAAAGTTTCATCTGAAGAAGAAATCCAAAAGGCTTGACAAGCTAAATAAGCGCCACCACAAAGAACTCAAGGCTGTCAATCTGAAGCTTGTAGAAACCAATGAAAGGTTGATTAAAGCACAAGAAAATGAAAAAGCGACTATGGAGAAATACATATCAGTTCTTGAAAAGAAATAAAACGTCCTTGTTTCGTAACGTTTATAAGTTTATGTTTGTATTGTAAAAATTAAATCTTGAAAAAAGAACACACAGATTATTCAAATTTATTGCGACTTCTCAATGAGAAGGAATATGCAAATAAGTACATCGTAAATGCTGAGAGGCGTATGATTACACACTGGCAGGATATTGGACTTTTTCAGGACAAACGCAATACTTCGGCAGGATGGAACAAGTTTAGCCTCATCGATATCCTTTGGATGGGCATCATCATCGAGTATCGCAATCTGGGCTTTCCCAACGAAAAGATCAAACCTGTTAGGCAATTTCTGTTTGAAGAAACTAAGATTGATAATTTGAAAGTCAGTAAGCTGGAATATGCGACTATTCAGGTACTCGCTTTCGCGAAAGCGTTATATCTCATAACCGATATAGCAGGTAACATTTATCTGGCAGATGATTATGAATATGTTAAGCTTTTGCAACAAGGTAAAGTAACCAATCATATCGTATTAAACCTTAATCAAGTCGTCAAAGAAAATATATCTGTACTCTTTTCTGAACCAAATTTTAATGCCTTTGCTGGTCTTAATAAAGACGAAATTCAAGTGATGCTCATCTTGAGAAGTGAGTCGTACCAATCTGTCCAAGTGACCAAAAAGAATGGCGAGATAGATATGATTGAAGGTACGGAGCGCATTAGTGAGAAAGACAGAATTATTGATATTTTGAAACAGCACGAGTACCAGAATATCGAAATAAAACAAGCAAACGGAAAAGTGGTTTTGATAAGCCGTACCGTGAAACAAAAAGCAAAATAGATACCCTATTTGCCATTCAAATGTACTTGTAATCCCATAACGGAAGCTAGTTTGAACAAATTAATATGAAAACGTGATAAGCATCGATTGAACTAAATGCAATGAGCTCAGAGAGCCATCTCAAATCCCACCAATGCTATGACTATAAGATAGAATAGCATTCACGGAATGAACAATGCAATCGATAAATGTAAAAAAAGAAGACAATAAGGAAGTATCTAAAAGTAAAATGTCTGTAGAAAGGCTCAAGTCATTTAAAGGCTTTGAGAATGTGAGCGAAGATGAGGCAGATAAAATAATTAAGAATCTTGAACAATTTGCAGAAATATTGTGCAAGCAAGTTCAACAAAACGTATCCTAATGAAAGACCTATCCATCTTTAATCAATTTGCCAGAACAGACGACAGCAAGTCTCTAAGACAAGCAGGAAACGCCGTCATATACACCAGAGTTTCTACAAAAGAACAGGCAGATAACAATGCTAGTTTAGACACACAATTAAAATACTGCGAGCAACTAGCTCAGAAGAAAGGACTTGATGTGGTTGAGTATTTTGGTGGGACGTATGAGTCGGCAAAAAGTGATGAACGCAAGCACTTCCAGAAGATGCTCAACTTTGTTAAACGCAGGAAAGACATAGGCTATATCATCGTCTATTCTTATGATCGCTTTTCGAGAACTGGAGCCAATGGAGCGTATATAAGTGATCAACTCAAGAGGCAGGGAATCGTCACAATTTCTGCGACACAAGAGGTAGATACTTCTACGAGTGCAGGATCTTTTCAGCAGAACCTTTATTATATGTTCTCTCAATTTGATAATGAGTTGAGAAGGGATAAGTCCGTTTCTGGAATGCAAGAAAAATTACGTAGAGGAGATTGGACAGGCGCTTGGCCATACGGCTACACAAATACCAATCCGGGCAAGGGTAAAAAACCCAATTTTGTAATCAACGACAAAGGGAAACTTCTCAAAAAAGCTTTTGAGTGGAAAGCAATGTCAAACACCTCACACGTTGAGATATCTAAAAAACTCAAAAGAAAAGGATTAGAGCTATCTGCCAAAAAGCTTAGCGACTATTTTAGAAATCCCTTTTACTGCGGATTGATGGTAAATAAATTGATACCTGGAGAAGTGATACAAGGCAATCACGAACCTATGATTAGTCGTGAGATGTTCTTAAAAATCCACAATCTTCTCAACTCTCGCGAAGAAGGAAGAAAGTACAACCTAGATGATGAAAACCTACCACTAAAAATGTTTATCAAATCAACAGAATGTGGAACACCCTATACTGGATATGTAGTTAAGAAGAAAGGACTGTATTATTATAAAAATAGAAGATCAGGTAGTAGAGAAAACAGAAGTGCGAAAAAGCTACACAGCTCGTTTATGGCACTCTTAGAAAACTACACACTGGCTGATCCAAAATACATCGAACCTCTCAAAGAGATCATCGAGCAAACCTTTATCGATTTAAACAAGGAACAAATTGACGAAGCAAAGGTGCTAAACACGCAAGCTACAGAACTGGATGTTAAACTGGATAGATTAGAAGAGCGTTACGTATTTGAAGAAATAACAAAAGTGCAATACGATAAGTTCAAGTCCAAACTAGAGTCAGAAAAGAACAAAATAACCGAGTTAGTTTCAAACTCAGGATTTAATAGTTCGAACCTTAAAAAATCGATAGACAAAGCATTAAATTTAGCCTTGAACCTCCCGTCATTGTGGCAATCTGGTAATATCGAAGTCAAGCGTTCTTTGCAATTTATGCTCTTTCCAGAAGGAATAGGGTATGACTTCAAAAACGACCGACTTCGAACTTTTAGAGTAAACTCGATATTCAGCGCAATCGCCTCTATTTCAGATAACTTAGAAGGAAATAAAAACGGGACTTTTCAAAATAATTTTGAAAAATCCCGTTTAGTGACCTCGACAGGATTCAAACCTGTAACCTCTTGAGCCGTAATCAAGTGCGCTATTCAGTTGCGCCACGAGGCCTCTTAAATTGCTTTGAGAGCTGTTGAGCTTTCTTTGCGGGTGCAAATATATTGCTTTTTTTAAAGTCTCAAAAATATAAATGAAAAATTATTTAGAAAAAATGTAGCTAGGTTTTTTAAAACTTTAAGAGGTTGCGTTAAACTATTGCTAAAGTGATAGTTAGGTTTTGTCTAAAATATTGGCTTATCTGTATCTTGAAATACTACTAATATAATAAAGAATCTATGCCTTTTTTTACGACAACCAATTCAGAAAAATCAAACCCAATTGACATATACTATGAAGATTTTGGTACTGGTAAACCTATCATTTTAATCCATGGATGGCCATTGAGTCATGCCATGTGGGAATACCAAGTACCCGCATTAGTAGAGAACGGATATAGAGTAATATCCTACGATAGACGTGGTTTTGGAACCAGCTCAAGACCTTATAATGGATATGATTATAATACCATGTCAACAGATCTAAAAAATCTAATTGATCATCTTAGTCTTAAGGATGTTATATTAGTTGGGTTTTCAATGGGTGGGGGAGAACTAGCTCGATATGTAGGGCAATATGGAACAGCAAACATTGAAAAATTAGTATTCTTAAGTTCAATTGCTCCATTTATGATGAAAACAGAAAGCAATAAAGATGGTGTTCCAGAAAAAGTATTTGAAGAATTTAAAAAAAATATTAAGGAAGACCGTCTTGGCTTCTTAAAAGAGTTTGGGAATAACTTCGTGAACTATGATCAAAATGAAGATAAGGTGAGTGATGCTCAGTTGCATTATAATTTTGCACTAGCAGCAAGTGCACTCCCAAAAGCAACATTAGATTGTATTGATGCATTTGGAAAGACAGACATGCGTGACGATCTTAAGAAAATTGATGTACCTACTATGTTTATTCATGGAACAGCAGATGAAGTAGTACCTCCTACGCCCACTGCAAAGCAAGGTCATGAAATTGTAAATGGAAGCCGTTTAGAAATGATTGAAGGAGCACCTCATGGCTGTGTGTTTACGCATACAGAAAAAGTAAATAGTTTACTTCTCGATTTTTTAAAATAGTCTGTAATTGTCCTTAAAATATTGGGTCCTACTTGAAACATTTTCAAATAGGACTTTTTTATACAGTTATTAATATCTTTATAAAATGCAATTAACAGACTTCGTTAGGGATATTAAAGATTTTCCTCGTAAAGGTATTATTTTCAAAGATATTACGCCTCTTCTAAAAGATTTTCACGCTTTCGCGAAAGCGGAAGAAACACTATATAACTTGATACCACATATAAATATTGATGTTGTCGTCGGCATGGAGTCTAGAGGTTTTTTCTTTGGACCATTATTAGCTAAAAAGTTAGAAGCAGGATTTGTCCCTGTACGTAAACCAAATAAGCTCCCATCTGAGAAATTATCTCAAGAATATGCACTAGAATATGGTACAGATGTTCTTGAAATACATAAAGATGCTATTGCAACTGGGGATAGCGTACTTATACACGATGATATTCTTGCTACTGGCGGTACTGCAGAAGCTGTCGTAAAACTTGTTAATTCTTTAGGTGGCAATGTAATTCAATGCAATTTCTTAATTGAGCTAGAATTTTTAAAAGGTAGATACTTATTAGAAGGAATTCCTGTAGCTGCGGCTATTAAATATTAGTCCAAAAAAAATCCCAAATGCACAATTTTTATTTTTAATTGCACATTTGAGATAATTTGAAGGCTTATTGAGATTTTATTTTGTTTTTGGTTCAAAAACAGGAAGTAATTTAGTAGATACTTCTCCAAAACCTATTCTTGGGTAGTCCTTAGATTTTGAATATCCTCTAATGATAACCGTATCGTTATCTTCAATAAATTTGCGGTCACCTCCCTCTTTTAATTTAACAGGTTTTTCACCTCTCCAAGAAAGCTCTAACATAGAACCGTAGGAGTCTTTAGTTTTACCAGATAGTGTACCACTTCCCATCATATCACCTGCATTAACAGGACATCCATTCACTGTATGGTGTGCTAGTTGCTGACTCATGTTCCAATACATATACTTGAAGTTTGATTTACAAACAACAGTTTCTTTTTTACTTTCTGGTTGAATGGCAACTTCAAGATTAATATCAAAACTCTTTTTACCTGTAAACTGTAAATATGGGAGTAGCTCTTTTTTTGCTTCTGGACTTTCAGTTCTAAAAGGTTCTAGAGCATCAAGGGTAACAATCCAAGGAGATATAGAGGAAGCAAAGTTTTTTGCAAGAAATGGTCCTAAAGGAACGTATTCCCATTTTTGAATGTCACGAGCGCTCCAATCATTAAATAACACTAAGCCAAAAATATTTTCTTCTGCTTTTTCAGTAGAAATAGATTCTCCAAGATTATTTGCATCTGTAGTAATAAATGCCATTTCTAGTTCAAAATCTACTAACCTTGAAGGTCCAAAAATGGGCTCTGTTGCTCCATTAGGAAGTTTTTGACCATTAGGTCTATGCACCGGAATTCCAGATGGTATTACAGAAGAACTTCTACCATGGTAAGCAACCGGTAAGTGTAACCAGTTAGGCATCAAAGCATTTTCTTCACCCCGGAACATCGTTCCCACATTTGTAGCGTGTTCTATACTAGAGTAGAAATCTGTGTAATCTCCTATTTGAACAGGTAATTGCATTTCTACTTCCTCAATTTTAAAGATAACTGTATCACGATCTTTAGAATTGTCTTTTAATGATGTGTTACTTTTTTCAAAAATCTCTGAAATTCGATTACGTACTAAACGCCATGTCTTGCGCCCGTCTGCGATAAAGTCATTAAGGGTGTCTTGTAAAAAAATATCATCCGTAAGTGGGATGTCTTTAAAATACCCCAGTTGATGTAATGCACCAAGGTCAATAGCATAATTACCAATACGCGTTCCAATTGTAATCACATCGTCACGAGTTAAGAATACTCCGAAAGGAATATTTTGAATTGGGAAGTCTGAGTCCTTTGGTACATCAAGCCAAGTTTTTTTTGATGGATCGTTTGCAGCTAGAGACATTATTTTATATGTTTTTGATAAGTTGTTTGTAAATTCTCTCAGTCAAATATAGGATTTATAGCAACGCTACAGGGAGATTGTATTATTTTTACACATCTTTAACAAACACAATTTCATATGCAACGCGATACCGCAATATTTAATCTCATTAATGATGAATTTGAAAGACAACGTAATGGTCTCGAGCTCATTGCCTCAGAAAATTTTGTAAGCGACCAAGTAATGGAAGCGGCTGGGTCTGTGCTTACCAATAAATATGCAGAAGGATACCCAGGTAAAAGGTATTACGGTGGTTGTGAAGTAGTAGATGAGGTTGAGAAAATTGCAATAGATCGTGCAAAAGAACTATTCGGTGCGGCATATGCAAACGTTCAGCCACACTCAGGATCTCAAGCAAATACAGCTGTTTTTCACGCCTGCTTGCAGCCTGGAGATAAATTCTTAGGTTTTGACCTTGCACATGGTGGTCACCTCACGCATGGGTCCCCAGTAAATTTTTCTGGACGTTTGTATAATCCTGTATTTTATGGGGTAGATCAAGAAACTGGTCTTCTCAATTATGATAAGATTCAAGAAATAGCAGAGAAAGAGCAACCTAAGATGATTATTGCAGGAGCATCTGCTTACTCAAGAGAGATCGATTATGAACGCTTTCGCGAAATAGCAGATTCAGTAGGAGCTATATTACTTGCAGATATTGCACACCCAGCTGGACTTATAGCAAAGGGAATTGTCGCAGACCCACTACCACACTGTCATATCGTAACGACAACAACGCATAAAACATTACGAGGACCACGTGGGGGAATGATCTTAATGGGTGAAGATTTTGAAAACCCATTTGGTATCAAGTTAAAAAGTGGCAAATTACGTATGATGTCGTCGTTGGTTGATAGTGGGATTTTCCCAGGGAACCAAGGAGGGCCATTAATGCATATCATTGGAGCAAAAGCAATAGCCTTTGGTGAAGCACTTACTGACGATTTTTTACACTATATGGTTCAAACTAAGAAAAATGCTGAGGCATTAGCCGCAGCATTAGTACTCAAGGGGTATGATATTATTTCTGGAGGGACAGATAACCATATGATGCTTATTGATTTGCGTAACAAAAATGTAACAGGAAAAGCAGCAGAAGAGGCGTTAGGTCTAGCAGATATTACTGTAAATAAGAATATGGTACCTTTTGATGATAAATCTCCATTTGTCACTTCAGGTATTCGGATAGGTACTGCAGCGGTAACCACTCGTGGTCTTATAGAAGAAGATATGCATACAATTGCAAATTTCATCGATAAAGTAATAGAGCATCACGATAATGAAGAGGTGTTATCAAATGTGGCAAAAAGTGTAAATGAAATGATGGGAGATAAGCCCCTTTTCAAATCTTAGACCCCACAGATAAATCACTACTAAAAAACTCCTGTCAATAACAGGAGTTTTTTAGTAGTGATTCTTCATTCAGTTTAAAACATTGTGAGGTTTATTACACTGTTTTTGTTGACTGGCAGAAATTCTTAGTCTCTTTAATAAAACGAAAACAGTTTTAAAAATCGTATTTTGTTTCTAAAGCATAGCGTAAAAGCTCCCCTTTACCAGAAAGATTGAGTTTACGCATCATATTTTTACGATGTTTATCTACTGTAGATACTGCTGTAAACCTAATAGAAGCGATTTCTGAGCTTGTCATATTCTGAGCGATAAGCTTTAATATTTCTCGTTCACTTTTAGAGAGCACAGAGCTAGATTTATAATTTTTTACGCTTGCGTTAGGAGTGTTGGGAACGAGTGTTGCATCGTAAAATTCTTGTCCATTTAGAACGGTATGTATTGCTGTTTCAAGAGTGTCTAGGGGGCTTGTTTTTAAAACATATCCAGACGCTCCAGCGTCTCTCATTTGTTCAATAGCTGCGTCTTGATCAAACATTGAAAACGCAATAGTTCGTATATGAGGAAATTCGTTAGATATAATTTTTGTCATTGTGATTCCATCCATTCTAGGCATTCTAATGTCAGTAATAATTATTTTAGGTTGTTTTTTTCGAACAATATCTAAAAGTTCTTCGCCATCATTTGCCATTCCTATGATCGAAATGTCTTGATTATATTTAAATAATAATTGTATGCCATCTAAGAGAGCTTGATGGTCTTCTGCTATTGCTATAGGTATCATATGTGATTATTAATTAAGAGTAGCTTTAACCAATTATTCTTGTAATCACCTTAAAAATAATACTTTAATAATAACTAGTTATTACTAATTGACTTAAAAATCGCCCATATCAAGTGTTTTAATTTATGGTATTGGTCTGAAATACAGTTAAAATTTCTTTTTACTTATTTACTATGGGAGGTAATGGCATTTTAATTTAAGGCTTCAGAAGGATTTTAATCAGAAATAATAGGATTATAAATCCTATAAAACCTAAGAGTACCCATTTACTCCCTTTGTACTGTTTTTTGTGTATTCCTAAATCTTTGCGATAACTCCACACTATAGCGACAATGAAAACAATCACAAAAAAAACGATAAAGGCAATCTTACCAGGAGTAAACATTTAATTAAATTTAGAGATTGTAAAAATACGTATGCTTACGCTTTCGCGAAAGCGTGCACCTAACTATATACTTATGAAAAATAAATTAGCAGCAGTCACCTTATTTCACGATACCTATGGCCTTGATAAAGAACTCAAACCAACAGCATCGCTACCAAAATCAAAAAATGAACTTCGCTACCAGCTCATGAAAGAAGAAAATGAAGAATATCTTGAAGCTGCAAATGCAGGTGATCTAGTGGAAGTGGCAGATGCGCTAGGGGATATGCTATACATTTTATGTGGGACAATTATAGAACACGGAATGCAAGAAAAGATAGAAGAGATCTTTAATGAGATACAACGAAGCAATATGAGTAAATTAGGTAAAGATGGCAAACCCATATATCGTGAAGATGGTAAGGTACTTAAAGGTCCTAATTACTTTAAACCAGACCTAGAATCTATTTTAAACAAGTAACATAAAAAACCGCCAATGGCGGTTTTTTATGTTACTTGTTGAGACTGTTTTAATTTTCTTTTACTGTAATTCCCATTTGTTTTAATACCACGAGTGTAATATCGTAAGCAGGGTCAAGATAAGCTAGTGTATTATTAGTACCAGTAGTATTAATGATTTGAGTATATCCATTAGCTTTTGCATACACGTTAACCTGCTCACCTATTTTTTGATAAAGAGGTCTTAATAAGTCATTTTGTTTGATCTGAACTAATTGTGATCCATTAGTTCTAAATTTATTGATATCGTTTTCTAGCCCAACTACTTCTTCTTGTTTTGCAGTTTTTTCAGCATCTGTCATTGTGCTGAAGTTTGCTTCTGCGGCTTTAACCACAGTTTCATAATTGGTCATTTTTGTTTTGAGTTGCTCTTCAAGATCTAAGTTGTAGGCTTTTAATGCTTCTTGAGCTTTTGCAAGCTCAGGCATTTGGGATAAAATATAATCTGCATCTACAGTACCCACTTTTGTTTGTGCAAAACTTACTGCTGTAAAAAGTACAACTAATGTACTAAGGACTAATTTTTTCATTATATCAATTAATTTTAAAGGATTATCATTTGCGCGTGCAAATATATGTGATAGAAGACAATATCTATGCCACAGGTTTATTTTTCGTTAAAATGCTGTCCTCGATGTGGTTTAAGATCATCTCTCACGGGCTTCATGGCTTCTTTGTCAACCACTAGAAATGCCATAGAATGATTCTCACTTATGTCATTAACACCTGTAATGGGTCTTGATAGGTCTTTCGCGAAAGCGTATTCCTTTAAATGTATGACATGGTGTGTCGCAATTTTGTGTGCATCAGGGCCTCTAAAATCCCAAATTAATTTTAAACGATCCAAAATATTTCTAATAGAATTTAGTTACAAACACAAAGGTACCAATAGCGATAGTTTTATTGCAGTAAGGAAAGACATTTGTACTCCATTTGATTATTCTTATTTTTGCACAATTTTTGTATTTACATATGTATAGAGTTATAGTATTATTTCTTTTATTTTCGGGTATATGTTTTGGTCAAGACCAAGATATTTTACTGACAATCAATGAAGAAGGAATTAGTACAACAGAATTTCTCAATAGCTTTAAAAAAAATAGAGAGATCATTACCGCATCTCAGAAAACTTCTCCAGCAACATATCTTGAAGTCTTTATAGATTATAAGCTTAAAATTCAAGAGGCAGTCGCACAGGGATATGCTGATGACAGTAAGTATAAAGAGGAGTTGAAAAAATACCGTAACCAGTTAGCTGAAAAATTTATTAAGGATACAAAAGTGACAGATGACTTGATAAAAGAGGCATATGATAGGATTGTATATGAGGTGAATGCAAGGCACATTCTCGTAAAAATAGGTAATGAGAGTGACACACTTAGCGCTTACAATCGTATTTTCAATGCAAGACAACGTATTATTGATGGTGAAGAATTTAATAAGGTTGCTAGAGAAATGAGTGAAGATCCTTCTGTAAAAAAAAATGGAGGGGAATTAGGTTGGTTTTCTGCTTTTAAAATGGTTTATCCTTTTGAAACTGCTGCTTACAATACAGAGATTAATGATATATCTCTGCCTTTTAAAACAACGTTTGGATATCATATTGTAGAACCTACTGCAATTAGAAAATCTTTAGGATCGATTACAGTAGCTCATATCATGATTGCTCATGACCAACCTGACTCAGCAATTGCAGCTGATCAACAAATCCTACAAATTTATAGTCAATTAAAAAACGGTGGCGATTTTTCTGATTTGGCCAAGCTTTATAGTGATGATAAGAGTTCTTCTAAAAAAGGGGGGAAGCTTTCGGCTTTTGAACAAGGTCAATTAAGAAGTAAAAAATTTGAGAAAGAAGCCTTTAAACTCAAAAGAAAAAACGAATATAGTAAACCTTTTAGAACAGATTTTGGATGGCATGTTATTCAACTTTTAAAGAGAAGCCCAGTTAAATCATTTGAAGAATCAAAAAAAGAGCTTGTAGAAAGGGTAACACGCGATACAAGATCTCGAGTTATAGATCAAACTTTATTTAATAAATTACGTCAAAGGTATAATGTAAAAGGTAATGAGGAGTTAGTTTCATTTTTACATCAATTTGTTAAGAATAAGAAGTTACATTTAAGTAATGAAGAAGTAGACAGAACCGCCTTTATAATTAAAGATAGAAAATATTCTTACGGGGAAGTATTTGATTATTTACGTAGTAGATATGAAGCAATAGATGACCTTCATAAGGATAATAAAATGGTTTTAAAAAGAGAAATAAATCGCTTTGTAAATAGCTCTTTAAAAAAATATTATTTAGAAAATTTAGAAAATGAACATTCAGATTTTAAAATGATTTTAAAGGAATACGAAGAGGGATTGCTATTATTTGAATTTTTAGAACATCAAATTTGGGATAAGGCAGTAAAAGATTCAACTGGATTACAAAAGTATTTTGAAAATCATTTAGATCAGTATACGTCCAAAGATTTAAATGAAGTAAAAGGAAAAGTGGTAAGTGATTATCAAAAAGATCTAGAACAAAACATGGTTAAACGTCTTAGAGCTAATGCAAATATTAAGATAGAGAATGAAATTTTGTCTCAAATTTCTACACCCTATGAAAATAAATAAGAATATACTCTTAGTAATATTGACTGTATCTTTTCTATTGACGAGTTGTAAACTTATTAATAAAGATGATTCTGGTGATTATGTCGCCAGAGTTAATGATCATTACCTGACGCAAGAAGACCTTAATGACGTAATGAATGATGCCGTGATTGCAGACACTGCAAGTTTTGTGCAAAATTATATTAATAATTGGGCTACAAGTCAATTGTTACTAGATGGCGCTATGCGCAATGTAGGAAAGCCAGTTCAGGAGGATTTTGAAAAACTAGTAGCAAACTATAGAAGAGACTTATATACTAAATATTACTCAGATGTTTTAATTGATTCTAATCTGGATAGTTTAGTAAGTGATGATGAAGCTTTACAGTTTTATGAAAATAACAAAGAAAATTTTAAACTTAATGAGCAACTGCTTCAGTTTAAATTTATCCATGTAGATGAAGATTATGAAGCGAAAGAGATTGAGAAATATTTAGTAGGGGAAGAAAAAGAAGATGAAGCAGCTCTAGACTCATTAAAATTCCAGTTCAAGAGTTATTTTTTAAATGATTCAATATGGGTAAAACGTAGCGCAGTAATACAACAAGTTAATCCGATTACTGTAGATAATGCACCAAGTGTATTAAAAAAATCAAACTTTATACAATTACGCGATTCATTAGGATTATATTTGATCGCTGTAAAAAGGACATTAGATCGTAATGAGATGGCACCCTTGCAGTATGTGAGGCCTACTATAAATCAGATTATCATAAATAAAAGAAAACTAGCCCTTATAAAAAAGTTAGAAAAGGAGATTAAGGATGATGCAATTAAAAACAAAGAATTTGAAATATACGATTAAGGCTATTGTAGTGCTTTTTGCGCTGCAACTTGTAAATGCACAAGATGATAACACTTCTACAACAGAAGTGATTGTTAAAAACGAAATGATTACTCCAGTAGCGATAACAAAAGATACTGTAAGACCATTTACAAAATTTAAAGTTGATGGTGTAGCTGGTGTAGTAGGAGATTATATTATACTTGAAAGTGATATTGATAAGTTTTTATTTGATATCAAAAGCCAGGGACAGTCTGCTGGAAATGTAACGCCTTGCCAGGTACTTGGTAATTTATTAGAAAGTAAATTATTAGCACACCAAGCCGTTCAAGATAGCTTGATAGTTTCTGATAGTAGAGTAAACTCTGAAGTAGACCAAATTATAGCTCGTTTTTCTCGCCAATTAGGTTCTGATCAAAAGGTAATTGAGTACTACAAGAAAGATAATATGGCAGATCTCCGTGCGGAGCTTTATACTATTAGGAAAGATATTATATTATCTGAGCAGATGAATGCTAAAATAATTGAGTCTGTAGAAGTAACTCCAGATGAAATTAAAACTTTCTTTGAAAAGATTCCTAAAGAAGAAATTCCAACGATAGGAGTGGAGCTTGAAATATCTAGAATTGTTATAGAACCAAAAGCCACAGAAGAGGCTCGTCAAAAAGTCATAGATAGACTTAAAGGTTTTAAAGCAGATGTTTTAGAGAATGGAAGTAGTTTTGCAACGAAGGCTGTTTTATATTCTGATGATGGAGGAACTAGAGGAGAGGGTGGATACATGAGCATTAACCGCTCATCACCACTTGTAAAGGAATTTAGGGAAGTAGCTTTCTCTTTGCAAGAAGGTGAGGTAAGTGAACCTTTTGAAACAGAATTTGGATTTCATATCGTGACCTTAGATAAAGTAAAGGGAGATAACTTAGATATCCGTCATATTTTATTGGTTCCAGAAATAGGTAAACAACAAGAGGAAGAGGCAAAAGACCGTATTGAGACAATTAGAAAACGAATTATTGCAAACGAACTAACTTTCGAAGAAGCTGCAAGAGAATTTTCTGATGAAAAAGAAACAAAATTTGAGGGCGGAGCACTTGTAAACCCACAAACCCTTGTAAAGCGCTTTGAATTAACAAAACTAGACCCAGATATTTATCCTAAAGTGAATACCCTTAAAGAAAATGAAGTTTCTTTAGTTTATAACGATCCAGGAAGAATAGGTAACACTAGATATATGATTTATACTGTTAAAAATCTAAGTCCAGAGCATAAAGCAGATTATGTTAAGGATTACATTAAAATTAAAGAACTAGCCCTTAGAGAAAAGCAGATCAATGCGATAGCTAAGTGGCAAAAAGAAAAAATTGAAGAAACTTACATTAAGATAAATGGAGATAATCGCAATTGTGAGTTTGTCAGTAATTGGTTAAAAAAATAATATTTTTATGTCTGATGTTGCAGCTATTAAGAACCTTGTAGAAAAGCACAAGGAGCTCAAAACAGAAATTTCAAAGATTATTGTAGGGCAGGAAAATGTAATCGAAGAGATTCTTTTATCTGTGTTTTCAGGTGGCCATGCATTGCTTGTAGGAGTTCCTGGGCTTGCTAAAACATTAATGGTAAATACCATTGCAACCGCATTAGGCTTAGACTTTAAAAGGATACAATTTACCCCAGATCTAATGCCTAGTGATATTTTAGGTTCAGAAATACTTGATGAGTCACGTAATTTTAAATTTATTAAAGGGCCAATTTTTTCAAACATTATTCTCGCAGACGAGATAAATAGAACACCTCCCAAGACACAAGCCGCTTTACTAGAAGCTATGCAAGAACGTGTGGTTACAGTTGCAGGTCAGCGATATAATCTCTCTTTACCGTATTTTGTATTAGCAACCCAAAACCCTATTGAGCAGGAGGGTACTTACCCCTTACCAGAAGCACAGCTTGATCGATTTATGTTTTCAATACATTTAAACTACCCTTCTTTCCAAGAAGAAGTAGATGTTGTAAAAGCAACCACTACAGATGCAAAGCCTACTGTAAACCCATTATTTACTGCTCAAGAAATAACAGATTTCCAGCAGCTTATACGTCGCATTCCTGTTGCAGATAATGTAATTGAATATGCGGTAACATTAGTAAGCAAGACACGACCCAATACCTCAAGTGCCACTCAAATGATTAAAGATTATGTAGATTGGGGAGCGGGGCCAAGAGCTTCTCAAAACCTTATTCTTGCAGCTAAGGCAAATGCAGCTATTAATGGGAAATTTTCACCAGACATAGAAGATGTTCAAACAGTGGCTACAGGTATATTGCGCCACAGAATGATCAAAAATTATAAAGCTGAGGCCGAAGGAATAGACATAGAAACTATTATTAAGAGTTTATTTTAGTATGCTTTCGCGAAAGCGAATTGCAAACAAGCTTATATTTAAGCCTCAAATTACAAAATCTGTAATTTGAGGCTTTTTTTATTTGGAAATCATCAAAAAATAGCAGTAATACAACAATAGATAATAATACTTAGGTCATAGTTGAGCTAAAGCCCTTGACTATTGTTATTGTAGGGGGTATTTTGTATTTTCGTAGCCCGCAGTTTTTATGCGGTAAATTTAACAACCTAATACCTAATATATGGCATTTGATATTGATATGATCAAAGAGGTTTATGCTACTATGGCTGAGCGTGTAGATGCTGCTCGTGACTTAGTAGGAAAGCCTTTAACACTTTCTGAGAAAATTTTATATTCCCACCTTTGGGAAGGAAAGCCTTCTAAGGCTTTTACACGTGGAAAAGACTACGTGGACTTCGCACCAGATCGTATTGCATGTCAAGATGCAACTGCACAGATGGCTTTGTTACAGTTTATGCAGGCAGGGAAGCCACAAGTTGCTGTACCTACAACAGTTCACTGTGATCACTTGATTCAAGCCAAAGAAGGTGCTACCAAGGATCTTAAAAACGCAAATGACGTTTCTAGTGAAGTATTTGACTTTCTAGAATCTGTTTCTAATAAATATGGCATCGGATTTTGGAAACCGGGAGCTGGAATTATTCACCAAGTAGTTCTTGAAAATTATGCATTCCCAGGGGGAATGATGATAGGAACAGATTCTCATACAGTAAACGCTGGTGGTCTCGGTATGGTGGCTATCGGAGTAGGAGGAGCAGATGCTGTTGATGTGATGGCTGGAATGGCATGGGAACTTAAATTTCCAAAATTAATAGGCGTAAAACTTACAGGAACACTTTCTGGATGGACAGCACCTAAAGATGTAATTCTTAAAGTAGCTGAAATACTTACAGCAAAAGGAGGAACTGGAGCAATTGTAGAATATTTTGGCCCTGGTGCAACTTCAATGTCTTGTACTGGTAAAGGAACTATTTGTAACATGGGAGCAGAGATAGGAGCAACTACCTCTACATTCGGTTATGATGAGTCTATGGAGCGCTACTTACGTGCGACAGATCGTGCAGATGTTGCAGACGCTGCAAATAATGTAAAAGAATACTTAACGGCAGATGCTGAAGTATATGCAAATCCTGAGCAGTATTTTGATCAGGTAATAGAAATTAATCTTTCTGAGTTAGGTCCTTTACTTAATGGACCTTTTACACCAGATCTTTCTACAGCAGTAGGAAGTGATATGACAGAAAAGGCAACTAAAAATGAATGGCCACTTAATGTGGAGTGGGGACTTATAGGTTCTTGTACTAACTCTTCGTATGAAGATTTATCGAGAGCTTCTTCTATTGCACAACAAGCCTTAGATAAAGGAATCAAAATGAAATCCGAACTAGGTATAAACCCAGGTTCTGAACAAGTACGCTACACAGCAGATCGTGATGGAATTTTAGGCATATTTGAAAAATTAGATGCCAAAATTTTTACTAATGCTTGTGGACCTTGTATCG
Organism: Dokdonia sp. Hel_I_53; assembly: GCF_007827465.1. Classification (NCBI taxonomy): domain Bacteria; kingdom Pseudomonadati; phylum Bacteroidota; class Flavobacteriia; order Flavobacteriales; family Flavobacteriaceae; genus Dokdonia; species Dokdonia sp. Hel_I_53. The sequence continues at coordinate 445,239 of NZ_VISL01000001.1, forward strand.
GTCAATGGGCTCGTTATAGTGATCCAAAAAATGCACCTAAGAATAGCATCGTGCATTCTTTTAATAGAAACTTTGCAAAGCGTGCAGATGGGAACCCAAATACACACGCTTTTGTAGCTTCACCAGAAATTACAGCAGCTATTGCGATTTCAGGTCGCTTGGATTTTAATCCACTTACAGATACACTTCTTACAGAGGATGGTCAAGAGGTTAAATTTAATGAGCCAACAGGATGGGAACTTCCTCCTAAAGGTTTTGAAGTAGAAGAAAATGGATATTTAGCACCAGAAGAAGATGGAAGCAGCGTCGAGGTAATCGTAGCTGAAGATTCTGAGCGTCTTGAGCTTTTGACGCCTTTTGAGCCTATCAAAGATAGCGAGATGCAAGGAATGAAGTTGCTTATTAAGGCATTTGGGAAGTGTACAACAGACCATATTTCTATGGCAGGACCTTGGTTACGTTACCGTGGGCACTTAGATAATATTTCTAATAACTGTTTGATAGGAGCTGTAAACGCATTTGGAAAGAAAACAAACTTTGTCAAGAATCAACTTACGGGAGAGTTTGGTGGCGTACCAGATACTCAGCGTGAGTATAAGAAAGCAGGGATCAAAACCGTAGTGGTAGGAGATCACAATTATGGAGAAGGTTCTTCACGTGAGCATGCAGCAATGGAGCCACGTCACTTAGGTGTAGCTGCAGTGATTGTAAAATCTTTTGCTCGTATACACGAAACAAACCTTAAAAAGCAAGGAATGCTAGGTCTTACCTTTGCAAATGAAGCAGATTATGATCTTATTCAGGAAGATGATACATTTAACTTTGTAGATATTGCAGAGTTTGCACCAGACAAACCGCTTACAGTGGAGATTGTTCATGCAGATGGAAGTACAGATACAATTAAAGTAAACCACACTTATAACGATGCGCAAATCGCTTGGTATCGTGAAGGGAGTGCTTTAAACTTAATTAAAAAGCAAAACGCAGCTTAATAATCTGCCGTATGCTACAAATCATAAAACTCCGTTCTTGTAGCGGAGTTTTTCTTTATAGAAATTATTGTTTTTTGCTTTCGCGAAAATAAGGCATGCTAATGATCACACTAAAAAACTCAAGTAAGCATTGAGTATGTTAATATTCATACGCAACTCTTAGAATACTCATCACAAAAATTATCACCCAAACTAGAACACGCCACCAGTTTCGACTTACTAATTTTTGTAAGTCAATCTCTGTAAATGTATTCGTATTGATTCTCTTATGAATTGGAACAAATAATAACATGGTGAGTATCCAGGTAATTAGGACTAATGCTAAATTTAAAAGGGTATAAGATGTAGTATGTATCCAGAAAGCTATATATAATGCAATAAATAATTGTAAGCACATTAAAGGAGCTACTATAACTGTGATCGCTCTAGTATACTTAATATGCCAATCCAAAAGACGTCCTCTTTCTAAATACAAAAAGCTAGGATAGACAATTAGTTGCACCATAAGAATAAGGATCACTAAGCCAAAGTCAACTAGTAGTTTAACTACTGTGATGCTTTCCAAATCCATATCCGTTAATTTTTTAGGCTTAGCGTACTGAGATTTAAACTTATAAGTCTTTTCTATAGGTACGTCTTCTTTTATGCAACACGTGATCGTAATTTTTCCAGAGCTGCTGTATGGCTTTGTTTTCTTCTAGCTCAGGATTCGTTTCTACTTGTGTAATACCTCTAGAATTAAAGAGTTCCTGCATTTTTTGAAAAATTACCGCGGTGACTCCCTTATTTTGATACTCTGGGTCAATACCTATAAGGTAAAAAGCAGCCGTATCATTTTTCTTCTTTGCCTTCAATAAATGATAGAAGCCAAAAGGAAATAAACTACCATTAGCTTTTTTAAGTGCATCGTTAAAAGAAGGCATTGTAATGGCAAATGCCACAAGCTTTCCATTTTCATCTTGAATACACTTGATAAAATCTGGGTGTATGTACTTTATGTACTTTTCTTTATAATGATCTATTTGATATTGTTGTATAGGTACAAAAGTACTCAAAGTATTGTAAGTCTTATTTAGCAAATCAAACATATCATCTACATAAGGGCGTACCTCTGCTGTAGACTTGAATTCTAATGGTCTAAGTTTATATCTTTCAGTAATTATATTTGCAAACTTAGCCACTTTTGGGTTTTGCTTTTCGGGCGGATCGATTTGAATTTTAAATTCTACCCACTCCGATGCTTTTTCAAAACCTAATTGTTCAAAATGATCTTTGTAATATGGATAATTATACCATGTAATCATGGTGTTGCGATGCTCAAATCCTTCTATTAAAACGCCAGCTTTCTCCATATTAGAAAAACCTACAGGACCTTCCATATATTCAAGAGAATTTTCTCTTCCTATTTCAGACACTTTGGCAAGTAATGCTTTTGTCACTTCAATGTCATCTATGGTATCAAACCAGCCAAAACGCATCTTTGGTTTCCCTTGTTCTTTGACTTCAATATGGTTGATGATTGTACATATTCTTCCTACGGCTTTTTCTTTTCCGTTTTCCGCTTTCGCGAAAGCGAGAAAATATCTAGCCTCTGCGTTTTTAAATACAGGATTTTTTTCTGGGTCCATACTTTCTAACTCATCGTTAATAAGTGGTGGAACCCAATTCTTTTCGTTTTTATAGAGTGCAAATGGGAACTTAACAAACTGTTTAAGCTCTGCAGATGTTTTCATTTCCTTGAGGGTAATCATCTAGTATTTGGATCGATTATATTAATTCTTGTGTTATAAACCGTCTGGATTTATACCATCCTTACGCTTTCTTTTTGAGCTACTGCTTTTTCTGGAAGCTTTCTTAGAAGTGCCTATTTTTTTAGTATCTTTTGAAGTGTCCTTTAAAATATCATCTTTTTTATGCAAATCTAAACGATAGGAAAGACCAGCCGAAACATTCCATCGTGATGGGGTATTTTTTAAATTTATGAGACCACTTACGTCTATTTGAAAATCATCTGTTATTAAGTATGCAGCGCCACCTCTAAATAAATAATCTGCATACAGATCTCCACTAATTATTTGATACTCGCCAAAACCAGCAAACTTAGAGCTAAAAGAGTGTGTCATTGTGGTAATCCACGAAGTAGTAGGGTAGGTTGAGCTTATTCTATCAAATATGACATTATTTACCCAGACCCATGGTCCCCAGTTGTGTTGCGTGATAATTGCAGCGGTAGGACTAACGCCAGAATCCCGTAGCGGATAGATTTTATTATCTTCAAAATCAAAAACCGCCCCTCCGTAAACACTTACTGCGGGGATGAGTGTTTTCCATTTAAATTTATTATTAGCATGATAGCTATATAAATTTATTTCTTCTTTTGAATATTTATAAGGATCGTAAAGAAGATACTTTGCACCCACTTGTAGTGTCTCTATACCCGCTTTTATTTCTGGATTTGACGTTCCAGACGTAAAGTTTACCTCATTACGTTGGTATCTAAAATCAGCATTAAGCTCTAATTGCTCAAATAATAGGCCATATCTAAGGGCTGCATTAAAGCCAGTGATATCTGTATCTGTTCTTAATAATTCGTGAGAATCATTTCCTATGTCAAAACCAGTTTCTAGTTGCGCTACAGATCTACCTACACTAAAAGCACCTTGTGATTCACCAGGTCTATTAGAATTTATAGTTTCTGTATACTGTGCATTTATAGTAAGGCTTACGGAAATGACACCTAATATTAATAAGCGGTCTATAAGTTTTTTCATAGAGAAGGGTTAATATTCAAATATATGAGAATTTATCTTTTTTTTAAGCTTATGTGCAGTATTGTTGCGCTCATTAATTATTAATTTTGAATCAAAATTATTTAAATATGCTATTAGTAGCAGAAATTCCAAGTTTTTTAAAAACTCTAGCGATAATCTTGCTTATCTATTTTGTGCTTCGCTTCCTAGGTAGATTAGCGTGGCCATACATAGTTAGATACCTCACAAAAAAAGCAGGTGAAAAAATGCAGAGCGCCTTCAAAGGCTTTCAGCAGCAGACTACTAAAACTCAAATGCCACCAAAGGATGTTCCTAAAAAGTCTAGTGAAGTTGTTGGGGAATATATTGATTACGAAGAAATAGATTAGAATTTCATTTATTCATAAATAATTTGAAGAAAGTTTACAGTTAAAGACTTTCTGTATGAATGAAATGGGATTAAAATGTTGAACAACGTATCTTCGCTGCATGTCAACACTTGTACAAATTAACGTTTTACCTCATCAAACAGAAGATGATGATTATATTGCAGAGCTAGCTTTTAAAAAAGCTAGACTTAGAGCAGATGATGTACGGGAGTGGGACATCCGAAAGCGTAGTATCGATGCACGTAAATCTCCAGTAAAAATTTCGCTCCAAATCGAGTTTTGGAAAAAGGACGAAGAGCGACCTAAAATACCACCATTCATTCCTCAAGATGTTTCTCAGGCTCCAGAGATTGCCATTATAGGCGCTGGACCTGCAGGTTTGTATGCTGCTTTGAGAGCCGTAGAGGGCGGACTCAAGCCAATAGTGTATGAACGTGGTAAAGATGTAAGAGCAAGACGCCGGGATCTTGCTGCTATTAATAAAGAACATATTGTAAATCCAGAATCAAACTACTGTTTTGGAGAAGGAGGAGCTGGTACCTATTCTGATGGTAAACTATATACGCGATCTAAAAAGAGAGGTAATGTTTTAAAAGCATTAGAGTGGTTTGTCCATTTCGGCGCGGTAGAAGATATTCTAGTAGATGCACATCCTCATATAGGAACAAATAAACTACCTAAGATCATCACTGCTATGCGTGAAGCCATCATTGAATACGGTGGAGAAGTTCATTTTAATAGCAAGCTCACAGACATAAGTGTTAAGGATAATGCGATAGAAGCCATCCAAATTAATGAGGGAAAGTGGTTATCTTATTCTAATGTTATTTTAGCTACGGGACATAGTGCACGAGATATATTTTACTTATTACATAAACGTAATATTAAAATTGAGGCAAAGCCTTTTGCCATAGGCGTGCGTATTGAGCATAAACAGGAATTAATTGATAATATTCAATATCACTCAGATGGAGATAACCCGTATTTACCACCAGCATCGTATAGTTTAGTACAGCAGGTAGATGGTATGGGAGTATATTCTTTTTGTATGTGTCCAGGAGGGATTATTGCACCTTGTGCAACCGCTCAAGAAGAGATCGTCACTAATGGTTGGAGCCCTAGCAAACGTGATAATCCTTATGCAAATTCTGGTATTGTAGTAAGTGTTACCCCAGAAGACTTACCTAACTATAAAGAAGGAGATCCATTTGTATGCTTAGATTTTCAAAAATCTGTAGAGCGTTCCTGCTGGGAAGCTGCTGGTAAAACACAAGCTGCACCTGCACAGCGCATGCGAGATTTTGTTGATGGTCGGGTGTCTAAAAACTTTCCGAAAACCTCTTATCAGCCAGGCATTGTTTCAGTAGACCTCAATAAAGTACTTCCTAACATTCTTTCTAAAAGACTTAAAAAAGCATTTGTCGCTTTCGGTAAAAAGATGAAAGGATACCTAACTAACGAGGCAATCATTCATGCTCCAGAAAGCCGTACCTCTTCACCGGTTTCTATCCCACGTAAATGGGAAACATTAGAGCATGTGGATATTAAAGGTTTGTATCCTTGTGGGGAAGGAGCGGGTTATGCTGGAGGAATCATTTCTGCAGCTATTGATGGTATTAATTGTGTAGATAAGATAGTAGAAAAAATTGTTGAAAAGTAAAAAGGTATCACGCTTTCGCGAAAGCGCAACACCCTTTATACTATTTGCATTTTTAATAATTAAGGATAAATTCACCTATTTCTTAACCATAGTTTTCTTTATCAAATTACCATTTACTTGAATTGTTGCAAAATAAATGCCTGGAGGCAAATGCTGAATCTGAACCGCATTAGATGATTTGAGATTACCCTCTAAAACAGTAGCTCCTGTCACATTAGTGATTAAGAGATCTCCAAAAGTGTCGTTTGAATTTGTAGATACAATACGTACTTCATCAGCCATCGGATTGGGAAAAAGAGTCACATTTTCATTAGAGATTTCTAGAGCACCTGTTGTTGAAGGGGAGTTGTCAAATTCAATAAACCCTGGGCAATTCATTATTTGACTATACGACCCGCCACAAGAATTATCTTGGTATACTGAAGTATTCGTAGGTTGCGCCTCTGCTTGTAAAGTACTACCGTCTATTCTTAACCAATCTATCTCAGCATCTCTTGTATAGCTATCGTTAATGTAGGTTATTCGGGGAGTTCCAGTTACCGTGGTAGCAACTGTAAACTCTTTGAAGTTTTTACTTAAATTAAATGTGCCTAAGGTAGTTTGGTCAATTACCAGCTCAATTTTTTCTTCACCTGTAACACCTTTAGCTCGAATAGTATATTGCGTATCAGAATTAGATGGTCGTGAAATAAAAGTCGTTTTATTTAAATTAAAAGCCCCATCATTAAAAGAAAACCTCATAACTTGGTCCTTTCCTCCGGCTATAAAAATATCTCTTAACGTCACCGTTTCCCATTGTTGCCATCCAGAAGTATTAGGTACAGCAATTGTACCCAAAGAAGTGCCTTCTAGACTTAAACTAATAGATTTATTAGAAGATCTTGTGCTGGCTACTCTAAATTCTATATCATACGTGCCTGCCGTAATATTTGAAATGGTATACTCAAGCCACTCTCCGTCTGTTGTAAATCCTACGTTATGACCTCCTCCCGTATCTGTCGTAGGCTCTTTGTCTACATCATCTGAGCGTAGTGAATTCCCGTAATTGCCGCTAGTACTATCAAAGTAAGCAACCGAGTTACCGCCGTTATCATAATCTTCTGCTTCTATAGTACCGGGTATGTTATGAATAGCATAGGCGGTTTGATTAGTAGGTGAAGGAGTAATAGAAGTGGTCCAGTTTTTAATGATATCCTGCACAAAGAAACCAATGGTAGTTAAATTATTAGCGATTAGCCCATTTATACCAGTTCCAGAAGCAACTACAGAAGCACCTTCGTTTTTGTCACTAATAGACCAATTTGCGTGGCTGATGTGATTTTCTTTTAAAAATTCCATCCATTTATTGGTCTCTTCGATTGCGGCACCTCCATCACCATTAGCATTTACTGCACCCCACTCTGTAACAAAAAGCGCAATCCCGTTATTCATAGCAGTTCTAGCGTCATTACGCAAAGACTCACCATGTGTTCCTGCGTAAAAGTGCAGTGTGTACGCAGTGTTCTGATCGTTAAGGGGATTAAGCGATGCTTGTGTAACTTTTTGAGAGTAAAAAGAGGTACCTACAACGATTAAATTGTCGGGATCGTTTGATCTTATTGCCTGTGTAACAGCTTCTGCGTACGCTTTTATTTCTGACCAGGGTTGCCCAATAGGTTCATTGTAAACTTCATAAATAACATTGGGATAAGATCCGTAAAGCTGAGACATTTCTGTAAAGAATTGTACAGCTTGATTTTGATAATCTTCTGCATTATGGGAATGCCAGTCTATAATCACATAGATACCTTCTGCAATAGCCGCATCTACAATAGCGATTACTTTTGCTTTTTCTTGAGCTGGATTAGAAATATATCCATTGTAATCTTCTACGCCCATTGCCGCTCTTATTATTGAAGAATTCCATTCTGGTCCAGCAATTTTTGAGACAGTTTGTGCAGTATAAAATTGGGCTCCTTCACTGTAATTACTCCAGAAAATACTATTTCCTGCAAGACTTATGGGGGAGCCAGACTGGTTGGTAACTTTGTTACCAGTAACGGTGAGACGGCCATTTTGCTCAACGACGCTTTGAGCAGTTATCAGTAACATACTTGAACTAAACCATAAAATAAGTAGTAAGGCTAGCGTAAGCTTTGGGAAACTATTAAAATAACTAATTACGTGGGTAGGGGTACTTTTTTTCATAATTAAATTTTTAATTTATAAGAAGATTTAAAATATTTATACGTTCATAAATGTAATTTAGATTGAAGTTTGTAAGAATTTACTTTTAAATATACTTTAGATATCTGTAAAGTACATTATATGTCTTTAAAATACCAATGTACATAAAATCTTTTAACTTCCTCTAATTATTTTATGAGATGGGTTGAAACTACTATTTTTACAAGGTGAGTAATCGTGTAAAAATTATTGAATGTCCTCGAGATGCTATGCAAGGCATTAAGCAATGGATCCCTACTGAAAAAAAAGTACAGTATATACAATCTCTATTGCGTTGTGGTTTTGATACCATTGATGTAGGAAGTTTTGTATCTCCTAAGGCGATTCCACAAATGAAAGATAGCGCGTCTGTCTTAGAACAATTAGATCTTTCAAAAACAGATAGTAAACTCCTAACCATTGTTGCGAACCTTCGTGGTGCCCAAGAGGCTGTAAAGCATGATATGGTAGATTATTTAGGCTATCCTTTTTCTATTTCTGAGAATTTCCAGATGCGTAACACTCATAAAACGATTGACCAATCTGTTGAGCTATTAAAAGAAGTTATAGCCCTCGCTCACAAGCATGATAAAGAACTTGTCGTGTATATTTCCATGGGATTTGGGAATCCATACGGAGATCCGTGGAATGTAGATATCGTAGGGGAGTGGACGGATAAATTATACCAAATGGGAGTGAAAATTCTCTCACTCTCTGATACAGTAGGAAGCTCTGATCCAAAAACAATTGATTACCTTTTTTCAAATTTGATTCCAAGTTATACAGATGTTGAATTTGGCGCACATTTACATACTACTCCTACAAAATGGCATGAAAAGGTAGATGCTGCCTATAAAGCAGGCTGTAGGAGGTTCGATGGTGCCATCCAAGGTTTTGGTGGTTGTCCTATGGCAAAAGACGAATTGACAGGGAATATGCCGACGGAAAAACTAGTTTCTTATTTTTCGTCCGTAAAAGCAAACGATAATGTGAACACCATGAGTTTTGAAAGTAGCTATAATGAAGCTCTTAAGGTTTTTCAGATGTATCACTAGCAATTGGAGACTGTTCGCTTTCGCGAAAGCGAACTATACGTACTCTCCTTAGTAAAACCGCAGCTAGAATTCCAATTAGGGAAAATAACGCAAACCATATAAATAGCTGATTGTAACCCGCTCTTCCAGCAAAATTATCTAGATAATATCCAATCATAGGTCCAGCAAAAATATCTGGCGTATAACCTACCAGAGATATGATGCCTACTGCCGTGCCCGTAAGGTGAACTGGTATATTTCCTTCGGCTAGCACTGCAAAATATAAAACACGTGCAGCATACACACCAATAGCTGTAACTGTCATCGAAAGCAGGTATATTATTGCTTGTGTGCTTGCCAGGTCTGTAATCAATAACAAACTTCCAAAAAGGCAAAGGGCAAATCCAACTAAAAGATATTTTGTTGGTTTAGAACGATCTGCAAGGTAGCCAAAACTAACACCTACAATAGGTCTTATAAAGAGAAGATAGGTTCCTACTTTACCTGAGTCAATAGCATTAAATTTTAAAACATCACTAGCAAATTGTGGAAGTATGTCTGTAATTTTATATCCAAAATAGGCACAAACAATTATAACCATCAATAACCAAACCGATGGCAGTCGAAGGACTTTTTTAGAATCTTTCCAGCGCACCTTATTCTTTACATCCTGCGCTACAACTGTGTCAAACTTTAGAAAATAATATACGAGTATACCAATAAGAGCGATAGTAATTGATGCTCCATATATGATAATGTGTAATGCACGAGTCTTTTCTGCTAAGGTCATATTTTGATCATTACCTTTAGTAACGATGGCAAATATGCTTACACCTATAATACCTAAAATTACTCCTACCATCCCACGTCCTCCATCCAGAAAACCAAAAGCCTTGCCTTGACTTCTAGTACCGCCCCACAATCGTGTAGCTTTAATCATAGCGGCCCAGAAAAGAAAAATAGTAGTTACTCCCCAATAACCATAGACTATCTGCAAAATGATTATTGTGGGATTATTTGCTAGTACAATGCCACCTAAAGCGGTTGTAAATAACGATATAGTAATAAGTTTTCTAGGTTCATATACGTCTGCTATGAAACCGCCCAAACCATAAGAAATCATAGCAGCAATACCATAAATGGAAAAGCAATACCCAAGCTCCGTATTAGTGATATTTAATACCTCTAATAGTGTTGGTCTAAATATCCTAGCAATTACAAATGGTAATATAAAAACGGCCTCTCCAGCTAAGATAAGTAGTACGATAGTGCCAATAGACCTCTTTTTTATACGTGAGTTTTTCAAAGTAAGGGTATAGCTTCTGGTTTAAAGCAAGATACTTAATGATGCTTAGATATGAGAATTGTACCTAATTTTATTAATGAAGTTATAAAACTGTCATAAGTATGGGTTAAACCAGCTGTAGAGTGCTATAAACATAATGGGTTGTTTGTAAATTGTAGTTATGGAAAAAATTGTAGTAGCAGGTGCAACTGGCACCACAGGAAATAAAATAATAGACCTTTTGAATGAATCTCAATATTTTGAGCCTATCGCAATGGTGCGTAAGGAATCTCAAAAAGAGCAATTTGAATCAAGAGGGATTAAAACAGTAATGGCAGATCTTGAAGGAGATGTCTCACACTCCGTTAACGGTGCAGATAAAGTAATCTTTGCTGCAGGTTCTGGAGGAAAGAAAGTAAAAGAAGTAGATGAACAAGGAGCAATCAAATTAGTAGATGCTTCCCAAAATTCAAATATTCACAAATTTGTGATGTTAAGTTCTTTAGGAGCAGATGCTCCAGGAGAAGCAGATGATTTAGAAGAATATTTATGGGCTAAACATAATGCAGATGAGCATTTAAAAGGAAGTAAACTCAACTACACCATAGTGCGTCCTGGATCACTTACAAATGATAAAGGAAATCAAAAAATCAAATTATCTAGCTCACTTAAAGAGCAAGGAGAAATATCAAGAGATGACGTAGCACAAACGCTCGTGCGCTCACTAAATGATGATGTTGCAAACAAAAGCACATTTGAAATTATTAAAGGTGATACCTTAATAGGTGACGCTCTTGACAAAGTACAAGTGGAGAACTCAGTTATTTAAATAACTGTTTCTATTGTGAAATGCGGTGTATCAATTTATTGATATACCGCTTTTTTATTGACTAAGGTTAAAGAACTAACAAATTTGATTGACGTAGTTGCTGTATAGATTTAGAAAACCAGAACAATTCAAAATTATCCATTTCTGTCTCATAATCTTTTTGCAACATACCATATGTTATTGCTTTCTCAGTATAGGGAGAAAGTAATGGTAGCCATTTTAAAAGCCAGTCAGATTGTTGTTTTTCTAAAATAATGGAAAATTCCTGCGTTTTATCTATAAAGAGCAACGAGGCCATCGATCGTTTTTTCTTTTTATACGCTGTAACAATGGGATTATTACCCAGCCATATAACTTTGGCGGTTGCTTTTTCAGAAAGTCGCGGAGCTATTTGTAAACAATTTTCAATATAATCTGCTGCAATGTTTGTTTCTGGAATGTCAAACTCAAACCACTCTTGAAGTTCTAAGTCAAATCCAATCCCGTGCATAAAATTGTAGAGTGATTTTTTTAAACCATAACTAAATAGACTATGATCAATTCCCGTTTGGTCTGTAAATTCTACATCATTATTAGCAAATGTAATATCATTATAATGAGGAACAACGCCATAGCTTTCTGGATCTAATCCAACAGGACTATGTGTAGTAAGTGCAAACTGATGCCAAAAGCCAGATTGTATAATCCCCAGCTCAAATAACTGACGTACCATTTCTAAACTATCCACAGTTTCTTGAATAGTTTGGGTTGGGTATCCATACATCAAGTAGGAGTGTACCATTATATCTGCCTCCGTAAAATTGCGAGTTACCTGAGCTACCTTTGCCACGCTCACTCCTTTATCTATAAGCTTTAGGAGTCTGTCTGAGGCTACCTCTAAACCACCTGAAACGGCAATACAACCCGACGCTTTTAGCAGCTTACACAAATCGGCGGTAAAATTTTTCTCAAAACGGATATTAGTCCACCAAGTAATAACTAGCTTTCGCCTGAGAATTTCTAAGGCAACGGCTTTCATTAATGCAGGTGGTGCCGCTTCATCTACAAAGTGAAAACCGCTTTGCCCTGTCTCAGCTACCAGCGTTTCTATACGATCTACTAACGTACGTGCGGCAACTGGCTCATATATTTTAATATAATCCAGCGAGATATCACAAAAGGTACATTTTCCCCAGTAACAACCGTGTGCCATGGTAAGTTTGTTCCATCTACCATCGCTCCACAAGCTATGCATGGGGTTTGCAATCTCAATTACCGAAACATATTTAGAAAGTAGGAGATCACTATAATCTGGCGTTCCCACGTCCACTTGTTTATAATCAGCTTTTAGACTATTGTTTTTATAAACTACATTACCATTTTCAATTAGAAATGTTCGTTTGTATGTAGCTGCATCTTTATGATAAATCACATTTTCAATAAGGTGTTCTACAGGAAGTTCACCATCGTCTAGGGTGATGTAGTCGATAAACTCAAACACACGAGTATCGCTTACACTACGTAATTCTGTATTTGGAAAACCACCACCCATAGCAACTTTGGTATCGGGGAAGTGTTTCTTTAGGTATTGACCACAACGAAAAGCACTATACAAATTTCCAGGAAATGGTACCGAAATGAGAACTAGTTTGGGTACGCTTTCGCGAAAGCGTGACGACAATATTTCTATCGTTAACTCATCTATATAACTCGGTTTTTCTTGTAATCTTTCATACAACTCATCAAAACTATTGGCGCTTTGCCCCAACTTTTCTGCATAGCGACTAAAACCAAAATGTGGATCTACACACTCGATGATAAAATCTGAAAGGTCTTCTAGAAAGAGAGTAGCAAGGTGTTTTGCTTTGTCTTGTAGTCCCATTTCTCCAAAAGCATAGTCAATATCGTCCAGCTGCTCAAAACGTGATGCACGAGGTAAAAATGTATCTGTACACAACTGTCTGGCAAGTGTCTGGTTATCGCCTTGTAGAAATGCGATCACAGGATCAATTTTTTGAATATACTCGTTACGTAAGGTAAGAATGCGTAGTGCATTTTCAGAAAGTGCGCTGTCTTTATGTAAGACTTGTGTAAAAATTTCTGTAAACCTCTTTGCACTAAAAAGTTCTAACAAGACCTCAATACCCAGATCCATCTGGTAACTATTAATCCCTTTTGTATTGAGAAAACCTTTTATGTAGGCAGTCGCGGGATAGGGAGTATTTAGTTGGGTAAAGGGTGGAGTTATGAGGAGTATGTCTTGCAAAACGGGTTCTATTAAAGCCTCACAAAGATACTTCAAATTGCCATCACTGTTGCATTTTTAGAATCTCATCAACAGCTTTGCGATACTTTATAGGATTGCCTGCTTTTTTAATCGCTTTATATACCTTTTGAGGATTATGGGTAGTCTTAGAGAAAAATTCCCAAAACCCGAGCATCTTCATCTTAATAGGCGTAGGGCCAGAGAGTGCAGCATCGTATTGCTCATATATTGTATCGTGAAAGGCTCTAAATCGCTCCCATCTATCTTTAGGATAAACTGTAGTGTCTGCTTTAATCATGCTAGGTAAGAAAGGATCTGAGATAAGTCCTCTTCCCATCATAAAATGCTCAATAGATGGAAAGCGTTCTTGCATTTTCTTAAATTGCGATACACTTGTAATGTCACCGTTGTAATACAGGGTATGCTTTGCCTGATCAATACATTGCTGAAAGCCATTAAGATCTACACCGCCTTTGTATAATTGTTTCCCTAAACGTGCGTGAATAGCTACATTTTTAAGCGGGTATTTATCTAAAACTTTAAACGACTCTAGAATCTCCGTACTATGTTCATATCCCAATCTCATCTTCATAGAGATAGTTACATCTGTTTCGCTATGCGCACGATCTAGAATATGATCAATTTTTTCGGTATTACATATCAATCCCGAACCCATGCCACTTTTAGTCACCATAGGATAGGGGCAGCCCAAGTTCCAATTCAGCTCTTTGTAACCAAGGGATTGAATATACTTGATAACAAATATAAATTCATCTGCACTTGCGGTCATGACCTGTGGGATCACTTCTAGCGCCGTATTTACCGCAGGATCTAGATCTCTTTGGTAACTACCCTTAATGACCATCTTCCCATTGAGTCGTATATAAGGAGCGTAGTAAGTATCTATCCCTCCAAAGAATTTTGCTTGCGCATTTCTAAATCTAAAATCTGTAAAGCCCTGAAGCGGGGAGGAGAGCAGTTGATATGCCATTAACTAGTTTTATCTTTTGAGGTAGTAATCGCATAGCTAAGCTTTTTTAAATCTACCGTTAGCATCGCAAAAGCGTCTTGGTGCTCCCAACTCATAGAAAAATGATTGTTAGCCTTTTTCTCTATTGTAAACGTACCATTAAAGGCCACCGAGGTGTTACGTAGCTTAATCATTTCTAGTTGCTTTTGTACAACCTCCATTTCTAGCCTTTGTTCTACCTGATCTAGTGATAGTGTGGTTCTATTAATTTCCTTATGCCCACCTTGTCCAGCAGCATCTGCTGCGTTATAATCATTTTTTCCAGCAAAGAGGTCTAAGTACCAAATTTGAGGGATACCGGGCATAAATAATTGTATCGCCCTAGCGAGAAGTAGCTTATCATCACTTTCTCCCAAAGCGCTATAATAGGTTGCATTAACTTGGTAATATGAAATTTTGTTACCTTCTGGATCATATATATTCTTAACTCGACCACCACGTTCTAAAATAGTTTCGATACAATTTTCTATTTCGTTGTCATCGAGCAATCCAGCACGATACGAATCATCCTGTTGTGCTCCCTTGAGGTCCAGAACAGGTATCCCATCGTGGCAACCTAGCATATTTACAGTTTTATATCCTTTTGTAACAATCTCGTTTGCCCACTTAAGCAATGCAGTTGCAGAGCTGGTTTCAAGCGTATGGATTAACAAGCCAGGTAAGAAAAAATCATAAATCTGATAGCCCTCTCTAGCAACTTCATCATGAAGGCCTACACCATATTCTGCATGAATTTCTGGCAACAATGTTAACTCATATTTTTTTGCAATCTTTTGAATGCGATCTAAATATTCCCAGGTCCCAGGAGTATTAAAGAAATTACGCTCTCCTACTTCTTTATGTAAATAAGCAAAAGCATCTAATCGTAATATCTTACAACCATAACCACTAACTTTCCTGAGTGTTTCGTCATAAAAATCCCATACTTTCTGAGATTTTGCATTTACATCCATCTGACCTAAATACACGCAATTATTTCTTACTAGGTCAAGAATTTCATTTTTTGCAGGTTCGCTTTCGCGAAAGCGTATGGACTCTAAAGCCTCATTTTTTTTGATAGCCTTGTTGACTAATTGAACTGCCTCCTTCTTGGCAGACTCAGTTAAAGAAGTAATAGTTGAGAGTGTAGCTATTGATATGGGTTGGTAGGTAACTTTTTGATAAAATGTATTCCAATAAGGAGGTTCACTACCGTCTGGAAAATTTACTTTTAGGACAGGGAGTCCAGGCTTACGCATGAAAAGCTTATTTAACATGTCTTGCGGTGGAATAGCCACACCATCTTTAACTGTGGCTGTGTTATTTTGCCAAAATGTATTCCAATTAATGAAAAAATCAGCGTAAGGCGAGTTACTGCCTTTTTTCAATAGGTCTTTAAATTGAGGAGATGCAACGGATAAATGATTAAGAACGATATCAAATTTGAGCATAATATCTAGCTCTTTAAGATCTTCTAAATCTTGCGTAGATACCAGTGTATTGTTAATGTTATAATCTATAATGGAGAATCCTCTATCTAAATCACTATTGAAAAACGTAGGTAAAATATAGAATAATGAGAAAGCCTCCTGCATTTCTGGTTTTTGTAAAACAGAAATCATATCACTTAACGTTGCTCCAATACTATCTGGGTATGCGTTGAGCATCACGCCATTGGGAATAATTTGTTCTAACTTTGACATATATGCATAATTTTAGTGCAATAATACCATCTTTAAGAGTGACTAGTGATCTAAAAAAAGTTATACTAGCTGTTTTATCTATTAAGATTAATTTTGTGCAGTACTTACAATAAGTAATTAAATCAAAAATTTAGCTCAAAATTCGAGATAAATTTTAGATGTAGGAAATTATTGGGAATTCTCGATAGTGATTATTAAATGTCGTAATTTTTTTTTCCACTAAAATCGTCTAGTTTTTTGTTTGTAGCATCCTGCATTTTCTTTTTTAAAAATGGAGTCCATCCTAATACGTATCCAATTGATCCTAGTGCTTGTTTAGTCCATTTCCAAAGGTTGAAAGAATCTATATGCTCAACAATTTTTCCATTTTTAAATTTGAAGTTTGAGCTGACGTTATTAATGACTTTTCTCTTTTTTTTACCATAAAGATATGTGGCTGTCCATCTTACATTACCCTGCTCAGTTGTAGAGTTTATGATTTCATAATTGATTTCTAAATCCTTAGACTTTCTAGATAAAAGCATTTCCCACATAGCACGTGCTCTTTTTCCTCTTAGCGTTCCAAAAACTGGGTCTTTAAACAGAATATTTTCATCATAGCATTCTGTCATTCCTTTGAAGTTTCCTTGGGCAAATGACGTGTAAAATTTTTCTAGTAATTCTTTGTTAGTCATGGCTTCATTATGAATATTTCTGTACAAATGTGTTGTGCTACTTAATTATAGTTAGCACTCTTAAAGAGTACAATTAATGGAGGTTTCAGCTGTTTTCTGGAAATCTACAATTCACTTAAGGATGACAAAGCGTTCACGTTGAGTCGTATATTAAAGTTAATTGACCTTCATATTTTTATTCGTATAGTGGACTACAACATACGTAAGTTTCATAATTTATGAAATTAATTCTAAACGAACACTTAACGGGAAATGTTAATTAATAAAACTAGCAGGAGTAATTTCGGGGATTACAATGACATAATCGTACCCTTTAATTACCCTCTCTAATGTTTTGTTCTCAATTTTTATTTTGTTTGATATTAATTTATTTAAAATTTCTTTGTTATTGAAAAGATACCATTTGCTTTCACCCATGCTATCAAAAAATACTTTAAAATGTTTTAAGTCATCACTATTTGGGTCTATTTTTTGATTTTCCATACCATTTAAGGGTACACCTTGTATACCATTTTTTCCAATGACCATTATATGTAAAGATGATTCAAATTGACTATCCGCAATGTTATTTATTAAACTCCCTATATCTTGAAGTTCTAATAAACTTTCACCTTTGGGTAAATGGTTGGCACCATATTTATATAAGTTTTTCGATTTTGGTATCACTTTATAATTCTGCATTAGGTTGTGCTTCATTAACTGTACTCTAAGGTGATGGCTACCGCTAGTATAAATTTTTTGAGATAATTTCAAATCTTTTATTACGCCTTGTTCATGAGAACTTAGTTCAAGACTATCTAATTTTTTTAACTGCTTTCTACAGAATTAGATGACACCATAAAGTACTGAATTATAGACGACAGAGTTAAGAAAAAGATGGAGGTATATAGTAAAAGATGTATCACATATAGGATGCGTAGCGAGTTATGGGGATTTATATATTGACAACCCAGCGTTGATTAATAAAAGGGTTGCTAACAGTTAAACACTCCATAATTATCGTTATGAGATGACTCAATATGCCTAAAAAGAAGCCCCACCAAGGTATTGGTGAGGCTTTAAAACAATTTATTGTGTATATACTAGCTTATAGTAACCACAAGATCATCCTGTTGCACCATCTCACCTTCAGAAAGGATCACTGCAGAAACTTTTCCATCTTTAAAAGCAGTAACGGTTGTTTCCATTTTCATGGCTTCAATAATAAATAGAGGGTCGTTTTCTTTCACTTCTTGCCCTTTCTTAACCAATACTTTGTAAAGCAAGCCTTGAAGTGGAGCTCCTATCTGATCTTCATTTTCAGGATCAATTTTTTGATTTATTTCTTTCTTAATGTTCAAAGAGGCATCTAGAATCTCTACAAATCTATTTTCACCATTTACTTGGAAAAATACCGTACGCATTCCATCATCGTTAGGAATACTGATGGAAAGTAACTTAATAATAACTGTTTTGCCAGGCTCTAATTCTATAAGAATTTCTTCTCGCAATTTCATCCCGTAAAAGAAATTGGTGGTCGGTACCAATGCTAAATTTCCGTACTTCTTATAATTCTCATGTGCTTGCTCAAATACTTTTGGATACAACATATAAGATAAGAAATCCTCCATTTCTAATGGTCTCGTAAACCCTTTTTGAAATTTGCTAGTAAAGGCCTCAAATTCCTTATCAAAGTCTACAGGTGATAGATGCGCATTAGGTCGCTCACTATAAGCTTCTCTATTTTTTAGAATAATCTTTTGTAGTTCTTTTGGGAAACCGCCTACTGGCTGTCCTAAATCTCCTTTAAAGAAGTTTATAACAGATTCTGGAAAAGAGATTTCTTGTCCACGCTGCATTACATCTTCTGGTGTTAAATTATTAGTAACCATAAAGATGGACATATCACCCACTACTTTAGAGCTTGGTGTAACTTTGACTAAGTTGCCAAACATTTTATTTACGGCAGCATACATTTGCTTTACTTCAGAAAAACGATCTCCTAAGCCTAGTGCCGTAGCCTGCGGTCTCAAGTTAGAATATTGACCGCCCGGAATTTCGTGTTGAAATACTTCTGCTGTTCCCGCTTTTAAACCAGACTCAAACGGGTAATACAATTCTCGGGTGTCTTCCCAGAAATTTGAAAATTGATTTAACGATTTCATGTCAAATTGATGATCACGCTCTTGAAATTTCATCATCTCTACCACCGCATTGAAGTTGGGTTGAGAGGTAAGTCCAGATAACCCACCCAGCGCCACATCCACTACATCTACATTGGCCTCAATTGCTTTCAAATAGGTAGCCGTTTGTAATGACGACGTATCGTGTGTGTGTAAATGAATAGGAACATTTACTGTTTCTTTTAAAGCAGTAACCAATTCTGTAGCTGCATATGGTTTTAAAAGCCCTGCCATATCTTTAATTGCGATCATGTGGGCACCAGCGTTCTCTAGATCTTTTGCGAGCTGTAAATAGTACTCGAGGTTATATTTAGTCTGCTTAGTATTTAAAATATCGCCTGTGTAACTCATCGCCGCTTGCGCGATTCCTCCAGTGTTCTTACGTACATAATTCATACTAGGCTCCATTGCCTTTACCCAGTTTAATGAATCAAAAATGCGGAAGACATCTACACCGTTTTCCCAAGATTTGGTCACAAACTTTTCTATGAGATTATCTGGATACGCCTTATATCCTACACCATTAGAACCTCTTAATAACATCTGAAAAAGAATATTAGGAATTGCCTTTCTCAATTCACGTAATCGAGTCCAAGGACTCTCGTGTAAGAAACGCAGACAAACATCAAAGGTAGCACCTCCCCAAACTTCCATACTAAATGTATTTGCATGATTTTTTGCAAAACTTTCGGCCACTTTGAGCATATCATAGGTACGCATGCGTGTAGCTAGTAAAGATTGGTGCGCATCACGCATTGTAGTGTCTGTGTACTGAATTTGTTTTTCATCGAGAAGCCACTTGCAAAATTTCTCTGGTCCTAATTCAGTGAGAATATCTTTCGTACCCTTTGGAAAAGCTGCAGATTTCTCGAATACAGGAACTACTGGTGCTCTAAAAGCTTTTGTTTTGTCTTCAAACTTTACATCAGGATTACCGTTTACACTTACTTCTGCAAGAAACTGAACCACTTTAGAAGTTCTATCTTGAGAGAGTTTAATATCAAATAGGGCAGGAGTGTTCTGTATAAAATTCACAGTAGTTTCTCCTTTTCTAAAGGTATCGTGTTGAATGACATTTTGTAAAAAATGAATGTTAGTTTCAACACCACGTATTCTAAACTCTTTAAGAGCACGCACCATTTTACGTATGGCACCATCTAAAGTTCTTCCATGAGAAGAAACTTTTACTAGCATAGAGTCAAAAAATGGACTCACTTGATACCCTTGATAAATACTTCCCGCATCTAGACGTATACCCATTCCTGAGGCGCTACGATATGTAGTGATTTTACCGTAATCTGGTGTAAAATTTTTCTTAGGATCTTCCGTGGTGAGACGACATTGTATCGCATAGCCATACGTTGCGATAGACTCTTGATGATAGATTTTTATTTGCTTATCTGACAACTTATAACCCCCAGCAATAAAAATTTGAGATTTCACAAGGTCAATACCCGTTACCATCTCTGTGACGGTATGTTCTACTTGAATACGAGGATTTACTTCTATAAAGAAAATATTATCCTCTTGGTCTACAAGAAACTCAACCGTACCTATATTATTGTAATTCACTTCCTGAGCTATAGCAACAGCGTGCTCATGTAGTTTTGTGGTTACCTCTTTTGATACATTGAAAGAAGGTGCCATCTCAACTACCTTCTGGTGTCTACGTTGTACAGAACAGTCACGTTCATGTAGATGACGTATGTTTCCATGAGCATCTGCCACAATTTGCACCTCAATATGCTTTGGATTCTCCACATATTTTTCGAGAAACATAGTATCATCCCCAAAAGCATTTAAAGCTTCGTTTTTTGCAGAATCAAAACTTAATTGTAAATCTTGTTTATTGCGTATAATACGCATCCCACGACCTCCACCACCAGAGGCGGCTTTAAGCATTAAAGGATACCCTATTCTATTTGCTTCTTCAATTGCTATAGAAAGTGTGGTTAAGTCCATTTTATTACTTTCAATAATAGGGACCTTACACTTTTCTGCTACTTTTTTAGCTGTAATTTTATCACCTAAGGCATCCATTACTTCTGGCTCTGGGCCTATAAAAATAATTCCATTTGCTGCACATTTGCGGGCAAATTCAGAATTTTCAGATAAAAATCCATACCCAGGATGAATTGCGTCAACATTTTTCGCTTTAGCGAGATCAATAATTTGATCCATATCTAAATACGGCTTAAGCGGCTCATTATCATTACCTATCTGGTACGCCTCATCGGCTTTGTGACGGTGCTGTGAGTACCTATCTTCATAGGTAAATATGGCGACAGTAGCTATATTGAGTTCTGTACACGCACGTAATACTCGTATGGCAATTTCACTACGGTTGGCAACTAAGACTTTTTTAATCTTCATAATTGTTTTCAATGGTTTTACGAAAACGTTATCGTAAATGAATATAAAAAAAGGTTACTTCTTATGGGAAGTAACCTTTAGGCATTGTGACCGTTACGCTTTCGCGAAAGCGTAATTATCAGTTTGTACTTTGTATAGTTTATCTATCACAGTATTTGTTTAAGCATCATAACGATACTTGCCACTCTCTTCTAAGTCTGCAGCAATTGTATTTCTAAGTGCTACTACATTAGGCATATTTGCATACTTTGTAAATCGCTTAAGACCCATCAACATCATACGCTGTTCATCGCCTTCGGCAAAAGAAACAATAGCTTCTTTAGCCTTAGTAGAAATAATATCTACAGCATTATATAAATACAATTGAGTCATTGCAATTTGCGCTTTTTGAGAATCCTCTCCAGAACGCTTTGCATTTTTCTCAGTGCGTAATAATGCACTTTCTGCCATATACACTTGAATAAGAATATCAGAGGCAGCCATTAATAATTGCTGGTGCTCCTCTAGTTGTGGTCCAAATTTCTGAACTGCACTACCTGCTACCATTAAGAATACTTTCTTAAGTTTTCCTATCAATTCTTTTTCTTCTGCAAATAACTCACTGTAATCTGGTGTGTCAAAAGATGGAATACCCATTAATTCTTCTCCTACCGCTGTTGCTGGCCCTAGAAGATCTACATGACCTTTCATGGCTTTCTTTACAAGCATTCCTACAGCTAGCATACGGTTAATTTCATTGGTACCTTCGTAAATACGAGCAATACGTGCATCACGCCATGCAGACTCCATTGGAGTATCTGCACTAAAGCCCATCCCACCAAAAATCTGTATACCTTCATCACTAC
Organism: Dokdonia sp. Hel_I_53; assembly: GCF_007827465.1. Classification (NCBI taxonomy): domain Bacteria; kingdom Pseudomonadati; phylum Bacteroidota; class Flavobacteriia; order Flavobacteriales; family Flavobacteriaceae; genus Dokdonia; species Dokdonia sp. Hel_I_53. The sequence goes on from NZ_VISL01000001.1 coordinate 467,394, forward strand.
AAGCTTGCACGTGCTCAGATACCGCTACTTTGAGAATAGAACATTCAATAGCATATTCTTCTACACCTTTGAGTTCTGCTTCTTGGTGAGTATTACCCGCTGCCTCACGCATTGCAATACGGTCTTCAATGTTTTTTGCAGCACGATATGAAGCAGATTCATCTACATAAGCATTAGTCGCCATTGTAGCTAGTTTACTTTTTATTGCACCAAAGTTGATAATAGGTGTTTTAAACTGCACACGCTCTTTTGCATATGTGAGGGATTCATTAATCACACGACGTTGTGCTTCTAGACAAGCGGCAGCAAGTTTAATACGTCCTACATTTAATGCGTTCATGGCAATTTTAAACCCATTACCACGCTCAGAAAGCATATTTTCTACAGGAACCACGCAGTCATTAAAAAATACCTGACGGGTAGAAGAGGAATGTATTCCTAATTTCTTCTCTTCATCACCTAAAGTGATTCCATTAGAAGGATCATTCTCTACAATAAATCCTGTAATATTCTTATCATCTTCGATACGTGCAAATACGATAAAGAGATTACAAAAACCAGCATTAGAAATCCACATTTTCTGTCCAGAAATCTTATACGATTTGCCATCTTCAGATAAAACAGCTTTCGTTTTACCAGAGTTTGCATCAGATCCAGCTCCTGGCTCTGTTAAACAGTATGCACCAAACCACTCACCTGTAGCAAGTTTAGGTACGTATTTCATTTTCTGCTCTTCGTTACCGTAAAGGGTAATAGGCATTGTTCCGATACCTGTATGTGCTCCAAATGCTGTACTAAAAGAACCAGTTGCTCCAGAAATATAGTCACAAACAAGCATTGTAGACACAAAGCCCATTCCTAATCCATCATATTTTTCTGGTACTGCTACACCTAATAACCCAAGTTCACCTGCTTTACGCATTGTTTCTTCAGTGTAGGCATAATCTTTTTGTTCAAATCGCTCCCAGTGTGCCCATAACTCACGATCTACAAACTCTTTTGTAGATTCACGCATCATGCGCTGCTCTTCATTAAAGTCTTCCATTGTGAAAACATCTTCACAAGCGGTTTCCTTTACAAGAAACTGACCTCCACGTAGTATATCTTTTTGTTCTGCTGCTTCTGTGCTCATTTTTTATTGGTATTTAATTCGCTTTCGCTAAAATTTTAGTTTGTATTCAATTATTTAAGGAATTCATAAATCCCAGCTGCTCCTTGACCTGTACCTACACACATTGTAACCATACCGTATTTACCAGTCATATCACGCTTGCGCATCTCGTCAAAGAGTTGAACAGATAATTTTGCTCCCGTACATCCTAATGGGTGACCAAGGGCTATAGCCCCTCCGTTTACATTTACGATATCTTGATTAAGATCTAGCTCTCTCATCACCGCTAATGATTGTGAAGCAAAAGCTTCATTAAGCTCAATTAATTCAATATCCTTTTGCTGTAGTCCTGCTTGCTTCAAAGCTTTTGGAATGGCAGCTACAGGACCTATTCCCATAATTCTAGGTGGTACACCTGCTGCAGCATAATTTACCATACGTGCAATAGGCTCAAGATTTAATTCTTTTACCATTTCCTCACTCATCACAAGTACAAAAGCAGCACCATCACTCATTTGTGATGAGTTACCCGCAGTTACACTTCCGTTTGCGGCAAAAACAGGTCTTAATTTATTAAGTACAGCAGTATTAGTTCCAGCACGTGGACCTTCGTCCTTAGTTACTGTATAAGAGCGTGTATCTTTCTTACCATTTGCGTTGATAAAATTTTCATCCACTTTAATTGGTACAATCTGATCTTGAAAACGATCTTCTGCAAGTGCTTTTAAGGCTTTAACATGGGAGTTGTAAGCAAATTCATCTTGATCTTCGCGAGATACATTAAATTCATTTGCAACAGCCTCAGCCGTGTTTCCCATTCCCCAGTAATAATCTTCATGGCCACCTTTTACAATGTCGTAGTTCAATTCTGGTTTGAAACCTGTCATAGGAACAGATGACATAGACTCTGCTCCACCAGCTATGATACAGTCTCCCATACCCGCTTGTATTTTTGCAACTGCCATACCAATAGTTTCTATTCCTGACGAACAAAAACGGTTTACCGTTACCCCAGGAACATCAACAATATCTAATCCCATTAGAGAGATAAGACGTGCCATATTTAATCCTTGAGATCCTTCTGGCATTGCGTTACCTACAATCACATCATCGATGCGCTTCTTATCAAAATTAGGTAGCTCGTTCATCATATATTCGATGGTTTCTGCTGCTAATTCGTCTGCTCTTTTGAATCTGAATACGCCTTTGGGTGCTTTCCCAACGGCCGTTCTATATGCTTTAACTATATAAGCTGTTTTCATAGTTTCTTTTTCTTAATTTCTTAAAGGCTTTCCTTTTTTCAACATGTGCTCAAGACGCTCTAGCGTTTTACGCTCACCTGTAAGCGACAAAAATGCTTCACGTTCTAGATCTAGTAGGTACTGCTCAGATACTTTAGTAGGCTCTGATAGATCTCCACCCGCCATTACGTATGCTAGTTTATCTGCAATCTTACGGTCATGCTCAGAGATATAGTGACTTGCTTGCATAGAATCTGTTCCTACTAAGAACATACCTAGTGCTTGTTTTCCTAACACAAGTACATCATTGCGTTTTACTGGCTGTGTATAACCTTGGTCTGCCATCTGTTTAGCAATAGCTTTTGCAGTTGCAATCTGTCGGTTCTTATTTACTACGACTATATCTTTACCAGGTTTTAAAATATTAGTATCATAAGCTTCATATGCAGAAGTAGACACTTTTGCCATACCGATAGTTAAAAAGTGCTCTTGAAGTACATTTAATTGTACATCTCCTTTGTCAAACCTGTCTGAAGCTCTCAAAGCCATTTCCTTAGAACCGCCACCGCCAGGAATCACTCCAACGCCAAATTCAACCAGTCCTATATATGATTCTGCTGCTGCAACCACTCGGTCTGCATGTAATGTCATCTCACATCCACCACCTAAGGTCATTCCATGAGGAGCAACTACAGTTGGGATTGCAGAGTAGCGCAAACGCATACAGCTATCTTGAAAATATTTGATTGCAGCATTGAGCTCATCATATTCCTGCTCAACTGCCATCATAAAAATCATCCCAATATTTGCACCAACAGAGAAGTTAGGTCCTTGGTTACCTACCACTAGTCCAGCGAAATCTTTTTCGGCAAGATCAATTGCTTTGTTAAGACCAGCGAGTACGTCACCACCTATTGAATTCATTTTAGATTGGAATTCCACATTAAGAATACCATCTCCTAAATCTTGTACAGAAACACCTGAGTTTTTAAATACCTCTGTGTTTTTACGTATATTATCTAAGATGATGAAGCTGTCTTGTCCTGGTATTTTAGTTTCCGCTTTCGCGAAAGCGTCCCAGAAATAAGTAGCGCCTTCTTTAATAGAGTAAAAGCTCTTTCTTCCAGAATCTAACATTTCAGTAACCCATGAAGCAGGTTCAAGACCCTCAGCTATCATAAGCTCAATACCTTTATCTACACCAATGGCATCCCAAATCTGGAATGGTCCGTGTTCCCAACCAAAACCAGCTCTCATAGCGTCATCTATTTTATAGAGCTCATCTGTAATTTCTGGAATTCTGTTTTGCACATAAGCAAAAAGGTGAGCAAAAGATTTTCGGTAAAATTCTCCTGCTTTATCTTTTCCTTTAATAAGTACTGGAAAACGATCTGCTACCTTATCTATCGTTTTTGTTAATTCTAACGTGGCAAATTTTGCACGCTTACCTTCACGATATTCTAATGTATCTAGGTCTAATGAAAGAATCTCAGTCTTTCCTTTATCATTTTTGGTCTTCTTGTAAAAACCTTGGCCAGTTTTTGAACCTAGCCATTTGTTTTCCATCATTGTTTCAATGAAACCTGGTAAGGCAAATAATTCCTTACGCTCATCATCTGGACAATTTTCTGCAATACCGTTTGCAACATGAACAAGTGTATCTAAACCAACAACGTCTACCGTGCGGAAGGTTGCAGATTTAGGACGACCTATAACAGGTCCAGTAAGTTTATCAACCTCTTCAATAGTCATTCCCATATCCTTCACGGTGTGGAAAAGTGACATAATAGAGAAAATACCAATACGGTTTCCAATGAATGCTGGTGTGTCTTTTGCAACAACAGAAGTTTTACCTAAGAATTTCTCACCATACTCATTTAGGAAATCTAAAACCTCTTGGTCTGTTTTAGGACCAGGAATGATTTCAAATAATTGTAAATAACGTGCTGGGTTAAAGAAGTGCGTCCCACAGAAGTGTTTTTGGAAATCTTCACTACGACCCTCAGACATGAATTTAATAGGAATACCAGATGTATTTGAAGTAATGAGCGTACCTGGAGTTCTATGTTTCTCAAGGTTTTCAAATACTTGCTTTTTGATATCAAGTCTTTCAACTACCACTTCTATAATCCAATCTACATCTTTAACCTTTGAAATATCATCTTCAAGATTTCCCGTAGTTATACGATTTGCAAAAGATTGACTGTAAATAGGAGAAGGCTTACTCTTTAATGCCGCAGTAAGTGCATCATTTACAATTCGGTTACGTACTACCTTATCTTCTAAGGTAAGACCTTTTGCTTTTTCTTTGTCGTTTAGTTCGCGTGGTACAATGTCCAATAATAGCACATCAACACCAATATTTGCAAAATGACAAGCAATACCGCTTCCCATTATTCCACTACCGATGACGGCTACTTTTCTTATTCTTCTTTTTGCCATTATTTTAGTATAGTTTCTTTTTGGTTAAATACTCTTCTGTTTTGAATGAGATCATTAATAACATCAATTACCTCATAAAAATGATTTACTTTTTCTTCTGAAATATTATTTCTAACTGCTGCGTTAAATGTTTTAACTCTGCTTTTTGAAAAATCTCTTTTTTCGATTCCAAATTCAGTTAAATGAATTAGAACACCTCTTCCATCTGCTGGATTAGGTTTACGGACTATAAGCCCTCTTTCTTCCATAGTTTTAAGTGTTCGAGAAAGGGAAGTAGCTTCCATACCCATTTTAGGTCCTAGTGCTGTAGAGGGAGTTCCTTCATCTGGGTCAATACTGAGAAGTGCAAATCCTACTGCCATTGTCGTATCAAATTGAGCAGCTTGCTCATTATACATTTTCATTACCGCTTGCCAAGTAGCCCGTAAACAGTAATCGATAGTTTTATCTTTCATAAACTAAATACAGAAATAGAATGTAAAGATACATAAATTTGTTATGCATGCATAGTACCTAAGTTTATTTTTTAGTAAGATATTGAGAATGTGGGAATTTGATTGTAAAAAAAATAATAAATGTTTAAATTTAGAGGTGATTTAATACAGATATGAAAATTAGATACATTGTAATGAACCATCAAATTCAATGTGTTTTAGTTAAATTCAAAAATTTTACCTTCATGGTGTCTGATAAGACTATCAAATTATTTAATAACGTTAACATCCTTTAAGAAAACAGCATACCTTTGACATAGATTTAGGAATAGTTCAACTTAAAAATCCAAAATCTTTAAAAATTCGCCAATGATTTCTCCTGTAACACCCTATAATGAGAATGATCGCCTAAGGAAATTACATAGTTTAGAGATTCTTGATACCTCTGAAGATATCGATTATGATCACATTACACTATTAGCGTCTTATATTAGCAAGATGCCAGTAGCCTTGATTACTTTAGTAGATAAAGACAGACAATGGTTTAAATCGAAAGTAGGTCTTACAGCTTGCGAAACGACAAGAGATAGTTCATTTTGTGGACATGCTATACTAAACCCGCAAGAGATTTTAATTATTCCTGATGCACGTAAAGACTTGCGCTTTGTAGATAACCCACTCACGAAACTTGATAAGCCCGTTATTTTCTATGCAGGTGTACCATTACTTACTAAAGAGGGGCTAGCAATGGGTTCACTTTGTGTGATTGATCACAAGCCTAATAAGCTTAATGAACAACAACTTAGTGCTTTAAAAAACCTTGGAAAACAAGTAGAACGTCTTTTTGAACTTCGTTTTTTAAATAAAGAATTACAGGCTACAAAAGAGAGCTTGATTACTCATAATGATTTACTAAAAGATTTTGCAGGGACCGTGTCACATGATTTAAAAATGCCACTTGCAAATTTAATAATTACATCAGATATTCTAAAAAAGAAGTATGATACTCAACTAGATGATAGTGGAAAAAAGTATCTTAATTATCTCAAAAAATCCTCGTTATCAATGAGTACGTATATAACAAATATACTAGCTCATTACGAAAGTTCTGCTTATAATAAATCTGATACACATAGTTTTCAGCTCAATGACATGTTAGAAGATCTTGTAGACCTTTTAGACATCAAATTTGAGTGTGAAGTCCACCTTCCTGAAGAGAATTTTGAAATAAAATGTAACCGTACAGCATTAGAACAAATTTTTCTTAACCTTATCGGCAATAGTTTAAAATACAATGACAAAGAACACACGGTGATAAAAATTAATGCAGAAGAGAAAAAGAATCTATATCAGTTTAGTATTGAGGATAATGGAAGGGGTATTGAAAAAGAGAAAGTTGAAAGTATTTTTTCACTCTTTAGTACTATAGGGCATTTGGATCGTAATGGAGAAAAAGGTCATGGGATAGGACTATCAACAGTTCAAAAGCTAGTAAACACATTAGGTGGAACTATCAAAGTGTCTTCAGATTTAGGCTCCTATACCGAGTTTATATTTACAATTGCGAAGTAAGTTACTTACGCGATTTTTTTAGTAGCGTTCAGAATTAATATCTCTTTGCGAATTTTCACTATACATAATAGACTAAAGATTTAAGTTATTCAATCTATCAGTTATAATAAAGTTAACAGTAGTGATAGACCGCTGTTATAAAGTTATTTTTACGACATAAAAATACTTTATTTAACTCATTATATACTATTTGTTCTATGTTTAAAATCACACATAGCATCACTTTTTTACTTCTTTTTCTTTTCATTTTACCTATCCAAGCACAAGATCTTCCGGTAAGTTCAATTAAGAAAAAGATTGAATTCTATAAAAATAATTACAGAGGACCTTACAAGAAAATTGAATGGTTTTGTGAAGATGGTACCCTACGTGAAGCTCGCGACCCTTGTCCAGATAGTATTGGAGGAGGAATTCAGCATGCAAGCTATCGAGATGACCTTATAGAGTTAGGAGAGGAGCAGCATCTTTACTTTGCAGATATACTTGCCAATAGTGATCGGTCTGAATTTTGGGATATGACAAATGATCATAGCCGGATCAAACAGTACCAACTAGCGAGATACCTAGCGAGTGTAGACGATGGTTGGGTACAGCGTAAATCTCAATTTTATAGAGGAGCTATACAATCTGAAGATGAAGAAGCTTGGGGTGTAGAGTTTTATGAGTGGCTCCTGAGATCTGATGTTCGCTTACGCGAAAATTACTACCTGTTGAGACAGACGTTACGGGATATTCCACATGATGGCGATAGCAATATTGCACAGCGCATGCGTAGTGAATCTAAAATTCTCGCAGAAGAGTATCCTAAATTTATGGAAGCTCGTATTAAGATACATGGAAAACCAAGCGTTAGTGACATACAGATGGTGCAACAATTTCGCGAAGAACATGCAGATGATTTAAGTGATGATCTAAAAAAGCAGTTTAATAAGTTAGAAGAAACACTAGCCGAATTTTACCAGCCTATTAACTTTAAGGAGTTACAGAAACAGGTAGATAGAATTTCAGTTAAAAATAAACTAACCGAGGGTATTACAGATTTCTTAACCAACAGTGGGAGAGATGCTTCTGCAGAAAAGTTAGTACCACAAATTGCAGATATTCTTTGTCTTATAAGACAAGACATTCAAACGCTCGATAGGGGTAGTGATCGTCTCACTATGTTAGATTTATCAAATGAACTTGAAGATATTTTATTAATAAAGACACAAGAATGGCAGCCACAAAAACTTAAAGAATTATTACTCAAAATTCAATCTCTGGGATATGCTGCTACAGGTACTGGATTATTAGAAATGAATGAATGGGCTGCAGTAGAGCAATATCTCATTGCAGACAGTTATCATAATGATAGAAGTGTAGCTCAACTCAACGATTTTTTAACAACCTCGAGGGGTGTAGTAGAATGGAGTGCGTCTCAGGTAAAGGCTAATTATCAAGAGATCGTCGAGAGGTATGCCTCGTTTGAGCCTAAAGCTCTTGGTTTTATTGATGATCGTGTTCGATCTTCTGTTGCCTTAGATTTGGGCGAGAGCGTGAGTAAATTAGGCGCATTTATAGCAAAATATTCTGGTTTAGAAAATCAAGTAATGGATATTGACAATCAGTCATCTGTTCGAGGTCTCAATCCTGGCTATGCTTACGGCGAACTCGTTGTGGTTAAAGGTTCTCCAGAAAATGTAGAAGTCAACACTCAAAAAATATACGTTTTTGAGAGACCACCTTCAGATTTAAAACCTGTAGCTGGTATCCTAACCGTTTCTGAAGGAAACTTAGTTTCGCATGTTCAATTACTAGCCAGAAACCTTGGTATTCCTAACGCCGCACTCTCACAAGACAATCTCCAAGATTTAGAAAAATATAATGGGGAATATGTGTTTTATGCGGTTTCAAATAAAGGAAGTGTTATTATTAAAGGTGAGGATGAGATAACTAAAGAAGAAAAAGCGTTATTCACAAAAAAACAACGTAGCATCAGCCAAGTAACTGTACCTGTTGAAAATATTGAACTTGATAAAAAGGCAATCATTAATATGAGAGATCTAGATGCAAGCGCTTCTGGAAAACTTGTAGGTCCCAAAGCTGCAAACTTAGGGCAACTCAAAAAAATGTTTCCAGATCAGGTAGTTGAGGGATTAGTGATTCCTTTCGGGATTTTCAAAGATCATATGGACCAGAAAATGAGCGGTTATGATGGCTCTTATTGGGAATTTTTAAATACCGCTTTCGCGAAAGCGGATCAAATGAAAAAATCTGGGGTATCCTCAAGAGAAATCGAAACATTTCAATTAGCTGAATTAGAACGCTTACGGGGTGCTATAAAAACCATGACACTTAAACCGAGTTTTGTTCAAAATTTACGCAAGGACTTTAGAACTGTTTTCAAATCTTCGTTAGGACAAACTCCTGTTTTTTTACGAAGCGATACAAACATGGAAGACCTTGAAGAATTTACAGGAGCAGGTCTCAATCTAACATTGTTTAATATTCTTGATGAGGATAAAATTTTAAACGGTATTAAAGATGTTTGGGCATCACCTTATACAGAGCGTAGTTTCAAATGGAGACAACAGTACTTAAGTAACCCAGAAAATGTATTCCCGTCTATTCTTATCATACCATCTGTAGATGTTGACTATAGCGGAGTAATGATTACCAAGGGGATCAATATGGGTACAGATGAAGATCTTACCATTGCTTTTTCAAGAGGAGCAGGAGGAGCTGTAGATGGGCAAGCTGCAGAAACTAGGCTTGTGACAACTACTGGAGACAGGTTATTATCACCCGCTCGTCAAGCAGACTATATAAGACTACCTTCTAAAGGTGGCGTAGCAAAGAAAATTGCAACTTTTGACAAACAAATTCTAAATACTAAAAATATTGAAGATATTAGAAAAATTGCAGAGGCCATACGTACCAGACTTCCAGAAATGACAGGTTCTGATTATGATGGCGCATACGATGTGGAATTAGGTTTCGAAAATAATAAGCTATGGCTTTTCCAAATACGTCCATTTGTGGAGAATAAGACAGCTAAAACATCTGAATATCTAGAATCTATATCACCAAAAATTGATAATGAATTTTTAATAACCTTAGACGCACCCATTAAATAATGAAAACACTTCCTATACTAGCATTAATTGCCATTACAACATTGTTAACATCATTTATATATCCCATTGACGGTTATGATACGACTGGAATAAAAAGATTATACCGACTTCAAAAAATGGAGAAGGACAGTATCGATAATAAACGAATTCCAGATGGTGCTTATTTAAAATTAAAAGATATTAAACTTAATTTGCTTTCGCGAAAGCAAGATTCTTTAAATACTTTACTTGTTGAAGATCCCGATTTTGCTCGAAAAATAGCTAGAATAACACCTGGAGGAAACTATTCTCTCGCTGTGATGGATATGACTAATCCAGATAGTTTATTATATGCTGCACATAGAGAGAACAATGGGTACCAGCCTGGAAGTGTTGGGAAAATTGCTGTATTAGCAGGATTCTTTGACCAGCTTGCAAAAGTTTATCCTGATAATTTTGAGTTACGTACAGGACTCATGTGTAATAAACGCGTAACATCTAGATACTGGGGAACAGGTGATCATCATACAATTCCTGTTTATGATATAGAAAAAGATAAACTTACAAAGCGACGTGTGGTAGCGAGTGATGAATTTTCATTATACGAATGGGCAGATCATATGGTATCTGTTAGTAATAACGGTGCAGCAAGTGTATTATATCGTGAAACGATGTTACTAGATGCTTTTGGAAAAGCATATGCAGATTTAACTGAAGAAGAAGCTGAGAATTATTTTATTGATACTGAAAGAGATTCTCTAACTAGTCAAGCAAATAGAGTTGTAAATCAGCCATTGCGAGATATCGGAATTTCTGAGGACGAATGGAGACTAGGAGGGATGTTTACACGTCCAGCAGGAAAATATGTTGGTCGTCAGGGTGGAAGCATAGGTTCTCCTAAAGGGCTTATGAAGTTTCTTGTAGCTTTAGAGCAAGGAAATGTTATAGATGAAAAAAGTTCATTAGAAATGAAGCGTCTTTTATATATGACAGATAGACGTATACGTTATGCGGCATCACATCAACTAGATGATGCTGCTGTATATTTTAAATCTGGTAGTTTTTACAAATGTGATCGCAATAAAAATCCAAACTGTGGCGATTATGCAGGTAACGTCTTTAATTACATGAACTCAGTAATTATTGTTGAACATCCTAACGGAAAAAAATACATTGTGTGTTTAATGACTAATGTTCTAAATAAAAATAGTGCTGGTGCTCATATGTACCTCGCAAGTAGCATTGATAAAGTGATTAATCCTTAGGTTGCTTAGGAGCCAAGAGTCTCTAAAACGTGTAATGCCAGTGATCTGAGCTTTGGATCTTTATGCTTTTTTAAATAACTAATGACAGGTATATATTGCTTGTCATTTTTTATTTTTATAAGATGTAGCATTGCTACTTTCATAGGCTTACTGCGCTTATTGAGCAAGATTTTAATAATATCGTTTTCGGGAATAATTTCTAATTCATAAGAAGCTGTATCTGTTCTTGTGGCATCAATAATATTGAATTCTAACAGTGGCAAAATTTTACTTTTGAGCTTGATATGTAATAAATTATCTAAAAATTCTATCGCATTTATCTTAGCTTCTGCAGTATCGCTTTTTAAACCGTAATAGGCAGCTGAGATATCTTCTTGATTATATCTAAGACTTAATAAGGCAAAAATACTTTCTAGGCTTGCATCTAGTTGGTTTCGAAGTAATGAAACAATAGATTCTCTTGCTACTAAGAGGTCTTGTTGATTGTGGGTAATGTTGTGAATAGTGGATTTGTTTATTAAATCATTAAAAGTAGCAATGGCATTTATAGTAGTTTGGTAGTAGGTACTTTCTCTGAGAATATGACGTGTGATCTTTCGCTTATCTATAGAAAGAATAGGATTTTCTAAGAGTAATTTTTTTATTGATTTTGAGGCGCGTCTTCTTGTGATTACATCTTTACTAGATAAAAATTTATACAATATACCAACTGAACTTTGTGTCTTAAAAGTGGCTACAACCTTAGGAAGATATCTCCTTACTTCTGTTGATAGCAGTTCTTCAGTATCTAACCTTAATATAGTTTTGTTAATTTCAGGCCCATACATGGAAAGGCTTTTAATAGCTACCTTGCGTACTTTTTTATCGTCAAGAAACTGCAATAGATGTCCAATAAATAATGGATCTGTAGTGATACCAGCAGCTTTAATGGCGCTTTTAATAACTTTAGTATTTTTATTATTAAAATGGACTGAGATAAAGTAATAATAATCTTTAATTCCAGAATTACCTATGGTAAGTAACAATTCACTAGTGTCTTGTACATTTTTTAAGCCTTCAGGGGTAGATAAACTATCTATTTGATTCCGTATTCTATTTCTAAGTTCAAATTTTTGTGCAAGTTTGCTATTTGAACGAGAGTCTTCTGCTAAGCATAATAATGCGGCAGACGATATTTTTTGATTGGGGTGATTTAAATAAGAATTGAATAGCGTATCATCTGCTATTTTTGTATGATGTAATAGATATTGCAATGCTCTATAGACTACCTCATCGTTATCTGAAACCAATAGTGTCTTCACTTTTTCAAGCGCAGTATTTTCTTGGTAAAAGTATAATTGTTCGAGAATTGCAATTTGAATTTTTGGAGATTCGTGATGTAACAATGATAATATTTGTGGTCTCAAAGGTTTTAAACGAGCATTAGATAATCTATTGAGCAGTGTAAGAATTTCTTCTTCAGATCCATTTTGTAATATCTTCCTAGCGCTCGTTATAGTCCCTTCTTTTTGTAATTTTCGTCTTGAGGAAGCATCATTGTATAGCAAGCTCTGTAAATTACTTCTAAAAGATTCAAAGTAAGCATCACGTAATTTATAAATTAGAATCAACCAGATAAAGAGAAAAAATAGAATGAGAATGGTCACATAAGTGGTGTCTAACTCCATTCCTTTAATCACAAATATGAGCAAACACCCTGCGAGTCCCGTTGCAACACTATCTACAACAATGTCTATAAAAGATTTAGCTTGGTTTTTAATAGGGTAGGGAATGGGAAGTATAGAAAGTTCTGCCGCCGCTTTATTTATGGACTGTTTAAAACTTCCATCGAGCCCTTTAATTATAATTAAAACCCACAGTTCTGGGACGGTTAGAAATAACAGACAACCCAGCGCTATTCCTAGGGGTAAAATGAGCATGGTACTTGTTACTCCCAGATAACTTAAAACTTTATTTGTAACAAATAACTGTATAAGAAGAGCTATTACATTAAAAGACGAAAACCAAAAACCTAAAAATGAAGCTAACTCATCTGAATCCGGGATGGCACGATGCGCAAAATCACTGAATTGAAAATCGACTAATTTTGCAACAACAACACTTACACCAATAATAAGCGCTAGAAATAATAAGTGATTAGATTTTATAATAAGCTGGAAAGCATTTTTGTCAGGAGAAGATTTCTCGTGTAATTTCTTGCGTCTAGCATATACAGACAGCTCTTTTAGGCGTAATTTCCATATATGTGAGAGTATAGGGATGCAAGCTATTATAAAAATTGCTGCAATTAGAATGGAAATCTTATTTCCAAAATTAGACGAAATAAATGTCGTTAGGTAACCTCCAAAAATTCCCCCTGCAATGGCACCCGCACCTATAAAACCAAATAATCTTTTTGCCTCACGGGCATTATATACCATATTTGCTAGAATCCAAAATTGAGAGGTTACAATTACCGCAAAAAGTGATATGAGAACGTAGTAAAAATAAAGTACCCACTGCTCTAAGAATCTGTAATGTAATGCTATACTTAAGATTACAAAAAACAAGGAGAAGGTAATAAGGGTAAGCGTTGCTATTTTTTTGAAGGAGTATTTTTTTAAAGCAGTTGTGTAAAAGTAACTGCTCAAAACAGCTACTACAGCCACCATTAAATATCCGTAAGGAAGTCTTTCTGCACCAAGAGCAGAAAGAAATAAAGCGTTAACCGTTGGCTTTACAATTAATAAAACAGTAATGACCAAAAAGATATAGAGTTGCATAAAAAAAGAGATGGTAATTTCTCCATCTCTTATATCAAAAGCTCTTTTATATAATCTTTTCAGCATAGATATCAATAAACCTTAATTATAAGCTAAAGAACGGGATTTTTTCATAACTTTCTCTAAAGGAATTACTAAATCTCGAACAATTTGTTCACCACGATTATCATCTACTAAGGCTACTAAAATATATTTACGTTTAGGTCCCCATACAAGTACAGAATCAGAGTGATAACTTCTCCAAGACCCAGATTTCCTGTATAAATCAGCTTTCGGAGCAATTTTATCTAAAGTATTTACAAATTTATGGTGTAAAGCAGGATCTTTCATGATTTCTAGCATTTCTTCAGAGCGCTCAGGGCTCACTAGGTTACCCATTACAAGTTGATAGTAAAAACTACATACTTGACGTGTAGTGGCTGCGTGACTTAAACCTTTAAGAGGTTCTGGATTACGTTTTCCTCCAGCAGCATATCTTTTACCAACCCATAGACCTCCACCTACTTCTTCATCATATAATTTAAGTTGGTCACTTCTCAATACAGATTCGATTTTTTTATAGCCTACACGATCAATCATACGTGTTGAGGCTTGATTATTTGATTTTGAAATCATGAGTCGCATATCTTTACGTACTTCATTAGTGTCTTTTAACTCTCCTTTATCTATAGCATCCATAGCAGCAAGAAGAATAGCAATTTTAGGTAAGCTAGCGGCATACATCATGAATGTGTCATTGATTCCCGCATATTCTACGTTATCAATATTACTCAAGTCAACAATACCAATCGAGAGTTTATTTGTTTTAACTAATTGCTTCCAAGTAGCATTCTTGTTAATCTCCTGCAATAAAAGCTCCTCAAGAATAGGACTTTGATGTGTTGAAAGGGGATCTACATTTTCAACATCGAGAGGAAGACTTTGTCCAAAAGAAAAGCCAGCAAAAAGCAATAAGATGATCAGTTGTAAGTATTTCATAATTTTTTTTTTCGAACACATAGTATACAAAAACGCTGCCAAAGATAAGCAGGAGTACTGTTAAACCTCTCTACAACGTTTATATATTATAATAATTTTGTGAATAGTGGTTAATCGCAATACATAGATGTTAAATATTTTAATTAATTGATATTTAATAATTTAGAAACCTAGTGCAGTATCATCTCCACGCTTATCTGCACCACCTTCTAATGATCCGTTTGGTAAAACCAATATGCCATCTACTTTACCAATAACTGGCGCATCTTCCTTATTTATTTGATAACCTTTAAATTCTAGCCTGTTCAACACTTGATGATCGAAGCTTTCTGGCTCTACCATAATAACATCTGGTAACCACTGGTGATGAAAGCGAGGTGCATTTACTGCTTCCTGCATCCCCATATTAAATTCGTGTACGTTAAGGATAGTTTGTAATACAGATGTGATTATTGTAGATCCCCCTGGCGTACCAACGCTCATCCAAAGTTTTCCATCTTTCTCTACTAGAGTGGGTGTCATACTAGATAACATTCGTTTTTCTGGACGTATTGCGTTTGCCTCTGCTCCTAATAACCCAAACATATTAGGTACACCTGGTTTACTAGAGAAATCATCCATTTCATTATTTAAGAAAAAGCCTAGTTCATCAACATATAATTTAGAGCCATATGCACCATTAAGTGTTGTTGTAACTGCGACTGAATTACCAAATTGATCTACGATAGAGTAGTGGGTTGTTTCCATACTTTCATAAGAAGGAATGACTCCATGTTGAAGACTTTCTGAAGGAGTCGCTTTTTTCCATGAAAAAGTATTCATTCTATTTTTGTTGTAAGCATCAGAGATCAAAGTGTCTACGGGTATACTGACAAAGTCTGGATCTCCCAAATAAAAGCTACGATCTGCATAAGCCCTACGTTCTGCCTCTGATACAAGTTGTATCATTTTTTCTGTATTATGACCGTATTGAGACACATCATAAGGCTCTATAGATTTAAAAATTTGTGCCAGACACACTCCTCCAGAAGAAGGTGGACTCATGGATATAATTCTCAAGTCGTCATAATTAAAAATGATAGGCTCTCTCCACTTTGCTTCGTAGGCCTTTAAATCTTCTAAGGTCATTATCCCACCTTTAGATTGGATATATGCCACCATTTTCTCACCAGTTTCTCCACCATAAAATTCAGATTTACCATTGCTTACAATTCTGCTCAAAGTTTCTGCAAGAGCATTGTTTTTGATGATATCTGCTTTCGCGAAAGCAGTACTATACAACATAGTACTATCCTTGTTAACTCTATTAAAAACAGCACTATACTCTTTAAATCTTACTGCTTGCTTCTCCGTAACTTTATATCCATTGCGTGCTAGTTCAATGACTGGCTGTAAAATGTCTTCAATAGGCATAGATCCAAATTTTTCATGAGTTGCAAAAATCCCTGCTATAGTTCCAGGAACTCCTACCGCCAGACCTCCTTCTGTACTCAGATCTGGAATTACGTTTCCTAGACTATCTAAATACATATTCTTAGACGCTTTTTTAGGAGCTTTCTCACGATAATCTAGCGCACCCACACTGCCATCTGCTAGACGATATACCATAAAACCACCTCCTCCAAGATTACCAGCATACGGATAGGTAACAGCAAGCGCCATTGCAGTACCTACCATTGCATCAAAAGCATTACCGCCTTTCATCATGATGTCTTTACCTATTTGTGAAGCCTCTGCTCTTGCAGACACAACCATAGCCTTTTCTGTAATTAGTCCTCTTTTAATCTCGTGTGCTTTTTCTGTTTTACACGCAATAAGCATTAATAAAATAAAAAGTAAATGAAGGTTCTTCATAGCAATGTATGTAATAATTTTAACCACTTCAACTTAACTAAAGGAGCGATTGATTTCTATTTTTTTTTCTGTTATAAAAATGATGAGCTCATTAAAAAAAAGTGTAAATTCAGTTTCAAACTCTTGATAGTGTGCTTTTAAATCTTCAATAGATTGGTCCATTGCCACTCTTTTCTTCGTACGGATGTTCATGTTGTACAGTACCGTCTCAATACCTTTTAATGTAGCATAACTCAATAACCAATTTTGTTCAATCATTGGCACCATCATTTTCTGTATACGTGGTGTAAGTAGCTCATAGTGATTTTTTAAGGATGTATAAAAGTCAGTCACATATAAAGCTAGTGGATCGTGATGGTATTTCTCCCAGTTTTTGGCCAAAAAGTGATCGTAAAAAATATCTACAATAACTCCAGAGTAATGACCATACTTTCCATGTAGTTTTTTTGTGCTTTGCTTTACAATAGGATGACTGTCTGTATATGTATCAATCCAACGATGTATGAGGATACCTTTTTGTATTTCTAGAGGGTAATTCAAATATTTCTTACCCTTTATTCCATCTGCCATAAAATTGCCAATGGTTTCTAAGGTAAGACCGTCAGTGAGATAGATATGGGCTAGAAAATTCATATATAGCCAAGTTACTGCATGTGGAGTAAAATATTCAAATTTAAGAGGTAGAAATTTAAATAGTTGGAGCTAATAGGGAAAGTATGCTTTCGCGAAAGCGTATTGCGTATGATAATTTCAATTTTGTAAATCTCTAGCTAATAATTCAAATGTTAAATCTTTATTTTTGTGGTTGATTAAAAATTCTAGACTAGAACAATACTTTTTATGACATTAATAAAATCAATTTCAGGAATACGTGGAACCATTGGAGGTCGTACAGGTTCAAATTTGACACCTATAGACGCCGTAAAATTTGCGGCAGCATATGGTACATGGCTCAAAAAGGATAGAAATAAGGAAAAATATCGTGTAGTGGTGGGTAGAGATGCTCGTATTTCTGGAGAAATGATCCAGGAACTCGTAATGAACACCCTCATCGGGATGGGAATTCATGTAATAGATCTTGGGCTTTCTACAACGCCTACAGTAGAGGTGGCTGTGCCTTTAGAACATGCAGATGGTGGTATTATTCTAACAGCATCACACAATCCAAAACAGTGGAATGCTTTAAAACTCTTGAATAGCAAAGGTGAATTTTTAAATGGAGTAGAGGGAGAGAAAATTTTAAATTATGCAGATACAGAAGATTTTGATTTTGCAGAAGTAGACGATTTAGGACAAAAAACAATTAATGAAGCCTATATTGATATTCATATAGACGAAGTTCTTGCGCTTGATCTTGTAGATGTAGGTGCTATTAAAGCTGCTAAATTTAAGGTGGTAGTAGATGGTGTTAATTCTACCGGTGGCATAGCAATACCACGATTATTAGAAGAACTGGGTGTGCAAGCGGTTAAGCTTTATTGTACTCCTAATGGTGAATTTCCACACAACCCTGAGCCATTAAAAGAACACTTAGGAGACATTTGTAAACTGGTAGTAGAGGAAAATGCAGATTTTGGAATCGTAGTAGATCCAGATGTAGACCGTCTAGCATTTATTGATGAAAAGGGGGAGATGTTTGGAGAAGAGTATACACTGGTTGCTTGTGCAGATTATGTTCTAGGAGAAACTAAGGGAAATACCGTTTCAAACCTTTCATCGTCTAGAGCATTAAGAGATATCACACGTAAGCATGGTGGAGAATATTATGCGGCTGCAGTAGGAGAAGTGAACGTGGTTGATAAAATGAAAGAAGTTGACGCTGTTATAGGAGGAGAGGGCAATGGAGGTATTATTTACCCTAGCTCACACTATGGGCGTGATAGCTTAGTAGGTACCGCACTTTTTCTTACGCATTTGGCTAAGTTAAAAATGTCTGTAAGTGCATTGAAAGAAAGCTATCCTCCTTATTTTATGAGTAAGCAAAAAATACAATTAACTCCAGAATTGGATGTAGATGACTTATTGAAGAAAATAGCAGATAAATACGCTAACGAAGATATATCTACCATTGACGGGGTTAAAATTGATTTTGAAAATCATTGGGTACATCTCCGTAAATCTAATACAGAACCTATTATAAGAATTTATACAGAAGCATCAACTCAAGAAGATGCAGATCGTATCGCAAATGAAATGATACATGAGATAAAGCAAGTAGCAGGGATATAAGAACTCATCCTTACTAATAGTATAACAATTTAAATCCTCTTACGATATGTCTTCCATATTTTGAGAGGATTCTTTATTTGAGAGAAACTCTTTTTTTAATATCATTTAGTACCTCTTCCTTTCTCCCTAAAAGCTTGTAGCGTTGATGTGTCCAGAGATAAAACTCTGGTTTTTCAAATATTTGTTTCTCTAACTCTCTCGCATAAGCGCCTGTTATTTCACCCTCTGAGGTCTCAGATCCTTGCGAGGTTAACTCTATTAATGTCCCTTCATAGTGACCTCTTTTTACCTTATCAACGGCATAATAAAAAACAGGTAGATTAAACTCTCTCGACATTCGCTCAACTCCAGTAAAAAAAGGTAGCTCATGTCCTAAAAATGGTGTCCAGAATTTAGCTTTTTGTTTACGTGGAGATTGATCTGATACAAAGCCGTAAATCCCCACTTTTCCATTAACTTCGTTTTCTTTAATTGTTTTGAGAGCTAGTTTAGAATCGATCATTAAGGTGTTCCACCTACCTCTTATATTACGGATTAAATCATCAAGCTGTTTGTATTTAATCTTTTTGTAAATGGCATATCCAGTACTTTTTACATAGAGCTGCAGTGCAAATATCCACTCATAACTAGCGTAATGACCTAACATTAGTAATGCACTCTTATCTGATTTATCATATTTTAAAATATCTTCGACATTATTAAACTTATATCTGGTTAAGAGTTCTTCTTTAGTAATATTCATAGATTTAATCATCTCTAGAAACATATCACAAAGATGACTGTAGAACTTTTTTTCTATAATTTTAAGCTCTTGTGGGGTTTTATTTGGGAAGGTTGTTTTTAGATTAAAACGAACTGTTTTCTTCCGGTAACCTATAAAGTAATATACAAGTACATAACAAATATCAGAAATAATATATAATACTCTAAAAGGGAGTATGGATAATAACCAAAGGATAGGATACAGTAGCCAAAAAACAATAGCTTTCATTCACGATTTATTAAGAAATCAATACGACAAATATAGGTATCTTTACCAGTAAATACTCAATTTATGGGGGATTTACATCCAGTAACAATTGTCATCATTATAACTAATGTTCTCTTCTCAATGAAGGGGTTTAAAGACTATTCTTTTTTTGAGAAATATAAATTCAATATAGGAGCTATACGCCGTGGAGAACAAATACGGATGCTCTCTAGTGCTTTTTTACATGCAAATACACAACACTTACTTTTCAATATGTTATCCCTATTCTTCTTTGCAAATGCTGTAATTTACAGATTAGGGGTAGTAAATTTTGTATTAATATACATTACTAGCCTTATTGTAGGTAATTTATTATCCTATTATTTCCATAAGAATGAATATCATTATTCAGCTGTAGGAGCCAGTGGTGCTGTAATGGGTATTGTTTATGCGGGGATTTTATTAAATCCGGGATTGACTATTAATTTCTTTATTCCAGGCTGGTTATTTGGTGTAGGTTATATGATTTACACAATTTATGGTATGGTTAAGAAAAATGACAACATAGGACATGATGCTCACTTTGGAGGAGCTATTGGTGGTTACTTAATTACGTTGTTTATGGCACCATCGTTGCTTCAAACAAGTCTATTAATGGTTATCATACTTGCAATACCAATCGTTATCTTATTTGTTCTCATTAAAATGGACAAAATTTAAATTAATATTCAGTACGCTTTCGCGAAAGCGTAATTAACTCTTTAAAACATAAATTATGAAATATATCACATTAATTATTATTCTATTTACTATGACCACAGCTGCACAAAATAACAATTTACAACCGCTAGTCAATGTGACAGGAGAAGGTAAGGTAAAGGTTGCTCCAGATGGAGCTGACATTAGAGTGCGTGTTGAAACGCAGGGAAAAGAGGCACAGACTGTTAAGAATGAGAATGACCAATTGATAGATAAGGTAATTAAGTTTTTAAGAGCCCAAGGCATTGAAAGTAAATATGTAAAAACAGAATATATTAATCTTAATAAAAACTACGATTACAATACGAAGACGTACAGTTATAATGCAAATCAAACATTAACTATACAGCTCAAAGATCTTGCAATCTATGAAAGTATTATGACTGGATTGCTCAATGCAGGAATTAACCGAATTGACGGTGTCTCATTTACTTCTTCAAAAATGGACGTTCTTCATGCCGAAGCCCGTGTAAAGGCCATAAAAAATGCTAAAGAGAAAGCTATATCTTATGCAGCTGCTTTAGATCAAAAAATAGGAAAAGCTGTTCAAATATCTGAACAAGGAGCTACACCTCTACCGCAACCTATGTATAAAACGCGTATGGCTTCTATGGAGTCTGATAGTGGATCAAGTGAAACTATTGCACCAGGAGAGATTGAAATTACGAGTAAAATAGCGGTAAGCTTTGTTTTAAACTAAAAACTATAAATTGGTATTATACTATTTTATTTTACCAGCTATGAAATAAAATAAGGACTCAATAGAGTCCTTTTTTTATGTATAAAGGTTATGGAATTTTACTGATGTGTTTTTTGAGAGTCTTCCACCAGAGAATGTATCTCTTTCATTTCACTTGGCGTAAGATCTCTCCATTTACCTACTTCTACATCTAATGACACATTCATAATTCTATTTCGCTTTAAGCGAGTTACTTCGTAGTCCAATGCTTCGCACATGCGACGTATTTGTCTATTGAGACCTTGTGTGAGAATGATTTTAAATTTGAATCTGCTCAATTGTTCCACTTCACATTTTCGAGTCACAGTATCTAATATAGGAACTCCATTACTCATTTGCTGTATAAATGATGGCGTGATAGGCTTATCTACCCATACCTCATATTCTTTTTCGTGGTTATTTCTAGCTCGTAAGATTTTGTTTACAATATCTCCATCGTTAGTTAGAAAAATTAATCCCTCTGATGGTTTGTCAAGTCTTCCAATAGGAAATATACGAGATGGGTAGTTTATGTAGTCTATGATATTGTCTTTTTCTACGCGCGTATCAGTTGTACACACAATTCCCACGGGTTTATTAAAAGCTATATATACAGGTGCTTCCTTAGTAGGACTAATAAGCTCGCCATTTACGTGTACTTCGTCACCTTGAGATATTTTAGTACCCATTTCTGGCACTTTTCCGTTAATGGTGACACGTCCTTGTTCTATTAGTTTATCTGCCGCACGTCTGGAGCAGTAACCAGCTTCACTTAAGTATTTATTAATTCTGGTTTGTTTTTTTTCTTCCATAACAATGCAAAAATACTACTTTAATCAAAAAAAAATGCCAGTCGTAAGACTGGCATCTTGCCTCAGTTAAGAGACTAAAAAGTTATATGAACTTAGTCAATTACTTTAACAT
This sequence comes from Dokdonia sp. Hel_I_53, assembly GCF_007827465.1. Lineage (NCBI taxonomy): Bacteria > Pseudomonadati > Bacteroidota > Flavobacteriia > Flavobacteriales > Flavobacteriaceae > Dokdonia > Dokdonia sp. Hel_I_53. Next base: position 489,748 of record NZ_VISL01000001.1, read on the forward strand.
TGACTGCATTTAATCCTTTTTTTCCTTCTTTAAGTTCAAACTCAACAGCGTCACCTTCTCTAATCTCGTCTATAAGACCAGTTACGTGTACGAAGTGCTCTTGGTTTGCTTCTTCTTCATTGATAAATCCAAATCCTTTGGTGTCGTTGAAGAATTTTACTGTTCCTTTGTGCATTGTAATAATTTAAATATGTTAAGTTGCAAATGTACTGCTAATTAAATCTATAATTCACAATTGTATGTTATTCTTTGAAAAAAAAATAAATTTATTTAAGTCGTTTGTAAATGTCTAAACATCTGTTTATTAGTTTTTTATGAATTTAAATTTACTGGTAATACCAATGGTCAGTATATTTATAGGACTTTAACTCGTAACTTGCGTACAAAAAACTAAAATGCCACTTACAAATAACGACGTATTCAAAAAGCTAAGAGTAGCGCTACAACTAAGGGACGATGAAATTATAGAAATTTGCAAGCTTGTAGATTTCCAGGTTTCAAAAAGTGAGTTAGGTGCAATATTTCGCAAACCTGATCATCCAAAATACATGGAGTGTGGAGATCAATTCTTAAGAAATTTTCTCAATGGTCTTGTAATACATAAGAGGGGGCCGATGCCTTCTAAAAAGTAATTAAAGATGTAATTAGAGCATGGGTTTTAAGATTACTTATAATGAGCTCTCATCATTTTAACCTTAGTAAGTTAATTTATAATTTATGACAGATTATTACAACTAGCTTCCCTGAGTGTAAGGTGGTGAAAAATAGATATATATTCCCACCTTCATTGATTTTAAGTTTATTTCTTATTTCAGTCACTTTCAAAGGAAAATTACGCGTAGTAATATTTGCTTTTTTAAGCCCTAAATCTTTTGCAATTTTTTTTGAGTAGCTAGTGACTCTTTCTATTTTAAACCTACGCCCTGCAAAATCCTTTAAACTCTCAGACGTGTATAGATGTGAGTGTTCTGCTAACTTTTGAACATCAAATTTATTGCAAACCCAATTAAAAGCACCACTTTTCATGAGAGCTGCGTTTGGTTCATAAAGATATTTCATTGGCTCCCCATAAGTTGGAGAACTCAACCGTAGCTCTGAAGCAGGTATTTTCAAATTAGGATCATCACTGTCAAGGTTAACGATTCTAAGTGTAGGATTTGTGCTCGATGTCTTTGTAATTTTCCACAAAAGTTCCTTAACTTCATTTTTAACGGCAACAATGTGAATTTCTGATACATTCCCTAGTTCTTGTATTCCAGCTGTGATATCTAACAAAGGTGCCGTTTTTACCCAAAGAACCTTACACACTGATAAAAGTAAATTTTTGTATAAAGGAACATTTGGTAAACAATCTTTTAGCATAAACACCTTGCCTTTAGACGCTGTCCGTCTTCCTGGATCTAAATATATAGTATCAAATTCAAAATTTGTCTTGTTAAAATAATCAATAGAATCACTAACGATAAACTTAATATTAGTTAGTGCTAATGTACTGGCATTTTTTCTTGCAATCGAAGAGAGTGAAGAATTGAGTTCTATATGAATTACCTCTTCAATTTTCTGAGCAAAATAATAGGCATCAATCCCAAATCCTCCAGTACCATCTACCACTGTTTTTCCAGTAAATAGGCTGGCTTTATAACTCGCAGTTACCTCAGATGAAGTTTGCTCTAAGTTTAGCTTAGGTGGGTAAATAATATTTTTGGTTCTATACCAAAGGGGTAACTTATTTTTAGCTTTTCTTTTGCCTTCTAATTGTTGTGCAAGTTCTTGAACAGTAATCTGCTCGAAAGGACTCCCTTTAAATAGAAAATCGGGTAGTGGAGTAGCTTCATGTTTATTAAGATAATCTTGGACTTCAGGATGTAAGAGCTGCATATTCATATTAGAGCCCTCTCGTAAGTTTCTGGACAATTTTATATTCGCTTAAGAATTCTCCAGAAATCACTTTTAATGCCGTATATACAGGAATAGCTAGTATCATACCCACAACACCAAATAATAGCCCAGAGATAATGATTGCAAGGAAAATCTCTAGCGGATGCGATTTAACACTACCCCCAAAAACAAAGGGCTGTATAATAAAATTATCTACCATTTGAGCAGCACCATAACAAATGAAAATGTAAATAAGTTTAGGTAAGATTACAAGTCTAAAGTCCATTTCGATGTATGTAGATGTTGCTAGTAAGAGCATCACACCTGCACCTACAAGAGGGCCAAGATATGGAACAAGGTTTAGTACAGCACAAAAAAGGGCGATAGGTAAAGCGTTATTAATACCAAATGCAACCAAAATTATAGCGTATAATATGAACATTACAAACACTTGTATCAACAAGCCTATAAAATACCGAGAAAGCAAATACTTAATTTTTTCAAAAGCACGTAAAAATTTTCCTTCATTACCACTAGGCGCAAATGCAAGAATACTATGTACTAGAAGCCTACTGTCTTTCAGAAAGAAAAAAGTTATAAATATCACTGCAAACAAACCTACTAAGGCAGCACCCATATTTCCTATAATGCCATTCAAAAATGATGGGATCACTCCAAAATCAAAATTCTTAACAAAATCTGCCTCTTGCACTCCTTGAATTATAGTAGTCTTATCAATTCCAAAATAAAGCGCTACTTCTTCAAAAAGTCTATTAACATTGATCTTTACTTCGTCAAAATTAATACGGCTCAAATGCTGACTTTGATCAATAATAACAGGAATGAATAAGGCTAAAATACCAACAATCACAAGTAGTTGTAGGATGATAGTAACAATGGCTGCCCAAGTGCTAGTCAATTTAAGTGAATAGCGTAAAAATTTTACAAGAGGTCTACCCACAAGGGATAACACAGCAGCTACTGCTAGGTATACGATTACGCTTTGAATCATATAAAGCAGCCACAGGATAACCAAAATACCAACAATAACTCCTATTGCGCGTAAAATTCCTGTTGTAATAGCTTTAGATTTCATCAGTCAAATATACCTTTTTTAGACACGCGTTATTTCATAAAGTGCAATTCCAGTTGCTTGCGACACATTCATACTACTATTAGTACCAAACATTTTAATATGCACTACATTATTGACCTCATTAAGTGTTTCTGCGCTAACTCCATTGCGTTCGTTACCTACAATTAAAAGTATTTTATCATGATTATTGAAATCTGCACTTTGCAATGGTACACTCTCAGATGTAATTTCAACAGCAAAACTGGTGTATCCCTTTTCTTTCATCTCACGAAGTGTTTCTACGATATGTACGCTTTCGCGAAAGCAAACTTTCTTCTCAGTATTGCGAGCAATTCTTCGTAAGCGATTACTGTTAATATCTGGTTGCTCACCGTGAAATATTAATTCTTTCACACCAAACGCATCTGATAATCTAAAGATACTGCCCATGTTTGCGGGACTGGTAATATGATCGCAAACAATGACAATATCTTTTGAATGAACTAAAGGGAGGTGCTCTTGATGAGTTAGCTGCATACTATTAAATTATAGTTCCAAAAGTAATAGATATTTTTAGGTCTTCTTGGGTTAAAGTGTTGCAAGACGACTATTAAATAAATAGTCTTCATAGGTATTGTTGTAATGAACTTTACGCTCTATAGATTTAACGACTTCAGTAGCAAAGTCAACTTCATACATCTGTCCCATCACATTGAGTCCTCCAGGCGAAAACACATTAATTTCCATTAATTTATTTCCTACAATATCGATCCCTACTAAAAACATACCATCTTGTACAATTTTAGGCCTCACAATTTCTGCTAGCTCCATAATTTGATCTGTCATTTTTACTTTAGTAGGCACTCCACCAGCTTTTACGTTACTTCTAATATCGCCGCTTGCATTTACCCTTTGCATCATCGCATATTTACCATCTACTTGAAGGGGCTCACCATTTAGAAGCATAAGACGTGTATCTCCATTCTTTGCTTCTGGTAAATATTCTTGAGCAATGACATAACCATCACGAGTTATTGCATCAATGGTTTGTGTTAGATTATGTTCATTCTTTTTGTCCATCATAAATACATTCTTACCTCCTGATCCTTGCAAAGGTTTAAGAATCATTTTTTGTTTTTGTTGTGCAAAAAATTCTCGTATTTCCTCATGATCACGTGTAATAATTGTTTTGGGCCTTAAAACCTCAGGAAAATGTTGAAAATACATCTTATTAACTGCTCCAGCTAATGTTCTAGGGTGGTTTAATACTAATACATTGTCACGCGTCGCTATTTCTCCAAAAATAAAAGCAGCATTTTGTGCCCATTCTCTTTCACCTATTTCATCAGAAGGGTCATTTCTTAAAAACAGCACATCGAGACTTTTTGATGTGATTCTAGTAAAAGGTTCTTCTTGAACTGCTTTAAAAAATGTTTCTTGTGAATTAAATTTTTTTTCAGCTATCGTCTTGCATCTTGCAGATAGGTGCCCATCACTCGCATAAGCTAATTCGCCAACTCCTATAAAATAGACATCATGACCGCGATTATATGCGGCATATCCTAATGCTGGTGTAGTATAGTTTGGTTTTTCTGTTGTGTGATCATTGATTATAAATGCTATTTTCATAATTGTAATTTGATTAGTTTGTTAAGTGGAATTCCTTTACGGAGTATTTCTAAATTTTTTTGAACGTCAGGACGATTTAGGAATCGAGGAAGCTTTGGTTCTTTCAATACCTGACGTCTCATCAACTCGTCAATGAGTTCAATATGATTCATACTAAACTTACCAGCATATAAAATTCCTAGCTCACCTCCCTCTTTAATGTACTCTAGAACTTCCATTAATCCAGCTAGGTACACGGCATCTTTTGTGAGCCCACCTCCTCTATAGACCCGCATAGAAATATAGTAGGCAGTTTTATCTATGAAGTTATATTTTTTGTGAAGTAGATTAAAAGTTTCTATGAATGATGCGCCACTTACTAATGAGTTTGCCGCCATCACCCTTCCTGCTAATAAGCGCAATCTATTAATTTTTAAGCCACCTACTAAAACTTCTGCAAGTACAGCAAGGCCCTCTTGAAGTTGATCATATCCAGCAAAGCCAGCATACATTTGTTTAAATGGTTGTTTTTTTCCGTTACAATACGTGAGTATGTGTGTAGCAACTTCATGTTGAATAAGTGCGTCACACCTTTCTATGTCTACTGAGAGCGTATCACTTATAAGTAATGTAGTTTCAGACACCATAATCCCTGCAACATCATCTCTTATTTCAAACTTAACATCTAATTCAGGGAATAGCTGCTTGAGATAATCTATCTCTTCTTGAGCTTTTGAGGCAAAGGTTTTACAATCGAGTGTATCAATATCGGTAGGGACTTCAGGATGAGGGTAGGCATTTAAAATTTCTATAGCTCCATCTATCACTTTGGGATCTATGGTTCCATAAAGGCTTTCACTTGTATATCTAAAATTATCTGTCCCTCTTTCTTCAAGCATTGTAAGCTGCTTTTCTATTTCTAACCTTTTATCACGTAATATATAAGCAATTGTAGGGTCGTCTACATCTTCTAGAGGTATATCATAGAGTGCTCTTTTTTCTCGTTCAGGGTCTATAGAAATTAATCGATACGCAAACGAAGGTGCTTTTAAAAATTTATTTTTTTTAAATTGTTCCCATTCCTTAAAACTATTGACAGGTGTTGTACGTAGCAAGAAAGATAAACCTTCGCTTATATTTGCTAGCATTTTATCTGCATCTAAAGTTAATTTATCAATGTTAGTTTTACCTAACATAAGATAGTGATTATAGGGATTTGATGTTTGTACGCGTATAAATTCGAAAGCTACTCTTTTCAGTATTTCTGATAATTTTGTCGTAAACTTTCTATAAAATAGAGAGAAAATTTGATTTTCTTCTGGTCTATGGTAAATTGTAGGTACACCAAGACCTAAGATTAAAGTGCTATTGTTTTTAGATTTTTTAATATCTAGTAAAGCCTTCAAATGTGTAGGGTGTCTTTTGTTTGTTCTTGAAATATTTAATGAGACCTCAGGATACAAAGATTTCATTTCTTGGATTCCATCCTCAAAGGCACCGATCGTCGTTGGAGATGTTTTGTCTGGGCACTTTAAGGAAAATATAGAAGTATTGTTCAAACTTAAGGGCCACATCTCAATAATTAAAAAAGCGTTAAGCTTTGTTGAAATAGTATCTGCAAGTCTCTCAACAAGTGGGTAAATATCAATGGTAGAGTGTACAATCAAATATGCTGCTTGCGTTTTTAGTAACCCTGAGAAGTAATGATCATATTCAGTATACCTATAAATGCATATATATGGAACTATTTTATCAAAGTGTAGAACACCACCATTAGGCAGTGATTCATTAATTGGTGTTGCATTTTTTAAGTCGTTTTCTAAACGATCAAGTACCTCTTCATTAAACATAGGTTTAAAGGTAATCAACCAACCATTTTAAACATGCTCAACTCTAAGGTATTGACATTTGTTTAACGAGTAATGTTAAAGTACTCCTTTATCTTTTAAGAATTAATTTTCAAATGCATATTGAACAATATTAGCACCCATTTGAAGTGCTTTACGTCTTACATCCTCTGGATCTCCATGTACTTCAGGATCTTCCCATCCATCACCTAAATCTGACTCTGTTGTAAAAAGTACGACAAGTCGATCTTCATAGAAAAGTCCCAGCGCTAATGGACGTTTGCCATCGTGTTCATGTATTTTAGGTAATCCTTTTGGGAATTTATAAGTTTGATAAAATATGGGATGTGTCGCTGGTAGCTCTTTAAGTTCTTGTTCTGGAAAAATTTTCTTTAACTCTGTGGGTAAATATTTTTCCATTCCATAATTATCATCTATGTGTAAGAAGCCACCACTAATAAGGTACGCTTTTAGATTTTCTACATCTTCCTCAGTAAACAACACATTTCCATGACCAGTCATATGAACTAGTGGGAATTGAAAAATATCTACACTCCCAGCATCTACCGTTTGTGGTTTTTTACGGATTCTGGTATTAATGTTCTGGTTACAAAAAGTGATGAGGTTAGGTAGCGCGGTAGGGTTACTATACCAATCTCCACCACCTTTATATTTTAATACAGCAATGTCTTGCGCTTTCGCGAAAGCGCAGAATAATAAACTTATTATTGTTATTAAAAAGTAAATTTTGAATTTCATACTGCTTCGTGATTTAAACTTTATGATTGTAAATTTATTAGAGATTGCCTAATAAAGAGCTTTAAAACCTAATTAATTAATTAGTAGTGTTAACATTTTTGAAAACTATAACACTTTACAAACAAGTGTTTAAAACTTAGAACTTAATTTTATAGTCTGAGAGTTGTAACAAATAATCAATGATGCGACTTACTTGTATCAAATTAACACTTAAAATTAAATATGAAAAAATCAATGTACGCTGTAGCGGCTTTTGTCCTTAGTGGATTATCACTCACGGCACAAGAAGTAAGCTTTGAGGAGTATGATCTTGACAATGGAATGCACGTAATTTTACACCAAGATAATAGTGCTCCAGTAGTAACTACTTCTGTTATGTATCACGTAGGAGCAAAAGATGAAAACCCTGAAAAAACTGGTTTTGCTCACTTTTTTGAACATTTATTGTTTGAAGGGACAGAAAATATTGAAAGAGGTGAGTGGTTTAAAATTGTTTCTTCAAATGGGGGGCAAAATAATGCCAATACCACACAGGATCGAACCTATTATTACGAGGTTTTTCCATCAAATAATTTAGAATTAGGTCTATGGATGGAATCAGAACGATTGCTACATCCTATTATCAACCAAATAGGTGTTGATACTCAAAAAGAAGTTGTTCAAGAAGAAAAACGCCTACGGGTTGACAATCAGCCTTATGGTCGTTTTCAAGAAGTTATAGGTAAGATGTTATTTAAAAAGCATCCCTATAGATGGACGACCATAGGTTCACTTGATCACTTAGCAAGTGCTACTTTAGAAGATTTTCAAAAGTTTAGCGATACTTATTATGTCCCTAATAACGCAGTGTTAGTTGTTGCAGGTGATATAAAAATAGATGAAACTAAGGAGATGATCAAAAAGTATTTTGCACCTATTCCAAAGGGAAAGGAAATTCAAAGAAATACTTTTAAAGAAGATCCTGTAGTTCCTGTACGTGAGAAATTTTACGATCCTAATATTCAAATTCCCGCTATTTTCATGGCTTATAGAACTCCAGCTCAAACTGAAAGAGATGCATATGTTTTAGATATGGTTTCTTCTGTTTTAAGTGATGGAAAAAGCTCTAGACTCTATAAAAAATTAGTAGATGAGCAAAAGCAAGCTCTACAAGTATTTGCTTTTAGTGGTGCTCAAGAAGATTATGGATCTTATTTAATTGGTGCCCTTCCTTTAGGAGATGTGTCATTGGATGTACTAATTACAGAAATGGATGAAGAAATCGTAAAGATCCAAAATGAACTTATTTCTGAGCGCGATTACCAGAAGCTTCAGAATAAATTTGAAAGCAGATTTGTAAATTCTAATAGTAGTATTTCAGGTATTGCAAGCTCATTGGCTACTAACTATATGTTATATGATGACACAAATTTAATTAACACAGAAATTGATATTTACCGTTCTATCACGCGTGAAGAAATACAAGAAGCAGCAAAAAAATACCTTAAAAAAGACGAGCGTGTAATTTTAGAGTATTTACCAGAATCTCAAAAAGAAAACTAAATGAAAAAGAATATCATACTTGGTGCATTTTTAATGCTTGCTACAGCAACATATGCACAGATAGACAGGAGTAAACAGCCAGAATCAGGTCCAGCTCCCGAAATAAATTTAAAAGATCCCAGCACATTTGATTTGAAAAACGGATTAAAGGTGATGGTAGTAGAAAATAAGAAACTCCCAAGAGTATCTATCCAATTATCCATGGACAATCCATTAATTGTGGAAGGTGACAAAGCAGGTGTTGCTTCACTTACTGGTGCAATGCTTGGAAAAGGTTCTTTAAATATTGAAAAAGACGTTTTTGAAGAAGAAGTAGATTATTTAGGAGCAACTATAAACTTTGGGTCACAGAGTGCGTACGCTAGTGGATTATCAAAATATTTCACAAGACTAATCGAACTTACAGCAGATGCAGGTCTTAATCCTAAATTCACTCAAGAAGAATTTGATAAGGAGAAAACAAAACTTATAGAAGGTTTAAAATCTAATGAGAAGAGTGTATCTGCAATCGCTGGTCGTGTACAGAATGTATTAGCATATGGTGCAGACCATCCGTACGGAGAGTTTACCACTGAGGAAACAGTTAATAATGTAACACTAGCAGATGTAAAGGAATTTCATGCAAATTACTTTAGGCCAAATAATGGTTATTTAATCATTATTGGTGATGTAGATTATAAAAACGTAAAGAAAGTAGTAAAAAAGTATTTTGAAAATTGGGAAGAAGGCGTTATTCCTCAAACTCCTTTTTCTAAACCAACGAATCCAGTAACTACAGAAATTAATTTTGTAAATATGGACAATGCCGTACAATCTGAAATTGCAGTACAAAACACGGTTGACCTAAAAATGACAGATGCGGAGTACTTCCCTTCTTTAATTGCAAATAATATCCTTGGTGGTGGAGGTGAAGCTAGGCTATTTAACAATTTGCGTGAAGATAAGGGTTATACTTATGGGTCTTATTCTAGAATAGGTAGTGATGATAAAACAGCAGCTCGTTTTAGAGCAACAGCAAGTGTTCGTAATGTTGTTACAGATAGCTCTGTAGTCGAAATAGTGAAAGAAATTAATCGAATAGGATCTGAATTAGTTTCTGCAGAAGAGCTTGCTAACGCAAAGGCAAAATATACAGGTAACTTTGTGCTAGCGTTAGAACGACCTCAAACGATTGCTAATTATGCGTATAATATAGAATCAAAAGGATTACCTAAAGATTTTTATAAGAATTATCTTACAAATATTGATAAAGTCTCTCAGCAAGATGTGCAACGTGCAGCAAAAGATCTTTTTCAAGGAGAAAACTTACGCATTGTTGTTACTGGTAAAGGTGCCGATGTAATCGATAATTTAAATAATGTCGTTCTTAATGGTAAGAAGGTACCAGTAAAGTATTATGATACTTATGGAAGTGCAATTGCTCGCCCAGAATTTAAAAAGGAATTACCTGCTGGAATTACTGTAAATAAAGTATTAGAGTCCTACATTGATGCAATAGGAGGTAAGGCAAAACTTGAAAATGTAAATTCTGTTTATATGAAAGCAGATGGAACAGTTCAAGGAATGACTCTTAACCTAGAAATGAAAAAAACTGCTAAAAATCAATTTTTTCAAAATGTTTTAATGGCAGGAAATTCATTGAGTAAACAAGTCTACAACGGTACAACTGGTTATTTAGTAGCACAAGGACAGCGTAAAGACCTTGATGAAATGCAAATGGAAAAAATGAAGTCAGAAGCATCTCCATTTTCTGAATTGATTTGGTTAAACGGTAATGCAACCTTGGAGGGAATAGAAAAAGTTGACTCAGAAGATGCTTACGTTGTTAAAGTTTCAGATGATAAATCTGTTTACTATAGCACCACTACTGGGCTCAGACTTCAAGAGGTAAATGTAACTGAGGCGCAAGGACAAACCTTCAAGTCCACAATTACTTATGGAGATTACAAAGATGTAGATGGGATTTTATTTCCATTCACGCTTGGTCAATCGATGGGCCCACAGAACATCGAATTCAAGATGACAGAGATAAAAGTTAATGAAGGGGTTTCAGACTCAGATTTTGAGTAAGCTTTATTAAACTATAATTAAAAAGATCGGCCTATTGCCGATCTTTTTTTTAAATATGATTTGCTTTCGCGAAAGCGGTATTTTAATCTTACTACTGTAAAAATTAAAGATATTTACTCCCAATTTTTCTGCTAGCTCTTTTCTAAAAAAACTACCTTTGCTAAAGCAGGCCGCCTTATCGATTCATGTATTTGAATAGGAAAGTCCGGACATCGTAGGGAAGCATAGCGGCTAACGGCCGTCACTTCAATTAATTTTGTAGGAGGACAAGTGCAACAGAAAGAATGTACAGGTAATGCTGTAGCGAACCCAGGTAAACTCTATGCGATGCAATGTCAAGTATACTCACAGTTAAGTGTACCCGCGCGTTGTGAGAGGGTAGGCAGATAGAGATTACTAGCAATAGTAATCCCAGATAAATGATAAGGAATTTCTAGACTGATCTAGATTGAACAGAACCCGGCTTATAGGCCTGCTTTTTTAATTTGGAATTACGCTTTCGCGAAAGCGTAAATCTACTCTTCTTCATCACTAGATGGAACTTCAAAGAAGCTAAAAGCATTTCCACCATAATTACGTGTTTCTACGTAATTTATAAACGAGTCCATCTTTGTATACTTCCCATGTTCAATAATAAGTATGCCATCTTCATCTAATAAATTATTATCAAAAACTAGCTGAACAATTTTTTCGAAGTCTTTGATGTCTATGTCGTAAGGAGGATCTGCAAAAATTACATCATACGTTCCAGTTGCTCTTTCTAGATATTTGAAAACGTCACTTTTTATAGCATTAATTGAGAAGTCAAATTCATCTGCTATTTTATTTATAAATTGTATACAACTATAATGTCCATCTACAGCGGTTATTTGATCTGTACCTCTTGATGCAAACTCATAGCTTATATTACCTGTACCAGCAAATAAGTCTAATACTTTTAGGCTGCTTATATGGTAGTTACTTCTAAGAATATTAAAAAGCGCCTCTTTAGCCATATCTGTAGTAGGTCTAACGGGCAATTTTTTTGGAGCAGCTATGCGCCGTCCTTTGTACTTTCCTGATATTATGCGTGTCATATAAGGCTTGCTAGTAAATAGTGTTCTTTAGGTAATACGGTATGTGGACTCTCTAGAATTTGTATATTTCTTATGTATGTATATGCCTTTTCATAGAATGCATCGCCTTCGTTGATGCTTCCAGAGAGTTTTAATAATATGTCGTCAGGATTAATCGCTAGTTGTTCAAAGCAAAAAAGTAAGTAGTAAATAAAATCTTCTGGAGTTTTAATATCAAAAAAATTAATAAGTAGTATTTTTTTAGATTGAATTATACCGAGATAAAAATGGGATGGAGAAGTAATAACTAGCGCCTCGGGATGTGAACTCCCCTGAGAAATTTTAAATAATTGCTTAATAAATAGGGTAGTACTATGATAGTATGTAAATGAACCAAAGTTCTCAAAGAAATAATTATTTACATTAGTGTATGGTACGTAGACATTAATAAGATCATGTTGTTCTATTCTATCATGAGCAACAAAATCTGTATTTAAAATTTTAGTATTGAATTTGAGATAATCTACGGCCTTAGACTCTTCAAACAGGGCTTGTGGAACAACAGAAAAAAGGTTGTTAGAATACACAACCGTAACCTCTTTGAATGATTTTTGTAAATCTTCACAATCATTAAAGCCTTGCTCAATGTGATTTGATAAGTTTTGTATTGAAATATTTCCATTAAAGAAAATATTTTTAAAACTTATGACCTCTTGAGATTGGATGTTTTGAATAAAAAAAGAAAATCCATCCAAGCGTACTTGGATGGATAGACTATATAATGAGTTTGTTGAGATTTTATTCGTCATTTGCGCCGTAACTCTTTGGCCAGTTTCCAGATGTAAAAACTCTATCCATAGATCCTACTCTAAGTGCATTACCATTTACACCATCTACAGAAACAATTTGTTTTTCTTTAATAACGTAATCTTTGTTTTGATCGTGTAAGATCACATCCTTAGGTACAGAAATTTCAAAAACTGGATACATTGTACCGTTTTTGTCTACTTGTCCAGCATCCATATCAAATTTAGCATCCACGCCTTCTACTGGTACATTGATCATCGATTTATATCTATCTGATGATTTGAATAAAGAGTCCTTAACAGCTCTTGTGCCCAATGTATCAATAAGAGTGATTTCTTTGTATTCGTCTACACCATAAATTTTAGTTTTTTCCTCATCTAAAATTGTTGTGTCACGACGTTGTGTAATTGTAAATTCTGCCGTATCTATAAATGTTACTAGATTGTCAAAATCCTTTTGATAGGTTCCAGTAACACTTTTATGAGCAAGCTGTGCTTGTCTAAGATCGCGCATGTTTTTAATCACAGCAGCATATCTCTTTTCTTTCACTTCGTTAAATTTTACTTCGCCCCATATAGCGTTAAAAAGTAAATACCCTAATACGGCAATTATTACCCAAAGTACAAGTTGTAATACAAGTTTCATTTAATGAAGTTTAAAATTAGTTACGTTTAACGACAAATCTACAATTTTTTTTTACACCCAAAAATTTATTCTTTCATTTTTCCTTTGCTTAATTTAGTGCGCTTCTAAAGAGATTTATGGTTAAAGATGCCCCATCGTTTTACAAACAACTTTACAAGGATTTTGAACATACACCTACCTTAAAACAAGACCGATTACTCCAACAGCTAGCTACTTTTTTATTTGACACAAATAAAGATAAACTGTTTGTTCTCAAGGGGTTTGCGGGTACTGGTAAAACAACTGTTATAGGTACAGTTGTTAAAAATCTTTGGCACGCAAAAATGTCATCTGTTCTTATGGCTCCTACAGGTCGAGCTGCAAAGGTTGCAAGTAATTATAGTAAAAAGCAGGCATTTACTATTCATAGAAAAATTTATTTTCCAAAAAAAGAACGTGGAGGAGGTGTTTCTTTTAGTTTACAACCTAACAAACATCGTAACTGTTTATTTATAGTAGATGAAGCTTCTATGATTTCTGACAGAGCAGCAGAGTCTAAATTTTTTGATAATGGATCTTTACTAGATGATATGATGCAATATATTTATAGTGGTTATAATTGTAAGCTATTATTGGTGGGGGATGAAGCGCAACTACCTCCTGTAAAATTAGATATCTCTCCTGCCTTAGATATTAAAAACTTATCCCTTCATTACAATAAGCAGGTAGAGACACTTCAACTAGATGAAGTAATGAGACAAGCAGAAGGTAGTGGGATTTTAATGAATGCAACCGCATTAAGAGAACAGCTTTCTGAAGGTTTTTATGAAGATTTCAAATTTGATCTTAATGGTTTTGATGACATTATCCGCTTAGTAGACGGGCATGAAATAATGGATGCCATTAATGACGGTTATAGTAAGGTAGGTACAGAAGAAACTGCCATTATTGTACGTTCAAATAAAAGAGCAAATTTATATAACCAGCAAATACGTAGTCGCATTCTTTTCCAAGAAGAAGAAATTTCTGCTGGTGATCACCTCATGGTTGTGAAGAATAACTACTTCTGGCTTGACGCAAAAAGTGATGCTGGCTTTATTGCAAATGGAGATATTATTAAGATTTTAGAAATTCTTGCAATCAAAGAGCTGTATGGGTTCCGCTTTGCAGAAATAAAAGCGCAGATGGTTGATTACCCGCATATGCAACCCATTGAAACGGTAATCATGCTGGATGTTTTAACAATGGAAACACCAGCACTACCTTATGAAATGGGTGATTCGTTGTATAAGGAAGTACAAAAAGATTATGTAGATGAAAAGTCTAATTATAAGAGGTTCCAAAAGATTAAGAACAATAAATATTTTAATGCTTTGCAAGTTAAATTCTCCTATGCTATTACGTGTCATAAGTCACAGGGGGGGCAATGGGAAAACGTTTTTATAGAACAACCGTACTTACCTGATGGTATGAGTAAGGATTATTTGAGGTGGTTGTATACAGCAATCACAAGATCGAAGAGTAGGTTATATTTGATAGGTTTCAAAGATGAAATGTTTATTGAGAATTAATAAAATAAGAACATTTATTTAATTTAGGTAATTCTAGTGTTTAAGGAAACAGTTGAGATGATATGAATGCAGAATTAGTTATAAGTATTATTTTGGGTTTTTCTCTAGCGGCTTCGGCAGGATTTAGAGTCTTTGTGCCATTATTAGTATTAAGCGTATCATCTTATTTTGGATGGTTTGTAGTAAACGACTCTTGGCAGTGGTTAGGAAGTACAGCGGCACTTGTATTATTAAGTGTAGCCACTATAGTTGAAGTAGGTGCTTATCTAATTCCGTGGGTAGACAATACTCTAGACACCATTTCGGTTCCAATTGCCGCAATAGCAGGCACACTACTCATGGTGGCCACAATGAGTACGTTAGATCCAGTGATAACCTGGTCACTTGCTATTATTGCAGGGGGAGGTGCGGCAGCAGCAATTTCAGGATCTACAAGTGTTACAAGATTAGGGAGCACAGCCACAACTGGAGGTCTTGTAAACCCCGTTATTTCAACTACAGAAACGCTGGCAGCAACAACTATCTCTACCGTGAGTATATTTTCTCCTATTATAGCGCTCCTTTTGTTATTTGCTACGTTTTGGTTTTTATTTAAATTAATCAATAAAATAAGAAAGAAGTAACTGTTTCAATTTAGCTAACTTTGTTTTCAAATTAATGGAAGTACGCTTTCGCGAAAGCGTGCTAAACTCATTTTAGATGTGATTGAGAAATTAAAAGTTATAGCCATGATTCCTGCGAGATATGCCGCATCTCGTTTTCCTGGTAAAATGATGGCTGACCTTGCGGGTAAACCTGTTATTGTACGTACTTATGAGAGTACAGTGGCAACTGGTTTATTTGATCAAGTATATGTGGTGACTGATAATGAAGAGATTGCACAAGCTATAAATAATTATGGTGGAAAAGCTATAATGAGCGTAAATGAGCATGAGTGTGGTAGTGATCGTATTGCAGAAGCTGTACAGCCACTCGATGTGGATATAGTTGTAAATGTTCAAGGAGACGAACCCTTCACCACAAAAGAAGATTTATCACCATTACTTGATGTGTTTTACGAGACTGATGCTGACAAAATAGATCTCGCTAGCGTGATGATGCCCATGTCTTCACAAACTGATATCGAAGATCCAAATAATGTAAAAGTAATCGTAGATACAAAAGATTTTGCTTTATATTTTTCACGATCTCCTATTCCTTTTATTAGGGACATAGCTTCAGAAACAGTGACACATAAGCATAAAGGAATTTACGCATTTAGAAAAAAAGCATTATTAGATTTTGCTGAAATGCAAATGACTCCACTTGAACGTGCTGAAAAAGTAGAATGTATACGCTTTTTAGAATATGGGAAAAAGATAAAAATGGTGCGATCCCCTAGGCTTGCTATTGGTATAGATACGCCAGAGGATTTAATAAAAGCAAATAAAATTTATAAAAATAATTAACCATATGGGTATAGCTAAATGGATCTATAAGGATATTTTAGGTTGGAAAATTAATGGAGATTTTTCTCAAGATACAGTGAAAAAAGCAGTTATTGCCGCTGTGCCTCATACGAGCTGGCATGACTTTTACGTGGGGATACTACTTAGAACTGTACTTGGTGTAAAAATAGGATTTATAGGTAAAAAGGAACTTTTTAAATGGCCCTTAGGACCTATTTTAAGGATGATGGGTGGAGCATCTCTAGATCGTACTCCAGGACAGGATAAAGTGAAAGCTATAGCTAAAGTTTTTGATAACAAAGACGAATTTAGAATTACTATTGCTCCAGAAGGTACTCGTAAAAAAGTAGATACACTTAAAACGGGATTTTACTATATAGCACTCACTGCTGGAGTACCTATTATCATGGTTGCTTTTGATTTTGGTAAGAAAGAACATCGTATCTCTAAGCCTTTATATCCATCTGGAAATATCCAAGCAGATATGAAAATAATAAATTCTTTTTTCAAAGGAGCAGTAGGTAAAGTGCCAGAATATAGTTATACACCCGAAGTTTAGATAAAGTACTAAAGCAAAAAAACCTCGAGAGATACATCTCTTGAGGTTTTTTGTTAGCTTAATGAGCTGTTTAGGCTTTTTCGTAAGTTCCAGCTGTCTTCTTCCTCCATGCGTCTAGCATCCAGCTTGTTTTTTCTAATTCTCTTATGTAGGCACCTACTAGATCGATAGTACCTTCATCGCCCGCCTCATCAGCTTTATTTACTACAGAAGTTAATTGCTTAAGAATTTTCCCATGATCTTCTAAAATGGTATCTACCATATCACGGTCAGATAGATCTGATTTTGACTCTTTAATGCTCGAGTTTTCTAGATAGTCAGAAAGGTTGCTCACTGGAGCAAAACGCAATGTGAGAATACGTTCTGCTATTTCATCAATTTTTATTTTTGCATCATCGTAGAGTTCCTCAAACTTAACATGTAAGTCAAAAAAGTTTTCTCCAGAGACATTCCAATGGAAATTTCGTAACTTTTGGTAGTATACGTGATAGTCAGAGAGCAGCGTATTGAGTTCGTTTACGGTATATTTTGTTTTTTCTATATCTAAATTCAGATAATTCATATTATTTGTTTTTTTTTATAAAGTTACAAATACGATCTTTTGTCAATTATTTTATCAATGTTATTAGCATATATTTAACCTTAAATACTATTAAAAGCTTAAATAGTTTCTCAACAAAAAAGCTTTTCAAAAGACTTATATTTGCCGAAATAAAATTTAAATTATGCAAGAAATACTTACTCAACTTGATGGTAAGAAAGTATTAATTACAGGCGGAGCTGGTTTTATAGGGTCTAATTTATGTGAAGTCTTAATTGAGAATGGTGCAGAGGTTGCATGTCTTGATAACTTTGCCACAGGCCACAAATATAATTTAGATGCTATCATTAGTCACCCAAATTTCACCCTTATAGAAGGTGATATCCGTGATATTACAACCTGTCATCAGGCTGTTTCAAATGTGGATTATGTGTTGCATCAAGCTGCATTAGGCTCTGTGCCTAGATCAATTAAAGATCCAGCTACCACTAACGAAGTAAACGTGGGGGGATTTTTGAATATGCTGATCGCCTCTAAAGATAAGGGGATAAAGCGTTTTGTGTATGCAGCGAGTTCATCTACCTATGGTGACTCTGTGGGGCTTCCTAAACAAGAAGATATTATAGGAAAACCGTTATCACCTTATGCCATCACAAAATATGTAAATGAATTATATGCAGATGTTTTTCATAAAACCTACGGGATAGATTGTATTGGACTACGCTATTTCAATGTGTTCGGTAGAAAACAAGACCCAAACGGGGCTTATGCTGCAGTAATTCCTAAATTTACTAAACTCTTGATGAATCACGAATCACCTGTCATGAATGGTGATGGAACCTATTCTCGTGATTTCACCTATATTGATAACGTTATTCAGATGAATATTCGAGCCATGCTTACTCAGGATAAGGAAGCCATGAATACGGTTTATAACGTGGCTTATGGGGAAAGGACAGATTTGAATGAATTGGTTGCTGTTCTTAAAACTGAGTTAGGCCAATTTGATGAAGCTATTACAACTGTAGAAGTAAAATACGGATCGAAGAGGGCAGGAGATGTACCTCATAGTCTTGCAAGTATCGATAAGGCTAAAAGTCGTTTAGGCTATGATCCCCAATATAGTATTAAAGATGGATTGAAAGAGGCCATGTCTTGGTACTGGAAGAATTTAAAATAATATTGATTCGCTTTCGCGATAGCAAGAAAAAATAAAATGACAAAAATTAAAGTAGGAGTAATAGGTTTAGGTTATGTTGGCCTACCATTAGCGAGATTGTTTGCAACAAAATATGATACAGTAGGTTTTGATATCAATCAAAACCGTATTAAAGAATTAAATTCTGGTACCGATAGTACACGTGAACTCTCAGATGAAGTTTTACAGGCGGTTTTAAAAAACGAAGCCAATGATTCTAATGGTCTCTACTGTAGCGCTGATATTTCTGATATTGCAAATTGCAATTACTATGTTATTACAGTACCTACGCCAGTAGATAAAAATAATAGACCAGTCCTCACGCCTCTTTATAAAAGTAGCGAGACTGTAGGTAAGGTTCTCAAAAAAGGAGATATTGTTATATATGAAAGTACCGTTTACCCTGGAGTTACAGAAGATGAATGTGTTCCTGTTTTAGAGCGCGTGAGCGGACTCAAATTTAATGAAGATTTTTATGTAGGATATTCTCCAGAAAGAATCAATCCAGGAGATAAAGAGCATACTGTAGAAAAAATTCTTAAAGTTACTTCTGGAAGCACACCGGAAATAGGTAAGAAGGTAGATGATTTATATGCTTCTGTGATAACCGCTGGGACGCACTTAGCGCCTTCAATCAAAGTGGCCGAGGCTGCAAAAGTTATTGAAAACTCACAACGTGATATAAACATTGCGTTTGTAAATGAGCTGGCTAAGATTTTTAATCTTATGGACATCAACACACACGACGTACTTGAAGCTGCTGGTACAAAATGGAATTTCCTTCCATTTAAGCCAGGTTTAGTAGGGGGCCACTGTATAGGTGTAGATCCTTACTATCTCGCTCAAAAAGCTCAAGAACTTGGGTATCACCCTGAGATTATTCTTGCCGGTAGAAGGCTTAATGACAGTATGGGAGCATACGTTGCTTCAGAAGTTGTGAAGCTTATGCTTAAAAATGATATTAAGATTAAAGGGGCGGATTTATTGCTTTTAGGAATTACATTTAAAGAAAATTGCCCAGATGTAAGAAATACTAAAGTTGTTGATGTTATAAAGCACCTCAAGGAATTTAGTATCAATGTTACCATTTACGATCCTTGGGTAAATGCTCAGGAGGTGAGAAATGAATATGGATTAGAGGCTGTAACAGAACTTCCGAATCAAAAGTTTGATGCCATTGTTCAAGCTGTATCACACAAAGAATTTGAATCATTAGAACTTAATGAGTTAAAGAAGTCGAATTCGGCTGTTTATGATGTTAAAGGGGTGCTAGGTAGTAGGGCAGATGGTAAGTTATAATAAAATTTTAAATCTAGATTAATTACATAGTATATAATGAATTCAACAGATTGAATTATTTTAATGTCTCTGTGTTGGTTTATCTCTTGTAAACTTTTTAATTTTCAAATTAAGTTTAGATCGTGCAATATCAAAAAACAAATTTCAAAGATTTGATAATCTGTTCACCTACTGTCCACAGTGATGAACGTGGCTATTTTTATGAGTCTTTTCATCTTAAAAGTTTTCAAGATTTTACGGGTTTATCACCACAATTCGTTCAAGACAATCAATCTAGATCGGGATTTGGCGCATTGAGAGGATTGCACTTTCAGACTGGGAAGGATGCACAATCTAAACTGGTACGAGTCTTAGAAGGGGAAGTGCTTGATGTAGTTGTTGATTTAAGAAAAGAGGAAGCTACTTTTGGGAAGACATTCTCTATTCAGTTGTCTGCTCAAAATAGAAAACAACTTTTTATACCCAAGGGAATGGCCCATGGCTTTATTACCCTTACAGAATATGCCACTTTCGCATATAAATGTGATGCGTATTATAATAGCAAGAGTGAAGGTGGTATTGCTTATAATGATACTACACTCTGCATAGATTGGATGTTACCATCTTCTAACTTTATTATTTCTGAAAAAGATCAAAAAAATCATCCATTTAAAGATTTACCAAAGGACTATCTATTTTAATGAATCAGACTAGTGAGGATAGCGTAAGGGATAAAATAAAAATTCTCATTACCGGTGCTGCTGGGCAAGTCGCTCAAGCGCTAAGAGAGGAGGCTCCTAAGTATAATGGTCTTGATTGTGTATTTCTTGATAAAACAATTTTAGATATCACTTCTTCTTCTAGTATAAGAGAAGCTATTAAAAACCACACTCCTGAATTCATTATAAATACTGCAGGGTACACAGCTGTAGACGCTGCAGAAGAAAATAGAGAGCTGGCATTACAGCTCAATTCTCGGGCTATACGTATATTAGCTCAAGAGTGCAAATCTAAATGTATTGGGTTGATTCACTTGAGTACAGATTATGTTTTTGATGGCAAGAAAACGAGCGCATATATAGAAGGAGATAGAACAAATCCGCAATCGGTTTATGGAGTAAGTAAACGAAGAGGAGAAAAAGCCATTTTAAATGCTAAACTGCCTGTATATGCTATAATTAGAACATCATGGGTCTATAGCACTTACGGATCTAACTTTGTAAAAACGATGTTGAGATTAGCTAGAGAGCGTACTGAGGTTTCTGTTGTTAATAATCAGATAGGAAGTCCTACCTACGCTAATGATTTAGCAAACGCACTATTGACAATTTGTACCAAGGTTACAGAAAAAACATCTGGAATTTATCATTACTCCAATAAAGGTAAAATAAGTTGGTATCAATTTGCTAAGGCTATTTTCAAGTATACAGCTACTTCTATAATAGTTAATCCTGTAGGAAGTGAGCATTACCCTGTAAAAGCTAAGAGGCCTAAAAATAGTGTTTTATCAACAGATAAAATAAGTGAATCTTTTAATTTAGAAATTTTAGACTGGAAAGTTTCTCTTCAAAAAATGCTGTCTAGAGGATGATTGAAAACTATTGGAAAGACTTTGCGGTAAAAGCTGCAATTAAAGCAGGACAAGCGATTTTAGATTTTTACAGTGATGGATTTTCAGTAAGCCAAAAGATTGATACATCGCCAGTAACAGAGGCAGACGTTACTGCACACCAAATTATCGAAAAGATTTTATCAAAAACTAACATTCCAATTTTGAGCGAAGAAGGGAAGAGTATCTCTTACAAAGAGCGTAAAGATTGGAATCAATTTTGGATGATAGACCCTTTAGACGGTACTAAAGAATTTATAAATCATAATGGGGAATTCACAGTAAACATTGCGCTTATTTCAAAAAAAAAACCTGTTTTTGGGGTTATTTTTGTTCCAGTAACTAATTCCATATACGTTGGTGGCAATTCCATAAATGATTCTTTTAAATTAGAGAATTGCAATTTAAAAACTTCTTTTGAAGACGTTTTTGAGAGTGGATATTCGCTTTCGCAAAAGCGTATTATGAATTTAAAAAATAGACCACGTACAATTTTAATAAGTAGATCTCACCTAAACGACATGACATTAAGTTATCTGGAGGAAAGAAAATCTTCATTATCTGTTTTGAAATTAAAAAAAATGGGAAGTTCTTTGAAATTTTGCGTCATAGCGGAAGGACTGGCTGATGAATATACTCGCTTTTCTCCCTGTATGGAATGGGATACAGCCGCTGGAGATGCGATTTGTCAAGGAGTGAATATTACAATCCTGCAGCATGGTAAGGAAAAACCATTGTGTTACAACAAGGAATCATTAGTAAACCCTAACTTTGAAGTTCTCTTATAGATTATATGAAAATTTTAGTTACTGGGGCTGCAGGCTTTATAGGATATCATTTATGTGAACGGTTACTTAAGGAAGGTCACCAAGTGGTAGGGATTGATACTATAAATGATTATTACGATCCACAACTTAAATTTGATCGACTGAAAGAGCTTGGCATCAAGCCAGAAGAAGCCACGATTTGGAAAAAGCAATGCCAGAGCAACTTATACTCAGAGTTTAAATTTATTAGGTTAGAAATACAAGATCGTAATGAAGTGCCAAAGTTATTTAAACTGCATGGTTTTGACCTTGTATGTAATCTTGCGGCACAAGCAGGAGTACGATATTCGATAGAAAACCCTGAGACCTATGTGGATACGAATATAACAGGTTTTTTAAATATATTAGAAGCTTGTCGCCATTATGGAGTCAGAAGATTAGTTTATGCAAGTAGCTCCAGTGTGTACGGTAATAGTGAAGAAGTACCTTTTAAAGAATCCCAATCTGTGGATAAACCAATAAGTATTTATGCGGCCACGAAGAAGTCTAACGAGTTAATGGCGCATACCTACACCCATTTATTTGGTATTGAGACTATAGGCCTTCGTTTCTTTACGGTGTATGGACCGTGGGGAAGACCAGATATGGCCATGTTTTTATTTACAGACGCAATATTAAAGGGAAAACCTATTAAAGTATTTAATAATGGAAATTTATCACGTGATTTCACCTATATATCCGATATTATAGCGGGTGTCTCAAGTGTAATCAACAACGAATACAACAAACGGAGTGTTATATTTAATATGGGCAATAGTCGTCCTGTACAGTTAATGAGTTTTATTGCTGCTTTGGAAGAGCAATTAGTCATGCGCGCGCAAAAGGTTATGATGCCTATGCAAGATGGAGATGTAAATCAAACTTGGGCAGATGTGTCTGCCTTACATGATGAATTTGGCTATGCTCCAAAGGTCTCTGTTAATAAAGGGATTTCTGCCTTCGTAGATTGGTATAAGTATTACTATAAGGTGTAAGTACGCTTTCGCGAAAGCGTAACTCATAAGTGTCTAATTATAATTTTAGTTAGCCAGCACTTTATTTATTTCTATATTTGCAATCTTAAAAAAAATGCATGTTAATTAAGAATATTTGCTGTATCGGTGCTGGATATGTAGGAGGGCCTACGATGTCTGTCATTGCTCAAAATTGCCCTGATATTAATGTGACAGTAGTAGATCTTAATGAAGGTCGTATTGCTGCTTGGAATGATCAAAATTTAGATAATTTACCAATATATGAGCCAGGACTCTCCGAGGTAGTTTCCGAAGCGAGAGGAAGGAATTTATTTTTTTCTACTGAAGTAGACAAAGCAATAGATGAGGCTGATATGATTTTTATATCTGTAAACACACCTACTAAAACCTATGGTGTAGGTAAGGGAATGGCTGCAGATCTTAAGTATATAGAGTTGTGTGCCCGCCAGATAGCTAGGGTATCAACTACAGATAAAATTATTGTAGAAAAGTCAACGCTACCCGTAAGAACGGCTGAGGCGCTTCAAAATATACTGCATAATACGGGTAATGGGGTTCAGTTTGATATTTTGTCTAATCCAGAATTTTTGGCCGAAGGCACCGCTATCAAAGATTTACAGCATGCAGATCGTGTGTTAATAGGTAGAGAAGAAACTCAAAGAGGCAGAGATGCGGCACAAGCATTAGTTGATATTTATGCGCACTGGTTACCTAAAAAACGAATATTAACTACTAATGTATGGTCTTCTGAGCTATCTAAGCTTACCGCAAACGCATTTCTAGCACAGCGTGTAAGTTCTATAAACGCGATGTCAGAATTGTGTGAAGTAACGGGTGCAGATGTGCAAGAGGTTGCTAGGGCAATTGGTGCAGATTCTAGAATTGGATCAAAATTTTTAAAGGCCTCTGTAGGTTTTGGAGGTTCTTGTTTTCAAAAAGATATTTTAAATCTCGTTTATATTGCTAAAAGTTATGGACTTCATGAGGTAGCAGATTATTGGGAACAAGTGATCATCATGAACGATCATCAAAAAAGAAGATTTGCAGAAAAGATTGTAAAAACACTCTTTAATACCGTTTCTGGTAAAAAAATAGTGCTGTTAGGGTGGGCCTTTAAAAAGGATACGAATGATACAAGAGAATCTGCCGCGATATCTATAGCAGATTATTTGTTAAATGAGCAAGCAGAGATTGTAGTATACGATCCAAAGGTGTCTGAAGAGCAAATTCTTGCAGATCTGGATTCTTTGAATACACGATCTGAAGCAAAAAATAGGAAACTAGTTACAGTAGTACAGAATCCTGAAGAAGCTTTTGAAGATGCTCATGCTGTTGCAATAACGACGGAGTGGGATGAGTTTATTTCTTACAACTGGAAAGAAATACACAAGAAGATGTTGAAGCCTGCCTTTGTTTTTGATGGTCGCATGTTATTAAATCAAGACGAGTTAAAAAATATCGGTTTTGATGTATATACTATAGGAAGAGGTTGATTTACTTGATAAAAAAAAATAAATGGAAAACAAAAAAACGATACTGATTACTGGTGGAGCGGGTTTTATTGGTTCTCATGTAGTAAGAAGGTTTGTAACAAATTATCCTGAGGTAGATATTTATAATCTTGATGCTCTTACCTATGCGGGTAATTTAGAAAATCTAAGGGATATTGAGAATAGACCTAATTATTTTTTTGTGAAAGGAGATATAACCGACACTGTATTTATAAATAAGTTATTCCAAGAACATAAATTTACAGGAGTTATTCATTTGGCTGCAGAGTCTCATGTAGACCGATCTATTAAGGATCCTATTAGTTTTGTTACTACAAATATAGTAGGGACAGTAAATCTTTTAAATGCTTTTAAAGGTGTATGGGAAGGCAACTTTAAAGATAAACGTTTTTACCATGTAAGCACTGATGAAGTTTATGGATCATTAGGTGAATCAGGTTTATTTACTGAAACGACAAGTTATGATCCTAATTCTCCATATTCAGCTTCTAAAGCTAGCTCAGATCACTTTGTAAGAGCATACGGTGAAACATACGGACTTCCATATGTTATATCAAATTGTTCAAATAACTACGGACCTAATCATTTTCCAGAGAAGCTAATACCGCTTTTTATTAATAATATTATTAATTATAAACCATTACCTGTATATGGAGATGGTAATTATACACGTGATTGGTTATATGTTGTGGATCATGCTATAGCAATAGATCTAGCATTCCATAAAGGAAAAAATCACGAAACTTATAATATAGGTGGTTTTAATGAATGGAAGAATATTGATCTTGTGCGCTTACTTTGTAAAGTGATGGATGAAAAGTTAGGGAGAGCGATAGGAACTTCTGAAAAACTCATCACATACGTAAAAGATAGACCAGGCCATGATGTGCGTTATGCTATTGATGCCAGTAAAATAAGTAAAGAATTAAATTGGAAACCTACAGTAACTTTCGAAGAAGGTTTAGAGAAAACGGTTGACTGGTTTCTTTCCAATACAGAATGGTTAGCTAATGTAACTTCTGGGGCTTACAGGGAGTACTATACATCAATGTATACTAAATAAATTATGAAAGGAATCATACTTGCTGGTGGATCTGGCACACGTTTACATCCCTTGACTCTTGCCGTGAGTAAGCAGTTACTGCCTATTTACGATAAACCAATGATATATTATCCACTTTCAGTCTTGATGTTATCAGGAATACGTGAAATTCTCATCATCTCTACCCCACACGATCTCCCTAATTTTGAAAGACTATTAGGAGATGGATCTAGATTTGGAATTAATTTAAGTTATAAGGAGCAGCCTTCCCCTGATGGGCTGGCCCAAGCCTTTATTATAGGTGAAGAATTTATTGGAAATGATGATGTTTGTTTAGTACTTGGAGACAATATATTCTATGGAGCTGGACTTCAAAAACTATTGGCAGAAGCCGTTCAAACTGTAGCCCAAGAAAATAAAGCTGTTGTTTTTGGAAATTATGTAAACGATCCAGAACGTTATGGAGTTGCAGAGTTTGACGCAGAAAATAATGTTTTAAGTATTGAAGAAAAACCAGAAAACCCTAAGTCTAACTTTGCGGTTGTAGGTTTGTATTATTATCCTAATTCTGTAGTTGAGATTGCAAAAAAAGTAAAGCCATCACATAGAGGAGAGCTAGAAATCACTTCAGTTAATCAAGAGTACCTCAAAAGAGAACAGCTCAAAATGCAAATTTTGAGTCGAGGTTATGCTTGGTTAGATACGGGTACCCATGAAGCGCTTACGGAAGCCACGGAGTTTGTTAAAGCAGTAGAGAAAAGGACAGGATTAAAGATAGCTTGCTTGGAAGAAATTGCTTATAAAATGAAATTCATAAATGATTATGATCTAAATAATATATTACAAGAAAAGGTAAAAAGTGCCTATCACAGGTATCTACAAGGAATATCTTAAAAAATATGTCAAAATTTACATTATATCTTTTAACTAAAAAAGGTTTTGATTGCTTAAAATATTTGGTAGGCAATCTAACATACAAGAATAGTTTGTCTCAAATCGTTATAGCTAGAGACAAAGGGAATAAAGAAGATTATTATAACGAAATTAAAACTCTTTGTACTAAAGAAGGTATAAGTGTTTTTGATCGAGTTAGTCATGAAATCAAAGAAACTGACTATGGTGTTGCAATAGGGTGGAAGTGGCTAATTAATGACTGTAAAAATCTTATTGTAATACATGATTCACTATTGCCTAAATACAGGGGCTTTTCACCACTAGTAAATATGCTAATAAATGGAGAAAAAACAATAGGCGCTACAGCTATTTTTGCTTCTAAAATGATGGATGAAGGCGATATAATTACTCAAGAGAAAGAATTAATTGAATATCCAATTAAAATTAATGATGCCATTGATATAATGTCAAAAATCTATGTTAGAATAATTAAAAAAATTTTTAAAATTCTTCACGAAACAGGATCGTTAGATGCAATTCCACAAAATGAAGAACTAGCTACATATAGTCTTTGGAGAGATGAAGATGATTATTTGATTAATTGGAAAACAAATGCGGTTTCAATTGAACGATTTGTGAATGCTGTTAGTTATCCATATAGTGGAGCAATAACATTTCTAAGTGATGATACTTTATTAAGATTAATTGAAGTAAAAGCATTACCAAAGTACAAATTTGAACATAACTGCGAAGGAAAGATTTTCATGTATAAGGATGGATTTCCTTTAGTAGCCTGCAAATCTGGTGCGATTGCTATTTTAAAAGCAGTAGACGATTCAGGTGAAATATATTCTTTTAAAAGATTAAGACAGAAACTTAAATGAAGATACCATTTAACAAACCATATTTCACTGGTAAAGAAACATTATATATCGAGGAATCTGTAAATTCAGGTAAAATTTCAGGTGACGGTCTTTTTACAAAAAAGTGTCATGCTCTTTTTCAAGAGAATTATGGATTTAAAAAGGCTTTACTTACAACTTCTTGTACGGATGCTTTGGAAATGGCTGCTATTCTCATTGATATTCAGCCTGGCGATGAAGTGATCATGCCCTCATATACTTTTGTATCCACTTCTAACGCGTTTGTGTTGAGAGGTGCAAAAATAATTTTTGCAGATAGTAGAAAGGACCATCCAGGTATTGATGAATCTAGCATTGAAACTCTTATAACAGCGCGTACAAAAGCAATTGTTCCTGTTCATTATGCGGGAGTAGCTTGTGATATGGATATCATAATGAGAATTGCAAAAAAAAATAATTTGTTTGTAATAGAAGATGCCGCTCAGGCTATTGATAGCTATTATACAAATTATAAAGGAGAAAAAAAGAGATTAGGGTCGATAGGTCATCTTGCTGCATTTTCTTTTCATGAAACTAAAAATATAATTTCTGGTGAAGGTGGCTTACTTGTCATAAATGATAACCGATTTAATAAACGTGCTGAAATTATAAGAGAAAAGGGGACCAATCGTTCTCAGTTTTTTAGAGGAGAGGTTGATAAATATGGATGGGTAGATATAGGAAGCTCTTTTTTGCCTAGCGACATCATTGCAGCGTTTTTATTTGCGCAATTAGAAAATATAGATAGTATACAAGATAAGCGTAAGGAAATTTGGAATAGATATGATCAAGCGTTTAGAAGGA
Organism: Dokdonia sp. Hel_I_53; assembly: GCF_007827465.1. Taxonomy (NCBI): domain Bacteria; kingdom Pseudomonadati; phylum Bacteroidota; class Flavobacteriia; order Flavobacteriales; family Flavobacteriaceae; genus Dokdonia; species Dokdonia sp. Hel_I_53. Next base: position 518,171 of record NZ_VISL01000001.1, read on the forward strand.
ATTCTAATATATTAAAAGACGCGAAGCTGCCATTTATTCCGAATTTTGCAACAAATAATGCACACATGTATTATATAGTCTGTAAGGATAAAAAGCAACGTAAAGACTTCCTTAGCTATTTGAAATCAAATGATATTTTGGCTGTTTTTCACTATCTATCATTACATAAAAGTCCATATTTCACAAACCAATATCAAGGTGATAGCCTAACAATGGCAGATCATTATTCAGATTGTCTTGTGAGATTGCCGCTATTTTATGAATTAAATAAAATACAGCAAACCCTTATCATCGACACGGTTTTGAAATTTTTTAAAGACCTATAGTTTGAGTGATATTATACATATAGCTACTGATGAGAAATTCATCAACAATGCAAACTGGTTGTTTGAAGAATCTTTTCCAGGTAAGAATCAGTTCTATATTTTAGTTCCTGAAAAAGACAGCGTGTTAATTCATGTGAAAGAGGGGAGAAATATTACTAAAATATCACAAGACACAAAATCACTAAAAAAATTATCTAGTACTGTTACTACTGAGTCTACTTTAGTTATCCATGGCCTTTTCTATCACTCTAGTGTTTTTGTAAATTTTTTGCATAGCGGTATTAGAGTTATATGGATGCTCTTTGGAAAAGAATATCACGAAAATCCTAAATTTAAGATCCAATCAACATTATATGGAAATAAAACTAAAAGTTATTTTCGATTAAATAGTTTTAGTAAAAATATCTCTCGGTTTGTAAAAAACTATTTTAGAGATTTATTTTACTTATACACAAAGTCAACCTTAGGACCATTTAAAGAAATATATAAAGCCTCAAAAAAAGTAAACTTTATTGGGATCCTTTACAAGGAAGAATTTGATGAAATAGCGGAAGTATTAAAAAATAAAGATGTGAATTTTCTCAAATTTTCTTACTACCCAATAGAGAAAATGGTAAATAATATAAATGCTAAAGTAAAAGGGCACAATATATTATTAGGAAATTCTTCAAACATGTCTGGTAACCACATAGATGCTTTAGATATACTTAAATCCAAAGGTATAGGAGATAGGAAAATTATTTGTCCATTAAGTTATGGAGATCCCAAATGTGCTGTCTTAATTGAGAAATATGGAGTTGAATTATTTAACAATAATTTTTTACCATTAATTAATTTTATGCCATTACACGAGTATAATTCTTATTTAGAGCAATGTGGAATTGTAATCATGAATAATTATAGACAGCAAGCAGTGGGTAATATTATGACCATGTTGTGGATGGGGGCAAAGGTCTTCTTAGATAAGAGAAATACAACATACAACTACCTTAAGAGAATAAACGTTCATATCTTCTCTATTAATAGTGATTTGAACAATTCAGACGCTTTTAATTTGTTGACTGAGGAACAAATTACTCATAATAGATCCATTCTAATTTCAGAAATAGGTCATGAAAAATTGCAGCAAAATCTGGAAAATGCATCTGATATTTTTATTTAATGAGTTTGAAAAGGCAAATTTTTTCAGGAGCTAAATGGTCAGGTATAGGGACTTTATCTTTAGCAGTAATTGCTATATTGAAGGTTTCCATTTTAGCACGTTTATTAGAAAAAGAGGAATTTGGCCTAATGGCTCTTGTTACTTTTGTAATGGGATTTATGAGTGTATTTAATGAGATGGGGCTATCTGCAGGTATTTTACATAAATCTGAAATCTCAGAGAAAGAGTACAGTACGTTATTCTGGTTTAATCTATTAGTAGGATTTGTTGTATATGGGCTATTACTTTTAGTTACTCCTTTAATAGCTTTATTTTATGAGGAGAATATCTTAAATTTTTTAATCCCACTAGTAGGTGTGAATCTTATAATTTCTAGTCTAGGTCAAATTTTCAGAACACGGGAACAAAAACTTCTTCAATTTCGGCATGTAGCCCTGATTGACATTTTTTCTGCGATTTTATCTTTAGGTTTCGCAGTTTACTTAGCATCCAATGGATATGGAATTTATTCACTTATCTATTCATATCTCTTACAGTATACAATATCAAATATTTGTGTTTTTATTTTAGGTTTGATTAAGTACGGGCTTCAATTTCATTTCAAAATTTCAGAAACCATTCCTTTTGTAAAGGTAGGTGGGTATCAAGTGGGGTCGCAAGTTATTAATTATTTTAACCGTGATTTAGATATTTTAATCATAGGTAAATTTTTTCCTGCAGAGGCACTTGGAGTATATAGTTTGGCAAAGCAGCTAGTGATGCGCCCCATGCAAATTCTAAACCCGATTGTAATTAAGGTTGCTTCTCCAACGCTCGCTTTATTACAAAACTCCCGAGAGCAACTGCAGAAAGGATATTTAAAATTGATTAATCTTGTAGCAACTGTTAATATACCTGTATATATTATATTATTTATATTCTCGCCATTTTTTGTTCAATTGTTTTATGGATCAGGTTTTGGTGAAGCCATATTATTGGTTCGCATTCTATCTATATTTATGTTAATACGTGCGATCTCATCACCTGTAGGAAGTCTTGTAGTCGCTACTGGAAGAACAGATCTTGAATTTATTTGGAATATTGCAACATTGGTAATTACACCAATATGTATTATGATAGGAGCAAAGTTTAGCTTATTAGGAGCAGCTATTGGAATGACAGTATCAACGATATTATTATTTGTGCCAGGGTGGCGTTTTTTGGTTTTTAGAATGACTCAGGTAAGCTTCAAAAATTATTTAGAAGCGCTTTTTATTCTCAATGTTGATTATATAAAGAAATTTTTAAAAAAATGAGTTATGCTGCTTACACTAAGAACTTTAAAGACAATGATATTTTGTTTAAGCCTTGAAGTATGTGATTGATCATGAAAAAAAAAACAAAGATATTATATATTCATCATGGTACAGGAATTGGGGGTGCTCCAATAAGCCTTCTCAATTTGATCAAAAACCTAGATAAGGAGAAGTTTGAAACAAAAATAGCTTGTCTGACAGACGGTAAGCATGTTCAATTATTCAAAGACCAAGGAATAACTACGGAAGTTATAGGTGCGACCACACATAATTTTTGCCATAATGAAACAGGTAAAAAGCAATGGTATTACTTCCCGTATTATTTATTAGTAGCATTTTTATGGTTCTACGTCGCTTTTATAAAGGCACCAAAATATCTGAAAACCCAACAATATGACATTCTTCATTTAAACTCTCATGTACTAACCAGTTGGGCTTTTGCTGGTCGCGCACTGGGGAGTAGGATTGTTTTGCATAATAGGGAGGCCATTACGAAGGGGTATATTGGTTTAAGGTATAGCATACTTAAATATTTAATCGCTAAAAATTCTAATCATATTATTAACATAAGCAAGGACAATCAGAGTCGCTTAGGAATTTTTGAAAATTCTAGTGTAGTTTACAATTTTATTAATATCCCACAGACTTATTCTAATACAATAACTGAGCATAAGAAAAGAAATGTTTTATTTCTTGGGGGTACAGCATATATTAAAGGTTTTGGTACTTTAGCAGATGCAATACCTTACATTAATAAGAATATAGAGGTTTTAATAGCTGGAGGAATTTCTAATTTGAGTGTTACGGGGTTTATGCAAAAAATTAAAAATCTTTTTAATAATTCTACAGTAATGCGTGAAAAATTTAATAAAATTTCAAGTAGCACTAACGTAACATTTCTCGGTATATTAACAGATCCATATGAATATATAAACGCCTGTGATGTCTTATTGACTCCATTTACAGTACCACATTTCTCAAGACCAGCAATAGAAGCATTTGCATATGGCAAACCAGTGATTGGAACTTCCATAGAAGGTATGGATGAAATTATTGATCATAATGTTAATGGGATTTTAGTCGAAAATCATAAACCTAAAGACCTAGCTAATGCTATAAATAATTTATGCAATGATCCTGAGAAGATTCAAGAATTGGGTTTGAATGGGAGAAAAAAAGCAATTGAAATGTTTAGTCCAGCTGTAAATATGATGAAAATCGTTTCCATATACGAACACGTCCTAAATTCATAAAGTAGAAAATGGTCATCTATTACGTTTATATTATCTATTGTCTAATTTTAACCTTTTTATCAAAAGTTAGAGACTCAGGCATAGGGGATAAAAAATTAACTTTTTTATTGGGTGGAGGATTATTATTATTGATGGGGCTTCGCCATAGATCCGTGGGAAACGACGTTATTCGATACCTAGAAAGATATAAAGATGTGGAAAGATATTTCACTTTAGAAACTAAGACGGAATCTGGTTATATGATTTTCCAAAAGATTCTAAGCTTAATGAATATTTCACCTCAAGGTTTTATTTTTACAGTGAGTCTAATTATTTTAATTCTATTTTCTTGGTTTTTTTACAAATATTCCAAAAACATAGGGATGTCCTTTTTTCTTCATTTTACTGTTGGCTTATTTGCTTTCACAATGACAGGAATTCGACAGAGTATAGCGATAGGTCTAACTCTTATAGCAATACATTTAGCACTACAAAAAAAACTAATTTGGTATATCTTAATTATACTTTTAGCAACACTCTTTCATCAATCTGCAATAGTTTTTGCTCCAGTATATATTATTTTTCAAATCAGAAAATATAACTTTAAAATCATATTTTTGATTTTTTTAGCCATTTTAGTAATAGGAGTATTTAATGAAATTATTTTTAATCAAATATTTTCGCTAAGCGCAAATAAGTACAATACTCAATACCTAGATACTGCAGATGAAAGTAGGACGAGTTTTATATTTATAGTTTTCTCTTTTTCACTTCCTGCTATAATAATGTTTTTATGGTTTTTAGATAACATAAGAATTAGAGAGTTGTCTAAAATAGATATTTCTTTTTTTATAATGAGTTTAATAGGTTGTGTTTTTATACTCTTGTCCAGTCAATTGTCTTTGTTAAGCAGGTTATCTTATTATTTTATGATAGGAATTATTGTACTTATTCCTAATACCATTAAAAATTTGAAGAACCGGCCGGTTGCAAATATTAGTAGTTTTTTTTTAACTCTAATTTCAATTGCTTATTTTATTATAGCTAACGTTGATGGAATTTCAAAAATAGACTCATATTTATTCTTTTGGGAATAAGCATATTAAAAATATAAATTATGAAAATTAAAAATAAAACCTTGTTGATTACTGGTGGAACAGGGTCTTTTGGTAACGCTGTGTTACAACGCTTTCTAAATACTGATCATTTCAGTGAGATTAGAATTTTCTCTCGGGACGAAAAGAAACAAGACGATATGCGTACAACTATCAAAAATAGCAAGCTAAAATTTTATATAGGGGACGTACGAAACTATGATAGTATTGAAAGAGCTACACGAGGAGTGGATTATATTTTTCATGCAGCAGCTTTAAAACAAGTACCATCATGCGAGTTTTTTCCATTAGAGGCAACTAGGACTAACGTATTTGGGACACAGAATGTAATCGATGCAGCAGCATTTAATAAAGTAAAAAAAGTAATTTGCTTAAGCACAGATAAAGCCGCTTACCCTATAAATGCTATGGGAATTTCTAAAGCACTTATGGAAAAAGTCGCCGTAGCTGCATCGCGTAATAATCCCGATACTACTGTATGTCTAACACGGTATGGCAATGTAATGGCTTCTAGAGGTTCTGTTATTCCATTATTTCTTAAACAAATTCAAGAAGGAAACCCAATCACTATTACAGATCCTAGTATGACACGTTTTCTTATGTCTCTAGAAGAGGCTGTAGAGCTTGTTCTTTTTGCTTTTGAGCACGGAAATGCTGGTGATTTATTTGTGAATAAAGCACCAGCAGGAAAGATAGGCGATCTTGCTCAAGCCTTAAAGGAACTATGTCAAGCAGATAATGAAATAAATATTATTGGCACCAGACATGGAGAAAAATTATATGAAACCCTTTGTACCAGAGAAGAGATGCTAAAGGCAGAAGATATGGGAGAGTTTTACCGTATTCCTGCAGACAATAGAGATTTAAATTATGCACAATATTTTTCGGAGGGTGAAGAAGCTGCATCTGACATAGAAGATTACAATTCTCATAACACAAAGCAGGAAAATGTCGAAGGAATGAAACGTTTACTTTCTAACTTGCCACTTATTAAAAAGCAAGTATTTAATGAAGATGTTTCTCAATATTTGAATTAATCATTATGAAAGAATTTCCTCATATTATAAAAGGAGGGTCATTCAGAGACTCTCGAGGAGAATTAGTTTATAATAATGACTTTGATGCATCGAAAATCAAAAGAATGTACTCAATAACTAATAGTAAAGAAAATCCAGTTCGTGGATGGCAAGGTCATCAAATTCAGAAGAGGTGGTTTACTACTTCAGTTGGACGAGCAAAAATTGATGTTATTAAAGTCAACAATTGGAAAGTCCCCAATCCTAGCGCATATATTGAGAGTTTTCTTATTTTCGCGAAAAGCGGAGATATACTATTTGTACCAGAAGGATATATTACGAGAATTAGTTCTATCACAGAAGATGCAACAATTCTTGTATTCTCAGATTATTTAATGGGAGAAATAGATGACGAATACAAATATGATCTCAATTATTTTAATAATTAAATTTTCAGATAGTTATCTTCAAATTTTGATATTAGTGGTCAATAATTCAGCCCTAATATAATAGTAAAAAGTTTTATGAAATTTATAGGAATAACAGGAGAAACTGGTTTTGTAGGTAAACATCTTAAAATGTTGATTAATACCAAACCTGAAAATTTTACATTAGTTCCCTTTAACCGTACTTTTTTTGAAGATGGTTCTAAGATGGATGAATTTGTAAGCAGATGTGATGCAATTGTGCATCTTGCTGGTATGAATAGGCACGATAATCCTCAAGTTATATATGACACCAATATTACACTTACAGAAAACCTTATATCCTCTTTAGAGAGAACCAACTCTAAAGCCCACGTACTTTTTTCTTCGTCATCTCAAGAAGATAGAGAAAATCTTTATGGATCTTCAAAAAAGAAAGCAAGAGAATTACTCAAAAGCTGGGCTGAACAAGTTGGAGCTGTATTTACAGGAATGATTGTTCCTAATGTTTTTGGCCCTTTTGGTAAACCTTATTACAACTCGGTTGTGGCAACATTTGCACACCAGATTTCAAGTGGAGAGGAGCCTACTATTCAAGTTGATGGTGAGCTTAAGCTTATCTATGTTTTAGAGCTTGTTCAAGAAGTTTTAGATAAAATTAATGATAGTGTACACGAACCTGAGTATGTAATTTCTCATACCGCTGTCGCGAAAGTTTCAGAAGTTTTAAATTACTTTCAAAGCTTTAAGACCACATATCAGGATCTTGGAGTGATTCCAGTTATAACCAACACTTTTGAATTACATCTATTTAATACTTATCGATGTTATATGGATATAAAATCACACTTTCCTGTAAAATTTACGCAACATACCGATCCAAGAGGTAGTTTTGTTGAAATAATTAGATTAGGAATAGGAGGGCAAGTCTCATTTTCGACTACTATGCCTGGTATAACAAGAGGAAATCATTATCATACTAGAAAGATAGAGCGTTTTGCAGTTATTAAAGGAAAAGCTTTAATACAATTAAGAAAAATAGGTACTGATGAGGTATTAGATTTTTATCTCGATGGTGATGAGCCAGCGTTTGTAGATATGCCTATATGGTACACTCATAATATAAAAAATATAGGTAATGACGTTTTGTATACTAATTTTTGGATTAACGAACCTTATGATGCAGCTGATGCAGATACCTATTATGAAGAAGTTTAAGTAAAAAATATGAAGAGATTAAAAGTAATGACCGTCGTAGGTACGCGTCCAGAGATTATACGTTTATCAAGGGTACTAGATGCACTTGATGCCTCTGAAGCCATTGAGCATATTTTAGTTCATACTGGTCAAAATTATGATTATGAACTTAATCAGATATTTTTTGATGACCTTGCTATAAGAAAACCAGATTACTTTCTTGAGGCCGCAGGTAAATCTGCTACTGAAACAATAGGGAATATTCTTATAAAAATAGATCCTCTTCTAGAAGAAATTAATCCAGATGCATTCTTAGTTTTAGGAGATACCAATAGCTGTTTATGCGCTATTCCTGCAAAAAAGCGCCACATACCTATATTTCATATGGAGGCAGGAAATCGTTGCTTTGATCAACGTGTACCAGAAGAGACAAATAGGAAAATAGTTGATCACACAGCAGATGTTAACTTGACCTATAGCGATATTGCTAGAGAATACTTACTAAAAGAAGGATTACCAGCAGATAGAATTATAAAAACGGGGAGTCCTATGTTTGAAGTTCTTAATCACTACTTACCTAAGATTAAAGGAAGTGATGTTCTATCTCGGTTAAACCTTAAAAAAGAGAATTATTTTGTTGTTTCTGCTCACCGTGAGGAAAATATAAGTAGTGAGCTCAATTTCAAAAATCTTATGCATGGGTTAAACGATATCGCCGATACCTATAATAAACCTATCATTGTAAGTACCCATCCACGTACTCGAAATATGATCAATAAGAAAAACATTGAGATGCACAATCATGTACAGTTTTTAAAGCCTCTAGGTTTTCACGATTATAATGCACTGCAAATGTATAGTTATGCTGTGTTATCAGATAGTGGTACAATTTCTGAAGAATCCTCTATACTCAACTTTCCTGCTCTTAATATAAGACAGGCACACGAACGTCCCGAAGCTATGGAGGAAGCCTCTGTAATGATGGTAGGCTTATCACCAGAAAGAATTTTACAAGGTCTTTTACAACTCAAGAGACAAGAAAGAGGTGCTAGTCGTAATTTTAGAACTGTTGTAGATTATAGTATGCCTAACGTAAGCGAGAAAGTTGTGCGTATCATACTGAGTTATACGGATTATATAAAACGCACTGTTTGGAGTGAATCAATATAATGGATAAAGGAACTATAATATATATAGGAGGGTTTGAATTACCTGACAGAAATGCCGCAGCTCAAAGGGTAATTGGGAATGCAAAATTATTTAATTCATTAGGTTATGATGTAAAATTCATCGGGTTAACAAAGATTGACTCTGAAGTTGCTAAAAAGTTGAGATTTTATAATTTTGACAGTTACTCTCAAAAATATCCAGAAAACCCGCTATCTTGGTTAAGGTATATAACAGCAGTAAAATATTACAAGAAGATTATTAATTCTTCAACGAATGTTAAAGCAGTTGTTGGGTATAATTTACCTTCTATTTCTTTCTTAATGATTAATCAATTTTGCAAAAGAAGAGATATAGAAGTTTATTCTGATTGTACAGAATGGTATGTCACAACTAAAGAAAGAAATATATTTAAAAAAATTATAAAAAGTTTTGATGTCAAATTAAGAATGAAGTCTGTCCATAAAAGTATTAACGGAATCATAACAATAAGTACATTTTTAACAAATTATTATAAAAATGTGAAAGGGTTGAAAATTACTCAATTACCACCTTTAGTAGATTTGGAAGATGAGAAATGGAAACAAAGGGACCTATATGCTGAAAAAAATAGTGAAGTAGTAAAATTTGTGTATGCTGGTTCGCCTGCTTTATCTAAAAAAGTCAATGGTAAAGACAGAATAGATCTCATAGTGAATTCTTTTTACAGGCTAAGTAAAAGAATCAATTCTTTTGAATTAAAAATAATTGGTATCTCTAAAAATGATTACTTAGCTATTTACCCAGAATCTGCAGATATTCTCTCAGAATTAGAAAGTAAAATAAAATTTCTTGGTAGAGTTCCGCATAATGATGCACTAACATACCTTAAAAATGCTGATTTTTCGATCTTTTTAAGAGATAAAAGTTTAATAACCGAAGCTGGGTTTCCTACTAAATTTGTCGAGTCTATTAGCTGTGGAATTCCTGTTTTAACAAATCCAAGCAGTAATTTATCTGATTATTTAAAGGAGGGTGAAAATGGTTATTGGTTAGATACAAACAACATCGATAATATCACGAAACAAATTGAAAATGTTCTTGGAATGCCGAAAGATTCTATAGCTCTTATGAAAAGTAAGACATTACAGTCCAGACTTTTTCATTATGAAAATTTTCAATACAATATGAACAAATTTTTAATTAGAAAGTGATAATTAAATAATAAAGCATAATTTTTTTGGATTTTTTGTTTACAAATAACTAGATACAATGCACAATAGTAATGGTACATTCGTAATATCTTTAGATTATGAATTAATGTGGGGAGTTAGAGACAAACGAAGTGTCGAAACTTATGGTGATGCTATACTTGGTGGTCGAAATGCAATTGTAAACATGGTTGAGCTTTTTCGTAAATATAATGTTAGAGCATCATTTGCAACTGTAGGCTTTTTATTTCACAAAGACAAGGATGAGTTTTTCAAATCCTCCTTACATAATAAGCCAGATTATTCAAATAAAAAATTGTCACCGTTTCAATCAATGGAGGAAGAGTTGGGTGAAGATGAATGTGATGATCCTTATCACTACGGATGGAGTTTAACACAGTTTTTACTGAAACAACCCCATATAGAAGTTTCAACACATACGTATTCTCATTATTATTGTTTGGAAGAGGGACAAGATATTTTATCCTTTGAAAATGATATAAAAACTGCTCTTGAAACAGCAAAAAAATATAATCTTAATATAGAGACAATTATATTTCCCAGAAATCAAATTCAAAAAGAATATTTAGACCTCTGTTATAATCTAGGACTATTAGCTTATAGAGGCACAGAAAAGTCTATAATATACAAGAGCAATCCAGATAATAAACAACATATTATTAAAAGAGGTTTTCGACTATTAGACGCATATTTTAATATATCAGGGCATAACACATATACAATTGATGATCAGTATAATGATAAAATTTTAAATATTCGCTCAAGCAGCTTTCTCCGTCCTTATAGTAAAAGATTATCCTTTCTGGAAAATTTAAAAATTGAACGGATTAAAAAATCTATGTCATATGCGGCAAAAAATGGTGAGGTTTACCATTTATGGTGGCATCCACATAATTTTGGACGTAATAAATCTGAGAACCTAAATAATTTGAGAAAAATTTTAGAGCATTACATTCTCTTAAACAATACATATAATTTTGAATCTTTGACTATGAAAGATCTCGCAAATAGAATCTTAGAAAAATGAAAATTATAATATTAGGTGGAGCAGGAGAAAGCACAAAATATGTTTATAATTATTTGTCAAAACAATTTGATATTGAAAGAGTAATTATTGAACAGCCCGTTTCATCCAAAAAGCTACTGAAGGGCAGGGTGAAAAAATTAGGCTATTTTAAAGTTATTAATCAACTTTTTTTTCAGGTAATTACTTCTAAAATTTTAAGGTTAATTTCTAAAAAAAAAATACGTTCATTAAAAAAATTGTTGGATCTAGATAGTTCTCCCATCCCTAAGGAGAAATGTTTTTTATTAGCTTCTATAAACAATAATGTTGCTCTTAACCTAATAAGCCAGTTAGCTCCTGAAATTATTATTGTAAATGGTACTAGAATAATTAGTGACAGAATACTTAAATCTTGTAATGCTACTTTTATAAATACGCATGTAGGTATTACACCTCAGTATCGCGGCGTCCATGGAGGATATTGGGCTCTCGTTAATAACGATAAGGAAAATTGTGGAGTTACAATCCATACAGTAGATAGTGGCGTAGATACAGGAGGCGTTCTCAAACAAGGATTGATAAAAGTTGAACCATACGATAACTTCCACACTTATCCACTAAAGCAGTATGCTACCGGTTTACCTTTACTAGCAGAAGTTATTTCCACTAAGATAAATAAAGAGGCCTTTAATTATATGGATCGTTCTTACTGTAATAGTAATCTTTATTATCATCCATCCTTTTCAGAATATTTGTTTTATCGGTTTTACAGTGGGGTTAAATAATTTATAGTTTCTGATAAATGTTTTTCAATGCTTACCAAAAAAACATAAAATCTAATAATCTGTAAAAAAATATTCATCTTTCAAAATGAAAAATAAAGCACTGAAAATATTATTTGTAGTTAATGTAGACTGGTTTTTTATCTCTCATCGTCTCTGTATTGCACAGACGGCTATAGAGAAAGGATGGGATGTTACCGTAGCTGCAGAAGATACTGGGCGTTCAGAAGAAATCATTCAATGTGGAGTTAAGTTTATTAATTTTTCATTTTCAAGATCGGGAACTAATCCATTGAAAGAATTATTTACTCTAAATGAATTTAGGAAATTATATAAAAAAATCACACCTGATATAGTGCATCACATCACTTTAAAACCAGTGATATATGGTTCTCTAGCAGCCAAATTTGTTAAAATTCCAGCGGTAGTTAATGCTGTAAGCGGCTTAGGCTATAATTTTACTGGTGATAATCAGGGTTTTGTAGCTAAGATTATGCTTCAACTTATGAAAATAGGTTTTAAGCACAAAAATTTAGGTTTTATTTTTCAGAATAATGATGACTATTCAGAACTTAAAAGCTTAGGGGTTCTAAATGAAAAAAACAAGATTTTTTTTATAAAAGGCTCTGGTGTAAATTTGAAAAAATTTAATCATAGTCCAATGCCTACTGGAGATAGAATTTTTATTTTATTTCCTGTGAGAATGCTATGGGATAAAGGAGTTGCTGAGCTTAGAGAAGCTACAAATTTATTGAAAAATAAATACCGTAACAAAATTCAATTTATATTAGCTGGTCTCGCAGATAATGATAACAAAGCAGGTGTAAGCTCTACTTATCTAAAAGATTGGGAAGATGGCGAATATGTACAATGGATCGGTTATCAAAAGGATATGGTAGCAGTCTATAGAAGTTGTCATATAGTAGTTTTACCATCTTATAGAGAAGGTATGCCCAGAACCTTGATTGAAGCTTGTGCTATAGGCAGGCCAATTGTCACTACAAATGCTATAGGTTGTAGAGAATGTGTGAATGAAGGCGTTAATGGGTTTAAAGTTCCTGTAAAATCAACTATTGAGCTAGCAAATGCAATTGAAGAGTTAATCCTCAATCCAGACGTAATGTTAAAAATGGGTTTTGCTTCAAGAGTTAAGGCCGAGAAAGAATTTGACCAGTTAAGTGTTGTAAGAAAACATTTTGAAATCTATCAAGAACTCTATGAGCAATAAATTAATTATTTCTGGGGCAAGTGGATTTGTAGGACAGAATCTATCACCTTTTCTAGAGACTAAAAATTGGAATGTTATACCGCTTTCGCGAAATCGGGAAAATAGCATTTCTTTAGATTACAATAATCTTACTGTTAATGATTTTAGTAGTGCATATGCATTTATTCATTTGGCAGGAAAAGCACACGATTTAAAAAAAACCTCAAATGATAAAGAATACTATGATGTAAATACAGAACTTACAAAACGACTTTTTGATTTATTTCTAGAGTCTGATGCTAAAGTTTTTATATATTTTAGCTCGGTAAAAGCCGTTGCAGATGAAGTGCAAGGAGTGCTTACAGAAAACCATCCTTATAAACCTCAAACGGTTTATGGTAAATCTAAGGCATTAGCTGAGCAATATTTGTTAAGCAAGGAATTACCAGAAAATAAACGTCTTTACATTCTCAGACCATGCATGATTCATGGCCCTGGTAATAAAGGCAATCTAAATTTATTATATCAATTCGTTTTGAAAGGAATTCCTTATCCACTTGCGGCCTATAAAAATAAAAGGTCTTTTGTGTCTATTGATACCGTAAATATGATTATTAAAGAATTGATAGTTCAGTTGCCTGATTCAGGAGTCTTTAATCTTGCTGACGACCAGGCTCTGTCTACAAAAGAGCTTATAGAAACCATAGCCACTGCAATAGGTCAAAAGCCTATATTACTAACTGTCAACCCTCGGATGATTAACGCGATTGCTGGAATAGGAGGTGTTTTGCGATTGCCATTAAATAAAGACCGATTGCAAAAGCTGACAGAGTCGTATGAAGTGAGTAATAAAAAGATAAAAAAATCTTTACAACTAACTACCGGTTGGAGTACTAGGGAAGGCCTCATTAAAACAATTCAATCATTTAAAAAATCCTAATGCTGTATATTATTGTTTTGGTGTTATTGATTTTATCTTCTATTGGTTATTTAAAAATCGCTGATAGGTTTAATATCATAGATAAGCCCAACCACAGGAGTTCACATACACAAATTACGATACGAGGAGGAGGTGTTTTATTTTACATCGGACTGCTAATTTTCTTTATTAGTAGTGGTTTTGAATATCCATATCTTTTTTTAGGAGTTAGCTTAATTGCCGGATTGAGTTTTGTGGATGATTTAAAACCTTTGCCGCCTGGGTTAAGATTACCATTTCAATTTATGGCAGCTGTTTTAGTTCTTGTGGAAATAGGACAAGTGTTTCCGTTACTAGGTATGTCACTTCTTTTGATAGTAGCGGTAGGTTTTATCAACGCCTTTAACTTTATGGACGGCATTAATGGGATTACAGGTTTTTATACCCTAGCAGTCTTTGGCTTTTTGAGTTATTTCAATACTTTTATAGAAGAATTTATTCACCCAGATTTACTTTTTTTTATAGTAATCTCCGTTCTGGTTTTTGGTTTTTATAACTTTAGGAAAAAAGCACTGTTTTTTGCTGGAGATGTAGGTAGTATTTCACTGGCGGTTATTTTTTTATTTGTTGTGCTTCGCTTTTATAATCATTTTAAAGCACCTGTCACAATTCTTCTAGTTTCTGTTTATGGAGCAGATAGTGTCATGACCATCATACGACGTATTTTTATGAAAGAAAAAATCACAGAAGCGCATAGGCATCACTTGTATCAGTTATTTGTAGATTCTCAAAAGCACAGCCATATGGCAACGTCCTTTTATTATTTTATAATACAACTAACTATGTGTGTGGTCGTATGTTTTTCATATAAATCAAGTGTGGAACTCCAAATTGTAATTTCAATAGCCTCTTTATTAATTCTTGCGGCAATCTATCTCTTGCTGGTACGTTATTTCCTTAACTTACGCAGAACCCCAATTACAGATGGTTAAGAGAATTTATCTATCACCTCCTACGTATTATTTTAACGACAGCTTTAAATTATCAAAGGGCGAGCTATCTTATTCAGATATTTATGAGGATGTGAATTCTTTTGAGAAGAGCGTGAAAGAATACCTAGAAACTGATAAGCTATGTTTGGCTTTAAATTCGGGAACATCTGCGATTCATATTGCTTTAATCTTGGCTGGTGTTACTTCGGGAGATTACGTTTTATGTCAATCACACACGTTTATTGCATGCGCTAACGCTATTAGATACCAAGGAGCAATCCCTGTATTTATAGATAGCGAAAAAGTTACGTGGAATATAGATAAGCAGTATCTTGAGAACGCTGTAAAAGATTTAAACTCAAAAAACATTTCTCCAAAAGTACTTATTGCTACGAGTCTATATGGAATGCCTTTTGAGTTTGATGACGTTTACGCTTTCGCGAAAGATAATGACATAAAAGTTATTGAAGATAGTGCGGAAGCTTTAGGTAGCTCTTACAAAAATAGAAAATGCGGCACTCTAGCTGATTACGGTATCTTATCTTTTAATTATAATAAAATCATCACTTCTGGAGGTGGTGGTATTTTAGTTTGTAAAAACGAGGAAGATTATTTTAGAGGATTAAAAATAGCGACTCAAGCAAAAGATGTATCGGAACATTATCACCATTCTGAGATAGGTTACAATTATAGAATGGGGCATTTAAATGCAAAAATAGGTGTTGCCCAAATGGATGTTTTAGAACAACATATCAAGTCGAGACGACAACTTAATATTTGGTATAGAGATTTATTTAAAAACATAGAAGGTGTAGAGCTTCATTCCGAAAAGTCCAATAGTTACATTTCCAATCATTGGCTCAGCGTCATATTAGTTGATCCATTAAAGTCGGGTGGAATTACCAAAGAAAACCTAAGAATTGCTTTAGAAAAAAATAATATAGAGTCTAGACCACTTTGGAAACCAATGCACTTACAGCCTTTATACAATTATTACCCTTACTATGGAGAAGATGTTTCAGAAAATTTATTTCTGAAAGGTCTATGTCTTCCTTCTGGCTCTTTGCTTAAATATGAAGATAAAAAGAGGATAGAAAATGTTATCTTTAACGTTTTCAATTAAGTTATAATGCTCAAACGATTACTAGACGCTATAAATAGATTATTTTCTGAGGAAAATAAAATTGATATAAGGAATTTACGGTATCTTCCAAGATGGGCAGTACTTTTTATAGATCTGTTACTGGTGGTTGTAGCGTTAGTAATCACATACATACTACTAGAAGGGGTAAATATTAAACCCTTAAAAACGCTGAGTCTAATCAAACAAGCAAGTTTAATTATAGGCGTAAACTTTGTTTTTTTATTAGCATTTAAAACCTACGCTGGGTTAATAAGGCATTCTTCTTTTATGGACGCTTTAAAGTTGCTATTTGCCACTGGAACTACCTTTATTTCCTTGATAGTTGTTAATGTTATTTCACTACAAATAATTGAAAATAAGATTTTTTTAACGACAGGCTTATTTTTATTTTCATTACTCACCTTTAGCGCTCAATTTATTTTTAGACTCGCCATTAAACAGCTTTATGAATCTTTTAAGCTCGTTCAAAAAGATGAAGAGCTTATAAGAGCAGTTATTGTGGGAATAGATGATGGCGCTATATCTATAGCTGCTGCTCTTGACATAGAACATCCTCAAAGGTTTTTAGTACAGGGTTTTGTATCTAAGCGGCAAAATAAAAGCTTACGAATTTTAGGTAAGCCAGTCTTAGAAATAGACAATAGCATACATAATATCGTTAAAAAACTCAATGCCAGTGCAATTATATTTGCTGGAAACACCTTGAATGCAGAAGAGAGATTTCATCTTGTAAAAGATTGCTTAGAGCATGATATAAAAGTTTACAACTCTCCATTAGTTATAAATTGGAGTGAAAATACTACTGTCACTGACCAGCTTAAGTCATTACAAATTGAGGACCTTTTAAATAGAGATCCTATCAATCTTAATGATAAAAGTAAGTCAAAAAAAATTGAGAATAAAATAGTATTAGTTACAGGTGGTGCAGGTTCTATAGGAAGTGAAATTGCTAGACAAGTTGCTAATTATGCGCCTAAAAAACTTATAATACTAGATCAAGCGGAATCACCATTGCACAACTTAAGCTTAGAGCTTTGCTCAGACTTTCCTGACTTAGACATTGAATTTATGATTTGTGATGTTGCAAATCGTAGTAGATTGAGAAAACTTTTTGAAGTTTTCAAAATTGATCTTATATATCACGCAGCTGCTTACAAGCACGTACCTTTAATGGAGAGTAATCCATCTGAAGCGATACTTACAAATATTTATGGCACAAAAAATCTAGCTGACATCGCTGTAAAGAATAAAGTAAGTCATTTTGTAATGGTAAGTACAGATAAAGCCGTAAATCCTACAAACGTCATGGGAGCTACTAAAAGAGCGGCAGAGATGTATGTACAATCAAAATATTTTGATTCCCTTGAAAATTCAAAGAAAAAAAACACCAAATTTATTACCACAAGGTTTGGAAATGTATTGGGCTCCAATGGCTCTGTGGTACCTCTCTTCAAAAAACAAATAGAAAATGGGGGACCTCTGACTATCACTCATCCAGATATCATTCGTTATTTTATGACCATTCCAGAAGCTTGCCAACTTGTCTTGGAGGCTGGTGCTATGGGAAAAGGTGGTGAGATATTTATATTTGATATGGGAGCGCCTGTAAGAATCATGGATTTGGCTGAGAAAATGATAAAACTTGCAGGGTATTCTATTAATGATGAGATAGAGATAAAAATCACAGGACTTCGTCCAGGTGAAAAACTCTACGAAGAATTGCTAAGTGATAAAAGCAAAACCCTACCGACCCATCACGAAAAAATCATGATAAGCGAGGATGTATGTGGTGACTATAATATTATTAATGAGCTGACCACCCAAATAATAAAAGCATCACTCAAAAATGATAATTCTATCAGCGTTGCCAAGCTGAAAAAATTGGTTCCAGAATTTAGAAGTAATAATTCTGAATTTGAAATATTAGATATTTCTTCTAATGCGAATATAACAAATGCTGAACTGAGTAATAAAATTGTTCAATCTCTAGAAGAGTAGTACTTTTGCAGACTAATTTATATCTATGTATTTAAGATTTTCATATAATTATTTACTAGTAGTTATATTATCATTTTTATTTTCTTCGTGTATTTCAAAAAAAGAGGTGCTTTACTTTCAAGATATAGAACGGTTGGAGAGTCAATCTCAAAATTTTAATTACAACACTATTATCAGGCCGAATGATCTTCTATCGATTACGGTTTCCTCTCAAGACCCAGAATCTGTCGCAATCTTTAATCCAGTCGCTGGAGCTAGTGGAGCGTTAAGGACTACAAACGAAAGGTTGGGTACCTATTTAGTAGATAGAAATGGAAACATTGAATTTCCCTATTTAGGTACTATAAATATTGGTAATAAAACTAGAATAGAGGCGGTATCAAAATTGAGAGAAGGGATAAGTCAGTTTGCAAAAGAAGCGGTTATAAATCTTAGAATTTTGAATTTTACTGTATCTGTGTTAGGTGAAGTACAGAGACCAGGTACTTTCACAGTACCTGATGAAAGAATAACTGTTCTTGAAGCTTTAGGATTAGCAGGAGATATGACAATCTTTGGAGAACGTAAAACTGTAAAAGTGATAAGAGAAGAAAATGGCATTAAAACCTATGGAGAACTAGATTTTACTTCTATAGATGTTGTGAATTCTCCTTTTTATTACTTGCAACAAAATGATGTAATTGTGGTTTCTCCTAATAACGCGCAGGTACAGAGTGGTGCTTTTAATCGAAATTCTACTATTTTCATTTCTATAGCTGGAATTATAATTTCAGTTTTAACTATTGTCACAAGATAATTTTTTATATAACCTATGAATCAAAAATTAAAAGAAGAAGAGGGTCTTAACTTAAAGGAAATACTTCGACCTTACTTCAGACATTGGCCTTGGTTTATTTTAAGTGCGTTTATATTTATTCTTGGTGCAATGCTATACTTACGTTATAGTAGCTATGTTTATAAAAGTAAGGCAACTATTTTGATAAAGGATGAAGGTAAAGGGGGACTTTCAGAACTTGCTGCATTTGGAGATCTAGGCCTAGGGGGAGCAGGGTTATCAAAATCTGATTTTGAAAATGAAATAGAAATTATAAAATCTAAAAGACTTGTTTCAAGAGTTGTAAAAGACCACAATCTTAATGTGAGATATTTTAAAGAAGGTAATGTAAAGTCTTCTGAAATTTTTAATGATGGACCTTTTAGTTTAAAATTGATAAGCTTTAGTGGTGATTCCATTTCTAAGTTTTTTCATTCTGTTTCAATTGAACCCTTATCTGCAACTACTTTTAATTTAGTTTCTTTAGAAAGCAATGTAAATAAGACATTTAATTATGGAGAAATTATTATTCTTGATTTTGGAAGTATTGTAGTTACTGCCGAACAGGGTAATGAATTTGTTAAAGGTTCACAAGTTATAGTTACAATATCGGATTTTGACACTGCAGTTAACAACTTAAAACAAAATTTACGTATCCAACCTGTAAACAAAAATAGTAGTGTTATAGAGCTTGAATATAATTCTTCTGCGCCAAAAAAATCAGAAACTATTCTAGACGGTTTAGTAGATGCTTATAATAATGATGCGATAGAAGATAAAAATTTAATATCGGCAAACACTGCGAGGTTCATAGATAATCGTCTAGAAATAATTACTAGAGAATTAGACTCTGTCGAGACCAAAAATGTAAATTTTCGTGAAAATGAAAAAGTTACAGATATTGCGACAGAGGGGCAAATATTTTTAGAAAGCGCAAATGAACTTCAGCGAAAACAACTAGAACTTAATACGAAAATTGGTTTAGCACAATCCATACAGGATTATTTGAATTCTGGAAAAACAAGCGAATTGCTCCCATCCAACCTAGGAATATCCGATGAGGGAATTAGTAATTCAATTGAAAAGTATAATGAATTGATTTTAGAAAAGCAGCGGCTATTGAAGAGCGCTACTGTAAATAACCCTGTAGTGATTGCTGTTAATGATCAAATATCTCAACTTGAAGAAAACATTAAACAAAGCCTTGGTAGAGCTACTCGTTCTCTTGAAATCGAAGCAAATGATTTGATAAAACAGCGTGGTAATCTAGGAGGGAAGATAGCTGCTATACCTAGCTTAACAAAAGCTGCAAGAGATATCATGCGCCAGCAAGAAATTAAAGAGGCTTTGTATTTATATCTTCTTCAGAAAAGAGAAGAAACGGCTATTTCACTGGCAGTAACAACGCCAAAAGCTAAAATTGTTGACAGAGCATATACAGCTATTGAACCAATCTCACCTAAACCTAATATTATATACTTAGCTAGTCTAATATTAGGACTTCTTGTTCCATTTGTTTTTATTTATGTGAAAAAATTATTTGACACCAAGATTCATAATCGAGTAGATGTAGAAAAAGAATTGCCTTTAGTACCTATATTGGGAGAAGTTCCTACTATAGATAGTAAAGAAAGTGAAACGATCACCTCTAATGATCGATCTGTTCTCGCAGAAGCTTTTCGAATTTTACGCACTAATTTAAGTTATTTCATAAATTCGAAACATAAAGAGGGTAAAAATTTAATTTATGTTACCTCTACGATTAAAGGGGAGGGTAAAACATTTGTGTCCTATAATTTAGCACTTACATTAGCAAGTACAGGGAAATCAGTTTTGTTAGTGGGTGCAGATATAAGGAACCCCCAGTTGCATCGGTATATTGACAAAAATGAATGGACGATAGGACTTTCAGAATATCTGTATGATACAGAAGTATCTATTGATTCCATCACGAATGAGGTAATGAATGATAAAGAGAGGTTTGATTTGATTTTATCAGGAAAAATTGCACCCAATCCAGCTGAATTATTAATGAACGGGCGTTTCGAAAATTTAGTGGATCAAGTAAAAAATAAGTATGACTATGTGATAATAGACACCGCACCTACTTTATTGGTCACAGACACTTTGTTAATAAGTCAACAGGCTGATATGACAGTGTATGTGTGTCGTGCAGATCATACAGATAAGAACTTATTACAATATCCTAAAGAACTGATAGATGAAGGTAAATTGAAAAATGTAGCCTTTGCTATTAATGGCGTCAAAATGAATAACTTCGGGTATGGAAGTAAGTATGGTTATGGGTATGGTCAAGATGCACCAACATTTATTCAAAGAATCAAAAATAAATTGGGGATTGGAAATTAAGTCTAATCCCTTTAATTAAATACTAGCTAAAAACTTGTTGTGTTGTGAGGCAAAGTTTACTAAGAGCTGGCG
Organism: Dokdonia sp. Hel_I_53; assembly: GCF_007827465.1. Taxonomy (NCBI): domain Bacteria; kingdom Pseudomonadati; phylum Bacteroidota; class Flavobacteriia; order Flavobacteriales; family Flavobacteriaceae; genus Dokdonia; species Dokdonia sp. Hel_I_53. The sequence goes on from NZ_VISL01000001.1 coordinate 539,621, forward strand.
CATATTTTTTGGGAATGGTAATTTTTTCAATTTTTTCTAAATGTTCTATCTTGTGGGTATCTGTACCTATAAAATCATACAGTCCCTCTTCGAGTAGCTTATATGTTGTTTGCTTTACAGATTCTCCATAATGAGATGTAAGAGACAAGACATTAAGTTGTAATTTAATCCCTTTAGCTTTAAAATCTCGGTATTTTTTAAAGTTCTGATGGTAATAGGCGTATCTCTCAGGGTGTGCCATAATTGAAGTATAGCCTTTAGTGCTAATTTTAAAAAGTTGCTCAAAGAGATTTTCTGGTGGCTGAAAAAAGGACATTTCTACAAGCAAGTACTTATCCTTCAAAGGAATTATTTTATTTTTTTTAAGTAATTTATCAAAATTATCGTCTAGCATATATTCTGATGAACAGGAGAGTTCTATTCCAGAAGTATCTACTATCGATTTGCGAGCGTTCAAAATTGTTTCAGGGGTATTATCGTAAATACCCCCCATAGTATGTGGGGTTGCGATTATTTTCTTACACCCTAATGACGCGTATTTTTTTAGCAATAATTCGCTAGTCGTTGTATCTTTAGCCCCATCGTCTATACCTGGTAACACATGGCAATGTATATCTGGAGTACCACTCCAAATATCAATAAACGACTCCTTTTTATTAAATAATCCAAACATATACTCAAAAGTAAATATTTTACTTAAGAATTACGTAGCATTCAATTTTATACTTACATGAGAGGACTTTTTTTTATTTTTTTTCTTAGTACATGTTTCATTGTAAACGCACAAGAAAAACTTCAAATTAGCTCTGCTTTTCAAGCAAGAAGCTTTCTAACACATAAATCGCTTCCTTATTGGAGTTATGTAAATACAAATGATTTTTTAGATGAGAATAGTCAAGTAGGGGTATCCGCTTTCGCGAAAGCGAAACATACTTTTTTCACTTCCGATACGCTGGAAATAGGATTAGGTGGGTTTATTCGTGACGGATTGGCATCAAATATCCAGCGCAGTGACCTCTATGTAGAGTATAAACAAAAATGGTTTACCCTTACAGCTGGAGCTAAAAGTAAAGACTATTCTAAACAAAACTTATCCACGATTAATGATAATATTTTAGTTACTGGAAATGCAAGAGCCATTCCAGGAATAGTATTAAAAACTACTAAACCCGTAAATATTGTAAGTAAATTAGATGTACTTGGTGCTATAGGTCATTATAGATTAAATGATGAAAGAAACACACGTAAGACAAATGTCCATTATAAAAGAATAGGTTTTGGGTGGAATTTTAGAAAAAATAGCCGGCTACAAATAGGCCTTCGTCATTACGTACAATGGGGAGGTATCACATCAGAGGGCGTAGCACTACCTAATGATTTCACTGCTTTTAAGGAAGTGTTTATTGGTCAAAGTGGAACTGGCATCGATAACCCTAATGAAAATATTAATGCTCTTGGAAATCATTTAGGATCATACGAAATTAAGTATTCCCTGAAAAAAGAGAAGTATAATTTTGAAATTTACCATCAGACATTGTTTGAAGATAGATCAGGACGAGAACTGAATAACTTTCCTGATGGTGTTTGGGGGATATTTGTGACTCCAAAAAAATCATGCTTTTTTAAGGGTATTCTGTACGAATATGCACAAACCATATCTCAAAGTGGCAGCCCTCGACAAACTGTTGGACTTAGTCAACAAAGTGGGGGAGATAATTATTTTTCTAACACAATATATACTTCTGGATGGACCTACGAAGGAAAAGTAATAGGATTACCGTTTATAGTACCGTCCTCTACAGATCCTTATCCAAATAATAGAATAATCGCGCACCATATTGGTGTAACTAATAATATAGGTAAAATAATATCTACTCTGAAATTTACATATCTTCAAAACCTAGGAACCTATTATATACCTTATCCTGAACGTGAGAAAAAGATTTTGAGCTACCTAGAACTTCAATACCCGACAAAGAAATACGGAACTTTAAATGGGTATTTGGGTGCAGATATTTCTAATATCAATGCTAACGCTGCTGCAATAGGAGTAGGCTATAGCTACAGGATAAACTAATTTCAAACCCCTAATATTCCAGAAGACAAATATCTATCTCCTCGATCACAAATGATCGAGACTATAACTCCACTTTCAAGCTCGTTAGCTAGTTTAAGAGCAGCGACAGTAGCACCGCCACTGCTAATACCGCAAAAAATACCCTCTCTAGATGCTAGCAGTTTAGACATATTCTCGGCCTCTTGTTGACTAACGTCTATGATACGATCCACCTTTGAAGGATTAAAGATTTTAGGTAAATATTCTTGGGGCCACCTGCGTATTCCTGGAATACGGGAACCATCTGTAGGTTGTACCCCAACGATTTGTATATCTGAGTTCAGCTCTTTTAAAAACGTAGAGGTTCCCATAATTGTCCCTGTAGTTCCCATTGAGGACACAAAATGTGTCACCTCATGATTTGTATCTTCCCAAATTTCAGGGCCAGTAGATTCATAATGTGCTTGCCAGTTATAGTCATTACTAAACTGATTAAACATAAAGTATCCCTCAGTTTTAACTCTACTTTCTGCATAGTCGCGAGCCCCTATAATACCTTTATCTCCGTCTGTCAAAGTGACTTTTGCTCCGTAAGCTCGCATGGTTTGAACACGCTCTTTAGTTGCATTTTCTGACATTACTAACTCAATATCAAGCCCATAAGCACTCGCTACCATTGCTAGTGCTATTCCAGTATTACCACTTGTAGGTTCAATAATCTTAGTAGCTTTTGTAAAATCTCCATTTGCAAGACCTTGCTTAATCATATTAAATGCAGCTCTATCCTTTACACTTCCACCTGGATTTTGTCCTTCCAATTTAAAATAAAGATTCACATTTGGATTAGTATTTAGACTTTGAGATTTTACAAGTGGTGTGTTACCAATTAAATCAAATAAATTATGAGACATTAGATGCTGTTTTAATAGTTACGTCTGGCGATGTATAGACCTTAGAGTTAGGAGGTACCGAATTTGTGACAAAAGTATTACCGCCAATAATACTATTAGCTCCTATCGTGGTGAGTCCACCTAATATGGTTGCGTTTGCATAAATAGTGACATTACTTTCAATAGTAGGGTGGCGCTTGGTTTTACGTAAGTGTTTTGCAACGTAAAGACCACCTAAAGTAACACCTTGATAAATCCGGACATTATTCATGATGATAGAAGCTTCTCCTATAACGACTCCAGTCCCATGATCAATAAAAAAAGAATCTCCTATTTGTGCTCCCGGATGGATATCAACACCAGTTTTGCTATGAGCACACTCAGTCATCATTCTTGGCACCAATGGAAATCCAATTTTATGCAATTCGTGTGCAAATCTATAAATTGAAATCGCATAAAAGCCAGGGTAAGCCATGTAAATCTCTTCAATACAACTAGCGGCAGGATCACTTTCTAAAAATGCCTGAGCATCAAGGTTTAACCTCTCCAGAAGTGATGGAAAGGTTGTCATGTAATTTTCCCAGATCTTCTTGCAAGGTTTTTCAATTTCCCAACAGGCAAGATCTACTAACTTTTCAAATGAAACTTCTAAATGATCAAGATTTTCTGCAACTGGAGTCTGTACATCGAAGAGCGTATAAAAAAGCCGTTCTGTAAATGCTACAGTTCGCTCTTGTAACTCAAAATTTAGGTTAGGTTGCGTTTTGTGAGCAAGTATATTTTCAATAATAAATTTCTTATTCATAATCGTTATGCGATAATGCTTTCGCGAAAGCGTGAACTAAAAACCTTATACATCTTTAGTTATTAAAAAATATTTTTTATTAGCTTTAGAAAAACTAATTGTAAAGTTACCAATCTTTTTAATGTTGATGTATGAATATAATAGAAGATAAGGAAATTCAAATACTCATTTTCACAATCATTTTTGGAGTTTTTGGGTTGTATCATATGTTGACATACTTAGTATTAAGATATAAAATTCTTCTTTATTATTCGATACTTATTTTTGGGCTCACTGCTCACTGGAGTCTTTATTTTATAGATAAGTCAGTACAATTACAGAGTTCAAGTATATCTCAAAAAATTTCCGTACTAACGGCTATGATCACCATCATAGGTATGCTTTTATTTACCAAAAGCTATTTAAATATCAGAAACGAAAAATATAGAATATTAAATTCTATCTATATCAATTTTGTTCTTATAGCAGCAACCATCTGTGTATTTCACATTATTAATTGGTTTTTATTTAACAATGTTTTTTTACAAAAAGCGCTCTCTGTGATAGCAGCTTTATTAGCCTTAGGAGCAATCATTTTAATTCTTTTTTCAGGCGTAGTTTTATTTAAAAAAAATAGATTAAACAAATATTATCTATATTCTAGCTGGCCCTTGATTTTTTCTGCCTTATTATATACAGGCGGTTGGTTATTAAAGAATAGTTTTAATATCGATAAAAGTATTCTCATACTTGTGACATCTATTCTAGTAGTTTTACAGCTATTATTATTTTCTGTAATTATTGGGTTTAAGTTCAAATTAATAGAAGAAACTAATTTTAAGTTGCAACTAGATATTAACGAAGATCTGCAAAGTAAAGTTGCAGAAAGAACAGAAGAGCTCGAAGTTGCTAGGCAGTCTCTAGAAAATAAAAATGCTGACCTAGAGGAAATAAATTCAATAAAAAATAAATTATTTTCTTTAATTACACATGATGTTAGAACACCTCTACAGAATTTTGGAAGTATTATTGATTTATTAGAATCAGACTTAGAAAATGATATTAAAATTGAGTTGTCTAATGATCTGAAAATTGAAATATCAGAAAAATTAGAAATGATAAATGGTTTGTTACAATGGTCTTATAAACAAATGGATGGTGTTCAAGTAAAAAAGGAGTCATCTAAGTTAGTAGAAGTGTTTGAAAATACTAAAGCTGAATTTACCCGAATGGCTAAAGAGAAAAATATAGAAATTATTATTGATACTGACTCATCCAGTATCAATATTGATAGAAATATGCTCAAAATAATTTTGAGAAATATAGTCTCGAATGCACTAAAATTTAGTCCCAAGAATTCCACTGTAATCATTTGGTCCTTAACAAGCGATAAAAGTGTTGAAATAGGAGTGCAAGATTCTGGTAGTGGAATGAAATCAGATTGGTTTTTAGATTTTTTATCAAACAAGAGACCATCTACAACGTTAGGTACTAACGGGGAGAAGGGGACAGGTTTTGGATTAATGATTACTAAAGATTTTGTAGAGATGAATGGTGGAGAAATTTTCATTGATAGTGATTCTGATAAAGGAACTACTATTAGACTTTTATTTAAGAAAGATGTAATTTAAGAGCTACAAGATTTACTTGTCAAGTTTTTTAAAATTGCACTTTTTTTACTTTCCAAAAACTTTTTTTGAGTGTTGTCTGTTTTTCAAAGAATCACTGCTTATAGGTATTGTTATGGCAAGAAATTTTTGTTTTCTTTTCTGAATATACTTCGTTTAATTCCTGTGTAAACTCTTCGAGTTCTTTTGAAATAGCTTTAAGATAACCAGAATACTCTATAATTTGTTCATGTGATAAATTAGCTTCTGACTCTAATAAATTAGTAATTCCTAACATAGTGGTCACTGGTCTTCTTAGCACATGAGAAATATCAAAAGATATTTGCTCTAAAGCAGACTGATACTCAAAGTGATGTGTTACGTCAGAAAACGAACCGTACATAATAGTATTACCATCCTTTTGTCTTATTGGAGTACCATTTATAGCATGCCAATGGTATTCATTATTGTGCTTTACACGATATTCATGATAAAGCTTATTTTCTTCGTTAACAGAAGTATTTAATGCCCTTTGAAATCCTTCTATGTCATCTTGATGTATTACCGAGAAACCAATTGTAGGATCTTTAAGCCAATTTTCTAGGTTTATTTCAGGATGTAATTTTGTAATCCCTTTACTTAGAAAATTAAAACTTAAGTCTCCTGTACTGGATATTAATAATTCAAATAATCCTATTGGGAGTTTTTCCGTGAGGTTTACAAGTCTCTCAGTGTTGAAGTCAATGGTTTTTGTAAGACGATTGATTAGTTTTAACGACTCAATCCTATCCATCGCTTTATTTGCTAGAATTTCTAAAGCTCTTTCTTGTTCTTTTAAAAATTTTCTTGGCTTTTTATCAATTATACATAAAGTTCCAAGCACGTTATTTTTTTTAGTTACTAAGGGGGCTCCTGCATAAAATCTGATATTAGGATCTCCTACAACGAGTTTATTATTTACAAATCGTTCGTCCTCTAAAGCGTTTTCAATTACAAGTACTTCGTCTGGATTGTGCAATGCGTGCTGGCAGAAAGAGTCATCTATATTCGTCTCTGTGGCATTGAGACCCACGTTACACTTAAACCATTGCCGTTTGTCATCTAATATGGTGATTAAAGATATGGGGGTGCCACAAATGATTGAAGCCAATTCTGTAATTTCATCTAATTCTCTTTCTGTTTCGGTGTCAAAGAGATTATAAGATTTTACGTCTTCTAGTCTGTTGTTCATTATTCATACTTTTAATGAGTCACAACTCGGTAATGAAAATCACATCTTTGTTAAGATGTTTATTTCAGTTGTGATAATAATTATTTAAAAGTGGGGAACACTCAAATATATTGAAAGTTAGCAATTTTTTTAATAACCGCTTAAAACTAGATAGGGTTGGTTTTCTTTTTGAAAAAAGTTAAGGAAGATATTTCCTCAGTTATTAGACTATAGGTTGCATTGTTACGCTTTCGCGAAAGCATATAGAAACGAATTCTACTTGAAAATAAATGTATAAGCGGTGTATAAGAGATTGAGTGAGGAACAATTTTTATATGATTTCAAACTTTCATATAACACTAAGAAGTGGTAGTCTAACCTTTGAGCACTTCAAAATATCACGTGAAGTAATACGTGTATAGAAAATATCGAAATTAAATTAAACCAGTGTAATTCTGAGTCTACTTCCCAATACAAAATGTAATGCAATACTGATTATCAGGTAATTAACTATAAATAGATACAAATAAGCAACAAAAAGTGTTGAATTATAGCTAATTAAGGACTAAAGATAGGAAAATCGGGAGTTGTAAATATAAAAAAACCGCCCCCAAATGAGGACGGTTTTTCAAGAAAACGTCAATCGCTATTAAGCAACTGTTACAGAACCTAAATAAGAGCTATTCGCTACTTTAGAGCCATCTTCTGAGATAAACGCTAAGAATACCTCTACATCTTCACCTGTGTATTCAGAAGGCACGGAAATACTTTCTGTTCCTGCTGACCTTACTGGTCCAGCTGTGGTAAATACACTTTCTCCTCTTGTAGCATTGAAAAGCAAGATTAATGCTTTATCAGTAGCCATTGCACTTCCACTTCCAGAGTTATCTGTCCAGGTTACATCTACTGTTGCAGCACTTGGAGAAGTAGCCGCTCCACCAACTGCACCTGTAAGATTTCCACGAGTTACCAAAGAGTTTGCGTAGTCAATAGCAAAACTTGGATAAGCTCCTGTAATTGCATTGTTCAAGTTATAAGACATTGCAGCGTTAAACTGTGTCATCTTGTTCGCATACAACTTGAAACCAACTCGCAAAAAGTCTGTCATTGGTTGCAGGAAGCGAAGTACCGTTGAAAACTTTGAGCGTTGGTCAACTTGTCCTTCGGTTCTTGGGTTCGCTACACTGGAAGGTTTAATTCTTAGGTAATCAATGCCCTTCCAAGTTCCACCGATTACATTCCCAACCTGTCCTGAGACACCACCGAGAATACCTTGATTAATTTTTCCCATCTTTTCTATATTTTTTGGGGTTCAACAAATGTTCGGACTTGGCACGGACTTGACTCGGCTTTGTCCCTTTTCAACTAATATACTTCAATAACTATGCATTAGTTTAGTCAGGGTTGTTGTTGCTTTTCTTTGCTCTTTTTTGCCTATAAGAAATTGATTTTATGACAGATGCAGCGTTCAAGCCGCACCTGTTTTATTCATCAACTTATAGAAGATTGCCTTTTTGGCGGTATCAATCATTTTTAATGAAAGCTTGAGTTTTTCCTCATTAATTTCTAAGAGTTTTAGGTGGTGAATTGACTGGTGAAATAACTGCGGATGTTTACTTGCAATATTTTCACTATCTCGAAGGTGCTTTTTAATATCTCCAATCGTTATAAATGGAATTACAGAACCTTTTAGATAGTAATGGAATGATTTAGATTTCCATAATCCGAAGCAAAGCCAATACATAAAATCCTTATCGGATTGATTGGTCGTGATGCAGACAAAGCAATTCGGACAAGGTTCATTCAGCGGTTTTCCGCTATTCAATCCTTTATTCAATATAAAGAAATGAGGTTCGGAATAATTCAGGTTTAATCGGTGGGTTTTGATGCGAAACGTTTTCATACAGTGAGCCATTAAATATTTGCTCGCTTCGCTTCGCACATTCATTTTTAAAAGAGAAAAGAAAAAAGGAAAAAAAATAAAAGAGAAAGCTCTGTTACAGGCGGGTATGGAAGGGTTGTCAAGGTTTTTGGAAAAAATACTACCCAAAGGGTGGAGATTTTTATCAAAACCCGTAGGGCTTGACCTTGAAAATCCCTTTGAGCGTTGGCATTGAGCGAACCCGCCTATATTTGCTTTCCTCTGTTATTTATTGACTTATTATATACTTCTAAGGAGAAAAAAAAAGAGCCCCCTAAAAGGGAAGCTCTGATAATGATAACTCTAACCAAAATAAGCGAATGGTGTAATCTGTAACACCGCAATGAACAACGCCTAAAAAGAATGGACGACCTGAGTAACGAACACCCGCTAACAACCAGCGGCTACCACAACGGACTGAAAAAAGTGACTTATACATAATGAAATAAATTAAATTAAACATAGTGCCGTATCACAGGAACGGTGCGATTGGTGCAAGGGCTGTGGGAAAAAAATACTACCTGAAAGGTGGAGATTTTTTTATCCAACAGGCGAAGCGAACCCTTGTGGCTCTCGCATCCGCACGCCTGTACCTTTGCTCTATGTTTGAGTTTTTTATTTCTCTATAATTGGATTGAGAATTAGACTGACTGTGGCAAACTGTATTAATTGAAGGATTAAATCAAAAGACAGATTTCTAAAAGAAACTAAGTTCAATTATAAACTGGAATGTGTATTGTTAGTCAAATCGTGCGTAAACGCAGGTAAAAACAGCCTTGAGCTAATCGGCTGGACAATGGCTGCAAGTAGTGAGGCACGAACGGATTGCGGACTTTGGACAAGCAACGCGAGCCGCCTGCGAGTGGAGCAAGGGTGCTACCAACAGAAGCCCTGATAAGGGCGGTTTGTAGCTATGTGTGTAGTGGAACGTAGCCTTTTTGTAATTTTTCTTTACACAAAAAGGCGGAGTGAAACGGAACTTACACAAGGCTTACCGCTTTAATAGCCAGAGCGATAGCGGAGGCAAATCAATCAGCATTAAGCCGCAGCCCGTAGCGACCCGCAGGCGAGCAAAATTATGGGTAGTGGTTGGATTTTTTGCGACTGACTGGAGGAACGGAAGGAAGTGGCAAAAAAGACAAAGGAACTACCGTGACAACTGACAGAGGAACGCAATAAAAGTGACAAGCTGCGTAGCTTTAGCGAAGCACCCAAAGGGCATTGCAGCTCTTTTTTTGACCTTTAAAAATTGAAGTATTCCAAAAAATGTGCTGTAATGGCTTGGCGATTTTATTTGCTGACGACCGAAGGCGGAACACCGCTTTACCTGCGTTTGGATGTGCGTTGGGAAAAGCAAGTGCAGGGCTGAATGAATTGTAGTGCAACGGAAATGAATGAAGGACTTCTCTTGCTGTGCGTTGCAGGAAGTGGGTGATTGTAGTAAGTGAGGTACGAGCGAACGAAAAGAACCTACTGGAAGCAAATGGCTGTGCGGTGGGATTATATTGATTCTACTTGTTCTTCAAATGCTTGTTCAATCAATTCCATTACATAATCCAAATCATTAAGATTCTCTAAACCTACTTCAACATCTCCATTACCCCATCTACCTAAACCTGATACATCTTTACAAATACCTTTCGGGTCTTTAATACGGTCAAATTCAGTGTTCAATGAAAGACGTAATCTTTTCTTTTGAGGAACAACATCAACGAAATTTGTTTGTGCTTTAAATGCTATGTATAGCTTTTTAAATTCTACTCTTACCGAAGCATCTAAATTTAAAACTCGTTTTTCAAGATTCTTGTACAATTCCAACATATCACCTTGTAAGTGGTCATAATGTTCAATGTTATAAACCGCTTGTTCTTTAGTGGTTTCAGGCTCTTTGTATAACTCTAATCTATCATTAGATAATTTAGGCTTTTGCCATACTGTACAGGCTCTTTCAGCTAATTTGGAAGCTCTTTTGAGTATAGCATCTTCATTCCAAGTTGTAGCTTCTCTTACTGAGGAATTTAAAAACAAAGGACTTGTATCAAAACCACCTTCTATTGATTTCTTATCAGCAAATGGTCTATCTGATAATTCTGAATTATATCCGGTTAACGAAAGATTACCTAATGAATGTAAATATTTGTCTTTTACTCTTTCCCAATTCTCACCAAGTTCTTGTTGCCATTGTGGAGATACATTCTGATTTTGAGGTAAAATGTGTTCTATTGTATAGTTTTCAGCATTAACCAATTCTTTACGTTTCCAGTTTTCAAGAGATTCTAATAAGTAGTTTCTTGACCTAAAACTGTAAACGTCTTTAACTTGTAATTCCTTTGTGAATTCAGCATCTGAAGGGAAACGTCTATAACCATCCATTAACAAGAATGCAGCTTTAACTGATTCCAAATAGGTTTCTCTTTTAATTCTTTTGTAAAGGGTTGCAAAGGTTTTATTGAGACTGTTTGTTGGAATACCACAAATGGCTCTTCTGAATACATAATTGGAAACCAAGGATATGATTTCAATAAACTCATCTTTGTTTATTTGTTCTTCCTCAAAATCGCCATATACAGCCAATAAGAAAGGATATGAGGTATCAATTTTAAGTTTTGTTATCTCTTTTAATTTCTTAGCTATTTCGGTGTCTTGCTCCTTTAATAGTGCTATACGTACATAGAATTTTGAATATCTGTGTAAACTCTTTATGGCATCTTCAACGGTTTTAAAGCCGTTTTTAGAATTGAGAAACCTTTTGTAAGTCTCATACACAAGATTTATTTTAGGAATGGAAGCTTCCTTCATTGTGAGATAATCACGGATAAACCAAGCAAGAGCACCAATATTTTCACCAAAGCTTTGTTCCATTGGATACCAATATTTTTCATAGAGTACATCTTGAAGTTCTAAAGGCTGACCCATTAATATGTAATTTCGTATCAAATCGGCTTGTGATAAGTCTAACCCTGTAGAGTTCAAACTCTCAAATATTAACTGTGGATTGTCTTTGTCTCTTTCAAGAATTACATCAACTATAATCAACTTCTTAATACCGTGGTAAATGGCTTGAACATTCTCAGAGTGATATTTCCCTTTGAAAAAATTATAGTTATCTAATACCTTTTTAGAATAGTCCCCGTCAATTTCTATTTCATCAATAAGTTTGGTAAAAGTAGATTTGTCTTTACGAGTTAGAAGCAACTTAAATTTAGAGTCATCCTTTCTATGCTTATTTACTAAATAGGTTTCTTGTATTTCTTCCCAAGTCTCATCTTCCAATGAAACATCTTCGTGTTCCTGTAGATAGTGAATAAGAGCAAGAAGCATTAAGGAAACTGTAGTAAGTCTTTGTTGGCCATCAATTACAAGTAATTCGGGAACACTGGTAATTGGAGAGTTACCTGGTTTAAAATAAACTATTGAACCTACGAAATGAGAAAGCTCTGTAGCATCATTACCTACTCTTAGAATATCCTCAAACAATTGCTGACATTGCTTAATTTGCCAAGAATAGGTTCTCTGGTATATTGGAATAGTAAATTGCTTTTTTCCATCTAAGAGGCTTAATAGTTGTGCTTGTGTTGCTTCCATATATTTTTAATGCTTTATCATTATAAAAACCAAAGGTTATCTTTTCCAAATTCGGGTATTTCGTTACCGTCAAAATGTGGGAGCATTTCTGCAACCATTTCAGGGTATTTTATGGTAACTGGTAAGTTTTGTTGTCTTACCGATTTCCAATACATTCTACTGAATTGATATACTTGGTCAATAAGTTCTCTAACTGTTTTTATGTCGTCTACCAATTCCTTTTGAGTACAGTAGATTTTTAGTTTTATCGGAAATGGGAAACCATCATAGAAATTAAACTGATTATTGCTGTATCGGGTATTGTTGAACAACAGGAATTTGTTGTAGCCAATATTGATGTATGTACCGCTTAGTGGCATTAAGTCTTTCCAACCTAAATCAAATGCTACAATATCTGATGATTCTGTTTTATTAATGGAAACAATGAACACTGGTATTCCTAATCCTAATCTTTTCAATCCATCTTCTATGGGTTGTAACTCGTCTTGGCTCATTGTCTTGTAAAAATGAATTACCAAGCGTTTTATATCAGGATTTAGTGCTGCATAATCTTTCACCGATTTTATAATAGAACCCGCCAATTCCCTTGTTTGGTCTTGTTGGAAACATTCAAAACGATTGAACCTACCATTATTAGAAAAGCTAAATGCACTTCCTATGTATTGAACATCAAAATCAGGGTTTTTAAATGCACCTACACCAACTACTAATTCTTTCTTTACTGTGTTGTCCAAACGCCAAGGAATACCGTTTAATTTGGCTAAAATAGCTATGGCAATGTTGGGTAAGCTAAAGTAATATTTGTCGTTAGTCATTACTTTTTCAGCATCTATTACCTGAGAGGAAATACCTTTTTTAAGTAGTAGTTCTTTTAGTTTATAATAAATCTTTCTTCTGGACTTATCAGGTGAGTTTTTTGAAAATGGACTTATGTAAATGGCTATATATTGAATGTCGGGTTCAAAGTGCTTCTCTGTAACCTTAGTGTAGATTTCAGACCAAGGATTCTCTCTATCCTCAAACATTATACTAAAACCTTTTTCTGTGTGGTAAGGCGTATGAATGAACTTTGATAAACCTCCAAAACCTCTTTCAGTACCTCTAAAAAACCTATCCATTTTCATAGCTACCTTAACATCATCTTTATGAAAAATGAAGAAGAAATGAATTTTTGAAGTATCGCTAAAATCAAAAGGACCGTGATTTTTCATACCGTTCATTGGAACAATGTCGGTCTTTCCTTCACCAAATAATAACTGATTACTATTACTCTTTACTCTTCCTGTTTTAATTTCCTCTACTGGAATAAAGCCATTGGAATTGATAGGAATAAGGTTCTTAAATTCTTCTGTATTTAGATAGGTGCTATAAAAGTAGTCGATAGCATCCTTGAACTTTTTGTACTTGTTTGATTTATTTGGTGCTTCCGTGGTTTCCCCCAAAGCATCCCGAATATCGAAGTTCCAAACAGGAAATACTTGGTCATAAGCTCTTTTACCTGCACTTGGCAATTCATCAAATTTATACAGTCCATTTTCAAATATTACCCAATTAAAAGCCTTTGGTGAAACAGACTCTTGAATTTCTTCAACTGATTGTTTATAGACTTTTGAAGTACCCTCAAAGGTTACAAGTAGTTCCAGTTGCTTTGATACCGTCTTGAATTGTACTTTAAGCGAATAGCGGTCGAATAGATTAAATTGACCCGTTTTATCGTACTTCTTACTTTGTAGCCATATTTCTGTATCACTTATAAAATTAGGTTTGACTAAAAAGCCTTTACCCTTGAAATACTCGTGAATTTGTGAGTTGTAGTATCGTTTTAACAGAGATACTGATAAACCCGAATTATGAACTCTAAAAGAGCGTTCTTCTCCGTTTTCATCTTCCTTTGTTTCGTAGCTTGGATTAACCGCTTTTGTAACTGGATAAAAACTTTCTATGCCTTTGGTGTAAGATGTGTAGTAATGCTCTTGTTCCCCAAACTCCTCAATAACCTCATCAGGAACTAAACTATGATACACCCTTGTAAGTGATTCATTTTCTACATTGGTAAAGTAGAGTGTTAGTTTTTCCTGTGGATGATTAAAAGTTAGTATGTTGAAACAGTGATTTTGCATAATTAAAAGAGTATTTGATTTAGTTGTCCATTACTACCTCATATTTATCAGATACAAACTCATTAATGCTTCTTTTAGATTTTAAGCTTAAAAGCTCTTGTTTCTCACTATCAGATAATTCGCATACCCCAAAATGCTTCACATAGTTTTTAGCATAAGAATAATAGCCTGAAGAATAAGGTTTACTTGTGTTTTTCATATAGTAATCGAATACATCAGATTCAAGTATTCTTTTTAGAAGAAGGAGTTCTTCCTCTGATTCAGAAAAAATGGCATAGCCGCAATAAATAAGCATATCCAAATTATTGGTGAATACGAAATGAGGACTTTTCGCCATATAAGGGAATAAGAGTTTTAATCCCTTATCATTTAAGGCTTGTGTTCTGCCAAAAGCATACCACGCACCATAATCCCCATTTCCTTTATCTCTACCATCAAGTTGACTTTTATAATCTAAAAGATACTTATATGCTAAAGGAAATTTTTCTTGGAGCTTTTCTTCCTTTATCAAAGAGAGTGGAGCTATACCATTTGTATAAGGATAAATTAATTTTTCTTTTACTTCTTCAATCTCGCTTTCAGTTTTCAGAATATTAGGTTTGATAATCTCTCTACAAATGGATTTTTCAACCGAGTATTCTTTCTTATCTTTTATGAAGTAATAATTTGATTCATCTTCCTTTATAGGTTTAAAAATATAAACATCATTGCTTAACGTAGCGATTCCATTTTTTATAGTGTATAATTGATCTAAACTTGGCCCTGCATTTTCAATTCTATTAATGTTAGAAACAATTTGTGCATTATTTAAAAGCCAACCTCTATGATGGTTTAATGTGCTATATTCAAGAATTGAATATTTGAATTGAGTTTTATTTAAAATATCCTTTGCGGTAGCCTTTGTGTAAGAAATATTACCATCATTTTGATTATCAATAAAACAGATGCAAGTATAAGTTAGTCGCTTTTCAAATATTTGCTCGTGACCAAAATTGATAATGGTTAAAGGAAACTCATTATGTGATAAATAATTTCTTAGACCTCTTGCATTAACGCTTTTGAAAAATGAGTTAACAGTAATATATCCAAGAACACCATTAGGGTTTAACCAATTCATACCAATTTCAAAAAAGGGAAGGTATAAATCTGGATTACCAGAAGAAGCAACTTTCCAATTTTTAAGTAGCTTCTTTGAAGCACTATCTATATGTTTTGCTCTAACATAAGGAGGGTTCCCTACGACTATATTAAAGCCTTTATTATTTTTTACTGACGAAATTTTATACCAATCAAAATTCAAGGCATTACCTTCAAATAGATTAAAACTAAACTCTTTATCATCTTCTCCTTCTCTAATTGCTAAAAGAGATAGCAATATCTTAGCTCTTTTCAAACTGTTAGGACTAATGTCAAGACCATACAACTGAGAAAAAATATCGCTATATGCACTATTGGTTTGTTTTTTGAGTTTTTTGGCTGCTGAATAAAGGAACGCACCGCATCCACAAGAAATATCAGCTATCAATATTTTATTTGGTCTATCTGTGAATTTTATTAGTGTATTGTCTACTATATAATCTTTTATTACATCAGGTGTATATACAGCCCCATTAGTTTGTTGTTCACTCTTTGGAATGGCTATTTCGAAAAGTTCAATCAATGATTGGGTAGAAAGTTCAGAATTAATTTTAGATAAAAGATTGAGCACTAATTCATTGTCTTTTCCAAGAAGATGATCTTTTATCAATTTATTCTTAACGTCATAAATACCTCTTGAATACAGGTAAATAGTTGTGAATAACTGATCCAAAAAGGTATTGTCTTCTGAATGCTTATTTACTATATTTTCAAATATCTTTTTCATTTTACATCCAATTATTTAAGAATGTTACCCTATCAATATTTCGACCTCTTTCATTAAAAAAGGCTATCTGATCTTCATTTAAATCATATAAAGAATAGACTAAGTTGTCCAATTGATTCCATAATTGTCTTAATACAGGTATTAAAGTATTTCTGTTGTTTGGGTTTGTACGATATTGATCTTGTCTATTTTTAATATCTCTTGAAACTGTAGCAAGTTGACCTACTAATTCTGGAGAGTTATTGAAATTTTCGACAGGAAATGGAATTGGCTCTAAAAACTGCTTGTTAAACTTGAAATATCCATTGGACTGAGGATTTGCAATTGAACGACCTAAAACAGAAAATACTACTGAGTTAATAATCCCTGATACAGCAAAAAGGCGGTCTTCCGAAACTTCATCAATTTGGATAAAAAACATATTTGCATTGTCACAATAAATTTTATCAGATAAAGTGACAGTAGCAAAAGTGTCCATTGTAGTCATTGGTACGAGAACTTTTGGATATATGTGCTCTATATTATTAGCTCTGGTGTAAATGTGCCAAAAATCTTCCGTATATCTTTGTGGGTTTCTGATTGGCATTGTTTGAACACCTCCATTAGCTACAGGCCCTTCTAACCTCTCTCTCTGTCCATCTAAATAAGCTCCGGCTAACGGATAACGTTCACAAAATTCAGGATAAGAAATTTCTCTTTTTTCTCCATCAATTATATCATAAGGAAATATTACATAGGTATTTGTAGTGTCAGGTCTAAAAGGGTAAAATTGGACATTACACATTAAGGGTCTGCAAGCTCCTTCCTCTATTGTAATATTATCTTGCCAATTTGAACGTCCTGTTATTATACCATCTGTAACATTTGTAGCGGTGATATGATAAGCCTCATTCTTTAAAGCTTGTAAACCTACTTTCACATTTACAACATTACCGAAAGTTCCTAATCCTGCCAGATCAAGTTTTACGCTTAATAAACTTGGGTCGTCAAAACTCCAAGGATTTGCAGTAATTGATTCACTTGGCAAGTTATAAAATTGTGTTTCATCAGATTCAGCAATCAATAATTCACGCAGATAAGCGGGTAGTGTTTCAATATTGTCTTCAGTTTTATGATAATAAAATTGTTCTTTAGGAGATTTATTTAGAACAAGTGTCGCCACATATGTCATTTTTCCTTTAAAAATACTTTGCGTTGTAAAATCGACTATTGTTGAGAGGTGACTTCCAGATGAAATTAATTCACGAATCTTACTACCATAATCTGTTTTAAAAAAACGTTTCTGAACAATAAAACCTAAACGACCATTGTCATTCAATATAGACAATCCTCTTTCTAAAAAAGGGACTGCAAGATCTATTTTGCCATTATTCCCTGTTGTATATGTATCCTTGATAAAGGAATGCATAAAAGGTAATTCAGTATTAAAATGTTTAACTTCAACATAAGGAGGGTTACCCACTATGAAATCAAATCCTCCTTTATTGTCGAAAACATCACGGAAATAATCATCAGTTTGCCAATCAAAAGGTCGAGTTTTGAAAAGCTCTTCATCATTGTCTAAAATTTCAGGATATTGAGTAAGAACAGATGAATCAACAAGAGAATTACCACACCTTACGTTTAAGCCTATTCCATTTAATATTTGCTCACCAAACAGACCTATTTGTTCTGAAGCTTCAGGGTATTCTTCATTGTCAATAACTTTGAGAGCAAGAGACATTTTTGCAACCTCTACAGCTTCAGGATCAATATCTACACCATAGATACAGTTCTTTATTATAGCCTGCTTCCCTCTAAGGTTCAATATGAGTTCAGTTTCTGTTTGACTGAACAAATGATTATATGCTTCGTTCGGTGAATTACTCTGAATGTCGAGAACAATATCTTCTAAATAATCATAAAGACCTATTAAGAAAACACCACTACCACAAGCAATATCTAATGCAGATATACTCAATACACCTTCAACACCTGAATCTATTAGATTTTGCTTTATTAGGGTTCTTTTTATTATATCATCTACTAAGAATTGCGGTGTACTTACTGCTCCTTTTGATTTGATGTACTCAGTTTTTAGAATATCTGAAACACCCTCCTCAGTTAATATCAACTTTTTAGAAAGAAAGATTTCATAAATATCACCAAGAAGTTTAGTCGGGATTACATCAAACCTATAAGGAGAGGGGTAATATAGATATGATAATAGCTCGTCAAAAATTTCATTATTAATTGTGAGATTATGAATACTGTCAATACGCTCAAATAAAGGACCATCATAATGTTGATAGAAATCTAAATATGAAGATTCTTTAAATCTCTCCCAAAAACCTTCTTCCTTAAATTGTAGCAATAGAGCATTTTCTTCTAATCTCCTTGCTTCACATACTCTAATAAAAAGAATTCTATTTATAATAACCTGAACAACATAGCTTAGCAATGATGTGTCATTTGCTACGACTTCATTATTATTTTCAAGAATATTTCCCGCTAATGAAAGTCTAAAACCAGATAAGAAATTCGCAAAAGCAAAATCAGGGCTAACTTTTTTAATCCCTTCAACCTCGTTTCCTGAATACAATTCTGCCAATCTACCACCATAAATATTAGGCTTAAACAGGTGATTGTCTAAAAGCTCGAAATTATCAATATACTCATCTACAGTTAAGAAAATTCTACCAAACCCAGCTGCTTGTTCTCTATTGGGGATATAACCACAATCATAAATCGCAAACTGTTCAAAATTTGAGATAAAGGCACAAGGTGCTAAAATTGACCAGCCATATGATTTAATTTGAAAGGATGCAGAAGTATCTGTATTCAGGTTTACAGTAATATCCTTTGCATCTAAAAATGTGAGTTTTTCTTTTCCTAATTTAAATGTGTAATCAGGTCGAGTACTGGTAGATCCAATTTCTCTTAATCTATCCCTTTCTGCTTGTGTTAGTGTTTTTTCCTGTAGGATTTGAGAAGTGTCTTGTACATCCCAACCAAATATACCCAACATTTCATTTAGCCAAGTACGAATAGTCTCTTCTGAAGTTAAGTCGAGGCGACCTTCTTCCTTAAATTGGTTATATCGATTAACAAGATTTGTTAATGCTTCACGTCTTTGTTCGATGCTCATTGTTTGTCAAAATCAAGTGAGCCTTGTTCCAAGCTCTTGTTCTTTAAATATTTTATTTTCTCCTCTGCTACTTTAAGAATTTCATTTGGATTTTCTTCTGCCAATAAATCATTTGCTACTTTATCACTCATTAGAATTAAACCAAGAGTATTTTCATCCTCACTAAAAATTTCAGCTAAAATGGGAATCATTTCTTTATTTGCTGATCTTTCACCTCTTTCGATTTTACTGAGAGTAGATGGGTCAATATCAAGTGATGCAGCTACCTTTCTAAGTGGCAAACCTGATTGCTCCCTTAAACTCCTTATGTATTCTCCAAATGTTTCGTTTATAGACATTTCTTGTTTTTTCTGGAAAAATTAATTTGGACATTAATTGTCAAATATAAGATTGTTTTCTAAAATCTCATTCCCTTATTATAAAAACTTATTGGTCTGAGAATTTTAAGGAAATAGAGGAAACCAAGGATAGTTAATCCTTAGCTTCCTTAATATCCTCATTTTCCTCAATTGAAAGATTTATATAATTGTCCTGTTGTTCACGGTGTATGAGGTTGGACTTTACGAAACCAGTGATATAACCTTCTGCTGTTTTTGCAGGAATGTTTAGTTTTTTGGCTACTTCCAAATACTTCTGACGGTTAAAGTTTTTTGGTAAAGCGTATAGGAATTTCTCTTTACGGTTCATTCGGCTTGGTTTGGTTTCTTCTTGTGGAAGCTCTCCAAACACTTTGCTTGAATGTTTTACTAATACTTTAATCATAGCCAAGGAAGCTTGAAAATCTCTTTCCTCACATACAAGTTTGTTAGATGTATCACCAGTTTCTAAAATCCTTAATGCTGAAAAAAGCATACAGAAACGGAATGCAATTAAACCTAATCTTCGAATGGTAGCCATATAATCCAATCCTTGAAGATTGAGGTATTTTCCTTGTATCTCGCTAAAGAAATGATTGAATTGTTCTTGTTGGTCGGCTGTTAAATAGAATTGAAATTCTCCGTTGCTTTTGAGTAACTTATACAATTCGTAGAACTGGTTCCCTAAATTCTCAAAGTAATCATCCAGTCCGTTGTCTGTAGTGCTTGCAAATACGTTTTTCCAAACAGGCTTTACATTCATAAAGTAGAAAATAAAGCGGCTGAATAAGCCGTTTTCTGCACTTGGAATAAGAGCTGAAACTTGTTTTGGCGTACCCGAAAGAACTGTGGAAAGACAAGGGCTTTCAATATCTACAAATTCACGGTCTGTTCTGCGGTAATAGGAAATAGTTTCGTGGTGGAATGCTTTTCTGAAACCATCACTATAATTTCCGTAATCGCTTTTAAAGGCGTGTGCTAAAGTGTCTCCTTCGGTTTCAAAAATTAATCCTTTGCCATCACTATCACCCAACAATTGATATGCACCTGTTGAACTATTGTTTGCAGGAATAAAGAGCATTTTTTCAGGTGGTCGAGCTGGTTTTTCTACACCTTCAACTTTACCTTTATTAGCGTTGTATTCCGCCATTTCCAATTCAAAGTGTTGTTTGTGCAATTTGGCTTCCTCACGTAATTCCTTGTGAATAGGGTTTACCAATTGGCGACAATGCACCAAACGTCCTTTTCCTGCGGATGCTTGAGCTGTGATAAATAGAAAGAGGTTACTAAACACTTTCTTACCGTCATAAATACCAAACAGCTTCGGTAAACAGGCACTAATAGACACCAATGAACCTAAGAGCAATATATCTCTTTCTTCATCTGATGTAGCTACAGCAATCACTTGTTGCAGGTATTCAGGAAGCTCAGGATATAAGGATTTAGGAAATGTTGGCATAACCTCCTTAATCGGTTCTTCTTCCTGGTGTTCTTGAACAGGAGGAGCTTTTGATGATTTGTAATTGCTATTGGTAGCTTTATACTGTTCATTGGTTTGTGTTACAATAGAAACTCCCGCTTGTTTGGCAAGGAAGAAAAAGGTTTTAAGCGATACACCTTGACCTTTAGACTTTAGGCAATTGTCAAATTGTTTGTCGCATTCTTTAGCATTGTAACCCGAATAGTACTGACTAACTCTTTGAAATAAACCTCTTCCAGACTCTCCAAATTCATCAGCAAAAGCGAAACCGATATTTATCCAATCGTTGTAATTGGGGGCAATATCAATATGATTAGCTTCTATATTCTGAATGACTTTTTCAACTTCTGAATTGTTGTCTGTAACTGGTTGATAATTTTGTTCTGTATGTTGCTGCTGTTGGTTTGGGTTTTCCATCCACTCCAACGGATTAAACGTTTTCTTTTCCATCATCTATAAATATTTTGGAT
The DNA here is from genome assembly GCF_007827465.1 of Dokdonia sp. Hel_I_53. Classification (NCBI taxonomy): domain Bacteria; kingdom Pseudomonadati; phylum Bacteroidota; class Flavobacteriia; order Flavobacteriales; family Flavobacteriaceae; genus Dokdonia; species Dokdonia sp. Hel_I_53. Next base: position 561,091 of record NZ_VISL01000001.1, read on the forward strand.
TGATAAATACATTGGGGTCGTGAGGTAAAAAACAAGCTCTTGAAATGTCTTTACCTGAACCATCTACCTCAAAGCTGTATGTGTGTTGGATGTAATTGGCAACCGCCTTGAAATAGTCTTGATGCTTGACCTTGGTTAACTCAATAGAAATAATCCATTTTAATCCATCACCAGAAGGGGATGTAAAAAGAAGTTCAGTTTGAAAGTATTCATCTTTAAGAAGTTCTTCTTTTAAGGTGGAAATATTACTGATATGGTCAAAGTCAATCGTTAGAAGTCCTGAATGCTTTTTAAGGTGTTTATCATTTCGCTTTGAAAATGCACCTGAGAATGTGACATAATCGAAATTAAATGCCTTGTATTTTCGGGCTTCCTTTACATCTTGGATATTGCGTAGTGTACTTGTACACGTAGCAAATTCATTGCCTTGTATGAGGTTGTAAACCTCTATCAAGGTTATCTCTTTTGTGGGTACTACATTAGTAACAGGCTTTTTGAAATAGCTGAATACTGGTGGTATTGGTTTTATAATTTCAGGTTCAGGTTCCGTAAATATTTCATCCTCCTGATTATAAAAACCGTTTTTCTGACCAATACGCAAATGCAATTCTTCATTTAGCTTATCCAGTAATTCCTGACCAGAAAACTTAAAATGAAGTGCTGCGAAATCAAATACATTACCGTCTGCAATAGCTTCTTCGCTATCAGTATGCACCGCACAATTATCTACTACCTTAACCGTCAATGTAGGTTTATCTTCATTGAATGGGTTTTTAGTGAGTTTACAGTCCCTTCCCGAAAGGGAAAGAACTGTTTCGCCCGGATAGTACTGTCTTAACACATAGGCATAAATATTTAGGCCGTAATGTGTTTTGCTCAATATGGCTTCCTTATTTATTTCCATTACCTGATGTTTTTTTGTGTGAATAATTCTTTTCCATCAGGCTTTCTAAATCTGAAAGCTTGTAATAAAACTTGCCGTTAATTCGGCTGTACGGTAACGTACCGCTATCTCGTAGAGATTGCAGGGTACGTTTACTGATGTGAAGCGTTTGCATTACATCCTGTCCGTCAATCCACTCTTCAGTAAAACTCTCTAACCGTGATTGGTGGATTTGTTGTAAGTATGCCTTTATCGTCTTTACTTCCTGAGAGAGGTTCAGGATTAAGTCTACTATCTCAATCATAACTTTACCCTCCCTTTTCTAATTAGATAATCAGCTGCTTGCTGCTCGATTTCGTCATTAGTGGCATTGCGGTTACGCAATAGCCATTGGTCTAATTCCTCACGGTTGAAATAAAGCTTCTTACCGTTGGGTTTGTAATGTGGAATGCTTCCCGCACTTGTGAGTTTATACAAGTGTGATTGCGATAATTCCAAGTACTTACAAGCTTCATTGAAGTTGAGTACATTCTTTAGTATTAGATTTTGGTCTAATACGTGTTTCTCGATAATTTCAAGTCTTTTTAAAATCTCTTCCATCTTATTATGGGTTTGAAAATTTGTAAAAGACTTCTGGCCAAAAGTCATATCCGATTCCCGAATACAGTGCTAAAGTAGAATGACTTCAAGGCTGTTTTGGGGTGCAGAAATAAGGTGCAGTGTAGAGTGCAGAGTGCAGAGTGGAAAAACAAAAGAAAAAACCCTTGTCGGTTAAGAACAAGGGCTAAATAAAAACTGAAAAAGAATAGGAAGTGTAAAGTGCAGAGTAGACTATTTTAATAGGTTTACGGCACTATCTATTTTATCACCTGTGAGGTTTGGTCTTTTTAATGACCTAAATTTTGAACGGTCAAACAATTCTCCGCTTTCATCTACAAAACAAATGCAGGTTACTTGCCATTGCTTTTGCTTTAAATCTTCAATAAGTTGTAAATCTTTGTGAATGCGTTTTACGAAGTAAAAAAGCTCACTGATATTACCAGTCCAAGTAATAGGTGTGTTGATTTTTGAACCTGAGAATACTTTTTTAAAAGTCGCTAATGGTGTATCTGCACTTATGAAATTGTTAAGCTTTAAGCTATCCCATAAATCACCAAGCTTATCAGGACTGGTGTTATACTGTTTGTAAGTGAAAGAATTGAACTGAATGGGTTTGGATGTTTGCTTTGGCTTAGGTTTCTTGATTGGTTCTGGAGCAACTTCAATAACTTGTAGTTTTCTGATAAGTAGTTTTTCGGGAATTGGCTCGTTTAATAGTTGAGTATAGAAGTCCTCCACAATCAAATCATCATCTATCCAATCTTTGAAAGCTTCCTGAATTTCCAAGTACAATTGCATATAAGCAAGTTTTAGTAACTGCATTATATAGGTATTGGCTTTATGTGCCTGGTCTAATTGATGTGAGGTGTTTTTTGGATTAATGTACACAAGTGCATAATCCTTTTCCTTTAGAAGTTCTCCAAGGTCCTTCAAGCGTGTTTTTAATCGCTTATTGAGTATGTCATTAAGATAGTAACGGATTAAGTTCTCGTTTCTATCTTCATCAATGGTTTGATACAAAATATCAAAATCAGATTTAACCGTATTCAGGATAAGCCTTGAATAGTATTTAGTTTTATGGTCAAATGGCCTGTGAAAGTCAATTTGAAACAGCAACTGTTGTTTTGGAGTGTATTCATTTAAACTGCGAAATTTTGCAGCAAATACATCATCCAAGCTATTTTGAGGAAGCCAAGGTCTTAACTCATAATCAAGGATTTTATCTAAGGTGTTCTTTTGCTTGCTCATAAATCCAGTTTAATTCTGTTAGCGGCTTCTTTCTTTTGTTGGTCTATTACCTTAGCATAAATCTGAGTGGTTTTTAATTCTCTGTGACCAAGCAATTTTGAGACTGTATAAATATCTGTTCCTGCTGAAAGCTGTAAAGTTGCGTAGGTATGTCTTGCACAGTGGAAGGTTATTGTTTTAGATATTCCTGCTCTCATCATCCATTGTTGCAACTTCAAGTTGTGCCAAGCGGAATACTTTAAACCTTTGAACACTCTTTCGTCTTTATCCTGAGGTTCACCGAGTAAGCCATAAGCTTGTTCTGAAATAGGAAGGGTTTCAGCTCCTTTAGTTTTCTTCTGTCTGAAACGGATGTAGTACCCCATATCATTTGAATGCTGTACCTCTGACCAAAGCAACTTATTTATATCAGACCAACGCAAGCCAGTAAGACAAGAAAAAATGAATGCTGTTTTTATTTGTGGTACTTCGCATTCCTCTTTTACCGCAGCTTGTAATTCTTCAAGAGTTAGAAACTCTCGCTGAGGTTCTCCTTGTTTAAAACCATCTACACCTTCAGCTGGATTAGTAGGAATAATTCCATCCTTTACAGCTTGTTTTAATGCAGCTCTTAATTTATTGAAATATGAATACTTTGAGTTTTGAGAAAGACTCTGGTTACTCTTCGTTTTAACATCCTTATCAAGATGGTCTTTGAAACCCTGGACAAACTTTCTATCTACTTCCGCAAAAGTGATGTCCATAGGAATGTAGGTTTTTAGATGTTTCAGCATACTATCCCAATTACCATAATTTCCTTTACTGTCTTTCCTCTTTTCAGTAAGGAGTTCTATATAATTAGTAAAGCTGGCCTTTAGTTTCTCATTATCACGGAAGCCATAAACACCGTTTTGGATTTCAATTTGTCGCTGTGCTCTGATTGTCTCAGCTAATTGAAGTGTTTTTTTATTGACTTCCTTATCGTCTTTAGTTTTGGCATTAGGGTCTAAGTAGAGTTTTAGATACTCTGTCTTACGTTTCCCTTTATGGTAGTAATCCAAGTATAAACTGGTCTTACCTCCCTGATTTCGTTTTCTTAATGTAACCTTCATATCTCAAAAAGTTTTGCGGTTGTTTCTGTAACAGCAAACTTGTTGTTAGCAACAAAACTTGTTTCTATAACAACAAATTAGAAACCAAATATAAGAAAATAAAGGCAAATTAGCAACAAGAAAGAGATGATAAAAACCCGTAAAATCCAACAAAAGAAGGGTTTAGCTAACGAAAGGAAGTGTAATTACTTTCCAATACAAAAATTAGCAAATATATTTCCAAGCAGCTCATCATTAGTTACTTGACCTGTTATCTCACCAAAATGAAACAACGCCTCTCTAATATCTATCGCCATGAGATCACCAGATAAACCGCTGTTTAGACCATATTGTACTTTTTCAATTTCTTCTAGAGCTTTTAATAGCGAATCGTAATGTCTACTATTGGTCACAATGGTCTCATCGTTACGCAGTGCTCCAGTATTTACAAATTCTAGTAATTTAGATTTCAACTCATCAACTCCTTTATTTTCTTTGGCAGAGAGAAGTTGGAGATTTTCAATTTTAGTTTGTATTGTTGCCAATTCAGCATCAGATATGGCATCAATTTTATTAGCTACAACTAGGAGCGGTTTTAATGGAAATTGATTTTTTAATTTTTCAATTTCTAGTTTTACACTTTTTGTCTGATTGATAACCTCGCTAGCTGTATGAAGTAAAATAACTACTTGTGCTTGTTTAATTTTTTCAAACGTTTTTTTGATACCCAGCCCTTCAATGACATCTTCCGTTTCTCGAATTCCAGCGGTATCTATGAAGCGAAAACCGATACCGCCTATTGATAATTCATCTTCTATGGTATCACGAGTAGTACCTGCGATGTCAGACACAATAGCGCGCTCCTCATTCAATAACGCATTAAGTAAAGTAGACTTCCCTACGTTAGGTTCTCCCACAATGGCAACTGGGATTCCATTTTTAATAACATTTCCAGTAGCAAAGGAGTCTATTAATCGTTTTAAAACCTTCGTGATTCTGGCGATAAGGTCTTGAAACTGCGTTCGGTCTGCAAATTCTACATCTTCTTCAGAAAAATCTAGCTCTAGCTCTATGAGTGATGCAAAATTTAATAATTCTTGACGTAGTTGTGCAATTTCATTTGAAAATCCTCCACGCATTTGTTGCATAGCAATTTGGTGAGAAGCTTCATTATCACTAGCAATTAGGTCTGCCACGGCTTCTGCTTGACTTAGGTCCATTTTACCGTTTATAAAAGAACGCAATGTAAACTCACCTGCCTGAGCAGCACGACAGCCAGAGCGCAGTAATAATTGGATAATCTCCTGCTGTATATAATTAGAGCCATGACATGAAATTTCTACCGTAGGCTCACCTGTATAAGAATTTGTTCCTTTAAACAGGGATACGAGTACTTGGTCGATCACCCGCTCACCGTCTATGATATGACCTAAGTGAATCGTATGTGTTTTTTGGTTTGAGAGGTTTTTACCACTCACAGATTTAAAAAGAGGGGAGCATATATCAATAGCTTCATTGCCTGAAACTCGTATCACAGCTATGGCTCCAGCACCAGCAGGACTGGCAAGAGCAACAATAGTATCTTGTACATTCATCTTGCAAAATTAAGGAATCGTGTAACATTTATGCGATATCTACTACATATATAGTATCAATCAAAAATCAAATTATGGAAACCGTACACACACCTACTGTAGTAAGAGAAGACAAAACACTTCTTGCACTTACTCATTTATCACAACTATTAGACTATGTCACGGGAGTAGGAGGGACTATTGTACCACTTGTTTTGTGGGTTCTCAATAAGGACAGAGTGTTAGATATGGATATGCATGGGAAAGCTATTCTTAATTTTAGAATAAGCTTATGGATTTACGCCATACTAAGTATACCAGCAATATTACTATTTGGTCTTGGGATTATTACCTTACTACTATTAGGAGTCTTGGGAGTTGTGCTGCCCATTGTAAATGCAGTAAAAGCGAGTAATGGAGAAGAGCCTAATTATTATATAAGCATACCTTTTATTTCTTAAGAGTGCCTTAAGTATTTTTTATCCATCCAAAAAGTACCAAATGGAATTATAGAGCATGCTAATACAATACCTAACGTCTTAGCATCCCATTTTTGGCGACTTTTCATCATCAATGCCATCACAATATATGCAAGGAATAAAAAACCGTGCGCCATCCCAATCACCTTATTTGGGTAGCCATTATTCCAGATATATTTTAAAGGCATGGTAACAAATAATATAAGCAAATAAGAGACCCCTTCTAGGAAACTGAGAATTCTAAAGGTTGTAAGCATTCTGTGTTTTTTAAGCAAATATACTATCTCTAGAAGTACGCTTTCGCGAAAGCGTACTCAAACTATTCATTCTATTTAATCTCAAATAGTAATACTTGTGATACTTGTTTTCCAAAGGAATTAAAATTATTATCAGATATGAGAATAAGGGATGGGTTTCCATTTTCGAGCAAAGGACCAAAGGCCATTCCCTCAACGTTATCTATGATTCCGCTTTTAGTTTTTGACCTAATCGTACTAAGATCTAGAAGTAGCGTTTTTGTCAGTGCAGTATAAGTGGCGCTTTTTAGACTTTCAAAATGCTTCACATCGGTGGCGTCATTACTAGAGACTTTATAGATCTTAATGTCGTTTCCACCATCTTTATAGTCACTTGCATAAGATCTTTCTAGTACTAATAATTTATCTTGTGCATAGGAGAGTATTTCTGTAATACCATTTACCTCAAGAGGGCCTGAACGGGCAACCTTATCTAAGGTATATACGTACTCTTTACCAAAAGTCTTAGTACGGTTATCTATAAATGAGATTCGAACCGGAGCACCGCCTTTTTTGCTAGTAGGAGGTGAGCCGTCTTGCAATAGTGGCAGCTCTGTAGCTACCCAGAGATCATCAGAGTTATAGTTTAAAGAAATGGCTTCAAAAACCCCATTATTTCTAGGACCTTTTATACCATTCTTATCTAGTTTATAGCGGCTAGGTAATGTAACACTATCTATGTAGACACCATTCTGTGATGCTTTTCTAATAAAAGGAGATATCATTTTACGAGCATCGCCCTCACTGGCCCAAAGAATTTGACCTTTACTATTTATGCGTAGTCCTTCTGGGTCTGCTTTGCCACTTTCGAAAGTAGCTCCGTCAAGGTCTTTAAAAAAACGTGTTTCTCTTACCGTGTAATTACCAAAACCCTCTAATGAGTAGGGGAGTTCCATAATATAAAATCTAGGACTCTTACGATCGTCAGAAAGAACATACCATGTATTCTGAAAGTAATCTATAGCCGAAAGTCCCCCTACCTCATAGCCATCGATAAGAATATTTTCTGGAATGATAAGTTCATCTATAAAATGAAGCGAATGCAAACCTGACTTTGAGACAGTCACGTTTTTTGTTACGCTACAGCTGGTAGAGATTAATATTATAAATAGTACCCATAGGTAGTTAGAATTCACAAGAGTCATTTTAAGAAATCAATCAGTTCTTAGTAAAAATAAGAATTGTAGAATTGGGAATAGTTTAAAATATTATTTTCAAGACTTTAAAAACCACTCCATATCTTTAACTAAAACTCATTTATGAATAATTTAGATACAAAAGTTGCTCTCATTACAGGGGGGACTAAAGGAATAGGGAAAGCCATAGCCAGCGCACTATTAAAGCAAGGAATGCGAGTTGCGATTACTGGGCGAGATCAAAAAAGTACAGAAGCAGCAGCAGCAGAGCTTTCTCAAGATACCGATAAAATCATAGGATTAGCAGCAGATGTACGCGATCTTAAAAGTCAGCAGAATGCTGTTGAAAAAGTACTAGGCCATTTTGGACAAATAGATGTCCTTGTTGCAAATGCAGGTTTAGGCCATTTTGGGCCAATCTCAGAACTAACTCCAGCACAATGGAACGAGACCATAAATACAAATCTTACAGGTGTATTCTACTCCGTTAAGGCTGCACTAAGTGCTTTGAAGGAATCTAAAGGATACATCCTTACTATTTCTAGTCTTGCAGGCACAAATTTCTTTGCTGGAGGAACAGCTTATAATGCGAGTAAATTTGGACTCACAGGATTCACTCAGGCACTTATGCTAGACCTTAGACAGGATGATATTAAAGTAACGACGATAATGCCAGGCTCTGTTAATACGTATTTTGGAGACAAAACACCAGACGACTCTAAGGCATGGCAAATACAACCGGAGGACTTAGGTCAAATGACTGTAGATTTACTAAAAATGCATCCTCGCACACTGCCAAGTAAAGTAGAGGTAAGGCCCACAAAACCACCAGTGAAATAAATAAACAAAAACTCTTATAAAATTAAAAGCCCTTTAAAACGTTCATTTTAAAGGGCTTTCTTATGAGGTGTACTGATTTTAGACCTACGATTTAATAATCGTTAAGCGCCTTAACATACACCCTTAATTCTTCTTCATTTACTTTTTTATCTACATCTCTTATTAAGCTAAAGAAATAATGAAGGCTTTCTTCTGGAGTGCTTTCTACAGTATCTACTTCAGAAATAATTTCTTCATCTTCTCCTTCGATATCCTCATCCTGAGGAATTGGAATGGCAAACGTTTCATTTTCTTCTATATGCTCTGCGGCAAGTCTTGTAGCCTTTGCAAGTAACGGTAATTGCTCTGTAATGGTATAAGGACGTAATGCCTTAAGATCATCTACTACGGTGTTTATGATGATGCCGTTTTGGGCCACATCTGCGATGAGTTTCTTGACCAAATTTACTGCTTTGCTATCTTGAAGTGCATTCATTGCTTTCGAGTATTTATATATTGTTGGAATGATTGCAAAAATAGGTTTTTGTGAGCCTTCCTGCCACTATTTTTTGTTATAAATTCGCTAGAAGTAAATGATTGTAAATGAGTAAAAGAGCATTAAAGAAGTTTATAGCAGAGCTTGATAAGGGAGCATTACAAGAACAACTACTTGAATTGTATGAGCGTATTCCAGAGGTAAAAACGTACTACGACTTTGTTTTTAACCCTAAGGAAGAAAAGCTCATCACAGATGCAAAAATTAAAATTAGTAATGAATACTTCCCTACACGTCGTAAGAGGCCACGCAAGAGAAGGTCTATTGCTCAGAAATACATCAAGCACTTTAGGACGCTAGGAATGAATCCTATTTTATTGCTAGATTTAATGCTATACAACATTGAGATTGCCCAAACTTATGAGCAGTCTAATCCTGCACAACCCGATGCATTTTATAAAAGTATGCTCAATTCTTTTAAGGAAGTCATACAATATGCCACCTATCATCATCTGCTAGAAGAAAATGCGAGTAGGATAGAAGGTGTTGTCTCCCTTGCCGAGGAGAATAAGTGGGTAAATGCTTCACTTTTTGATGAAGCTGCAGATCAAACATAGACGATTCTTTAATTTTTATCAATTACGTTCATATTTTATTAACTACGCTTTCGCGAAAGCAGAAAAATCCCTTAGTTTTGCAAAATTGACTTTTTAATTGAAGAAAAATTTACTTTTGAGCGACGCTAGACAACTACAAGATACTCCCGAAAAAGAATTATACGATTACCAACTCAAAGATCTAGATGCTGTATTTAGTGTGATGGATCGTAGTCCTGAGGATTATAATCTGTTGTACCAACTACCTACCGGTGGAGGTAAAACAGTTATCTTTTCAGAAATTGTGCGCAATTATATAAAACGTACTAATAAAAAGGTGATAATTCTCACCCACCGAATTGAACTTTCTACCCAGACCTCTAGAATGCTTACAGAGTTTATGGTTCCTAATATGGTCATAAGCAGTAGTGTAAAGACACTAGATGGTGCAGAAGATTACATGTGTTATGTAGCAATGGTAGAGACCCTCACAAATAGATTGCAAGAGGAGCAAATGGTGATGGATGATGTAGGTCTTGTTATTATTGATGAGGCACATTATAATTCTTTTAGAAAACTATTTAGCTATTTTACAAAGTCTTTCATTTTAGGTGTAACGGCAACACCACTTAGTAGCAACATCAAATTACCGATGAAGGATAATTATGATGAATTACTTATAGGAGAAAGTATTCCAGCTCTCATACAAAAATCCTTTCTTTCTAAAGCAGAAACGATAAGTTACAATGTAGGTTTGAGTTCTCTTAAGCTTGGGATAAACGGTGATTATACTGTAAAATCATCAGATATTCTGTATACAGATGCTGCAATGCAACAAAAATTGCTGGACGCTTACGAGGATCAATCTAAAGGTAAGAAGACCCTTATTTTTAACAACGGGATCAATACATCCAGGTATGTATATGAGACCTTTAAGATGGCAGGGTATGATATACGTCATTTAGACAATACAAGCAGTGCAAAAGAACGTGCAGAGATCTTAAAGTGGTTTAAAGAAACTCCAGATGCAATTCTTACCTCTGTGAGTATACTTACCACAGGGTTTGATGAACCTACGGTAGAAACAATTATCTTAAATAGAGCGACTAAGTCACTTACCCTGTATTTTCAAATGATAGGCCGTGGGTCACGTATTACTCCTACAAAAAAGAACTTCAAAGTCTTAGATTTAGGTAATAATGCAGCTAGATTTGGTTTATGGGAAGCGCCTATAGACTGGAAAGAGATCTTTGCCTATCCAGACTTCTATTTAGAAAACCTCATTCAAGATGAAGAGATAGAGCGCAACTTTACATATGTAATGCCTCCAGATTTGCGCAAGGAGTTTTCAAATACAGATAAAGTGCATTTTGATATTAAAAAGGAATACAAAGCGGTAATTGCTTCTGGTCAAAAAGCAAAGGTTACTTTAGATAACGCAGTAGAGCAACACGCACTTATGGTGGTAGAAAATAGTGAAGATGTCTTTGATGCACGTATTTTAGCTCGCAAATTGAAAGATGATATTCACTATAGAATAAGACAGTATTCGTATTGTATTATGAATAACACAAAAAATTATAGGGACTGGCTACAAGAGGATTATGAGCGCAACCTAAAGCTCCGCATTAATCAAATATGCCGCGAAAGAGATATTTAAGAAGTATTCTTTTGAGCATAATTTTATAGGAACAGGTCCAGAATTAAATTTCTGGACCTGTTTGTCTTTAAAGCTATAAAAGGAAAGTTGTTAATAGTTCTCTTATGGACTTTAAATAGATTAGTATATCGGTATGGTAGCGTGTAAGTTCGCTTTCGCGAAAGCAAAACACCTCCATACAAAAATCCCTAGCACAATATGTAACTAGGGATTTTCAAACTAACCAACCAAAAATCTTTTATTATCCTCTTCTAGCATTACGCGAAGAGCCTCTATTTGCCTTACTAGAGCTACTTCTTGAGCCTCTAGTAGTGTTTTTTCTAGATGAGCTACGTTGTGGCGCTGCAGATCGAGACTTATTTCTATTTGAAGACTTAGCTCTTTGCTGTGAGCGCTGTGGTGCTCGCTGTGTCTTTGTACGTGCAGGGCGATTACTTGCTACAGATCTTGAGGATCTACCTCTTGAAGTAGTAGCTCTCGGAGTATCACGCTGTGTGCTTCTTTGAGTTGCCTTTCTAGAAGAGCCATTAGCAGTAATTGCTCTAGATGATCTTTTATTTGTATTACGAGCCGTAGGTCTTGTAGACTGTGGTCTAGTTGTTTTTCTGTTTATTTTAGTACCTCTTGATTGAGTAACTCCGTTAGTTCCTCTAGATGAAGGACGTGTATTTACGTTTCCACGACGATTTGTTGTAGCCCTATTACCAGTTCTAGCAGTTGTTCTTGAGTTTGTTCTAGATGTATTTCCGCGAGATCTATCTGCAGAAGCCCCTCTAGTGCTACGACTGTTTGTAGCTACAGTACGTCTATTAGAATCTCTTCTTGTTCTGTTAGAAGCAATACGACTTGCATTACGACCCTGACCAGCTCTAGTAAATCGTGCATTGTTACGATCTACATTAGATCTACGACCATTGTTATGAGCTACACGACCATTATCTGGACGACGGAAGTCTCTACGTGCATTTGCATATCCTCTGTTGTATCCTCTATTCCAATTATTTCTATGAAATGCATAGTCATAACGGATAGGAGTATAGTATCTTCTATAAGGTGTTGTATATACTAGGCATCTATTTAAGATAGGTCTGTAATAATAGTTATGGTATGGATGAAATACATAATTCCTGTTATAGATGTTGATGAACCCACTATAGTGAGAAAAAGCACCGTAATTATTATAGAATATATTTAATCCTCCTACACGACGTATGCGATTGTTTCTGTAGTTAATATCAACACTACCTGCTTGGATCAGACGACCGAAGTTATCATAATAAAGAGGTGTGTTTTCAATTTGAATTACCGCACCATATTCATCGTATTGTACGTATGGATCATAATCAAATCCAGTATTAAAACTTATTCCTACGGGTCCTGCATTTACAGATAAGCTAACGCCCTCCACAAGCTCAGGGATGTAGAAATCAAACTCTCCGTCTGGAAATACAGAGAATTCTATACCATCTTCTACAAAGATGTATTTGCTACCATCATATACAGTACCGCGACGGGTGGTTGTAGTTTCCTCAGCTGCATAGCTGCTTCCTATGGTAAGCATTGCTATAAAAAGTAAAGCAAGATTTTTCATAATGTTCGTTTTTTAATTTATAAAATGTGTGGATTGATACACACGATTAAGAAGGAATCAAGTAGCGTGCCAAAAAATAAAATCATACTCATACTCATAGTAGTGATAAGCACGCTTTCGCGAAATATATAACTGCTCAATTCATTTTGTTTAACGTTCAAATGAACTAAAACAGAGATATTTTTGTTGCTAATATTATTAGCAAACATATATTTTTATAGCTAAAAATGTATTAAACTAATACTTTTAAATGATTCTATAAATTGCTGATTTATAACTAGTTATATTATAATAATAAATAATATCTATAGTAAAATTAGAGTGTTGATTTATGCGGTATTTGTAGCTCTGATAGGTAGTCACGATTCTTTTACTATTTGAAAGCTCAGTAGTTATTAGAATGACTTTTTTACTAGGTAATTAAATATTAAAAATAATATTTCAGTGGTGGTTATTTTAAGTAGAGGTAACCTTATAACTATTTAAAAAGTATTGAAAACAGTTACTGGGCACTTTAAGGTGAGTAAATAAAAGTGATTCGTTTTCTAGATTACATACCTACCGTATACCTTAATAGATTGGTCGTAATGAGATCCTCAGTACATATCTGACACAATCAATACGGTACCTTTAATCAGGTATTTTCCTTAAAGTTTTATCCTTTAAATTTTTAATAATAAAGCTACTAGATGTCGAGGAGTAGCTGTCTTAAACCCAGTATTCTTTTTTAACGATAGCTCATACTCGGTTAATTTACTGTTAAACAACAAATTATTGGGAAAGAGACTTTTAGATTACTGCTAACTTTATATCAAACCAAAAAAAAATAGCTATGGAAAATAAAGAATCAACAAAAAAACATGCGGATTTTCAAGATCCTTATAGAAGGTCTTTAAATTTCAAAAAAGTGCAACCCATTGAAAAGTTTGCCATTGATGGTGATGGGGAAGTGCACATTAAAAAAGAAGATGAAAAATAAATCATCAACTTTTATTAGTAAGATTTAAACTACAGAAACAGCTTTATTGATTTATAAAGCTGTTTATTTTTTTACAACGTAGACACTTGCTTCATCCCTCAGGCAGTCCTAGATCCTTAAACCTATAGTACGATTAGGCTGTAACTCGTTAATGTTCTCAAAAACCCCATCATAAAATGTATTAAAAGTCAAAGCAATCATTCAAGATCATCATAATTTTAAATAAAAAAATAAATAAACTATGGAAAGAGAAATTAAAGGTGGATTTAAAACCATTAATCCGTTTACAGAAGAAATAATAGAAAAGTACACTTATATAACCAATGATGAAATGTTTGATGCACTAGAAGCGTGTCATAAAGCATTTGAAGATTGGAAAATAGTATCTATAGAAGAAAGAGGTAAAATACTTCAAGAAATAGGCACCCAACTAAAAGCACACAAAAAGGAACTCTCACAATTAATGACTGATGAGATGGGGAAAGTAATTACCCAAGGAGAGAGCGAAGTGGACCTTTGTATAGCAATTGCAGAATATACAGCAAAGAATGCTGCAAAAGAGTTGGAACCTATTGAGCGAGAGCTTCCCAATGGAGGGAAAGGTTTGATCACCTATGCTCCAGAAGGAGTCATTTACAGCATACAACCATGGAATTTCCCAGCATACCAACCATTGCGTGTTGCGATCGCTAATCTCATGGCAGGAAATGGTGTGTTATTAAAACACGCACAGAATGTCACTGGAAGTGCGCTACTAGTTGAGAAAATCCTTGTAAAAGCAGGAGTACCAAAAGGTTTATTTAAAGTATTAGTGATTGATCATGATCAATCTAACGAGCTCATTCAAAATGAAAAAGTAAGAGGCGTTACTTTTACAGGAAGTTCAGCTGGTGGAAGTCAAGTGGCTAAGGTTGCTGGAGAAGCCCTAAAGAAAACCGTCATGGAATTAGGTAGTAATGATGCTTACCTGGTGCTTGATGATGCCGATGTAGAAGCTGCTGTAGAAGCATGTGTACAAGGGCGCATTGTAAATAATGGAGAGACCTGTATCGCTGCAAAAAGATTTGTGGTGGTAGATAAGGTTTATGATGCATTTAAGGAAGGCTTTGTAAAAGGCATGAAAGACGTAAAAATGGACAACCCTAATGACGGTGACACACAGTTAGGCCCCATCGCTCGTAAAGACCTAAGAGATATGCTACACGATCAGGTATCAGAAAGTGTAGAGAAAGGAGCAGTGATTGAAGTAGGAGGGGAGATACCTTCTAGAAAAGGATATTTCTATCCATCAACTGTACTTAGTAATGTTGAGCCAGGACAGCCAGCTTACGATGATGAGTTATTTGGACCTGTCGCCTCGCTTATAAGAGCAAAAGACAATGAGGATGCTATGCGTATTGCAAACGACAGCCGCTTTGGCCTTGGAGGAGGAATCTTTTCTAAAGATCAAAAAGGAGCTATCGAACTAGCTCAAAAACACTTTGACACTGGGATGGTATTTGTAAATTCTTACGGATTAGCACAACCTATGATGCCCTTCGGAGGTGTAAAAGACTCTGGATATGGACGTGAGCACGGAGGATTCGGTTTAAAAGAATTTATGAATGCAAAGTCTGTCATGGTCGTAGAAGAATAAAAGCGAATCTTTTAGATAATTTAAAAAGTGCCTAACGGCACTTTTTTTTGTGCTATAAAGTCAAGTAAATTAGTGTTTTGCAATAGCTGCTGTCTTAAAATCCTTTCGCAATAGTAATAAAATAATAATAGAAACTCCTCCGCAGACAGAAAAACCTATAAATAAAGGCAATGTGGTTTCTTCCACAAATCTCCCTATAAAGGTGCTAATAGGCACAGACATCATCGTAGCAATAAAACCTGTTATAGCGGCACCAATCCCTGCAATGTGCCCAACGGGCTGCATCGCAAGGGCTCTTAAATTTCCAAACAGGAAGCCGATACAGAAAAACTGCATGGCAAAAAAGCCTACGAGTATAAACACAGAGGGGTGTGGAACATTGTAAAATAAGATCACATATAACAAAGACACCAGAAAAAAACCAACAATCGCGCCCGTGACGATATTGCGCATACCAAAACGTACGACAAAGGAACCGTTTAAGAATGTCGCGATACCTACAGAGATGGCTAGACCTGCAAAAATAAATGGAAACTCATCGACCAAGTCGTATTGATTCTCAAATATTTGTTGAGAAGCACTTATATAAACTAAAAAGGAACCTACAATAAATCCTTGAATGATCGTAAAACCCATCGTTTGCTTGTATTTGACTACTTCAAGAAATCCGCGCGTTATTCTTTTTATAGAAAATGGGATGACATTCTCAGGTTTTAGCGTTTCTTTTTGCCGTCTCCAAAACCAAATCATCACCAGCATACTAATCACTATTTGACCTAAAAATATAGCTTCCCAGTTAAAAGCATCTAAAGTAACTTTCCCTAAGGCTGGGGCTACAATAGGGACTAATAAGAAAACCACCGTAACAAAAGACATCACTCGCGCCATAAAATCTCCTTCATATTGATCTCTTATAATCGCAATACAAATGGTGCGCGGTGCAGAGAGACCTATACCTTGTAAAATACGTCCTACAATCATCACCTCTAGACTGCGCGCATATATACAGATAAAACTGGCTGCTATAAATATGGAGAAACCTATATAGACAGAAGATTTACGCCCCTTAGCATCTGCAAGTGGTCCAAAAACCAAGGGGCCTATTCCTAAGCCTAGAAAAATCATAATGATTAACAATTGATTGTCGGCAGGAGTTGTAGTATCAATGACTTCCCCTATAACGTCTAATGCTGGCAAGACGGCATCTATAGCGAGTGCTGTGACAGACATTAAAGCCGCCATCAATCCAATAAATTCAACCTGTGAAGCACGACTTTTTTGCATGGCACAAAAATACATCAACCCTTTAAGCCAACGTATCTTACCTTAAGAAACTTTTAATTAGGTATAAAAGTTGATATATTTAAGAAAAAATGTAGTATGAAAGCAATATATATACTCTTTATCTTAGGTATTGCTAGTGCCTGCAGTACAACAAAGGAACTTACGCCCAGTGTAATACGGCAGATAGATGCTAGGCACGCGTTAATAGAGAACAAAAATTACGAATTTAAAGCAGATAGAGCTTACCCAATGCCTAGTGATCCTCTACAACAGTTAGCAAGCCGCAGATTATTGGGAATGGGAAGTACAAGCGGTATGATTCAATTGCAGGGTACCCCTAATTTTTTGCGAGTGATACACGATAGCGTAGTTATGCAGCTTCCTTTTTATGGAGTACGCCAACTTAGTGGTGGTTTTAGCACACCTACAGGTTTTGAAGCATCCAGTACGGTGACCGACTATAAAGTACTGCAAAACAAAAAGAAACAAACGGAAATTGTCACATTTTCTGTAAAGGAAGGGACAGAAGTTTATGATGTCACGATGACGGTTTTCCCAAGTCTTAAAACGGATATCGTGGTTAACAGTTCACAACGGTCTACCATTAGATATGAAGGAGCACTCACTTCTTACACACAGATTGAGGTAGCTAATTAGGAGCACGCTTTCGCGAAAGCGTAAAAACATCTTTTACATGTCTATTTCTTAACTCCAAATGTACGTGCGTGGAAATTATACGTTGCGGCCAATGCGTTTACGTAGCAGGATGAAAACGAGAATCATTCCGGTATAAGCCATAAAAAATGGAATGATATAGGCTTGAAAGCCAAGCACCAGCAACAAACCGATAGCTGCCAGCTGAAACCCTAAGCCAAAGGTAGATACAGCGGTCATCAAATATTTAGGTAGTATTTTGCCCTCTGGAGCACTAGGATCTAATCGATAAATCACAGCATCAAAGCCGCCATAAAGGATTCTGTAACAGCGATAAAGAAGGGTAACTGTAGCCTGCTTCTCACCCGGTAACGCAGTGGGAGTGGAGGTTTCAAATATTTGGCTCGTAAGATCTCCATCTACTTGATTACGTAAGATTACATAATAGTAATTGTATAAGGTACCTTGCAATTGCATCCCAACAAAAGCCAGCGCAGCCATCCACCAAGGGGTAGCTACATTTAGAAAAAGGGTATAAAAAATGGCGGCATTGAGTACTATATCTGCGATTGAGTCAAAATACCGCCCTGTATAACTAGGTTGCTTTTTGAGCCTGGCAAGCTCACCATCTGCAGCATCTAGTGTAGATTTTAAAAGTAAAAAAAGAAGGGCCCATCTGTACTGATGAAAATAAATACTAGCAATAGCCGCTAGTCCAGCTACAATGAACATCCAGGTAACGTGTATGGCGTTAACCTTGGTGTATTGGAACGATTGCGCAATACGTTTGGCAACAGGCCGACCATAATCAGAAAGATCTACAAAGCGATAGCTTGCGGGTAATTTAGACATGAATTGTTGGTTAGGTTTTTAACGTATGATTATTCTACCCAACATCTTCTGTAGAGAAGCAATGTGTAAACAGATCTTATTAAAAAGTGTGCGGCAAATGTAAGGGAAGTAAAGATACTAGTAAAATGAATGACTTCTGAGATTGTCAAATATCCTATTTGACATAATATAAATTATAGAACATTTTTACATATATGCGAATAGCGCTTTTTCTGCGCTATTTTACATAGTTCCAGATATAATTGCCTTTAGGCTTATATCGTCAGACAAATCGACTTTAGGAGATTCACGAAATCCTATATATTAAATAGAAACCTGTGAGTAATTATGTAAAAGCATTTTATGCCAATGTTTCACTGTGCAGTTATAATTAGCTGTTATCCTTGTACTGAGCTTGTTGAAGTATAAAATCCCCGCACGCAAATGCGCTCGATTTCGTTTTCAAAAACATTATGCTATCGCAGTAATTTTTTACACACAATTATCCATCGCTTGCCAACGCCTAAATAAAAGCTAACCTTTTTGCTCTTATTATAAATCGCGTATTCGAGA
Source organism: Dokdonia sp. Hel_I_53 (assembly GCF_007827465.1). NCBI lineage: Bacteria > Pseudomonadati > Bacteroidota > Flavobacteriia > Flavobacteriales > Flavobacteriaceae > Dokdonia > Dokdonia sp. Hel_I_53. The sequence goes on from NZ_VISL01000001.1 coordinate 579,496, forward strand.
AAATGTAAGTCAAAAAAAATTTTATGGGATTCTCGTAAGCTTGCCACAAGAGCATAAAATTACTCTGCGAGATAATTTCTATGCACTTGTTATATTTAGAACTCCAATTAAACCTTTTTTTAATGTTTCATTATCTTTTGTCTTGAAACAAAAGAAACAAAAATTCAAGGCTGCATATAATTTTGGAAGCAATTAACGGCTCATTCGCTATATTTTAGGAAAGATTGTAATTAGTTAACATTGCTTTGAAATTTCTTGTTTAATTGAAACTCTTAAGAAACTGTATTACTAAATCCCTAAAATATGGACGCTCATTTCTCCTATTGTTTTGACCAAAATTTTATGAGGCCAAGTTTAGCATCGAGATTCTATTTTACATAATTTTATTATCAAAATATTTTTGACCTTTTAATTTCATTGAACGAATAAATTGGTAATTCTGTTTTTTCCAAAAATTTGATAGGTAATTGATATGATGACACAACTAAAGATTTTACTTTGTAAGTATCAACTTTTTCACCAAATTTATCTGATAATTGACTAACATTATCAATTAACCAATTATTTCTTTCTACATGTTTTGGCAGCTGCTTTGATGTGTAATTTCTTATATCACGTTGGAAATCATACATTATTTTTGCTTGTTTAGTGTTTTTGCATTCAATTGAATATATCAATTTAGTCCTATCATCAAATGCTAAAATATCTATATCTCCATAATTTTTATTAGCAACTAAAGCTCCTTTTACATCAATTTTAACTTCAAAATCTATGACTCTTAATTGAGTATTCTCAACTAACCAATCCTTCACTTCATTTCTAAAATTCTTACCTTTCAAATTAAGGCGATTCGCTATTATATTTTTAATTTTATTATGCTCGTCCTCTACTCTAAGGCTTCCATTTGAAAATTGATATATCAAATTATCTGATGCTTTAATTAAAAATCTTGAGCTCCATAAGTACCAAACTTTTTTCTCATCATCAATAATTTTAATTAGAGGTTTTCTTAAGTAAGAGAGTTTTCTATTGTATCTCCAAGGAAAGATTTCAGGAATAATATAACCATCAGGTGGCTTATCCATTTTCCCTCTACTATTTAGTGTAAGCACATTAAAATATAAAGTAATTTTTTCTTGATTGAATTTTGTTTCTTTTATTATTAATTCAATGAGTTCATCTTCTTCCATTTTAAAATATGAACTTTCTTGAAGAAAACAATATTCGGCCAAAAACAATGATATTGTGTTTATTTCTAAAAATGTAATACCCCAATCATTTAAAAACGCCTCATCTATTTTGTTTATATAATCATCTTCTTCATCTAATTCTTTCTTTTCATGTAAATTGAAATTTGATTCAAAATTCTCTTTGTAGTCAACCAATTCATCTTCTTTATTCGATATGTTATACTTATTTAATACATCATCAAAAAAACCTTTACTTATTCCAATCCTTCCAGATTCTAATAATCCCATTTTAGGATTGTCTATATCAAATCTTATTAAATCTTGAACATATCCAAAATAAATCATTTCATTCATTAATGACAGTAAATAATCAACATCATCATCATTTGGTAACTTTTCGCCAAAATATGGTTCAGAACTTACAAACTCTATAAGACATCTCATTGATAACGATGAATTTACGTGTTCTGATTCTGATTCTTGAAATTCATTAAAAACATCTGTATATTTTGAAAAACATTCTAATCTCGCTGGTATATAAAGCTTTCTATATTCATTGGCCTGTATTATTGCTTCATGACGATACATTAAAAATTTTAATAGCTCAAATGTATTGTACTCAATTAATCTAATCCTAAGTTCTTTAATAATAATGTTGACACAATCAACAAGTAATTTAATCTTACTTTTTTTGTCATTTATATCTTCAGGAATTTTTTCGCCATAATTGAGCCAGGTAACTATCTCTTCTAAAATAAAAGAGTTGTCATATTTTTGTACAAACCTTATTTTAGGTATATGTCTTGGGTCAATCTTCAAATTGTAACTTGAATCTACTGTTAGAATCATTTTTGCGGAGCCTAAAGGAATATGCTTATCAATCATTAACTGAATATTTTCCTCATTCAAATCCTTATAACCAATTTTGCTAAATAATTTACTAATGCTTTCTACAACTACGGACATTAGTTGTCTTTCTCCATGATTATCTTTTCTATGAAGTACAGCATAAAATTCAAAAGGGACTTGTATTTTAATTTTTCCTTCTTCTGCTATAAGTTCATAATTAAGGTTAAAAGTATCTTTCTTGAAAGCATGTAATTCTTGTGGATTGAAATCATATAATTTTTCATCCAATGTGATTATGATTTCAATTGGGAAAGGTATAGGATGATTAAAATAATTTTTAAGTGATGGATAAAGTTCATTTAACCAATGGGCAATTGCATCAATGAAATGAATAGTCATAGTGTCCCTTTTTTTAGGACTAGTTATCCATATTGGATAATCAAATAATTCTATGGCAGTTTTATAAATACCAATATAATATTCTTGAGATAAATAAATAGGCGCATGTTTTGCTGTTTTATATACAGGTAAATAACCAAGACCTCTTTTGGATTTAAAATAAGCAACACCGTGCTCATCGTTTTGAATATTACAATCAGTTATTACTTTACCTTGCATTCCAAAATCAAAAAATAAGCCATTATAAGCTTTATCACTATCAAAAAATGAGTCGCTATTCTTTGTATAATATTTGTAATATGTTAAAACAGAATAAAACGGAGCTACTCTAACTCCTTTATTTATTGCTCTATCATAAGCTTTACAATATTTCCAAAGGGAAAGTTTATTTAAATTCCAATTACTATTCAATCTTTTTAAATCAAAAATACTTATCATTAAAAAATTATCTGAACCGTCAATATCTTTTAAAGCAAAGAACTCATCATCTGTAGTTGTATAAGAAGAAATTATTAATAATGTTAAGAATTGATAATTGTCATTATTAACCTTATCACGAACAATGGAAATTACTTTACTTGCTCTTTCTTCATAGTTACTATCTTCATGACTGGAATTCAATAAAACATTCACATAAGCTAATTTATTTTCATCAAATTGCCATATTGATTCACCATCACTTAATTCTAATTTGTTTTTGATTTGAACGTTTAAATCAGTCATTGACCAACTCATTTTTCTTAACTCTTTAAAAGAATCATTTTCAATGTTTAAATCATAAATTTTTAATAATTCTTCTAAGTAGTTATTGCTTTTTAATTCACTAACAATATAATTGTTAAGTGAGTACATTTGTGCACTTGGAAATATCAGATAATATACGTCATTAAATATGACAAATGGTTTTAAAAGAATTGGGTTTTTGTTAATATTAATTAAGTCTATTTCATCATTTTCTATATCAAAAACAAAACTACTTATAACATCACTTTTAATATTAAATTTATTATAAATAGCTTGTAGTTCTTCTCTACTAAAGCATACTAAATCTTTATGCGTATTAAAAAAGTCTTCGTCAGGAAAAAATAACTCATTGTCATTATTCTCTAAACAAGTATATCTTTTTAATCCAATTTCAGATGCAATATTTGAATGTATTGAAAGGAAAAATATAATAGATTCAAACATGCTTTTTTTGAACTCATTGCTTAAATCATTTTCTGCATGTAATATACTGTATGCAAGTCCTTGAACTATTTCTGTACTATTAATTACAATTCCAGGAAAAACTATATTATTACCATTTGAAAAATGAAAATTTTCTGTGAATGAAGTTTCAACTGGGTCTTCTCGATAATCACTTGGAAACATTTCTTGAATTGCATTTACAACTCCATCATAATTAAGTTCATTATTAATATTATTCATGTTCTTAGCTAGCAAACTAAGAATGATTTCTAACCTTAAATTTTTACCATGATTTTCTGGACATAATTGTAATATTGAAAATAATTTCAATAATTCGGATGTATTCTTCTTTGATATATATTTTATAAAATCTTCATAATCTTCCATTCTTAAAAATACATTTTAATTTAAGATTTAGCATTTACTCTTTTGAAAAAATTCGTACATTAGTAATGTCCAAGTAGCTCAGTGGATAGAGCTCCTCCCTGCTAAGGAGGTGGTCGCGGGTTCGAGTCCCGCCTTGAAAATAATATCCTTTTTAGGATTCTAAATATTTAAAGTCCTAATTTATATTTTAGGGCTTTTTTCTTTTTAACCCATTCCACACATATTACGCTTCCCTCCTACGTCGTCGCATAAAAAGTGTTCCATTAACATTGTAGAAGAAACTTTTGAAAACAAAGTTTTTAGAAAGAAAAAAATCAATGAATATAGTAACAACTTTCGCTTTTAACCAAAGCTCAAGTTACATAACGCAGAACATTAGAGAATATTTTTACATATTTGCGAATAGCGCTTTTTCTGCGCTAATTTACATAGTTCCAGATATAATTGCCTTTAGGCTTATATCGTCAGGAATTATGTAAAAGCATTTTATGCCAACGTTTCACTGTGTAGTTATAATTCGCTTTTATGCTTGTATTGAGCTTGTCAAAGTATAAAAAACCCATTTATTGAAAATTGCAGCTCAAAAGAATAGATCATTTAAAATATTTCACTGCCATTAATCAGAAGTTCGTCCACTTCCCTCCTACCTTCTTTTTCGCGAAAGCGAACTTCTTTAATAGTACAGTCTAAAGTCGAGCAACTTACAAGCCGCATAATGTTTTTTATGCAAATCTTCGACAACCGCTAGCATGTCATCATCTTCCTTAAATAAATAAAAGAACGCTTTATCCAGATTTGCGCTGGATATGCCGTTGTACGCATTACCATAGCCAGAAATTGCCCTTGCCTCCGTAATGTCTAGAAAATATTGAGCTTCTTCTTCGTCTAAGTCAAGCACCTTGGCATTTGAGAAATGTAAGATTTTCCCCGTGAGTCTTCCTTCAAAAATTTCTGCAATCTCTTGTATACTGTAATAATACTCGTTTAAACAAATCGTATTAGATTCGCCTTGCATGATTAAATAAATGATCTCATAATCCTTAAAGTGATGATCATCCAGTATCAATGCGTTTAAGCTATCTTCCAAACCTTCGATCGTATCGCAGGTTTTGTGAATGCTGGCCACTCCATAAGTGTCAGCTAATTGAAGTAGGTCCTGTTGTGTATCGGTATGCGTGACGGTTTCTATATCTGCTACGCCCTCTAGACAATAGATAAAATAGTCTACTTCTGTGAGTGGTTCTTGCTGCTGCAATGATCTCTTTTCTAACAATCTTAATTTTTTATTTAAAATTAATCATTTGTGTACAATTTTAGTGCAGTCTTTATATCCGTTGAAGGTTTATGAGATATTACTATTGTAAAGTGAATCACGTTTTCACGAAAGTGATATCTTAAAACCCAAAAATTCTTTCTTAGGAATCAATCGTTCTTAGCCTTTTTTGCTTTTTCCATCGAGATCTCATAGTCATCGATGTTTCCGTAAAGTTTGAGATTGAGGTAGCGTACTTTTTTGGTGGTGTCTACTTCTATGATTTCCTCTTCTTGCAGATTTGCACCCGCGTTTTTCTTGCTACTAAACAATTTATACCGAGCTGCTTTCTTTACCGTTTTCCAAGGTATTTTCAAGTAGTATTCTATATTATAATCACTGTCTTGCGTCCCCGAAACTTCCATATGTCCTAAGGTAGACTCGATAGTCATATTAGGAATGGTAATACGTCCTTTGCTGATATCGAGATGATTTTTAATGGTGTCAAATTTGATGCTTTTAAGATTTTTATCTCCCATATAATCTGATAATAAAGACATGGGTTCATAATTTAAAAGCTTTCCCTCTAATACCTCTACATCCATTTGTATTTCAGACTGATCCAGATCGGGCACTAGATCGGGATACACTCTAATGTTCCCAGTGATATGAGAGGAAACACGCCCTTTTAGATTATCTGAGACTAAATGATCTTGTCCAAAGTTTTCAAACTTAAACAGTAGTTTATCGAGATCTACATTAGTCGCCACCAAGTCGGGTTTCATGTAAATATGTTTTGGATCGCTTCCATTAAAATAACCAGACATTTTAAAATTACCTCCTGCCGCGTTCATGGTAAGAGTATCGACATACACATAATGATTTTGTGTCGTTCGTAACTTTGCATTGATTTGTTGTAAATCAATGCGATTCTTTATGAAATGGTCTATAGCTACCTCAAACGTCATATCTGTAAAGGGTAGCTCGTACACATTAAAAGCCTCCACATGCTCTTTTACATCTGCTTTTGTAGTTGATGTTTGTGTTGAAGTATTTTCTATGGGTGAAGTAGTAAATGAGAAAAGCTCATCAAAATCAATATAATTGGCTTTTAATCCAAGATAATTAGCTCTCTTTTTGATGCTTTGATTACTACCGAGATAATAATTCATGTCTACATCAAAATTGGTTCGCCCTATAGTACCTTGAAAACCTTGTATTTTAAGATGATCATCTTCATAATGAAAACGTCCCTCAAAATTTTCAAATTTTAGAGGATGTAGTTTCATCTTCGTAGTAAGTTTATCAAGTGTAAGATCGATCGATTGCAAGCCAGAATCTTTATAATGCATGCTAGAGGTGAGATGTAAGGCTAAATTGCTAAACGCTTCATGACGATACTCTTCTGGAACATAATTTTCACCCTCGTAAGAAAAAACATCTTCTAGTCTCAACAGATCTGAGTAAAGCGTAAGGTCTAGCGTTACATCCCCATTTAGTTTCTTTTGCATCCAGAAGGGATATTCTCGTACTTTCCCATTTATATGAAAATCTGAATCGTCGATATAGCCAGTAAAATCTACGATGCTTAGGTCTTGATCGTCAATCAAAAAGTCCACATGAAAATCATGCAACTTGTGTGGATAGTGCTTGAGCTGGGCGTTAAGACTGTCTATAAAAAATTCCCCTTTTGGTAAATAGGTGGCATCTTTATAGGCACTTGCTAAGGCTTTAAACGAAAATCCAGCGCTTAGGTTTCTCACCTTTTCATCGACACCTGTATTGTCTTCTTTAGAATACCCAGTAATTTCGGCAATATCCAGTGCATCTGATTGAATATCTAGATGCACTTCGACTGGAGTAGCAGTGTGATGTATAATGGCAGGAAGGTCTGATATAAAGCCAGTGATAGAAACATCTGAGGCACCCAGTACCATATCAAATTGATCAAGAGTGGCCTCTTTCCCATTCATAATGACATGTGCATTTACCTTTTCTAATGGAGCGGGAAGACTTTCTGAAGAAAAGCTAAGATTCTCAATGGTAAGTTCGCTAAAATAGGACTGATTAAGCGTATTTAGAGCTAATTCTGGTTGATCTAAATCTATAATATCATGAAAATTCATTTCTAGCGACACTTTCCCCGTTGTGTTTTCTACGTCATTTAAATTGAGAAAGCTGGTCATAAACTCTAGGTCGAAATCTACATTTATTTTCATTTCTATATCTGGCGCTTCAAAATTGCGCACAACAATCTCACCGAGTAGCTTTCCAGTCTCCAGTTGGGCCGTCATGTCTTTGAGGGAGAAAGAAGTAGTTTTTAAATTTCGCTCTTCTCCATTAGTAAAATGCCCATTAAAGCCCATATCATTGATACGTTTCCCTCTATCTGTGTTTTCTAGAAAAGCCTCACTTGCTCCAAAAGTAACATCAAAGAAAGGCGATTGCTGGTTAAGCGTGGGGCCCTTTACTACTGCGTTAAAGAAAATATCACCCGCATTTTTATACCGTTCTAAAACGGGTATAAATTCCTCTGGAGCAAATGCGATAAACATATCAAAATTAGGTTTTGTTCCGTTTATGGCAAGATCAACATACATGTCATTATGAGTATCTATTGATCCTTCGATCTTAAAATCACCATGCTCCATAGTAAGTCCCGAAGGCTTGATAGAGAGCAGTCCAGTTTCTTTTTGGAACAGGAGATCTGTATGCAACTCAAAATGCTTGTGACGGATATAAGTAGTATCTCCATGATCGATAAGATTCATTTCAAAATCAGTATCGATATGTGCCGAAATTAGATTGGGATTGATCTCAAAGCCACCTTTACCTTCGTACATGAACACTTCTAAATCTGTATGTTCTGTCTCATCCTTTTTATGGATATCTAAATCATATAACGTGATATTTTTAAGTTGAATATTTGCAAATTCGTCAGGATTATTTTCAGTTGTTGTAAGTGGTTTTAGGGCATTTTCAAGGTTAATTGTTCCATCTGTGTGAAACACGATGTCAAAAAACCCTTCTTCTACGATAAGCGATCGTATTTGATAATTGCCATCTAAAATATCCCATATATTAAATCCGATGTAAATATCGGCTACGTCCAGAATGGCTCTTTGAGATGTCTCTTTAGTTTCATAAATTTTGACATCATCAACTTTAAACGATAGATCAGGAAAATTGCTAAAAAGTGATAAATGAGTGTCTCCTATAGTAACAAGACCCTTATGCTGCGTATTTAAAATGGCAATTTCATTTTGGATAATTTCATCTTGCTTTGAGAAAACATAGAGCACTAACATCCCAGTCAAAAGAATAGGAAGAAGTATAAGAAACGCGATGCTTCTCCACCAGAACTTTCGCTTTTTTAAAAATTGAAATTGCATACAATATTTTGGGGTTATTGCAAATAACGTGAAAATTTTTAATCTATAGGCTTTTATTGAAATTCCGCTTTCGCGAAAGCAAAACAAAACTGTAGATATGGCTCATGGATCTCATTATCATGGATTTCAATGTACATACACTATTGATGAGTACTACCTATTTTTTTTGGCTAGTGTAGGACGATATTTCGCTTTCGCGAAAGCAAAAAACTTATAATGGCACTATTCTTTAGTTTTATGTACTATAAAGCAACGTAGAAGTTTTGGTCTCACATAAAATACCGCTCTGTCAATTTTATGCTACTGGTTTTGAAGGTAGTTTTGCAACTGATGAAAATTAGTTCGATAATAAATCACGCACACATTTCCACTTCTCTTCCAGTGTGGTTTCAAGTAAAAAGCAGGCACCGCAGAGAGCATTTTAATATAGTTGCGAAACGATGCGAATAGGGCTTTCCTTGTGCTATTTTTATAGTTCTAGATATAAAGTGTCTAGGTGTATTTTGTTAGAATTGTTTTCTAATGAAAGGATTAAACCTAGTTAGCTTTGAGCTTTTCAGCTATAGTATCATAATACTCTTGACTTAGGACTTCTGTCCATTCTGTTGGTGTCACTCCACTGTAAAGTGCTAGATACGTCACGTCGTTATCTTTTGACGACGCATGCCAGTGTTCCGTATTTTCTGGACATTTAATGATATCACCAGTCTTCATTACAAAAGGTTCTCTTCCCTTCTCTTGATAATAACCCACACCATCTACGATAATTAATACTTGTGCGGTGCTATGTTTATGCCAATCTAAAGTTGAATTTGCCTTGAATGTAGCTTTTACTACATTATAGGACAAATCACCGCCCTCTTGCAAAATCCTGTTTAGCCAAGCTTCTCCTATGTAATGTGTATTTGGAGCCTTTACACCTGCATCTAAATATGAGGATATGGTGTAATCAGATTCCTGTGCAGCGGCAGCAAACGAAACAATGAGCGTAAGAATTATTATTATATTTTTCATATTTCTTTATTTAAAAATTAATTCAAACATTTTTCATTGAGCATCAAATAATGCACAAGTTAGCACAATATAGAAGATTTTTAATTACTCTAATATTTGTTCAAACAACGCAATCGCTTCGCCAACATTCTCAAATGAAAACCGCACTTGATCTCTTACTTCTGGAGAAACAACGCTGTAGGAATGTATATGAATAACTTGCATACCTGCATTGAGTGCTGCAGTTATTCCGGGTTGACTATCTTCAAAAACAAAAACGTCTTTAAAATCTTTAGTAGCAATACCTAATGTAGTGGCCAATTTTTGGTAAGGTTCAGGATTTGGTTTTGCTTTAGTATAATCTTCATATCCATAAAAGTGTAACACCTCTAAATTTCCATTTTTGATGCACTGCGAAACAAAGTGCCTACTAGCATTACTTGCGATGCCAAAGGGTATGCCTTTCTCTTTGAACAATGTAAACAAACTTGCCACACCGGGCAATAACGAAATGGTATTGCTTTGATTTTTAAGATGGGCATTTTTACAAAATAAAATCTCACTAGCCTTTGAGCTATCTCCATATAAATCACTCAAAATTTGAGCAATGACTTTTGGAGATTTTCCAGATACTCTAGATTGAGGAAACTCATCTAGCGTTACTCCGCAAACATCTTTTACTGCAAAGCACCACGAGTTATGATGCAGTTTTCTGCTATCTACTAGTACACCATCTAGATCAAAAAGAACCGCCTTAACTGTCATTTCTAGGTGATTTTTCTCCAAATAATCGTGATAAATAGCTGTTTAGAAATTTATTGGTTGGATCCATTTTCTTGCGCAATTCTTTGAAGTCATTCCATTTAGGGTATACTTTTGACAGTTCGGTATCCTTAGCTATAAATCGCTTTCCCCAATGCGGTCTACCGCCGTATTTTAAAAATATGTTCTCTATGGTTTCGAACGCTTCATAACTATCTGCCGATGCTGCGTTTCTAGAGACGCAGCCCATAGTAACTGTCGTACTATTATTGTAGGCATAACTTAACCAAGAGTTATCTTGGTTAATAAAACGTATATCCATTGGGATATGGACAAATGACTTGTTTTTAAAACTATTAATGGCAGCTTTTAATTCTTCAAATACCTTTGGAAAGACGTCTAAAGCAACCGTCCATTCTGCTAACTCTAATGTTGATCCTCTAGATTTTGTCACTGTTGCTTGATATAAACTGCCTTTATGTTCTTTCTTGCTCCTAAAAAACCAGTAATGTAAAATTTTGTTTGCAAAATACGTTGACCACGGAATGACGTGACTGTATTTATAAAGAATTTTAGACACTTTTCTTCTGTTTTTCAAATAGCTAGGGCCTAGATCTTCAACCACTTCTTGAGAGGGGTCAATTTTATTCCCCTTTATTACGTAGCCAATATCTGTATGTGGCAACCATAAAATTCTGAGAAAATCATTTTGATTTAAGTAGCTATTTAATTTATTAAGCCAGAGCTTATCTCTTTCGGGTCCTTCTTTGATATGTAACGTATAATTCTCAACGCACTGAAAGGTAATGGTAGAAAAAGCACCTAATACACCTAACGATACTCTAAGAGCATCCATGAATTCATGAGTATCTTCTATGGTCTTGATAGATCCATCTGCAATAATCAATCGGCATCGTACAACATAGGAAGCTAATAAATTTCCACTAGTGCCGTGTGTTCCTGTGGCTAATGCGCCACCAATGGTAACTGTATTAATATCTGGAAGACAGGGAATACACCAGTTTTGACTTTCTACGTATTCTAGTAACTCTTTTAATTTCATTCCAGATTGAACAGTAACTTGTTTAAGTGCTGTATTGGTTTCTAGAATTTTATTATAATTGTCAATATTAATAAGCGTATCCGTCCCAGCGGAAATATCTGATGAAGATTGCTTACTCCCGTAATACCTAACATTCTCTGCATTTTTAATAACTTCAGAAAATTGTTCTTCAGTTTTTATTTCAAATCTCTTATTGTAATTATGTTGAATATTTTCATTCCAACTCACCCATTGATTATGGTTGTTTTTGGTCATTCAATTTTTTTATGCAAGGTAAGGATAAACCAAAATTTGGCTTAACGCTATTGATTATTAATGTATGTGAATTGGTGATAGGGCTTTCAAAGTGTGTAATGCAGCTATGTTTGCTATATCCCTTATCCTGCTTTAAGGAATAGCATTTTTGAATGTGTTTTTTTGCTTGACCTAATTAAAAAGCCTCTGCAATACTAAAATAGAAGCCGTAAGCACCTTTTTCCCCGAAGCCTACATCAAAACGAAGATTCAGGTTTTCCTCCTCCTCTATCGCAAAGCGAACCCCTGCTCCATAATTGGGTTTCAAATTCCCAAATTGAAATTCGTTTACATTGTGATATACATCACCAGTGCCTAAAAACCCTACTAGGCCCCAAGGTGAATTTTCAAAGTTTTTTCTGTACTCCACCTGAGTTGCTAAAAGATCGCGATCTACGTAGCGTCCTTCTTTGTAGCCTCGCATAATATCGCTTCCGCCAAAAAAGGAGAACTCAGAAAAAGGAATATCTCCACGCGTAAATTGGCCAAAAAATTGAAATGCCAATACATCTTCATTCTTCTCAGAAATATCCACAAAATGTCTAAAATCTAAACGAGTTAAATTAAAGGTATGAGTTCCTCCTAATACCTTTCCGTATTGTCCATACGTAAACTCTAGGTAAGAACCGTCTTGTGCATTTAAAATATTACTTCTATTATCAAAAAGTATTGCGGCCTCTGCTCCTACTGAGGTTGAGCCATCAAATCCATCAGGTTGGTTTTGAGCAATGAGACCATCGGGCTCAAATGCTGTTTTATAGATGTGATTATACCGAAAGCCCGCACCAATAAATAAATACCTATGAAATAGTTGTTTCAAAAAAATAGGTTCTACTAGAAATTGATAGTAGTCATACTGTTCTTCTGCACTTTTAGGGGTATTACTACCTATGCCGTAATAGAATCGTGGATAATTTTGAAAAAGGAGGTTCCCCTCAATGACCCATTTTTCCTGATTGGTAAATATTTCAAAACCGGAATACAAAAAAAACTGACTATTCAAAGTGTATTGTGCAGTGATGGGCATATTTGAAACTCTGGTTTCTTCCCCGCTTCCATTAAATTTAAAAAGATATTTTGCACCAGTTCCAAAACCTAAATTAGTCTCTGGGGAATAGGATAAAACAGGCGCAACAATAAACTTTTGTTTGTAAATAGTTGAGTCTTTTTCTACCGCTCTATAATTAGGATAAAAGGTGAAAATCTCTTTAATTTTTTCAATGGTTTGAGCTTCGCTAGTTGCGGAAGCAGAAAAAATAATAATAAAAAATAGTTTGAAAGTAATTTTCTTAATCAAGGAAAAATTGGTCATGAAGGCTATCAAGATAAGTGTTCATTCTAATGAGACGTCTATCACTAGAACGCATCTTTACAAGCAGACAAATTTATCAAATTTAAAAACCTTGTTTAAGTGTTTTATAAAACTTTAAGAGTATGTAACAGACATTTTGTTGATGTTACATTTAGAACCCTACAATTATTTAGCATTGCAACATTATACGCGGCGTTTCCCTAAAGAGTCATTGTGAGATCGTATTTTTTTAACTGTGCTGGAGTTAGACTAAATAGTAACTCATGTATAGCATACGATAAATTTAATAAGGTGCAGGTACTTCTACCTACAGCAAATACTTAGTTATACATTGGATATGTTGCTTATATAATCACATTTTAACTATAAATAAGCCTTGTAAAATATTTGATCAGGAGACTTATACAGCAAACAAGGCGTGTGACTAAGCTTTTACGAAAGCAAAAAGTGCCCAGCTAAAAACTGAGCACTTTTAATTTGTAAAGAATTAATATTTTTTAATTAACAATTAACTTGTGTCTCGAAATATTCTTTTCGAGGTTTATTTCTAGAACATACATCCCAGCACTCATCTTTATTTCTTGAGTGTTTAAGAGCGTATTTCCAGGCTGTAATATACCCTTGTAAACTTCTTGACCCAATGTATTGTAAATACGTACTGTAGCTGTTTTTGAGCTCTCCAACGGAATTGCAATAGAAAATTGGTTCCTTGTGGGATTGGGATACACACTCACCATAGCACTATTCACTTCGTCTTCTGTACCTATGACTGCCGCAACCACCTCAGTTCTTGCACGTATGGCCATACGTGTGCTACCGCAACTGCCTTCGTATATTTTTACATTAGAAAAGGTAGAGGTGTTTCCAAAACCACCATCATTATCGTTAATAAATACGAGTTGGTTTGCAGGTCCTGTGTAAAAACTACCCACAGGAATTACGTATGTTGTAGTTCCGCCTGCGTAGGTATTATAGTTTGTCACACCATAATTTTGTGTTCCGTGCACTTTAAAATAACGTGAGGAAGTTAAGGTATTGTTAGTTTCAAATCCTATACCGTGAATTTCTCCTTCTGAAGAACTGCTGAAATCAAACTCAAGAACTGTTTGAGAGGTTATATTATAATCTAATGCTATTGTTTTCCAAGTGTTATTTGTTAGTGACAAAGACGCACCATTATTTCCTGTAGAAAACGTCCCAGCAGCATCCTGATTAGAAAAACTAGCTATTGCAAAGTCATTAAAATTTAAGGTAGCACACCCTGGAGGGTCTGTATCATCTAATCCATTTTGTATGGAGATGGCGTCTATGGCAATGTCGCTCTGCCATCCAGAGGTTCCATTACCTGTAGTAGCGATATACCTTAACTGTACACTAGATATACCTGCATAGATAGACAAATCTATGCTTTCCTGTACCCATGCATTTCCCTGATTTCCACTTTTACTAAAAACGGTTGTCCAATTTCCCTCATTATTTGTGCGTACTTCAACGATCAAATTGTTAATAGTGCTCCCATACATATGAGATTGGAAGGAAAGACTTGGTTCATTAAGATTTGTAAAATCAAGACATGGACTATTGAGTATGGCTTTTTTATTAGGAAAACCTGTCCCATTTCCAGAAGCCTCTACGTAGAGATATACATTACCGTCTACTGCAGTACTGGGTCCTGTTTGTGAAGAAGGCGTTCCACTACTATCTCGAGACCAATTAATATCGTCTCCTGTACTAGTATTAGTCCATTGGCCAAAATTGGTTTCAAAACTCTCGGCATATGGAAAAGTACCCACTGTTGTGATACAGTCTGTTTCTACAGGAGGTGTACTATTTATCTCTCCATCAATGTCAAAGCGGGAAAAGAAATTCCAAACTTCTTGAGAAGTATTTACATTTCCACCATTCCAGCTATGTCCTTTGCCCTGTACTTTTATAAACTCTGCGGTTACACCATTATCCCCATTACGCCATATAGATCTTGTAGAGCCGCTTCCCAAATCAATTATATCTGGATTTATAGCTCCATTATTACTAGCCGACCAGTATTCCATAACCCCTCTTATAGGTTCATTTGTAGCATTTCCGTTAATTGAAATGACATTATCGTTAGTTCCAGTAATTTGAAGGACAGCTGTAGGATGTTGTGGTTGACATTGATTAGTGGTAATCCAACTTCTAGTCATACTTCCAGCTACAGAAGCAACCGCGGCAATTCTATTACTTAATTCACAGGCCAGTCGATAACTAAAGAAACCGCCATTTGAGAATCCTGTAGCATAAATACGCTTATCGTTAATGGAATATTCTTCTTTGATTTTATCGATAAGGGCGTCTGTAAAACCGAGATCATCGTTATTTCCTCCAAAGGAATTATTAATAGCCCAGCCAGAGAAAAATCCGCCGAGTCCTTGTGGAGTTACAAAGATAAATTGATTAGCCTCTGCTAATTGGGTGAAATCACTTTGATTGTACTGTGTACTAATATTATTTGTAAATCCGTGAAAATTTAAAATAAGAGGCACAGGTGCACTTGCATTATAACTTTGTGGGACGTAAAGACGATACTGCCTATTGACACCGTTTACGTTAATACTTGTGTCGATGATTTGTTGACCATAAAGTGTCACATTGCAAAGTAAAATTGAGGCACAAAGCCATAAGATTACTTTTGTAGGGGAGTAATTTTTCATTGCTTATATTTAAAGAATTAATAATTATTTCCTTAAATATAACGCAATAATCTAAATAAAAGCAATATTAAAATTAAATAAGAGAGAATTATTCAATAAAGAAGGTGATTTGTTAAATTATCAGCATTTCATTTGTGATACTTTTATTATAGCCATGATAAAATAATTGAGGTCACTTAAATATGAACTTTTAAGACCTATGCCAACCTCTGATAATAGGAATATACAACTTTTATAGAAGGTTCTAATTCCTTCCGTACATTACATCATCACCGGTATAGTTTCTAAATCCTAGCAAATCATTATCTACATCGTCCATATAAAAATACATGTCAAGTCCAGATCCTGTATTTGGATTAGGGTAAGAATCTTGACTAGGAGTAATTGAAACTAATTGCACTGGTTCCACGCTGAAATCCAATTGTAAATTGAAATCAATATTCTCAAAAGTCTCATAAGAAGTGGCTGTAAAATCTTTTCTAATGGTTAGCCTTTGAGGTGTCGCTCTCTCTGGCAGGTTTGTATTCACGAAGTCATAATATAAAAACTCCCATTCTCCCACCATTCTTCTATGATTATAAATGTAAATCTCATCAAAAGGGACATTGTTTCTAGAGTCTGGCGAAATAATAATGTTAGACCCATCCACATCAAGATCAGAAGGATACCAATTGCTTAAAAATTTATCATCTGTATAAATATCGATGTAATATTTTTTAAACACCAAGTTTTCTGTAATTGTAAGCGTGCCTGTTGCGTCAAAAGAGCCGCTGTCTATAGGGTTCACTTCATTTATATAATCTTCTTTAGTTTCATACAATGCATACTTAAAATCCGAGAGTGTATATGGATCCATATTATCTACAACGCGTTCCAGGTTAAGGTTGATATTTAGTGTGTTGGATAATTCATCATCAGAAGTACAGCTTATTAAGAATAGCACTGTAAAACATACTAAAAGATTTTTCATAGGTACCTATAGTTTTATATTGTGAAATTATCATCACCATTGTAGCGGGTGAAATTAAGATAATATTTACTACTGACCCTAAAAAATAGAAATTTTCTACAAACGCTTTCGCGAAAGCAAAAAATGCCCAGCTAAAACTGGACACTAGTTCTTTTCGTCTATGTTCTCACTACTTATATTGCTGCCATTTCAGTTTTACCTTGTTTGTTATATGCATTAATCAATGCTGCAAAATCAGCATATGACTTCTTTCTATCTTCGGTATCGTAGATATTTGTAACTGCAATAAGTTCATCTACTTGGGTATCTTGGATAAATTGATGCAGTTGTGGGGCTACACTCTCTTTAGTTCCCACAAAGGAATAACGCAGCATTTGTGCTACTTGTGGATGTTTAAGTAATTCTTTCAACTCCTGATCCATAGCTGCAGGAGGCTGGACAAAATTACGTTTACCGGTAAGAATCCCAACAATTAGCTTTAATAGGGATGTATACAGTTGCTGTGCTTTTGCTTCTGTTTCAGCTAGTATGACATTGATACCTGCCATAACGTATGGTTTCTCTAGTGCCGCCGAAGGAACAAATTCGTTTCGATATATTTGAATGGCATCGTGCAGATGAGTGGTTGCAAAATGACTTGCAAATGCATAGGGTAAACCTTTTGCTGCTGATAAATGTGCGCTATCTGTGCTTGAGCCCAATATATATATTGGTACCTCTACCCCTTCTGCCACAGTGGCCCGAACAGTAGCACTTGCATTTTCTGTAGAGAAATAACGCTGTATTTTCTCAATTTCACTAGGAAATGAGTGTGCTGCAGTCATAAAATCTGAGCGTATGGCCTGGGCCGTGGCTCTATCTGTACCTGGAGCTCTACCTAGTCCCAAATCAATTCTACCTGGGTATATGGATGCTAGTGTACCAAATTGTTCAGCTACAATAAGAGGAGAATGATTGGGCAACATAATACCACCTGAGCCTATCTTTAACGTATTAGTCCCCGCTGCAAGATATCCCATCAAAATACTAGTAGCACTACTGGCAATATTTATCGCATTGTGGTGCTCTGCTAGCCAATATCTTGAGTAACCCAATGCTTCCACGTGTTGTGCAAGCGCTAGGGTTCCTTCAAAGGTTTGTTTTACACTTTTACCTTCAGAAACCAATGCGAGATCTAATAGTGAATATTTAATTTCTTTATGTGTGTTCAAATTGAGTTTTCTTTAATTTGATAAATCTTTTATTTGGACGTACAACCCTTCTTAACCTTACATTTTCTTAGGGGCAACCAAAACGAAAAATAGCCACCCAAAGGATGGCTATTATAAATTAAATACCTCTATCTACACAGGTACTTTACTTGTAATTGATCTACGTTCCCAATTACGATGTTTTGCGATACTATCTATAAACTTTGAAGGGGTATCATTAATATGAACCGCCGCATCCTTTTTATAATCTGCCACAAATGAGCCGTCTAAGAGTGCTTCTCCCTCTCCATCTACTGCTATAGCTTTACAGTGTTTAAACGTTTCATTAATAAATTTTATGTATTTCCCTTCCTCTTTTAAAGTAGCTATAGATTTTTCACCACCAGGAATATAGATAGCGTCGAAAAGAACACTCTCTGTAGTACTTATTGCTGCATCTACCTCGTGATCCATACCCTCACTACACGTCACTGTTCCTCCTGTGGGTGCAATAAGTTTTACCATAGCATCCTTATCTTCTAAAGCGTCTTTCATTTTTTTGAAGGAGTCCATATCAAAACCATTGGCAACCAATATTGCAATTTGTCTCGTAGCAATGCTGTCAAATTTGGTGTTAGACTGACTCAAATTAGGATCTTGCTCTAAATAGTTTTTCTTAGCTTCTGGCTGGTGCTTATCTCCTGTATCATCTGCACCAATAGCTTGATTTAAAGGTTTTCCTACTGAGCTTGGAACATCTATACCTAAATTGTCGCTAACTTTTTGAGCTAAGTCTTCATCAATTTGCGAGATCATAAATAACATGCGCTCAATGATATACTTTTGAGTACATTTTCCTAGTTCAAATGAATACGCGCCTATTACATGTTCTTTTTCCCAATCAGAAAGGCTTCTGTAGAATAATGCAGGTTGTGAGAAGTGATCACTAAAGCTTTTACTTCTACCTCTAATTTTCTTAGCATCTATACGCTCTTCATAATGCGTAAATCCACCCTCAGCCATTTTGGCAAGGTGAGGACAACTCCCCATTAGTGAATTTGGAAAATACGCTCCTCTACCCTTAGGAATATCCATTTGCATATGCCCATCCCTTTGATAATTGTGTACCGGGACGATAGGTTTATTGATTGGAATTTGATGGAAGTTAGTACTACCTAAACGAGATAGTTGTGTATCTCTATAAGAGAATAAACGACCTTGTAATAATGGGTCATTTGTAAAATCTATTCCAGGAACGATATGTCCTGGTAAAAAAGCGACTTGCTCAGTTTCTGCAAAGAAATTATCAGGATTTCGATTCAAGGTCATTTTACCTACAATCTTTACCGGTACCATTTCTTCAGGAATTAGTTTTGTAGGGTCTAGTAAATCGAAGTCATATTTATGCTCGTCTTCTTCTGGTATAATTTGTAGTCCAAGCTCCCATTCTGGAAAATGTCCAGCGTCGATTGCTTCCCATAAATCACGCCTATGAAAATCTGCGTCTGCTCCATTAATTTTTACAGCTTCTTCCCAGGTTACAGAATGCACCCCCAATGTAGGTTTCCAATGAAACTTTACAAAATGTGATTTGCCTTCCTTATTTATTAATCGAAAGGTGTGAATTCCAAATCCTTCCATCATACGTAAACTACGTGGGATGGCTCTATCACTCATTGCCCAGATGTGATTATGCAAGGTCTCTGTCGTTCTAGAGACAAAATCATAAAAGGTATCGTGCGCAGAGGCTGCTTGAGGAATCTCATTATTAGGTTCTGGTTTTACAGAATGTATGAGATCTGGAAATTTCATGGCATCTTGGATAAAAAATATCGGCATATTATTACCTACTAGATCCCAAGTTCCTTCTTCTGTATAGAATTTTACTGCAAAACCTCTTACATCACGAGCAAGGTCTGGAGAACCTTTAGACCCGGCTACTGTAGAAAAGCGAACAAAAACTGGTGTTTTTCTTTTCGTATCTGTAAAAATACCAGCTTTACTATATTCCTCGATACTGTCGTAGAGTTCAAAATAACCGTGAGCACCACTTCCACGCGCATGTACAATTCTTTCTGGAATACGCTCATGATCAAAATGTGATATTTTCTCTCGTAATAAAAAGTCTTCTAATAAGGTAGAACCTCTTTCACCAGATTTAAGCGAGTTGTTTGTATCATTTACCTTAAGTCCCTGATTGGTTGTCATCACTTGATCTTGATAATCTACTTGAAATTTTTTGAGCTCATCAATTTTTTTTGATTCAGATTTATTAGAATTATCAGCCATCATCTCTATTTTTAAAATTATTTTTTTTCTGTACCTCGAAACTGACTTCAAAGTAGCGGTTCTATTTCATAATTTTTCTTGTATTAGTATTACATTAACAATTGGATAGATATCTTACTCAATAACGTTAAATTAATCTTTCAATAGGGGTAATTCTCTTTTAAAAAATTGCAAAAGAGGTATCTTGAAAAACATTAAAGATCTAACAATAAATCCTTCGTAAATGCAAAGGCAATTACTCAAAATACTACAGTATCTTAAATCATTTCTAGCAAGAATCTTAAAACGATATGATGGAAATTTGCCCTATATCATTACTTCTGTAATTGCTGTTATCATTGTAATTTTTGGGATTAAGGTGTTTCTTGAGCTTACAGATGCATTAAAAACTACCTACCTAAAGAATTTTGACACCCAAGTGAGCGATTATGTACAAGGCTTTAGATCTGATCCACTAACCACATATTTTACCTTTGTAACAGATCTGGGTGATGTTACAGGATACATCATTGTTTTTAGTATCTGTACAATACTCTTTTATTTTGTTTTTAAAAGCTGGAAATATGTCGCTCAGCTAGGGCTTGTGATGATTCTCGCTTTATCTTCTAATATCCTTTTAAAGCAAGTGATTAATAGAGCAAGACCTTCTGTAGAACACCTTGTAACCGTAAAAACCTTAAGTTATCCCAGTGGTCACGCGATGATATCAATGGCGTTTTATGGGTTATTGATCTATCTAGTAGCTCAATTTAACATGAGTAAAATTTATAAAGTACTCATCATCTCTCTTCTTATAGTACTCATACTAAGTATTGGAGTGAGTAGAATATATTTAGGCGTTCACTACCCTTCAGATATTGTAGGGGGTTTTATTGCAGGATTTATTTGGGTGGTTTTTTGTATTATGATTTTTAACTTAATTAAAATATTTAGAAGCGACCCGAGGACATGATTTTAAGTACGCTTTCGCGAAAGCGTACCTCACTCTAAGCTATAATTTTGCTCAAAAATAAAGCCGTACTTCAGTAATTTGAAATCCGGCTTTCCTTTTTTGAAGTATAGATTCTAGGCATTACGCTCTACATATCTAATTATATGATTTGCAATATCTTTACCTGTAGCGGCCTCAATTCCTTCGAGACCTGGAGAAGAATTAACCTCAAGAATAAGCGGACCTCTTGAAGATTGTAGCAGGTCTACACCCGCGATACCTAACCCCATTGCTTTTGCCGCTTTAAGCGCTGCATTTTCTTCGTCATCTGTGAGTGCTATCACATTAGCACTACCCCCTCTATGTAAATTTGACCTGAATTCGCCTTCTTTGCCTTGGCGTTTCATAGCACCTACCACTACACCATCTACGACAAAGACGCGTATATCTGCGCCGCCAGCTTCTTTTATAAACTCTTGGGCAATCACTCTAGCTTTAAGACCATTAAAGGCTTCAAGTATAGACTCTGCTGAGTTTTTATTATCTGCCAATACGACACCAAGGCCCTGTGTTCCTTCTAAAAGTTTGATAACAAGAGGTGCACCACCTACTGCATCTATCACCTCACTTACATCTTTCGAATAGTTGCTAAAAACCGTTTTTGGGAGACCCAAACCTGCTCTAGATAGAATCTGTAAGCTACGTAACTTATCTCGTGAACGAACTAACGCCTGTGACTCTGTGGCAGAAAAAACCTTCATCATTTCAAACTGCCTTACTACTGCGGTACCAAAAAAAGTTACCGAAGCACCTATTCTAGGTATCACACCATCGACACCAGTAATTTCTTTTCCTTTATAAATTATAGTTGGGTTTTTTTTCTCAATTACAAGGTTACATTTTGTATGATCTACAATAAGCATCTCATGACCTTTCTTTTTACCTGCTTCTATCAAGCGCTTTGTAGAATATAGATTAGGGTTTTGAGATAGCACGACAATTTTCATAAATATTGGTTTTGATTATTTAGACGAGAAGGTAAGTTTAATTAGGGTTGCTATTTTGTTTTAAAAACATAAAATAGCGTTAATCTTTTTCTGGAGGACTAAGTGACTCATAACAAAAAAGATAGTGCTATAGAGGTAAATTTGTGAATATCTATCTTTAATTTTAAAAACATAACGGTCTATGAAGCGCTACTTTTGACATCCTTAAAAATAATAGTATGAGCGCAATTTGGTACGAGTGTAAAGTAAAATACAGAAAATTTGATGAAGCTTCTGGAACACAAAAAGTAAAGACAGAACCTTTCTTAGTAGATGCAATTTCATATACAGAAGCAGAAAGTAGAATTACAGAAGAAATGGCTTCTTATATAAGTGATAGTGAAGAAATTAAAATCACTAACATAAAAGTAGCAAATTTCGCAGAGATACATCCCTTTGAAAATGCCGATAGATGGTTTAAATCTAAAATTTCATTAATTGCCTTTGATGAAGAGAGCGGAAAAGAACGAAAGACCAATCAATATTTACTCGTGCAAGCAAATGATGTTAAAGAAGCATTTGAAAATACAGAAAGTATTATGCTAGACACCATGGGTGAATATACGATTCCCGCTGTTTCTGAATCAGCTATAATGGACGTTTTCCCTTATTTTTCTGGAGAGGAAGATGAGCTTACGCGCGTACAAGAATTTACTAAACGTAAGGATGATATCCCTCAACATCATTCTATAAACGAAACTTTGGAAGAAGAAGAAGATGCCTTGACGAAAGTTTAGGAAGCGTATTTTAAGACATCTATTTTGTTTAAAAGCAAGACTTGGCACCCAAGTCTATAAAAGGTATAAAAAAGGAGCTCATGAGCTCCTTTTTGCATTTATAACTACTATGTGTACATAGATTTCTACATAAAATTGAGTTAACGTATTGAAATTAAGGTTTTTATCGATAAATATTTACGGTACATCGAAAACACAACCAGAAATTTTAAATAGGCTAAACTATTTCCTATCTTACAGTATATCTGATAGTTAGATGTTAATATCTTCCTAAAAGAAGCCCAATGATACGATTAATACCCTACTAGACTTATACGGTCTGAATGCGCTAGGTTTAACTGATTGTAAATTTTAAAAATACATGTTATGAAAGCACTGCTACGTATGATTAAGTCAAAAATTTCAAAATGGAATTTAAGAGCTACACTCGAAGAGTTAGCGTCAGGTTCAAGTTATGCCCTGAGACATTAAAAGTATAACTAAAACAGCTAAAAAGCCCTGCACTAGATACAAGTGCAGGGCTTTTTAAATAGAATAAATTTATTAAATTGTTTACATCATGCATTAAACTGTATAACGATACTCTCAAATATATGAATTGTAAATCCACTATATACAAATCTCTTCTTTTTAACTTCATTATTGTATTACTTATTTTGACATTTTTGACAGGATGTTATAGTTACAATAGACCTTCCAAAGTACCTATAAATACTACAGAATTAGAACCATCACATACCACGAAGGTGTTTGTAGATATGAATGGTGATTATTACCCTAACAATTGGAAAGAAACTATACCTGAAAATGAATTAGAGACATCGTTATACAAAGCTTATAAGGATCATGATAAAATAGCTGAACTTAATACATTTAGAAAGCGCTTTTTATCAGACTTTAAAAATAAACTTCAAGATAAAACGAACATATATATATTTATTCATGGTTTTAATACTTATGAAGAAGACGCTAGTATTGCATTTAATAACTGGAAAGAGCTTATTAATTATGATAGTGATACTGATGAAATTGTAGAGTTTTATTGGGATGGCTTGGTAGCAGATGGATTAGGGAGAGGTAAAATCTGGTTTAATGCAGTGGGATATAGTCAAATGGCGGGTCTTTTTGGCCTTAGGCCACTTCTTAATAATATGGATGGTAAAAAAGTGTTTTTATTATCCCATAGTCGTGGGGCCTCTGTTGTTTTAAGCGCTATGGGTGATCCATCTTGGAGTCGTACTTTTTATAGTAGAACAAACAGAGTGCTTGATGATAGACTTGTGAATATACCACCGCTTAAAAGTAATAACAATAATATTGCGGCCATTCTTCTAGCACCAGCAATAGGAAATATTGATTTCTTTAAGCAAGATCATAAAAATAGTTCCATTACAGAAATTTCAAATTATAGAAAACTGAACTCACAACTATCTAGTATACGCTTCACAACAAATGCTAGCGACAAAATTTTAAAAAAATGGTTTGGGCCTCTATCTTTAAAATTTAACCCAACAAGCATAGGGCATAATGGATGCGATGTTCCATTTTTAAAAAAGGTATATCCGACTATAGAATTTATTGAATACGATTTTTCAAAAGCCAAACACAGCCACGGCTTTAATTCCTATATTAGAAACCCAAAATTATTAGATGTATTAGCAGATGCAGGCATCCTAAGGGATTAAGTCAGGTATCAGTTAAAAACTACTTTTTATTTTTCTTCTTTTTTGATAAGACCTCATTGTGATGATTCAAGCTTTTTTGTGCAGCTCTTTCGGCCAGAAGTTTATCTATTAATTCTTCTTTGGTGAGGTGATGAAAAACGTTTTTAACTTTATCTGTAAGTTCTTCAGGTAATGATCGGTTAGGTTTTGTTTTAAATACCTTTTTTGCCCACAATACAGTATTATTATCTTCTAATTGTTGTTTATTCGCTTTCGCGAAAGCGGAAAAGGAAATTCCTAACTCATCTTCAAACTCTGGAATCTCTACTGCTTCTTCCTCTTGCAATATAGTGAGGGCATAACCTGTGGCCCCTGCCCTAGCCGTACGCCCTGTTCTATGTACATACATGTCATAAAACTCTGGAAGGTGATAATTTACAACATATTCAATTTCTTGAACATCAATTCCGCGAGCGGCAAGGTCTGTAGCTACGAGAATGTCAATGTGCCCTTCTCTAAATTGTCCCATCATACGATCACGTATAGCTTGAGAAAGACTTCCATGTAAAGCTCCTGATGAGAATTTATGAATGGCAAGATTTTTTGCAAGCTTATTTACCGCAGCTTTTGTCTTACAGAAGATGATCCCTCGCTGGCCTATTCTTGAGTTTAGAAAATGCATAAGCACATCTAATTTCTCAATAGGTTCTACCACCACATACTCGTGATTTATTTTTTGATGACCTAAGGTCTCACGCTCCGCACTTATCTCTAGAGGGTTTTTACTTAGGTAATTTTGTACGAGCTGTTTTATAGCCCCTGGCATGGTAGCACTAAATAGAAAAGTACGTCTATTATTAGGCATTGCAGCTACAATGGTGTCCAAACTCTCTTTTAATGAGGATAC